>NZ_JBNAFI010000001.1:0-867851 GCF_049707515.1 Microbacterium arborescens | reverse complement strand
TGTTGAGTTCTCAAGGATCGGACGCTCCCCCAACTGACCTCACAGCCAGCCCAGAGGGCAACTTCACAACCATACCCGATCCACTTCTCGTTCCGAACCGTCTTCGGCGAACCGAGGCAGTCATGGAAGGGATGTGATCGGGACCCTGTGGCAGGTCTTGGACCTGCGATGCTCGAGAGCATCTGTTTCGGGTTGTTCTCCGCTTGAGGGAGGCGGGACCTTCCGGCCCTCTCGCTCTTCCCTGTGGGGCGAACAAGTAATAAGTTACGCGGCTCCCGGCATCCTGGCAAAGCGGCGCGACATCCCGGGCGTGTCGCAGGCCCCTTCCCCCGTCATTCCGCGGGAAGACGGGGGACGGAGGCGACGAGCTGCGCCGTGTAGGACTCGCGCGGAGCCGTGAGCAGGCGCGACGTCGGACCCTCCTCGACGATCCGCCCGTCCTGCAGGACGGTCATGCGCTCGCACAACGCCGAGACGATCGTGAGGTCGTGCGACACCAGGAGCATCGCGATCCCCTGCTCCGCCGCGAGGCGCTGGAACAGTTCGATCACGTGCATCCGCACGGAGGTGTCGAGTGCGCTCACCGGCTCGTCGGCGAGGAGCACCCGAGGCTGTGGCGCGAGCGCCCGTGCGATCGCGATCCGTTGACGCTGTCCGCCGGAGAACGCGTCGGGGTAGCGGCCCGCGGCATCCGCGTCGAGGTCCACCGCCCGGAGCAATTCGTCGACGCGGCGTGCTGTCTCCGCGCGGTCGCGGGTGATTCCGAGGGAACGCAACGGCTCGGCGATCGACTGCCGCACCGTCATCCGCGGGTCGAGGGACGAGAACGGGTCCTGGTACACCGGCTGCACCGCTCGCCGAAGCGCCCGCACCTGGGATCGATCGGTCGAGCGCAACCCGGCACCCTCGAAGAGAGCGCGCCCCGAGGTCGGCGTCGCCAGCCCGAGGAGGAGGCGGAGCACCGAGGTCTTGCCGGCGCCCGACTCGCCGACCAGGCCCACCGTCTCACCGGGCGCCAGGGAGAGCGACACGTCGTGCAGGACGGGCTCTCCGCGCCCATAGGCGAAGTCGACGTGCTCGAGCGCGAGGATCGGAGCATCCGTGGCGGTCATCGGGACTCCCCCATCCGCGTCTGCGTTCCGTCGTCACCGTTGCGGCGCTCCGCCGGCAGGAAGTCGTCGAGAGCGCGCGACGCAGCGACCAGCTGAGCCGTGTACTCGTGCCGGGGTGACCGCAGCAACGTCGCCGTGTCGCCGAGCTCGACCTGGCGCCCGTCGCGCATGACGAGCACGCGGTCCGCGATCTGCGAGACGACGGGCAGGTCGTGACTAATGAAGAGCAAGGTCATCCCCCGGTCGGTGACCTCTCGCTGCAGCAGCTCAAGGATTCCGGCCTGCACCGTGACATCGAGCGCCGTCGTCGGCTCGTCGGCGATGAGGATGCTCGGTCCCGCGGCCAGCGCGAGCGCGATCGCGACACGCTGACGCTGCCCTCCCGAGATCTCGTGGATGAAGGAACGGGCGATGCGTTCCGGGTCGGGAAGCTGAACGTCCGCGAGCGCGTCGAGCACCCCGCGACGGAGCCTCTCGCCGCTGAGTCCTCGGTGGGTCTTGAGCGGCCAGGCGAGCTGCTTGCCCACGCGCATGAGCGGATCGAGGGAGGCCAGCGGCTCCTGGAAGACGGCGGAGATCGTGCGACCGCGGACGCGGTCGAGTCGTCGGGATGCGGCACCGACGACCTCGACGTCGCCGTCGGCCGTCGCGATCGTGGCCGAGCCGAACGGCGTCAGCGGATACGCGAGCAGGCCGAGCGCCGCCAATGCGGTGAGGGACTTCCCCGAACCCGACTCGCCGATGATGCCCAGGCGTTCGCCGCGTGCGAGCGTCACGTCGACGCCGTGCACGAGGGTGCGCTCCTCACCGAGCCGGACGCCGAGGCCGGAGGTCGTCAGCGCGGCCGTCATCCGATGCTCCTCGTGGTGGGGTCGGCGACGTCGCGCAGTCCGTCGGCCAGCAGGTTCGCACCGATGATGAAGGCGACGAGCAGGATTCCGGGCAGGATCGCCGCTGTCGGGGCGACCAGCACCGTGCTCTGCGCCTCCTCCAGCATCCGGCCCCACGACGCGTTCGGCGGCGGCGAACCGAGGCCGAGATACGACAGCGACGCCTCTGCGCCGACGGCTCCGCCGAACTGCAGCGCAAGCGGCACGATGAGGGTCGGCCAGACGTTGCGCAACACGTGCCGGAACACGACGCCGAGGCGTCCGGTGCCCGATGTCCGTGCGGCGGTGACGTAGTCCATCGCGAGGACACGGGTCGCGGCGATGCGGGTGAGACGGGCGATCACAGCGGAGCCCGCGAGACCGATCGCCAGGATCGCCGAATCGACCGATGCTCCCCGCCAGGCGACGATCAGCATCGCGAGCAGCAGCGTGGGGAAGGCGATGGCGATGTCGAGGAGGCTCGTGAGAGCGTCGTCGATCCACCGCCGCGCGACGGCGGCGACGAGTCCCAGGCCGATGCCGATGACCGCGGCGATGAGCACCGACCCGAAGCCGACCGTCAGGGCCAGTCGAGCGCCGATCATGAGCTGCGTGAACAGATCGCGCCCGAGGCGATCGGTGCCCGCCCAGTGCTCGAGCGACGGCGGCTGCAGTCGGTCGCCGCTGGTGTCGTCGAAGGAGAACGGCGTCCAGAACAGCGACACCAGTCCGATCACGGCGATGACCCCGAACAGGATGCCGCCGACGGCGAGGTTCACCGACCGCCGTCGTCGCGGTCGCGCGGTCGACGAGACGGGGCCGGTGCCCGTGTCGGGGAGGGTCGTGGCGGTCATGCGACCGCCTTCGTGCGCCGGTTGCCCGAGATGCTCTCGCGCAGCCGGGGGTCGATGATGCGCTGGGCGATGTCGGCTGCGAAGCCGAGCAGCAGCACGAGCGCGGTCGAGAACAGAAGTACGCCCTGCACGCTCGGGAAGTCCTGCTCCTTGATGCCGACCAGAAGCATGTCGCCGAGGCCCGGCAGCGCGAAGACGCGCTCGATGATGACCGCACCGACGAAGGTCGTCGACAGCTGGATCGCGAGAATGGAGATCAGCGGCACGACGGCGTTGCGCACCCCGTGACGCCAGACCGCTGTGGCGAAGCTCTGCCCCGTCGCCCGCGCGGCCCGCAGGTACTGCTGGCCGAGCACATCGAGCGTCGCGCTGCGCACGTACCGCGCGAGATCGCTCCCGGCGACGAGGGCGATGGTCACGACGGGGAGCGTCAACGAGACGAGCGCGGCCACCGGGTCCTCCCAGTCGCGACGGGGGAAGCCTCCGGCCGGAAGCAGTCGCCAGTTCAACGCGAAGACGGCGACCAGCAGGATGCCGACCCAGAACACGGGGATGGCGCCGCCCAGCTGCGACACGGCCGAGAAGGCCGTGCCGTACCAGGTGCGGGCCTTCCAGGCGGCGATGAAGCCCACCGGAACTGCGATCAGCACCGACAGCGCGAAGGCGATGAGGGTCAACGGCAGGGTGACGTTCAGCCGCCGCAGGATCTCGTCCCCGACGGGCAGGTTGTTCGTGAAGGATCTGCCGAGGTCGAGGCCGGCGAGCTGGCCGAGGTAGGTCAGGAACTGCTCCGCGATGGGTCGGTCGACCCCGAGGCGGGCAGCGGCGGCCGCGATCTCGGCATCCGTCGCGCCGACCGAGATCAGGGCGAACACCGGATTGCCCAGCACGCGCAGCACGACGAACAGGATCACCACCGCCAGCGCGAACGCCAGCAGCAGCAATCCTGTCCGTCGAATCAGGTACCGGGTGATGGAGATCAGGCCTTCGTGATGTCGGAGACGTAGAACAACGAGTTCAGCCCATTCTCCGGCACGCCCGAGACACCCTCGGCGGCGATGCGCAGCTGCGGGTTCAGGTAGAGCCAGACGCTCGCGGCATCATCCGAGATCTGCTGGTTCGCCTTCTTGATCAACTCGGTCTGCTCGTCGACGGTCGCGGCCGCCTCGGAATCGGCGAGCCACGTCTGCACATCCGCGTTGTCGTAGCCCCAGTAGAAGTCGGGGTTGCCGTAGAAGTTGATGTCGCGGTCGTTGACGTGACCCTGCAGCGTCGCCTCGAAGTTCTTCTCGGTGTAGACCTTCTGGTACCACTCGTCGTCAGTGATGATGTTGATCTCGACGGTGATGCCGACCTTCGCGAGCTCCGACTTCAGGAACTCCGCGACCGTGGAGTGCACGCCCGACTCCGGGGTGTCGACGGTGAAGGTGAAGCCCGCCTCCTGACCGGCCTCGGCGAGCAGCTGCTCCGCCAGCGCCGGGTCGTAGGGGTTGTTGTCGGCGAGGTCGATGTACCAGGGCTCGGACGGCGGAACCATCGAGCCGATGAGCTCGCCTCGGCCGTCCCAGATCGCGTCGAGCAGTTTCTCGCGGTCGATGGCCGAGTAGATCGCCTTGCGCACGCGCACATCGTTGAACGGGGCGATCCGGTCGTTGAAGGCCAGCAGCTCCTTCGTCGTCGAGGTGCCCTCGATGATCTGGAACCCGCCGGCTTCGAACTCCGCGATGCTGTCGGGGTTCGACTGGCTCGTCACGAGATCGACGGCGCCGGTCGTGAGGGCGTTGTTGAGCGCGGTGGGATCGGCGTAGTACTGGTAGACGACTCCGCCGTTGGCCGGCGCGTCGCCCCAGTAGGCGTCGTTGACGTCGAGGGTGATCGAGTCGCCCTTGCGGTAGTCGCCGAGCTCGTACGGACCGGTTCCGTCGGCGGTGGCGGTGAGGTCACCGGCATCCGGGTTGACGATCCACACGTAGCCCAGGTTGTAGGTGAAGCTGATCGAGGGCTGCGAAAGGGTGACCTCGACGGTCTTGTCGTCGACGGCGGCGACCGACTGGATCACGCTCAGCTGGCGCTTGCGCGCAGCGATCGACTCGTCGCCGACGAAGCGCTCGAGGCTGTACTTCACATCGTCGGCCGTCAGCTCCTTGCCCGAGTGGAACGTGGCGTCCTCGAGCGTGAAGGTGTACACCAGGCCGTCGGCCGAGACGGTCGTCTCGGAGGCGAGCAGGGGCTCGACCTGCGCGTCGTCGGTGATGCGGAACAGGCCTTCGTAGACGTTGCCCGTGAACACCTCCGTCACGCCCGACGAGCCGCCGAAGATCTGGTCGAGGTTCGTCGGCTCGTTCTGGGAACCGACGACGATCTCGGCGCCCGGGTCGCTTGCGCCCGCCGAACCGGCGGGGTCGGCGGAACCGGAGCAGCCGGCCAGGACGAGGAGACCGGCCGTCGCCGCCGCGGTGGCGGCGAAGATCCGGGAGAGGCCGCGTGAAGTCACGGGGTTTCCTTTGCTGTGTGGAGGGGTGCGACGGAGCGAGGTGCGGGCGCTCCGTCGTGTCGCGGGAGTGCAGTCAGGGTGTGTGGGAGCGGAAGGGGTCAGAGCGAGAAGTCGCCGGCGAACCGGACCTTCTTCTCCCCCGCGCGAACAGGGAACGGCAGACGGTTCTGCAGCGGGGGCAGCGGGCAGTTCATCTGATTGGAGAAGCCGCAGGGCGGAACGACCGCGCGATTGAAGTCGACGGTCACCGGCGTGCTGTCGCCGGGGGCCAGGTCTCCGGTCGCGCCGGGGTGGTCGAGGAAGAGGAAGCGGCCGGCGCCGTAGGACTCGGCTCCGTTGGTCCGGTCGCCGAACACGAGATGGAGCTTCGGTCCGCCGTAGTTCGTGTCGAATGCGGCGAGGCGGTATTCCGTGCCGTCGATGTCGAAGACGAGGTCGCCCGAGACGGGAAGACCGCGTGTGGCCCCGCCGTCCTTGATGTGCTCGAACGGCACGACGCGGTCTTCGTCGACGAGCTCGAAGCGGCCTTCGATCACCCAAGCGGGGTCGTAGTCCCAGCGCTCGATGTCTTCGAACGCCTCGTTCGCAGGTGAATCCTGCCGCCAGATGCGGTAGCCCTCCTGGGGCAGGCCCGTCTCGATGTCGGTGCGCTGCAGGCGGGTCAGCAGCGCGTCGACCGGGTGGCCGGCGCGCGCCTCCTCGTCAGCGACCGCGGGCTCGCCCGGAGCGGACCAGTGAGTGAGTACGAGCGCGAGGGATCCTTGCGGCGCCGTCACCGTCGATCGGCGCGACGCGGCCCACTCTCGGTAGTCGGACTCTGCCGACGATGCGGATGTTGCTGCGGATGCGGATGTGCTCACCATGACAGGCAACCAAACGCGGGGGCCTCATGAGAAATTCCGTGTCCGTGTGTTGCGGCTAGCGCGTCCGCCCGGACGTGCTCCGAGCAGGGCTGCCGACCCAGAGCGCCCAGGCCACGAGCACCGGCTGAAGGAAGAGACGCCCGAAGCGACGGGCATCCGTGTCGAGCCCGGGGGCGGATGTGCCCGTACGCCACTGGTGCACATTGCCCGGCAGGACGGCGACGAAGAACGCGGCGATCGCCGCTCCGATGCGGCCGCGCTCGCGCGGGAGCGCGATCAGCCCGGCCCCGAGCATGATCTCGGCCGCGCCGCTGGCGACGACGATCATGTCCTTGTCGGTGTGCAGCAACCTCGTCGCCCAGTCGGGCACGGCGATGCGGTACCCGCGTCGGAGCACGGTCAGATGCGCGAGGCCCGCGGTGATCAGCAGGGCGGCGAGAGCGAAGCGGGCGACGGTGCGCAGCATCCGATCACGTTACGCCCGTCCGGGAGGTCCGATCACCAGCAGCACGACGTAGGCCGCGATGATCCCCGCCGCGAGGATGACGGCGAGCACCGCGGGTCGGCGGACGAACCAGCGCAGGAACCGGTCGAGCGCGCGCTGGTCACGCGGGTCGTCCGTCGCGTCCGTCCGCCACTCCCCCGCGAGCAGTTGGCGTCGGCGCAGCACGATCTCCGTCGGCACCGTCGCGTAGGGCACCACCGCCGCGGCCACGGCGCACACGGTCGGAGTGAGCGACCAGCGGTTGTTCCACGCCACGAGAACGGCGGTCGCGCCGTAGCAGAGGAAGACGAAGCCGTGGATGCCGCCGCCGATGGTCACCGCGACGGGCAGGTCGAACGCCGAGCGGATGATCAGGCCCAGGATCAGCAGCGTCCAGGAGATGGCCTCGGCGATCGCCAGAGAACGGAAAGCGGTCAGCGGGGTTCGGAACACCCTCGAACCCTATCCAGCCGATTCAGACGATTCCTGCGCGGATGCCGTCCATCGATGATGCGAGCCCCGGCATGTTGTCGCTCAGCGTCGCGTCGAGCTCGAGCAGCCGCTGATGGGCCTGCTCCATGACCTGGATCCCCTTTTCGGTGATGCGCAGGTCGGATGCCGACCCCGCGTGGGCGGTCGCGTCGGCGACGAGCCCCTCGTCGACCAACGTGCGAACGGCGGTGTGCGCCGACTGCACCGTGATGTGCGAGCGACGGGCGAGCTCGGAGAATGAGATCCCCGGCTCCGAGCCGATGTGACCGAGCAGGCCGAACTTGCGGGTCGAGAGGCCGAGATCGCGCAGGGCTGCGGAGAGCCGGCCTTCCCACGACGCCGAGACGGCGATGAGCGCGATGACCGGGCTGAAGCGCGGCTCGCGCGTGAGGGCAGGAGTTTCCGACACGAGCACGATTGTAGGAGGCCGAAGCGCTCCCGTGCGGGTGATCCCGCGGAGCAATGCTGTGTCGCCCGCCTAACGCGCCGGATGCCGTTCGTCAAGGACCGCGCAGGACGGCGTGCGGATGTCCATCATGAGTTCCACGGAAGACGCGGGAGGATCACCATGATCACGGACGAAGAGCAGAACGAGCACCACACCGACATCCGCGGCGAGAAGCCGTTCGGTCAATGGCTCGGACTCATCAACGGCGGCCGCTGACGCCACGCGAACGCCCCCGGCATCCTCTCTCGCGAGGAGGATGCCGGGGGCTTCGTCATGTTCGGGGGGTTTCGGCGACGGTCGGATTTAGATAGCGCATCTATGCATGTTGTATAGTCTGTCTATGCAGTTGCCCGACTCCCCCATCCGCCTGATGTCGGCCTCGAGCCGGTTCAACCGAGCTGTCGCCCGCCGGGTGGAGACGACCGCGGCCGCGGGAACGTGGCGCGCGCTCGCCGCCCTCGACGAGCTCGGCCCCACCCGGGTCAGCGACCTCGCCGATTGGCAGCGCGTGAGCCAGCCCACCATGACGACGCTGGTGCGCCGGATGGAAGCGGAGGGCCTCGTCGAGCGCGCATCCGACCCCGAGGACGGGAGGGCCTCGCTCGTGTCGATCACTGACGAGGGGCGGCACCAGTTCGGGGCGTTCCGCTCGCAGGCGCTCGAGGTGACCGGGCCGGCCTGGGCCCGGCTCAGCGCCGCCGATCGGTCGACGCTCGCCCGCGCCGCCGAGCTTCTGGCGGCCCTGCTCGAGGAGCCGGAATTGCAATGACCACGACAGAGAGGAAGGTGCGCGTGTCGAGCGCGACGAACACAGAACGGTCCACGACCGGCGACCGGACGAAGGCGACGGCCGAGACCGCGAAGGCGTCGATCTGGCGACAGCCCGTCGCGGTCTGGGCGATCGCCTTCGCCTGCACGGTGTCGTTCATGGGCATCGGCCTGGTCGACCCGATCCTCCCGGCGATCAGCCGAGAGCTGGATGCCACTCCGTCGGAGACGATGCTGCTGTTCACCAGCTACCTTTTCATCACCGGCATCGTGATGCTCTTCGCCAGCTGGGTATCGTCGCGCCTCGGGGTGAAGAAGACGCTGCTGGCCGGGCTCGCGCTCATCGTGGTGTTCGCCGCCGCCGCCGGGCTGTCGGGCGGAGTCGTGGAGATCATCGGATTCCGGGCGGGCTGGGGCATCGGCAACGCCCTCTTCATCGCGACGGCGCTGGCCGCCATCGTCGGAGCCGCGAGCGGCGGCAGCCGCCAGGCGATCGTGCTCTATGAGGCGTCCCTCGGCATCGGGCTCGCCGTCGGACCGCTCCTGGGCGGCGCACTCGGCGAGCTGTCGTGGCGCGGACCCTTCTTCGGCACGGCAGCGCTCATGGCGATCGCGTTACTCGCGATCCTCGTGGTCTTCCGGTCCCCCGCGCCCGCAGCCGGCTCCGCGGCGCCGGCGAAGGTGTCGTTCCTCGCGTCGTTCCGAGCGCTGCGCAACCCCGCACTGCTGACCCTGTCGCTCACGGCATTCTTCTACAACGTCGCGTTCTTCGTGCTGCTGGCGTACAGCCCATACCCGATCGAGTCGGCGGCGGCTGAGGCCGGGATGACGTTCGGCGCGCACGAGCTGGGACTCGTCTTCTTCGGCTGGGGACTCGCCGTCGCGCTCACCTCGGTGCTCGCAGCTCCCGTGCTGACCCGTCGATGGGGCCTGCGGCCGGTCCTGTTCACGATGCTCGGGCTGCTCGCCGTCGCCGAGGCCGTGCTCGCGATCGGGATCGACAGCGCCCCGGTGCTGATCGTGACCGTCATCGTGGCGGGTCTGTTCCTCGGTGTGCTGAACACGGCGCTGACGGAGGCCGTCATGGAGGCGACGGATCTGCCGCGGAACGTCGCGAGCGGCACCTACTCGGGCGTGCGTTTCATCGGCGGCGCGATCGCCCCCGCCGTCGCCGGCCCTCTCGCTGCCGCGCTCTCGCCCAGCGCCCCCTACTGGCTCGGCGTTGCGGCGCTCGTCGTCGCGATCGCGATCCTCGCGGTGGCGGGCCGCACCCTGAGCCACCTCGGGCGCCCGCACGAAGACGCTGTCGCCGAGGCCGCCGACATCGGCCAGGGCGACGCCTGACGCCGCTTCGGGAGGAGATCTGCACGACGGAGGACGGCTCGCTACGGAACCACCTCCGCTGCGCGGATCTCCTCCGCCGCGACGCTGCGGGTCGACCTTCTCCATGAGAGAGGGGCGGAGGCCGCAGCATCCACCCCTCTCTCTCCGTGATGAAGCGGTGATGAAGCGGATCAGTCGCCCTTCACGTTGACCAGCTGACGGAGCGTGTGCCGCACCTCGACGAGGTCGGCCGCATCCTCCATCACCCGGTCGATCGGCTTGTAGGCCTGCGGGATCTCGTCGATGAAAGCATCCGTGTCACGGAACTCGATGCCCGCCATGGCGGCCCGCAGCTGGTCGTGCGTGAACGTCCGGCGTGCCGCCGACCGCGAGTACTCCCGCCCCGCTCCGTGCGGCGACGAGTTGAGCGACAGCGGGTTGCCGAGCCCCGACACGACGTACGACGCCGTGCCCATCGATCCCGGGATGAGGCCGGGCCGGCCCGCATCCGCCTGGATCGCGCCCTTTCGCGATATCCACACCTGCTTGCCGAAGTGCTTCTCGCTCTCGGTGAAGTTGTGGTGGCAGTTGATGCGCTCGAGCTCGTCGACGTCGGTGCCCATCGTCTCGGAGAGCTGCCGAGCCACCCGGTCCATCATCTCCTCGCGGTTGAGGAGCGCGAAGTGCTGCGCCCACCGGAGCTCGCGGATGTAGCGCCGGAACTCTTCCGTGCCCTCGACGAGGTACGCCAGGTCGGGGTCGGGGAGGTCGATCCACCATTGCTTCGCGAGCCGCTGAGCGACCCCGATGTGGTGCGTCGCGATCTTGTTGCCCACGCCCCGCGAGCCCGAGTGCAGGAACATCCACACCGCGTCGGTCTCGTCGACCGAGACCTCGATGAAGTGGTTTCCCGATCCGAGCGACCCGAGCTGGTTCCGCCAGTGCCCGGCGTAGCGCGCGGGGTCGAACTCGTTCTTCGCGGCGAGCTCCTCCAGCTCGGCGACACGCGGCTCGGCCGTCGCGACGACCTTGCGGTTTTCGCGACCCGCCGACAGCGGGATCGCCCGCTCGATCTGCTCGCGCAGCGTCCCGAGGTCGCGGCCGAGCAACTGCGCCTTCGTGAACTGCGTGCGGACGGCGATCATGCCGCACCCGATGTCGACGCCGACCGCTGCCGGCATTATCGCGCCGAGGGTCGGAATGACCGACCCGACGGTCGCCCCCTTGCCGAGGTGCGCATCCGGCATGAGCGCCAGGTGTGGGTGGATGAACGGCATACCCGACGCGGTGCGAGCCTGATCGAGAGTCTTCTCGTCGATGATGCTCGCCCACGACAGGAGCCTGTTCGAGAGCTTCTCCATGGTTTCTTTCCTTGTGATGACGATCCGGGAACGGGCGCATGGAGAGGAACACACGAACGCCCCGGACCTGTGCGGTGCGGGGCGTTCTGACAGTGGCGGTGTCAGACGTCTCGCACCGGAGGGTACGGCTCATTGCGGAGCTGGAACTCGTCCAGGTCCGCTGCGATCAGGCGCTCGTTGCGCATGGTCATGCCGTTCCTCCGGTGGTGCTGTGCGGATTCGCGCAGCCTCGCAACATTACGGGGCGCGGCATGGGACGTCAACGCGAGATGTGGCGGGTGCGACGGCCCATCGCTTCCGCTCGGGACTCGGCATCGGCCACGTTGACGACACGTGACTCTCGCACTCCCGAGTCGCGGGCGGCGACCCCACCGAGTGTTGGGGGCACTCAAGGCGAAGCCGCCGCTGAGCGTCACTGCCCTACGAGCGCGACTGTACGCCTGCCTCCGCCTGTGCGGCACCCCCCTATCGGTGCGCGGCGGACACTGTGATGCTTAGGGGTCGCCTCCGGTGCTGAGCGTGCGACTTTGGGGGGTCGTGCTCTCCTCACCGGAGGCGATTGCGTCGCGCGGCCCCCGTTCAGCGGCGGGCTCGTTCACGAAGCGAGCCCTGATCGCGCGACGCGCGGCCTCCGCTGGCCGTGTCATCACGTTGTCCCGCACGAATGTGGGCAGAACACGGGCAAGCCCCCGGCGCGAGGCTCGTAGGGAGCGTCGCACCGAGGGCTTGCAGATCGTAGCCGCGTTGACGATGTCGGCTACGACCAGGCGTTTCAGAAGTCCCAGTCCTCGTCTTCCGTGGCCTCGGCCTTGCCGATGACGTACGACGAGCCCGACCCCGAGAAGAAGTCGTGGTTCTCGTCGGCGTTCGGCGACAGGGCCGACAGGATCGCCGGGTTCACGTTGGTGACCGTCGCGGGGAACATCGCCTCGAACCCGAGGTTCATCAGCGCCTTGTTGGCGTTGTAGTGCAGGAACTTCTTGACGTCTTCGGTCAGGCCGACGGCGTCGTAGAGGTCCTGCGTGTACTGCACCTCGTTGTCGTAGAGCTCATAGAGCAGCGAGAACGTATAGTCCTTGATCTCGTCGCGCTCGGGCTGCGTGAGCTGCTCGTAGCCCTTCTGGAACTTGTAGCCGATGTAGTAGCCGTGCACGGCCTCGTCACGGATGATGAGGCGGATGATGTCGGCGGTGTTGGTCAGCTTCGCCTTCGCAGACCAGTGCAGCGGCAGGTAGAACCCCGAGTAGAAGAGGAACGACTCGAGCAGGGTCGAGGCGACCTTGCGCTTGAGCGGCTCGTCGCCACGGTAGTAGTCCATGACGATCGAGGCCTTCTTCTGAAGGTTCGGGTTCTCGACCGACCAGCGGAACGCGTCGTCGATCTCGGGCGTCGAGGCGAGCGTCGAGAAGATCGACGAGTAGCTCTTGGCGTGCACCGACTCCATGAACGCGATGTTCGTGTAGACGGCCTCCTCGTGCGGGGTGATCGCATCGGGGATGAGCGAGACGGCGCCGACGGTGCCCTGGATCGTGTCGAGGAGCGTCAGCCCCGTGAACACACGCATCGTGAGGGTCTGCTCGTCCGGGGTCAGCGTGTTCCACGACTGGATGTCGTTCGACAGCGGCACCTTCTCGGGCAGCCAGAAGTTGTTCACCAGACGGTTCCAGACCTCGAGGTCCTTGTCGTCCTGGATGCGGTTCCAGTTGATCGCCTGCACGTGGTCGACGAGCTTGAGCGGTGAGGGGGTCATATCGCTTCAGTTCCTGGTTCGGGTTCCGGCATCCGTCACAGCATGCAGCTGACGCACTCGGACATGTCGGTGCCCTCGAGCGCCATCTGCCGCAGGCGGATGTAGTAGATCGTCTTGATGCCCTTGCGCCAGGCGTAGATCTGAGCCTTGTTGATGTCGCGCGTGGTCGCCGTGTCTTTGAAGAACAGCGTGAGCGACAGGCCCTGGTCGACGTGCTGGGTCGCGGCGGCGTACGTGTCGATGACCTTCTCGTAGCCGATCTCGTACGCGTCCTCGTAGTACTCGAGGTTGTCGTTCGTCATGAACGGCGCGGGGTAGTAGACGCGGCCGAGCTTGCCTTCCTTGCGGATCTCGATCTTCGACGCGATCGGGTGGATCGACGACGTCGAGTTGTTGATGTACGAGATCGAGCCGGTCGGGGGCACCGCCTGCAGGTTCTGGTTGTAGATGCCGTGCTGCTGGATCGATGCCTTCAGCTCGCGCCAGTCGTCCTGCGTCGGGATGTGGATGCCGTCGAACAGACCCTTCACCTTGTCGGTCTGGGGCGCCCACTCCTGCTCGACGTACTTGTCGAAGAACTCACCCGACGCGTAGGTCGAGTCGGGGAAGCCCTCGAAGTACGTGCCGCGCTCGATCGCGATCTTGTTCGACGCCTGCAGGGCGTGGAACAGCACCGTGTAGAAGTAGATGTTCGTGAAGTCGATGCCTTCTTCGGAGCCGTAGAAGACGTGCTCGCGAGCGAGGTAGCCGTGCAGGTTCATCTGGCCGAGGCCGATCGCGTGCGAACGGTCGTTGCCGTCCTCGATCGAGCGGACCGAGGCGATGTGGCTCTGGTCGCTGACCGCGGTGAGCGCACGGATGCTGGTCTCCACCGTCTGCGCCAGGTTCTTGCCGTCCATCGCGAGGGCGATGTTCATCGACCCGAGGTTGCAGGAGATGTCCTTGCCGATCTGGGCGTACGAGAGGTCCTCGTTGTACGTCGTCGGCGTGTTGACCTGAAGGATCTCCGAGCACAGGTTCGACATGTTGATCCGGCCCTTGATCGGGTTGGCCTTGTTCACCGTGTCCTCGAACATGATGTACGGGTAGCCCGACTCGAACTGGATCTCGGCGAGGGTCTGGAAGAACTCTCGCGCGTTGATCTTCGTCTTCTTGATGCGCGCGTCGTCGACCATCTCGCGGTACTTCTCGGTGACCGAGATGTCGCCGAACGGGACGCCGTAGACCTTCTCGACGTCGTAGGGCGAGAAGAGGTACATGTCCTCGCCGTTGCGAGCGAGCTCGAAGGTGATGTCGGGGATGACGACACCGAGCGACAGCGTCTTGATGCGGATCTTCTCGTCGGCGTTCTCGCGCTTGGTGTCGAGGAAGCGCAGGATGTCGGGGTGGTGGGCCGACAGGTAGACGGCGCCGGCACCCTGACGCGCACCGAGCTGGTTGGCGTAGCTGAAGCTGTCTTCGAGCAGCTTCATGACCGGGATGATGCCCGACGACTGGTTCTCGATCTGCTTGATCGGAGCGCCGGCCTCACGGATGTTCGAAAGGAGGAGCGCCACGCCGCCGCCGCGCTTCGAGAGCTGCAGGGCGGAGTTGATGCCACGGGCGATCGACTCCATGTTGTCTTCGATGCGCAGCAGGAAGCACGACACGAGCTCACCGCGCTGCGCCTTGCCCGTGTTGAGGAAGGTCGGGGTGGCGGGCTGGAAGCGGCCCGAGATGATCTCGTCGACGAGCTGGATCGCGAGCTTCTCGTCGCCGTCGGCGAGACCGAGGGCGGTCATGACGACGCGGTCTTCGAAGCGCTCGAGGTAGCGCTTGCCGTCGAAGGTCTTCAGCGTGTAGCTCGTGTAGTACTTGAACGCGCCGAGGAAGGTCTCGAAGCGGAACTTCTTGTCGTAGGCGAAGTCGTTGAGCTTCTGGATGAACTCGAACGAGTACTTCTCGATGACGGCCGGCTCGTAGTACTCCTTCTCGACGAGGTAGTCGAGGCGCTCCTTGAGCGAGTGGAAGAAGACCGTGTTCTGGTTCACGTGCTGCAGGAAGTACTCCCGCGCCGCACGCTTGTCGGCGTCGAACTGGATCTTGCCGTCCGCGCCGTAGAGGTTGAGCATCGCGTTGAGCGCGTGGTAGTCGAGACCCTCGAACCGCGTGTCGACCTTGAAGCCGTTATCGGTCAAGGCTGTTTCCAGTGCTGATTCCACCATCGTTCCAATCCTGCGCTCACGCGCTCGACGTCTTCGGGCGTGCCGAAAAGTTCCACCTTGTCCAAGTGCGGCACGGAGCACTTGCGACTGATGATGTCTCCGGCGAGGCCGTATGACTCACCGAAATTCGTGTTGCCGGTGGAGATGGCTCCACGCAGCAGGGTGCGGTTGCGTTCGTCGTTCAAGAAGCGGACGACCTGCTTGGGCACCGCACCCTTCTCCTCACCGCGCCCCTGTCCCCCGCCGTAGGTGGGGGTGACGAGCACGAAGGGCTCGGTCACGACGAAGGGCGTCGGTGAGGAGTGAAGGGGGATGCGGAGCGCGGGCAATCCGAGCTTGTCGATGAACCGCGCGGTGTTGCCCGAGACGCTCGAGAAATACACGAGCAGAGGCGCCCGCGTCGCGACCGCCATGCTCATGGCTCAGGCGAAGCGAGCGGCCAGCTCGTCGATCTTGTCGGGGCGGAACCCCGACCAGTGGTCTTCGTCGGTGATGACGACGGGGGCCTGCAGGTAGCCGAGCGACTTGACGCGCTCGAGTGCCGCCGGGTCCTCGGAGAGGTCGCGGACGTCGTATTCGATGCCCTTCGAGTCCAGCGCACGGTAGGTCGCGTTGCACTGCACGCAGGAGGGCTTGGTGTAGACCGTGATCGCCATGTCGAGTGTGGTTTCCCTTCGCTTCTTACGCATCTCCGGCTGAGAACCCGCCGGGACCTCAATACTACATATGGGTGCCGACATCGGGGGGCACCACAAGGGGTAGTAGTTACAAGTCTGTAGTTTTGCACCGCTCTCCCCAGGTACAACACATCTTGTCCACCGTTTCATCCACAGATCGGCGACCGGATCGAAGGCCCGATCGACGCGTGTTTCCGCGCCTCACGCCGCCGCTCCCCGAGTCTGTCCACAGGTCGGACGCTAGACCGACCCACAGACATCCGATTCCGACGCATCTCGTCGCATCGGCGTGTCGCGGGCGTGTCGCCGAGGCGCCACCCGGTGGTCGCCGGGAGGTCTCCGGAATCGCTACCGTGGAGGGGTGGCGGGATACGGAGAACTGCTGCGCACACCCGGTGTCGCGCGCATCATCGCCGCACAGTTGACCGCGCGCTTCCCGAACGGGATGACGAGCCTCGCCGTCCTGCTTCACATCGAGCACGTGACCGGTTCCTACGGGGCTGCCGGCTTGGTCCTGGCGGCCACCTCAGTCGGACAGGCGATCGCGGGACCGGTGACGAGCCGGTGGATGGGCGTGTGGGGCATGCGCCGCGTGCTCACGCTCACCCTCGCGGTGTGCGCGGCGGCGATCGCACTGCTCGCGCTGCTCGAGGTCCCCCTGCCGGTCTACATGGCCCTCGGCTTCATCGCGGGCCTGTCGACGCCGCCGGTGCAGTCGGCCGTCCGGACGATCTACCCCAAGATGGTGACCTCGCGTCAGCTCACGCCGCTGTTCTCGCTCGACGCATCGCTGCAGGAGATCATCTGGATCATCGCCCCGGTGCTGATCACGTTCGTGGCGCTGCAGGCCGGCACGGTGCCCGGGCTCCTCCTGGTCGTCGTGATCCTGATCGGCGGCGGCGCGTGGTTCATCGCCTCACCCGAGCTCGGTCGCGTGCGCATCCCGCGCAGCCGGCGCAGCCTGGGTCGCGTCCTGCTCAAGCCGCCGGTGGCGCTGGCCACGGTGACCGGCTTCCTTCTCATCGGCGCATGCTCCGCTGTGGAGGCGGGCGTCGTCGCCTCGTTCGGCCACGGCGGACTCGAGTCGGGCATCGTGCTCGCCGTCTTCGCCGTCGGCAGCCTCGCCGGCGGTCTGTCGTTCGGCCACATCCCGATCGGACGCTGGGCCATGGCGCGGCGCTTCCTCATCGTCACCGTCGGGCTGGCTGCGACGATCTTCTCGCTCAACGCGTGGTGGCTCGGCGGGTCGCTGCTGGTCGCGGGCATCGGCATCGCGCCGGCACTGGCGGTGATGTTCGCCATCACCTCCGCGAGCGTGAAGTTCAGCGAGACGGCCGAGGCCTACGGCTGGATCGGCACCGGACAGCTGATCGGCGCCGCCGCCGGCTCCGCCGTCGCAGGGTTCCTCATCGACGGTGTGGGACCGCAGGGCGCCTACATCGCCGCGACACTGTTCGCCGTCGTGGGTCTGCTCGTCGCCGCGGCGTGTGTGAAGTGGTTCCCCGATCTCCGCGGGCGCGACGCATCGCCCATTCCCGACACCGCGCCGGTCCACACGATCACGTGACTCGGAGCCGGCCGGTCGGTCAGTCGGCGACCCGGCGGAGCATCGCGAGCACCGCTGCAGCGTAGGCGTCTTCGGGCTGCGGGTGGTCGAACGCGAGCTGTTCGCCCGCGAACTCGATCTCGACGCGGTGCGTGTCGGGGAGGCGGCGGAGACTGCGGAACCCGCCTCGGAGCATCTCGCGCAGCTGGTCTTCGCGCGGCAGCCACAGGGCTTCGTCGAGCGCGACGGAATCGAGCGCCCACTCGGTCGTCCCGTTGAACGCGAGGATCGTGCCGGTCGGGTATCGGCGGGGCTCGATCGTCATCTCGCTGACGGTGAAGACGTCGGCCTCGAACTCCGGCTCGTCGAGCTGGAAGCGGTCTCCCGAGGCCGGGCGCCAGACGAGCCCGGCCTCGCGCAGGGCGAGAGCGGCATCGGTCGAGATCATGTCCTCATCCTGCCGCACCTCTCCCGATGCGCGGCCGCCCGCGCCGACTCCTCAGATTCGGCACGTCCCCCTACCTCTAGGCTCATCCTGCGCCATCGACCCCCCGGATCCGAGGAGCTGCGGCGGCGCCCTCGGATCCACCCGAGAGCAGAATGGATGCCGTGAGCGACTTCGACCCCGCCCGTTACCTGTCCGACGACCTCATCGAGCGGATCCGCGGGCGCGCCGCCGCCGTCGACGCGGCGAACGTTCTCCCTGACGACGATCTCGCCGAGCTGCGCGACGCCGGCTACCTCGGCATCCTCGTTCCCGAGAACCTCGGCGGGGCCGGACTCTCGCTCGCCGAGGCATCCGTCCTGCAGCAGCGCCTCGCCGGCGCGGCACCCGCCACGGCGCTCGCGATCAACATGCATCTTGTGTGGACCGGGGTCGCGAAGGTCCTCTCCGAGCGCGGTGACGACGCGCTGCGGTTCGTGCAGGAGGGGGCCGCCGCAGGCGAGGTCTTCGCGTTCGGCATCAGCGAGGCGGGCAACGACCTCGTCCTCTTCGGAAGCGACACCGTCGCGGCGCCGCAGCCGGACGGGGGGTACGCCTTCACCGGCACCAAGATCTTCACCTCGCTCGCGCCCGTCTGGGACCACCTGGGACTGCACGGGCTCGACACCACGAGCGAGGACGCGCCGCAGCTGGTGTTCGCGTTCCTCGACCGGAGCGATGCCGTGCGCACCCGCGACGACTGGGACACCGTCGGCATGCGCGGAACGCAGTCGCGCACGACCGAACTGCACGGGGCTCTCGCCTCCCCCGACCGGGTCGTGCGGCGCCTTGCCCCCGGCCCGAACCCCGACCCCCTCGTGTTCGGCATCTTCTCGGTCTTCGAGGTGCTGCTCGCCTCGGTCTACACCGGCATCGCTCGTCGCGCCCTCGACCTCGCGGTCACCGCCGCGCAGTCCCGGACGTCCAAGAAGACGGGCGCCGCCTACAGCCAGGATCCCGACATCCGGTGGCGGATCGCCGAGATGGCACTGGCCTACGACGGGATGCTGCCGCAGCTCGAGGCGATCGCCCGCGACATCGACGCCCGCGCCGACCACGGAGCGCTGTGGTTCGCGAAGCTCAGCGGCCTGAAGCACCGCGCCGTCACCTCGGCGAAGACGGTCGTCGACGAGGCGATGCTCGTCGCGGGCGGGTCGTCGTACTTCTCCCGTTCCGAGCTCGGGCGCCTGTACCGCGACGTCCTCGCCGGGATGTTCCATCCGTCCGACCCCGAGTCGGCGCACAGCACCGTCGCCGCCGCCTGGCTCGGTCCCCTCGCGTCCTGACCCGGGCCCGTGCCCGCAACCGCGTCGGCCCGGGCGGGGATGCGGTCAGCGCGTTTCGAGGTCGTAGGCCTTCAGGAGCTCGGCGACGGCCTGCTCGCGGTCGGCGCCGCCGCTTTCGAACATGTGCGTGACGTGGGTGCGGAGGTGGTTCTCGATGAGCAGCTTGTCGAGCGAGGCGAACGCCTTCTGGATCGCCCGCGACTGGGCGATGATGTCCATGCAGTAGTCCTCGTTCTCGATCATCCGGGCGAGCCCGCGGACCTGGCCTTCGAGGATGCTCGTGCGGCGCAGGGCACGCTTCTGGATGTCATCGATCACGCGGTCAGGATACGCCGTCGCCGGCCCGGGACGGCGAACCCCCGTGGGAGGATGACCGGATGGCACGCACGGCGACCTCCCTGCTCTCCCCCGCCGACCAGGCCCGCCGTCAGGGCCTGCGGCGGATGAAGGCCGTCGCTCTGGGCGCGCTGGTGTTCATGGCGATCGTCTTCGCCGTCTCGTTCCCGTTGCAGCAGACGGTGCCCGCGTTCGGATACGTGCGCGCGGCAGCGGAGGGCGGCATGGTCGGCGCGCTGGCCGACTGGTTCGCGGTGACGGCGTTGTTCCGGCATCCGCTCGGCATCCCGATCCCCCACACCGCGATCATCCCGCGGCGCAAAGACGAGATCGGCCGAACGCTCGGCGAGTTCGTCGAGACGAACTTCCTCGAGGCGGGCGTCATCCGCGACAAGCTCGAGTCGATCGGCGTCGCATCGCGACTGGGCGGATGGCTGCGCCGCCCGGAGAACGCCGAACGGGTCTCCGCGGAGGCGTCGGCAGCGGCATCCGGCATCCTCACAGCTCTCAGCGACGACGAAGTGCAGGATCTGCTCGAAGACCTCGCTCGCGAGCATCTGCTCGCCCCTTCCTGGGGTCCGTCGATCGGCGGGTGGCTCGAGCGCGTCGTCGGCGCCGGGGCCCACCAGGGCGCGGTCGACCTCGCCCTCGACAGCATCGAGAACTGGCTCGTCGCGAACCGGTCGGTGTTCACGGGTCTCGTCTCGCGCCGCCTGCCGTCGTGGGTGCCGTCGGTGGCGACGCGGCTCGTCGACGACACGGTGTACCGCGAAGCGCTGACGTTCGTCGCTGCCGTGCGCACCGACCCCGAACATCAGGCGCGGCGGGCCATCGACGGTTACCTGGAGCGCCTCGCGACCGACCTGCAGGGCGAGACCGACACCGCCGCCCGGCTCGAGGCCGCCAAGGCCGCGGTCTTCGACAGCCCGCGCGTGCGGGCCCTCGCCGCCGAGGCGTGGGGAACCGCGAAGGCGGGCCTGATCCGCTCGCTGGGCGACGCCGAGAGTCCGCTGCGTCGCCGCATCGCGGCTGCCCTCGTCGAGGTCGGCGACCGCCTGTCGAACGAACCCGCGCTGCAGCAGCGCGTCGACGCGCGTGTGATCGACGCCGCCGCGACCCTGGTGGCCCGTCATCGCGCCGACATCGCGTCGGTGATCACCGAGACCGTCGAGCGCTGGGACCCGCAGGAAACGACCGAGAAGATCGAGCTGATGGTCGGCCGCGACCTGCAGTACATCCGTCTGAACGGCACGATCGTCGGCTCGCTCGCGGGGCTCGTCATCTACACGATCGCCCACGCGGTCTTCGGAGCGGCAGGATGATCCCATGACGACGCTGATCCTGGTCCGCCACGCCAAGAGCGACTGGGGCTCGCCCGGACTCGACGACCACGACCGCCCCCTCAACGATCGGGGCCGCCGCGACGCCCCGGAGATGGCGAGGCGACTCGTCGACACGGGGACCGCCGTCGACCGCATCCTGGCATCGACCGCCCTGCGCGCACGCACGACCGCAGCCGCGTTCGGTACGGCGCTCGGACTCGAACCCGACCTCCGCGACCAGCTCTACGGCGCGGGGGCGCGCGTGCTGCTCGAGGCCGCCGGCACGAGCGGGGTGCGTTCGGTTCTCATCGTGGCGCACGACCCGGGGATGACGGTGCTCGCCGAACGTCTCTCGAACGGGGGCATCGGCGGAATGCCGACGTGCGGGGTCGCCACGTTCTCATGGCACACCGACGACTGGGATGTCGCGACGGCGACCGATCCCGACGCGTGGAGCTTCGACAGCCCACGAGGGTGACGCCCGTCAGACCACCGCGACGACCGTGCCGCCGGTGAGCCGCACCAGTTCGTCGAACGTCAGCGGGAACACCGTGTGCGGGGTGCCGCCGGCCGCCCAGATCTCTTCGTACTGAACCAGATCCTCGTCGATGAGGGTCGTGAGCGGCGCGGGATGCCCGGTGGGCGCGACGCCTCCGATCGCCTGACCCGTGGCGGCACGAACCTGCTCGACGCTCGCTCGCTCGATCTCGGTGCGGCCGGTGCGGCGGGCGAGCGCCGCGGTGTCGACGCGGTGGGCGCCGCTGGTCATCACCAGCAGCGGCTCGCCGTCGGACCAGAAGACGAGGCTGTTCGCGATCGCGCCGACCTCCACGCCGAGCGCCGCCGCGGCCAGGGCGGCCGTCGATGCGGCATCCGGCAGCACGACGATCTCGCCGGGGATGCCGGCTGCTCGCAGGGACTCGTGGACGATGCGGCTTCGCGGCGGCAGATCGAGGGGCACGCTGACACTCTAGAAGGGGCACAATGGGCTGGATGCCGCAACGCCGCGGCACGAAGAGCACGAGCCCACAAGGCTCCGCCGAAAGAGGATCGCGATGACCCACGCCCTGCCCCTGCCCGATTTCACGCACGAGCGCGTGGAGGTGATCACGGGGCGGCGGAGCGGCCTCTTCATCACCGCCGCGCTGCACTCCTCGGTGCTCGGCCCCGCCCTCGGCGGCGCACGCGTGTGGACGTATCCGCACTGGAGCGACGCCCTCGGCGACGCGCTGCGCCTGTCGGCCGCGATGACGCTGAAGAATGCGGCGGCGGGCCTGGATGCCGGCGGCGGGAAGGCCGTGATCGGTCTGCCGCCGGGAACCGTCCTCGACGCCGAGCGTCGCCGCGCGGCCTTCCTCGACCTCGGCGACGCCGTCGAATCGCTGGGCGGCCTGTACCGCACGGCGGAGGATGTCGGCTCCACCACCGACGACATGCTCACCGTCAGCGAGCGCACCGGCCACGTCGTGGGCCTTCCCGACCGCGTCGGCGGCTCGGGCGAGCCGGCGGGTCCGACGAGCATCGGTGTCCACGCATCGTTGCTCGCGACACTCGAGCGCGCGACCGGCGCTCGCGAGGTCGCCGGTCGGCGCATCACGATCGCCGGGCTCGGGCAGGTCGGCAGCCGCCTCGCCCTGCAGCTCGCCGCCGAGGGAGCGGAACTGACCGTCACCGACGTCAATCCGGCCAAGCGCGAGCTCGCAACGAGCCTGGATGCCACGTGGATCGATCCCGCCGAAGCCCACCTCGCCTCGGCCGACGTGTTCGTGCCCGCCGGCATCGGCGGTGTGCTCACGGATGAGGTGATCGACGCACTCGATGCGCGGGCGGTGTGCGGCCCGGCGAACAACCCACTGGCGCATCGCTCTGGGGCGGACCGACTGGCCGCCCGCGGCATCCTCTACGCGCCGGACTTCGTCGTGAACGCGGGTGGCGTCATCTACCTCGACCTCGCCGCGAAGCAGCGCGACCGGGGCGAGATCGCGAGCCGTGTCGAGGGCATCGGCGACGTGCTGCGCCGCATCTTCGACGAGGCGGAGGCCCGCGGAGTCACACCGCTCGCCGCCGCCGAGTCGCTGGCCGCGGAGCGCCTCGCCGCCGGCGCCGCGCGCGACGCCCTGGTCTGACCCCGGGTCGGGGGTTGGGGTCGGGCCCGGGGTGGTGCACCCTGGCTCGGGTTCGGGGCGCCGGGATGCAAGGGATCATCGCCGACACACCGACCGAACGGCATCCACCCCGGCGCGTTTGACCACGATCGCTTGCATCCCGGAACCGCGACAGGCTGGGGCGGGGCGCAACGGGGTGAGGCGGGGTGGGGCGGGGTGGCGGGGTGGGGCGGGGTGGGGCGTGACGCGGTGCCCACTCCCGCTCGCCGCATCCGCTCGCCGCTTCCGCTCGAACCGGGATGCACGGGATCATCGCCGACACGCCGCCCGAACGGCATCCGCACCGGCGCGTCGCGGCCGATCCCTTGCATCCCGGAACCGCAACAGGTGGGAGTGGGGCGCGACGGGTTGGGGCGGGGCGCAACGGGGTGGGGCGGGGTGGGGCGTGACGCGGTGCCCACTCCCGCTCGCCGCTTCCGCTCGGACCGGGATGCAAGGGATCATCGCCGACACGCCGGCGGAACGGCATCCGCACCGGCGCGTTACGCACGATCCCTTGCATCCCGTGATTCCGACGAGGTCGGCCGGGGCGCGACGGGTTGGCTCGGGCGCGACGAGGTGGATCGGGGAGAGCCCGACCAGCCGCCCACTCCCGCTCGCCGCATCCGCTCGGACCGGGATGCAAGGGGTCGTCGCCGACACGCCGGCGGAACGGTATCCGCACCCGCGCGCCACGCACGATTACTTGCATCCCGGAACCGCCAGAGGCGGGAGTGGGGCGCGACCAGGTGGGGCGGGGTGGGGCGTGACGCGGTGCCCGCTCCCGCTCGCCGCTTCCGCTCGGACCGGGATGCAAGGGATCGTCGCCGACACGCCGGCGGAACGGCATCCGCACCGGCGCGCCGCTCACGATTCCTTGCATCCGGAAACCGCGACGGCGTGAAGCGAGGCCCACCCGACCGTGCGCAGCTCAGATCTGCAGGATGGCGCGGGCGATCAGGAAGTACAGGATCAGGCCGCTGGCGTCGACAAAGGTGGTGATGAACGGGTTCGAGAAGACGGCGGGGTCGACGCGGATGGCGCGCGCGAGAAGCGGCATGACGCCGCCGACCGTCGCCGCCATCGTGCACACCGCGATGAGGGTCGCACCGATGACGAGACCGATCCGCACGTCGTAGACCAGCGCCGTGACCCCGAACCCGACGAGACCGAGGATGCTGCCGAGGAAGAACCCGACCCGCACCTCGCGCGTGAGCACGCGCACGACGTCCCGAGGTCGGACATCCCCGAGGGCGAGGGCACGGGTGACGGTCGTCGCGGCCTGATTGCCGGTGTTGCCGCCCGTTCCGATGAGGAGCGGGACGAACAGCGCCAGCACCGTGATCTGAGCCAGGGTCGCCTCGAACGCCGAGAGCACCTGGACGGTCAGGGTGGCCCCGACGGCCAGCACCAACAGCCACACGACCCGCGAACGCACGATCTGGACGATCGGCGTCGAAAGGTACGGCCGGCGCAGCGGCTCGGCCCCGCCCTGGCGCGCGGCGTCCTCGGTCTCCTCGTGTTCGAGGATGCGGGCGGCGTCATCGACCGTCAGGATGCCGACGAGGCGCTCTTCGCTGTCGACGATCGGCAGCGCGAGCAGGCCCCGCTCGGTGCACCGGCGGGCGGCGGTCTCGGCGTCGTCGTCCACACCGGCCGTCTGGGCGGGCTGCATGATGTCGCTCACAGCGTCACTGGGCTCGGCGGCGAGCAGATCGCGCAGGCTCACGACACCCGCGACGCGGCGTCCACCGTCGACGACCGGCAGCGTGTACACCGTCTCGGCATCGTGCAGGCGGGCACGCACCCGCTCGAGAGCACCCGCGACGGTGCTGCCGATCGGAACGGAGACGAACTCGGGGCTCATGCGGCGCCCGATCGACCCGCGGCGATAGCCGAGGACCGCGGCGGTCATCTCGCGCTCACGCGGCGGGAGGCCCCGCATCAGCCGCGAGGCGAGAGAGGCGGGCAGCTCGTCCACCAGCCAGACTCGATCGTCCGGGTCGAGGTCGGCGAAGATGTGGGCGACTTCGGCGTCGCGGAGATCGCCGATCAGCTCCCCCTGCATGTTCGGAGAGAGCTCCTCGAACACCTGCAGCGCGTGGTCCTTCGGCAGCAGGCGGTAAGCGACGGCGCGACGGCGGCCGTCGAGCCGCTCGAGCACCTCGGCCAGGCGATCGGGCTCGACATCCGCCAGAGACGCCGCAGCGGACGGCAGGTCTCCGCGCGACAGGGGTGCGGCGATGCCGTCGACGACGATGGTCAGTTCGTTGATCTGCTCCGGAGTCATGGGAGCCCTCCTCGTGTGGACGCGCGTGCGTCCGCGGCGTCGTCACGAGGACGACGGCACGGCGCACATCGCGAAGCCTGCTGGTGCGACGCACCGCGCGGCTATTCCACTCAGAGGACGATGTCGTCGAGCGGCCCGGCAGCGGGCGTGGCGCTGATGATCTCGCGATGGCAACTATCACCGCTCATGGAGCACCTCACCTCGCTTCCTTGTGCTCGTGTGCAGACGGGGCAGAAGAGGATCCGCCGTCGACGCGGGTTTGCCGGCGGCGTCGAACGGATGCCGCTTCCCCACCGACAATCGTACGGCCCGCAGCCGGGGAGAACGGACGCACACCACGCCACGACGACGGCAGGGCGCCCGACCGCATGGCCGGGCGCCCGCCGTGAGGGGTCGGCCGGTCAGCTGACGGCGGCGAGGTTCTTGGCGACGTGCGCGTGCACGGCCTTCAGCCACGACAGCAGGAACTCCGACGTCGACTCGTTGGTGACGGTCCCGTCGTCAGCGATGAGCCCGTCCGTCAGCTGGAGGTAGCCCTCCGGCTGCGCGAGCTCGGGCGATGCGAGGAACGACAGGATCGAACGCAGGTGCTGCTGCGCGACCGCCGTGCCGACGGCGCCCACCGAGATGCCGATGACGGCCGAGGGCTTTCCGGCGAAGCTGTTGTCGCCCCAGGGGCGGCTGGCCGTGTCGAGGGCGTTCTTGAGGACGCCCGGCACCGAACGGTTGTACTCGGGGGTGACGATGATGACGCCGTCGACCCCCTCGACCGCGGCCTTGAACTCCGCTGCCTCCGCCGGGATGGCGCCATCGTTGTCCGCCGAGTAGAACGGCAGCGCGGCGATGGGGATCTCGGTGAGCTCGAGGTCGGCCTGCGGCGCGAGCTTGGTGAGCGCGTTCGCGAGACGACGGTTGATCGAGGTCGACGAGATGCTGCCGACGATGACGCCGACGTTGTAGGTGGTCATGGATGAAACCTCCCGGGGAATCAATTCAGTTGCATACAGTGTACGCGCCCGAGAATGTGAAAAGCCCCCGCAGTGCGGGGGCTTTCTCCGTGGACCTGAGGGGATTCGAACCCCTGACCTCTTCATTGCGAACGAAGCGCGCTACCAACTGCGCCACAGGCCCGGAATTCCTCAACACTATCACGCTGCCGAGGCCGTCCCGTGCGCTGCGCGCGGGGTCAGCCGGCGGCGCGCTGCGCCAGCAGGCGCCGGACGTGGTCTTCGATCTCGGCGTCGTCGGCGAAAACCGCACGCGACGCGGCGGGAGCCTTCGCCGCGCGGCTGGCGTCGAGGGATGCCGGGGCACGGCGCTCGGCTTCGCGCTGGATCGCCTCTTCGACGGCGGCCCGGCGCAGCGCCTCGCGGGCGTCGACCTCGTCCAGAACCGCGGCAGCGCGCGACCCGGCGGATGCGGTGAGGGGGCGCGGGAGCTCGCGGGGCGTCCAGGTGGTGCGTGCATCGGCGAACTCGAACTCGGGGACGACGGCGGCAGCGGGCTCGACCCGAGCGACGGCAACGGGCGCCGACGCGGCCGCGCGAGCGGCACGACGCGCCACCGCGGCCATGCGGCTGAGGACGATCGTCGCGACGAGAAGTGTCGCGACACCCGCGACCAGCACGATGGCCGTGCCGGAGGTCGCCGCGAGCCAACTGCCGGCCCCGGTCGCCGCGACAGCGAGGACGGCGATGATGGTCGTCGCGAGGCGGACACGGCGGCGGATGCGAGCGCGGTGTTCGGGCGAGGCGACGCGCGCCGTGCGGGCGGTGCGGACCTCGCGTCGAGCCTCGACCAGCTGGCGGCGTTCGCTCTCGAGGCGCAGCTGCTCCTTCTCGTGCTGGACCTGACGAGCCAGCTTCTGCTGGGCCAGAGCCGTGCGGGTCGACAGCTCGACACGCACCTCCCCCGGCGTCTCAGCGGTCTCCGCGAGCACGCGCAGCGCCTGGTTCAGCCGGACGGCGTTGCGTTCGGCGGCGTCGTATCGGTAGCGACTGTGCCAGGAAGGAAGCAGATAGACCATCCACAACGCGACCGCGACGAGGACGATCACGCCGCCGCCGAGAACCTGCCCACCCATGGGGACAACCGTACGGGGCATCGCGCGTCGCGACACAGCTGACACGCGCGTGTCTGAAGTTCTTGTTCAGGTTGAAGGTTCTATCCCCGCGGCGCGACGGTCCGCGAGCGGCACCGCCGCCGCGTCTCGCGGAACCGATCCGTCGACCCAGCGCCCGAGGACGCCGCGCGGGACCTCGTCTGCGACCAGCGCGAAGGCGAAGTGGTCTCGCCAGTCGCCGTCGATGTGGATGTAGCGACGGCGCAGCCCCTCGTAACGGAAGCCGAGCTTCTCGACGACGCGCAGGCTCGCCCGGTTCTCGGGACGGATGCAGATCTCCATGCGATGCAGCCGCAGCTCCTCGAAGCAGAGATCCGTCGCGAGCGCCACGGCCGTGGGCGTGATCCCCTTGCCGGCGAAACGCTCGCTCACCCAGTATCCGATCGTCGCCGACGACAGCGATCCGCGCGCGATCCCCCAGACGTTCAGCTGACCGGCGATCTCGCCCTCGTGCTCCATCACGAACGGCACTCCGGCGCCGTCGCGGTACTGCTGGAGCAGCCGGCGGATGCCGAGGCGCATGTCGAACGACACCGGCCCGTCCGGGCTGGTCGCCTCCCAGCGCTGCAGCCACGAGCGGTTCGCGAGAAGCTCGGATTGCAGGGCGCGGGCGTCGCGCGGCCGGACGAGCCGGATCGCCACCGGTCCGTGGTGGCGGGGTGCGGTGGCATCCACGCGCGTTCCCGTTCTCGTGTCAGAGGGTTGTGACGAATTCCTGCAGCCAGGGACGCAGCTCGGGACCGAGGTCGTCGCGGTCGGAGGCGAGCTGGACGATCGCCTTGATGTAGTCGAGCCGGTCGCCGGTGTCGTAACGGCGACCGCGGAACACCACGCCGAGCACGCCCTCGGTGGTCGCGAGCTCCTGGAGCGCGTCGGTCAGCTGGATCTCGCCGCCCTTGCCGGGCTCGGTGCGCTCGAGGATCTCGTAGACGTTGGGCTTGAGGACGTAACGGCCGATGATCGCGTAGTTGGAGGGCGCGTCCTCCTTCTTCGGCTTCTCGACGAGACCCGTGACCTTGACGACGTCGGGGTCGTCGGTCGCCTCGACGGCTGCGGCGCCGTAGAGGTGGATCTGGTCGGGGTCGACCTCCATGAGGGCGACGACGGTGAGGCCCGAGCGCTCCTGCTCGGCGATCATCTTCGGGAGCAGCGGATCGCGCTCGTCGATGAGGTCGTCGCCGAGCATGACCGCGAAGACCGCGTCTCCGACGTGCGCGCGCGAACGCAGCACCGCGTGGCCGAGGCCCTTGGGCTCGCCCTGACGGACGAAGTGGATGTCGGCGAGGTCGGACGACTCCTGCACCTTGCGGAGCTTGACCTCGTCGCCCTTGCGAGCGAGGTTGTGCTCGAGCTCGGGGACGGAGTCGAAGTGGTTCGAGAGGTTGTTCTTGTTGCGACCGATGATGATCAGGACGTCGTCGATGCCCGCGTGGGTCGCCTCCTCGACGACGTACTGGATCGCGGGCTTGTCGACGACCGGCAGCATCTCCTTCGGCATCGCCTTCGTGGCGGGAAGGAAGCGGGTGCCGAGGCCTGCGGCGGGGATGACCGCCTTGATGCGCTGCTGAGACATGGGTCCACCATATCGATCAGGTCGCGCCGATGAGCAGTTCCACGCCCACCCTTTACAATCGGGGCATGTCCGACGCGATCGACAACGCCAAGCGCGCTCTGCGGGCGGACCTCCGAGAACGCCGGTTCGGGATGTCGGATGCGGCACGCGAGACCGCCGCCGACGGCATCCGCGCCCAGCTCCGTGAGCTCGTCGCACGCACCGGCGCCCGCTCGATCTCGTGCTACCTCTCCGCGCCCACCGAGCCCGGTACGCGTGCCTTCATCGACGAGGCGGTCGCCGCGGGCGTCCGCGTCCTGCTGCCGGTCAGTCGCAGCGACGGCCTGCTCGACTGGGTCGTTGCGGAACCGGGCGCCGCGGTCACGGACGGGCTGTTCGGCCTTCCCGAGCCGATCGGAGAGGTGCTCAGCCCGATCGCCGTCGGCGAGGTCGACCTGCTGGTGATCCCGGCAGCAGCCGTCGACGCCGCGGGGATGCGCCTGGGCTGGGGTCGCGGCTACTTCGACAAGACCCTCGGTTCGATGGAGAACCGTCCTCCGGTCTATGCCGTTCTGTTCGACTCCGAACTCGTCGACGAGGTGCCCCGCGATCTTCACGATCAACCGGTCACCGGTGTCGTCACCCCCACCCGAACCGTCGTCCTCGCCCGAGAGACGCACTGAGCACCGAGGAACCATGCCCACCTACGCCTACGCCTGCAAATCATGCGGGCACCGCTTCGACGCGGTCCAGTCCTTCGCCGAACCCGCCCTGACGGTCTGCCCCGAGTGCTCGGGCGAGCTGCGCAAGCAGTACGGATCGATCGGCGTGACGTTCAACGGCGGCGGCTTCTACCGCACCGACTCGCGGGCCGGATCGACCGGTTCGAACTCGGGCGGTGGCGACGCATCATCGTCTTCGGCATCATCGAAGTCCGAGGCGCCGTCCTCCCCCGCTGCGGCGGGTTCGTGACATCCGGCCCGGCCGGAGGAAGAGGAGAGTCATGATCAAGGGCTTCCGCGATTTCATCATGCGCGGCAACGTCATCGACCTGGCCGTCGCCGTCGTCATCGGCGGCGCGTTCACGGCGGTGGTGAACGCGATCGTCGCGAGCATCATCAATCCTCTCGTCGCACTCGTGTGGCAAGCGGATGAGAACGGCAACGCCGGTTTCCCGGTCGAAGGCCTCCACGGCACCGTCATCTTCCCGGTCGGCGCGCTTCTGACGGCTGTGATCAGCTTCTTCGCCGTGGCGATCGTGGTGTATCTCGTGTTCGTGGTGCCGATGAACCGCTGGAAGGAGCGCCAGGCGGCCAAGGCGGGCGTGGTCGAGGAGACCGCGAAGCTGCCGACCGAGCAGGAGCTGCTGATCCAGATCCGCGATCTGCTCGAGCAGAACCAGGCCGCATCTTCCGCTCCCGCGACGCGCCGCTCGCAGGCGACTCCCCCGGCGGGCCCCACCGCCTGAACGTCAGTAGTGCGGCGGGACGTCGTTCCGCATCCGCGCATCGTTCGGACCCGATGCCCCGGTCGCGCCCTCGGCGCCGGCCGGGGCATCGCTCGTCAGGTCGGCGGCAACCGGCTCCGCGTCCGTCCCCGGCGCCGCGGTCAGTCGCGCGCGGCGCGGTCCGACCCGCTCGACGCGCTGTCGCTCACTCGATGACATCGAGCGGCTCAGTGCTCGCATCCGCGGTCGGCGCCTCGGGCTCGACGCCCAGGATCGCGGCGACGCGCGCGGCGACGCCGGCCGGGTCGCTGTAGAGGTCGAACGAGTGCACGCGGATGTAGTGCCAGCCGAGCCGGCGAAGGATCTGAGGCCGCAGCCGCAGCGACTCGCGCAGCGACTGGCCGATCGTCTCGGGGTCGCCCTCGACCACGACGGCCTTGCCGTCCCGCTGGGCCACCAGGGGCAGCAGGCCGCGGTACGCGACGTCGACGGCCACGCCCAGCCGGCGGAGGTTCTGCGCGAGCGCGAGCGTCAGCGGATCGGCGAGGTCCTCGAGGCGGGCCTCGCGGGCGCGGGCGGCGATCCCACCGAGGATCGACATGAGGGTCGCGGCACCGTTCTCGAGGCGGCCGTCGTCGAACGCGGAGGGCCGGATCGACGAGACGATGACCATCGAACGCCGCGCTCGCGTCATCCCCACCGTGAGCAGACGCTCGCCGTCGGGCCCGGACAGCACCCCGAAGTCGCTCAGCACGCGGCCGTGGCGGGTCAGGCCGTAGCCGAGCGAGAACACGACGCGGTCGCGGCTCTCGGCGACCGACTCCTCGAGCCCGAGCACGGCGAACGGCTCCGCGGTCTCGCGGCCGACGAACTCGGCGACGTCCGACCTGCCGGCGAACGCGGCTTCGACGGCGGCGCGGATGCGGAGGGCGTGCTTGGTCGACGCGGTGACGACCATCAGCGACTCGTTCGGGCGGTTGACGGCGTGCTCGACCACGAGCGTGACGACGCGCGCGACCTCGGCATCCGGGCTCTCGACCGCCCCGGAATCGGGATCGGGCGCCCCGACCCCGCCCTCGACGTAGTCGACGCTCAGGCTGCCGCGACCGAGGTACGAACCCGCCCAGGGGAACGACATGATCTCGCCGCCGTAGAAGGCTTCGTTGACGAGTTCGGCGAGGTCTTCGCCGCCGGCGCGATAGCTGCGGGTCAGCGTCTCGACCGGAACGATCTCGGCGAGCCGCTCGAAGACGCTGGGCTCTTCCGGGTCGACGACGGGCTCGTCGGAGGGATCGCGATCGGCGGCGATCTCGAAGGGGGTGGGTCGCTGCGTGACCGGGTCGCCGAACGCGACGACCTGCCGACCGCGCCGCAGGGCGGCGGCCGATTCGGCGACACTGAGCGCACCGGCATCCGCGAGCACCACGACGTCGAACACCGGGCGGGCGGGCAGAGCCGCGACCTCGTAGGGTGACGCGATCCAGACGGGTGCGAGCGTACGGAGGAGCTTGGGAGCGACGGCGAGCAGCTCGGCCGCTGAGGCGGTGCCCTCGCGGAGCGCGGCTTTCAGCGACGCGGTCTCATCCGCCTCGTCGACGATCGCGATCTTCCACCTCGTCGCGAGCTCGGCTGCGAGCTGCTGACCGGCTGAGGCGGCGTGCGCCTCGTCGACGAGGCGGAAGTCGCGCTCGAGCCGGTCGACGACGCTGGTGTTGGCTCCCAGCAGTGCGCGGTCGCTGCGCAGCATCGCCTCGAGAGCGGACTGCCACCATGCGAACTCGAACTCCGCCGCGACGCGGTCCTCGGGCACATGGCGCACCGAGAGCTCGGTCAGCAGGCCGTCGAGCCCCAGGGCAGCGAGCTCGCCGCGCAGCGTCGCGCGCTCGACGAGGTTGTCGAACACGTCGGAGTCGGCGGCGAGACCGGCGAGGGTGCGCACGAGCTCGGGGATGGGGGTCGACAGCAGGTCGTGGCCCGGGCCGAGCACACGCGACAGCTCGGCGAGGTCGGCGTCGACCCGCTGCCATGACGTCGCGACGGCGTCGAGACCCGCGGGGATCTCGGGCACGACGCCGACCTCGGTCAGGCGCTGCCACTGCTCGCGCTGCTTCTGAACCCGCACGAGGGCGTCGTGCATGTCGGTGACGTGCATCCCGGGGCGCACGTACTCCTTCGACAGACGCCGCAGGCGGCGGCGCGTCGCACCGTTCATGTCGGGGGTGTCGCGTCGCGTGGAGTGCGCCTCGATCAGGTCGCCGAGCGGCCGCTCGAAGACGGTGAGGCTGAACCGGTCGAGCGAGGCGCGGATGCCCTGCAGCAGCCGGATGTACGCGCCGAGCTCGGCGAGCGTCGTGAAGGGCCGCATCCGCGTCTGTCCGATGAGCTCGTACGCGCGCTCGAGGATCTCGGGGATCTCGCTGCGGTGCAGCCGGCCCGCCAGCGCGTGCGCCGCGCGGGCGTGCTCGGTGGTGTCGAACGCGACGCCGTACCAGGGCGAGTCGTCGGGGCCGAAACGGAACTCGCCCAGCCGGGCGGCGGTCGCCAGCGACGTGGCGGCCTCGGCGCGGCGCGTCGACAGGCGCTGCAGGGTCGCGGCGTCGAACCGCGTCGCGGCCGACGGCTGCGGGTTCTGGGCCGCGATTGTCGTGAGCTTCTGCAGGACTTCGAGCGGTGAGACTCCGAGCATCGGATGCCGCTGCGTCAGCGAGACCCGGTAGTCGCGCAGCACCGTCCGCAGCCGCACGAGGGCGTCGTCGATCTCGCCCATCTTCGGGTGCTGCGCCTTCTCGTTGCGCGCGATCGCACGGATGAGGTCGCGGTGGGCGCTTCGGGGCGTGACCGCGAGACCCGGCAGACCGATGCCGGCGAGGCGGTGGCGCACGCCCTCGAGGGTCGAGCGGCGCGCGCTGACGACCAGCACGCGCTTGCCGCGTCGAACGAGCTCGCCGACGGCGTTGATGATCGTCTGCGTGCCGCCCGTGCCGGGAAGGGTGTGCACGACGAGCGACTGCCCGGCGACGATGCGGTCGAGCACGCCCTCCTGCTCCGCGTCGGCGTCGAGCAGGAGCCGGTCGGATGCCGGGGGCCGGTCGTCCGACGGCACGGCCTCGGGCACCGGGTACCGCGTCGCCACGAGTGCCCGGTCGTCGTCGTGTCCGGCGAGCGCGTTGAGGACGGGCACGTCGAGGTCGGCGGCGTCGCGTTCGGCGCGGGCCGCGACGTCGGCGAAGGTCGAGACGATCAGGCGCGGCTGCACGGTGAAGGTGTCGACGTGCGCCGTCAGGGCGCGTAGGTGGTCGATGACGGGCTGCGGTTTGAACACGCCCCCGTCGTACGCGAGCGCGGCGAGCCCGCGGCGGTCGAGGTCGATGCCGAAGTGCGTCCGGGCGATCTCGACGAGCTCGGGGTTGACAGCGAACGACCCGTGCAGCTTCAGGTCGAAGTCGCCGTGATGGCGGCGGATGGCGAGGGGGCGCAGCAGGACCGGAGCGTTGTAGGTGAGGCCGCCGGCGCGCCACGAGGCGAAGCCGACGCCGAGGTGGACGGTGTCGAGGCCGCGGGTGGTGCGGAGCTCGACGTCCTTCGCGGTGATTCGACCGGCGGCGAGGCGGGCGGTGCGCAGCGCGACCTCGTCGCGGAACAGGTTCGACAGCAGCGTCGACCGACCCGTGATGAACTGCGGCAGGCTGCCGGGATGCGCCTTGGTGATGTCGATGCCGACGTCGTCGGAGGCGATGTAGTGCAGCAGCGTCGACCGCCCGCCGAGGCGGGCCGCCTGCACGCGGATGCGCTCGCGCTCGGGGTCGGCGACGTGGGCGACAGCCACGTCTTCGTCGGCGACGGCGAGCTGCGCCGGGGTCACCGAATCGACCCGCACCTCATCGGCCGCGTCGGGACGGACGGCTCCTCGATCTCCTCGCCACACAGCACACACCCTAAGCGGCGCGCCTGCGTCCTGCCCTCAGGCGCCGCCGAGTTTCGCGCTATTGCCGACACGCCGGACGATCGGCGGTTCCTCCCCCGGTCCGGGTCGCGATGGTCGCTCCCCCGATGCGGTACTCAGCCGGGCACCGGCGTGGGCGCCCGGGATGATGGAGCCATGACCGACGCAGCATTCGCCGTGCATCCCACGCCCGTGGGCGATGCCCTCCTCGTCGTGACCGAGACGGGCCTGATCCACCTCGACATCCTCGAACGCCCCGTCGACATCGCCGTCGCCGATCTCGCGCTCTCCCTCGGCGCACCTCCCGATCACGACCCCGGGGCCACCGCCGCGATCGCCGGCGAGCTCGACGCGTACTTCGCGGGGCGGCTGCGCGAGTTCCAGGCGCCCATCGACTGGCTGCTCGCCCCCGCCGGGTTCGCACGCGAAGCTCTCCGCGCCGTCTGCAAGGTGCCGTACGGCGAGGTCGCGACCTACGGCGAGATCGCGATCGCCGCCGGTTCGCCTCGCGCTCACCGCGCCGTCGGATCGGCCTGCGCCCGCACCCCGATCTCGATCGTCGTGCCCGCTCACCGGGTGGTGCGCAGCGACGGATCGATCGGCGAGTACGGCGGTCATCCCGAGCGCAAGCGCTTCCTGCTCGATCTCGAGAGCAGCCCTGCTTCCGGTCGCGTGTAGGCCGCGCCGGAACCGCGACGGCCCCGGGCATCGCGCACCCGGGGCCGTCGTCATGATCGGCGGTCTAGTGATCGACCGCCTTCTCCGCACCGTGGCCGGTGAGGGATCGGACATCCATCTCCGCCGCTTTGACCGGGTCCTCGCGGCGCCGTTCGGTGACCGAGCCGAGCCACCCGAGGACGAAGCCCAGCGGGATCGAGACGATCCCGGGGTTGTTCAGCGGCCAGATCGCCGATCCGACGTTCTTGAAGACGCTCGTCTCGGTGCCCCAGAACACCGGCGACAGCACGATCAGGATGATCGCGGCCGCGAGCCCGCCGTACATGCTCCACACCGCGCCCCGCGTCGTGAACTTCCGCCAGAAGAGGGAGTAGATGATCGTCGGGAGGTTCGCCGAGGCGGCGACGGCGAACGCCAGCGCCACGAGGAACGCCACGTTCTGCCCCTGCACTCCGATGCCGCCGACGATCGCGAGGATGCCGATCACGATGACCGTGCGGCGCGCGACCTTGACCTCGCCGTCGGGCGGCACGTCGCCCTTCTTGACGACGTTGGCGTAGATGTCGTGAGCGAACGACGCGGCTGCCGTGATCGTCAGACCCGCCACCACCGCGAGGATCGTCGCGAAGGCCACCGCCGAGATGAAGCCGAGCAGCAGCGGACCGCCGAGCTCGAGGGCCAGCAGCGGCGCAGCCGAGTTGACACCTCCCGGCGCCGACGCGATGCGCTCGGGTCCGACCAGAGCGCCCGCCCCGTAGCCCAGCACGAGGGTGAGCAGGTAGAAGATGCCGATGAGCCAGATCGCCCACACCACCGAGCGCCGAGCCTCCTTGGCGGTGGGCACCGTGTAGAACCGCATCAGCACGTGCGGCAGGCCGGCGGTTCCGAGCACGAGCGCCACTGCGAGCGAGATGAAGTCCCACGGGTTCGCGCCGTACTGCAGGCCCGGCCCGAGGATCGCCTCGCCCTTCGGCGAGGCGGCGACCGCGCTCTCGAGCAGCGTGTTGAGGTTGAACCCGTTGATCGCGAGCACCCAGATCGTCATGACCAGCGCGCCGCCGATGAGCAGGGACGCCTTGACGATCTGCACCCAGGTCGTGCCCTTCATGCCGCCGATGAGGACGTACACGATCATCAGCACACCGACGACGGCGACGACGATGGACTGCCCGACCTGCTCCGTGATGCCGAGCAGCAGCGACACCAGGCCACCGGCCCCGGCCATCTGCGCCAACAGGTAGAAGAAGCACACCGCGAGCGTCGTGATGGCTGCCGCCATCCGCACCGGCGTCTGCTTCAGGCGGAACGAGAGCACGTCGGCCATCGTGAACTTGCCGGTGTTGCGCATCAGCTCGGCAACGAGCAGCAGCGCCACGAGCCAGGCCACGAGGAACCCGATCGAGTACAGGAACCCGTCGTAGCCGTTGATCGCGATGGCGCCGCAGATGCCGAGGAAGGATGCCGCCGACAGATAGTCGCCGGCGATCGCGAAGCCGTTCTGCGGGCCCGTGAACGATCGGCCGGCCGCGTAGTAATCGGCCGCCGTCTTGTTGTTGCGGCTGGCTCGGATGACGATGAAGAGCGTGACGGCGACGAACGCTCCGAAGATCGAGATGTTCAGCACCGGGTTGTTGTCGACGGTCTCACCCGCCGCGACGACGACGGCTCCGAGGCCGGTCACCGCGTCCCAGAATCCGTTCACGAGCCGGTCTCCTGTCGTTCGAGATCGTGCCGGATCGACGACGAGATCGGGTCGAGCTTGTGATTGGCGTACCAGACGTACCCCATCGTGATCGCGAATGTCGTCACGAACTGACCGAGCCCGAACAGCAGCCCGACGGTGACATCGCCCCACACCCGCTGCGACATGAAGTCGGTCGCGAACGACGACAGCAGCACGTACACGAAGTACCAGACGAGGAAGACGACCGTCAGCGGCCACACGAAGCTGCGGTGTTTGCGCTTGAGCTCCTGGAAGGGCGCCGACTGTTCGACGGCGATGTAATCCACTCCTCCGGGAGGCGGCGAGTGGGTGTTCGATGCGGTCATGTGGCCTCCTTGCCTCATGGTGAGCAACTGCTCCCCCGACCGTCGTCGTCGACGGACCGCGGTGGTAGGGTCGACGCTACGAAGGCGGCAACGAGGCCGTCACCCCCGGAAGTAGGTAGTGCGTGGCGGCGCTGACAGAATCCGAGAACGACTCGCAGCTGGTCTCCCGTGCTGTCGACGATCTCGCCCGCAGCACACGCTTTCCCGTCGTCTTCGGCGGTCTCGAGAGTCAGGGCTCGGTTCATGTCACCGCCATCGCCGGCGCCCGCTCGCACGCGATCGACGACCTGGTCGTGCGCGTCGGCCGCGGACTCGGCGGCGCCGCCATGGCCGAGAAGCGCCCGCGCCTCGCCCTCGACTACCGCACGGCGCGCACGATCACCCACGACTACGACCGCGCGATCCTCGGCGAGGGGATCTCGACCCTCTTCGCGGTTCCGATCGTCACCGACGGCCGGGCACGCGGCGTGCTCTACTGCGGCTCGTGGTCTCAAGCCCCGGTGGGCGACCTCGTCGCACGCCCGGCATTCCGCGCCGCGGATGCGATCAGCACCGAACTGCGCATCCGCGACGAGGTGCAGCGCCGCCTCACGCTCGCGCCGACGCCGCAAGCCGCGGCAGGGCTGTCAGCGGCGGCACGAGAAGACCTGCGGGAGAGCTTCGCCGAGCTGCGCAGCATCGCCGCCACGGTCGATGACATCGAGCTGCGGGCGCGGCTGGCCGCGGTCGAACGTCGGCTGACGACGGTGGCCGGCGAGGGCGCGACGCCGGCGGCGGATGCCGAGGTGCAGCTGTCGCCGCGCGAGCTCGACGTGCTCGCGTGCTGCGCGCTCGGGTCGACCAACGCCGAGATCGGTGCCGCTCTGAACCTGAAAGAGGGAACGGTCAAGTCGTACCTGCAAGCGGCCATGGCCAAGCTCGACGCCTCGACCCGCCATGCCGCCGTAGCACGAGCCCGGCGCATCGGGCTCCTCCCCTGACCCGACGCTAGGGTGATCGGCATGGCACGCAAGATCATGCACCAGCTCGTCGACGACATCGACGGCACCGTCCTCGAGGTCGGCGACGGCGAGACGGTGAGGTTCTCGCTCGACGGCGTCGCCTACGAGATCGACCTCACGGACGACAACGCCGACCGTCTGCGCGACGCGCTCGCCCCCTTCATCACGGCAGGGCGCCGCATCAGCGCCGGCTCCGTCGAGCGTGCGCCCGCGCGCACGCAGCAGCGGTCGGGCCAGCGCGACTAAGCGCCGGTCCGCGCATGGGCAGCGGAGAACGGATACGAGATCTCCGAGCGCGGCCGCATCCCCGCCAGCATCCTCGAGGCCTACGAAGCGGCCCACTGACGCCGAGGCGGCTCGCACCCCGTCCGCGTCAGGCGGCGATGCGCAGACGGCTCCGCTGACCCGCGACGACCGATCCGTATTCGGCGATCATCCGGTCGCGCCCGAGGCGAGCGCGCGCGGCGAGCGCGGCACCTCCGAAGGCCGCGCGCTCGGCGACCGCCCGGCGCCATCCGCGTGCGATCGCGTCGGGGTCGCGAGGCGTGACGATGCCGAATCCGGCGACGAGGCGCGCAGCGTCGCCGACATCCGTCGTGACGGGGACAGCGCCGCTCGCCGCTCCCTCGAGCAGGCAGAGCGGAGCGGCCTCGCCGAAAGCGCTCGTGAGCGACACGACATCGGCCGCCCGGTACACGGCCGGCATGTCGTCGCGGATGCCCAGTCCATGCACACGGTCGCCGCCCAGGCTCTCCAGCAGTTCGCGCAGGCGCGGGTTCTCGCCCGTCATGCCCGCGCCGCACATGACGTAGTGCGCATCCGGCACCAGCGCACGGTGGGCGGCGACCGATCGCAGGAAGAGCCCGGGATCCTTCATGTCGTCGAAGCGGGCCGCGTAGACGATGACGGGGGCCTCGTCGGGGATGCCGAGTTCCCGGCGCACCGGGTCGCCGCCGCGCGTGATCGACGGGCGGAACCGCGACAGGTCGATGCCGTTGTCGACGACGTGGCGCTGCGCGTCACCGAGCACGGGCGCGTAGGCGGCATCCGTCGAACGCGCGCACGACACCGCCGCCGAGACGATCCCCCGCCGCACGCTCTCCGCCAGCCACGCGAGGGCGTCGCCGGAGTGCTCCGGGTCGGACCGGTGGAGGCACGCCACGACGGGACGGTCCGGAAGCATCATGGCCTCGTCGAGCGCGAGCAGGAGGCCGAGCGGCTGCTCCTTGAGGGTGAGGACGACGTCCGCCGCGGCGATGGCGCGCGAGGCGGTCCGCAGCTGACGCGACGAGAACGTCTCCGGAGCGTGCGGCGCTGGCCCCGCCGTCTTCCCCAACGAGGTGATGGCGACACCCGAGCTCCGCAGCGCCCGGTACCTCGGGTCGGCCGTCATGTGCTGCACCGTGGCATCGCGCCTCGCACGGGACGCGATCGCGAGGACGCTGTGGCGTTGACCCCCGGCTGCGTGAAGCCCCGCGACGACATCGCTGTGCAGGATGCGGGCTCCGCCGGCGAAGAAGCCCTCGGTGAGGGAGAGGACGCGAAGCGGAGCGTTCATTCATGGCCTTCGGGATCGACGCGACAGGTGCGATCCATCGTGCGGCAACGCCCGCCCGTGGCAAATGAACCACGGACGAGCGTTGCGTGAACGAACGGCGATGACCGTCGGCGCCGAGGGCCGGGCTCAGAGGATCGGCTTGCCGCCGGTCACCGCGAGGCGCGCACCCGAGATGTACGACGCCTCATCGGAGGCCAGCAGCACGTACGCCGGCGCGAGCTCGGCCGGCTGCCCGACGCGTCCGAGCGGGGTCTGCTCGCCGAAGCTCTCGACGGCCTCCTCGGGCAGCGTCGCGGGAATCAGCGGCGTCCAGATGGGTCCTGGCGCGACGCTGTTCGCGCGGATGCCGCGCTCACCGAGCATCTGCGCGAGCGATGCCGTGATGCTGGCGATCGCGGCCTTCGTCGCTGCGTAGGGCAGGAGGTTCGGTGACGGCTGGTCGGACTGCACCGAGCTCGACCCGATGATCGCCGCGCCCGCGCCGAGGTGCGGAAGCGCCGCCTTCACGAGGTGGAAGTAGGCGTCGACGTTGGTCGCCCAGGTGAAGTCCCACTCCTCGTCGGGGATCTCCTCGACGGTCTCGCGGTTCATCTGGAATGCGGCGTTGCTGACGAGGATGTCGAGGCCGCCGAGCTCCTCGACGGTGCGCCGCACCACCTCGCGGCAGTGAGCGGGATCGGAGATGTCGCCCGGGATGAGGACGGCACGGCGGCCGGCATCCTCGACGAAGCGCTTGGCTTCCTCGGCGTCCTCGTGCTCGTTGAGGTAGCTGATGGCGACGTCGGCACCCTCGCGGGCGTACGCCAGCGCCACCGCCTTGCCGATGCCGCTGTCGCCGCCGGTGATGAGCGCGCGCTTGCCGGTGAGCTTTCCCGAGCCGCGGTAGGTGTCTTCGCCGTAGTCGGGCTTCGGCACCATCTTCTGGTCGGTTCCCGGGACGTTCTGCTGCTGGGGTTCCATGGTCATCCCTCTCTGTCGTCGAACGGTGGATCCACTCGACCGCGAGTGCGCGTCGGATTCACGGGGGTTGACACGCGGCGGCGGCATCCGTCACCGCTCGATGCGTCTCGGGGTGCGTCAGTCGACACCGTGCGAGCGGGCGATGGCGACGGCGGCGGCGATGCCGTCGTCCCCCCAGGCGTCGCCATGGCCGGGCAGCACGATCCGGGCTCCGGTCTGGGCGAGGAGCGTCAGCGACTCCAGTGCTTCGGAGCTGTGCGCCGTGGCGGCGCGGGCGACGACGCGCGGTCCGGTGCGGCCGGTGTACGGATCGAGCGTGACCAGCGCGTCACCCGTCAACAGGACGCCGCTCGACTCGAGCAGGAACGCACAGTGCCCGTCGGTGTGCCCGGGGGTCGCGATCGGGAGGATGCCGCCGGCGAGCGCGATCGATACGCCGGGAACGATCACCGGGTCGGCGCGCACTCCCTTCACGCCGAGCGCGCCGCCGGCCACCATGCGGGCGAGGATCGGCAGGGCACCGGGGTACCGGAAGGGATAGGGGAACCGCGCCGACTCGTGCGCGTAGCGATAGGGATGACGCGCCAGTTCCTCGTCGCCGGGGTGGACCTTCGCCACGAGATGGTGCTCATCCGCCAGACGGTCGCACATGCCGACGTGGTCGAAGTGTGCGTGGGTGAGCAGCAGCGCATCGATGTCGGAGACCGTCGCGCCCACCGAGGCGAGGGCCTGTTCGAGCAGCGGCCAGGTGCGCGGCAGCCCCGCGTCGACGAGGACGAGTCCCCCGTCCGAGACGATGAGGTAGGCGTTGACCCCGCCGCGAGCGAGCTGGAGCACGCCTGCGGCGACCTCGGACACGCGTGGTCGGTGATCGGTCATGACTCTGCCCTTCTCTTCGGTCGGAGTGATCCTGCGCCGCGTGTCCGGCGAGCGCTCGGGGGTTGACAGGTCGCGCGCCTGCGGGCCGCCGCGCAGGGGCGCTGCACTTCCCACGTCATCGTTGATTCATCGTTCGCTGTACCGTTGCGGTATGACGACCGCCACCGTATCCGCGACAGCGACGCACACCGCGGCGCTGGCCCGCCTCGGCCACGCCCTCTCTGACAGCACCCGAACGGGAGTGCTGCTCGCTCTGCGCGAGGCCCCGGCGTATCCTTCCGACCTCGCCGACGCCCTCGGCGTCTCGCGTCAGGTCATGTCGAATCAGCTCGCCTGCCTGCGTGGCTGCGGCCTCGTGGAGGCGGTACCCGACGGACGCCGCACGTGGTACCGGCTCGCCGATGACCACCTCGCCCCCGCCCTCGACGAGCTGCTGCGGGTCGTGCTCCACCTGGAGCCCGGCTGCTGCGCCGGAGAGAGCTGCACGTGCGCATGACCACCGCAAGCCCCCGACTCACTGCCGACCGGCGGCTCGCACTGCGACGCCGCATCCGCTGGATCGTCACCGCGACGATCGCCTACAACGTCATCGAAGCCGTCGTCGCGATCACCGCCGGCACGGTGGCATCGTCAGCCGCACTGATCGGGTTCGGCCTGGACTCGACCATCGAGGTGCTCTCGGCGGCCGCCGTCGCGTGGCAGTTCACCCGCCGCGATCCCGAACGGTGGGAGAAGAGCACGCTCCGCGTGATCGCGGTCGCGTTCTTCGCCCTCGCCGGTTACGTCACCGTCACATCGGTGCTCGCGCTCATCGGCACAGCCGACGTGGAGCACTCGACCGTCGGCATCGTCATCACGGCCCTCAGCGTCGTCGTCATGCCGTTCCTCTCGCTCGCGGAGCGTCGCGCCGGTCGGGAACTGGGTTCGGCCACGGCTGTCGCCGACTCGAAGCAGACCCTCATCTGCACCTACCTCTCTGCGGCGGTGCTGGTGGGCCTGGTCGTCAACAGCCTGTTCGGCTGGTGGTGGGCCGACGCGATCGCCGGCCTCGTCATCGCCGCTTTCGCGATCCGCGAGGGCGTCGAGGCGTGGCGCGGCGATGCGTGCGCCACCTCGGTCGGCATGCTCCTGGAAGATCAGGACGACGCCGACCACGGCCAGCACCACGACCACGACCGTCGAGCGGAGTGAGACGTGAGGGCAGCGGGCCGCGCGGCGCGGGCACGATAGCGCCCGGTCCCCCTCGCGTCCAGCCCGTGGGCGTCAGCGCTCATGCGTCGCAGGGTGACGGCACGAACCCCGGCAAGAGAGGCGATCGATGAAGGCCATGACCTATCGCGGACCGTACAAGGTGCGCGTCGACGAGAAGCCCGATCCGCGCATCGAGCATCCGCACGATGCCATCGTTCGCGTCACTCTCGCGGCGATCTGCGGCTCGGACCTGCACCTCTACCACGGCATGATGCCCGACACCCGGATCGGCCACACCTTCGGCCACGAGTTCATCGGCGTGGTCGAGCAGCTGGGCGGCGCCGTGACGAACCTCGCGGTGGGTGATCGGGTGATGGTGCCGTTCAACATCTTCTGCGGATCCTGCTACTTCTGCGCTCGCGGGCTCGTGTCGAACTGCCACAACGTCAACGCCAACGCGACCGCGGTCGGCGGCATCTACGGCTACTCGCACACCGCCGGCGGTTACGACGGCGGTCAGGCGGAGCGCGTGCGCGTGCCCTTCGCCGACGTGGGGCCGACCGTGATCCCGGAGTGGATGTCGGACGAGGACGCCCTCATGCTCACCGACGCGTACTCGACCGGGTACTTCGGCGCGCAGCTGGGCAGCATCGTCGAGGGCGACACCGTCATGGTGCTCGGTGCCGGTCCGGTCGGTCTGGCCGCGGCGCAGTCGGCGTGGCTGATGGGCGCCGGCCGAGTGATCTCGTTCGATCACCTCGACTACCGCCTGACGAAGGCGCGCGAGTTCGCCCACGCTGAGACGGTCAACATCTCGGAGCACCGCGACGTCGTGGTCGAGATGAAGAAGATGACCGACTACCTTGGCGCCGATGTCGTCATCGACGCGGTGGGTGCCGAGGCCGACGGCAACGTGACACAGCACGTCACCTCGGCCAAGCTCAAGCTCCAGGGCGGGTCGCCGGTCGCGCTCAACTGGGCCATCGACGGTGCCCGCAAGGGCGGCCGCGTGTCGGTCATCGGCGCGTACGGGCCCCTGTTCAGCGCCGTCAAGTTCGGCGACGCGCTCAACAAGGGACTCACTCTCCGGATGAACCAGGCGCCGGTGAAGCGCCAGTGGCCGCGCCTGTTCGAGCACATCCGCGCCGGCTACATCTCGCCGCGCGATCTCATCACCCACCGGGTCCCGCTCGACGACATCGCCGAGGGGTACCACATGTTCTCGTCCAAGCTCGATGACTGCGTGAAGACCGTCGTCGTGCCGTCGGAAGGCTGACCCATGAGCTCGAACCCCTCGGACCTCCCCACTCCGTACTCCGCGAGCGTGCCGCGAGCGGAACCCGACCGGGCCGCGCTGCGCGCCCGCATCCCCGGCTGGGGCGCCGATCTCGATCCCGCGGACCGCCCCTCGGGCACCGTGGAGTCGATCGACGAGACAGCCGCCGCGCGCGGGGTGCCGCCGATGCAGCCCCGCGACCCGCGGCGCGAGCGCTCCATCGAGCACGCCGTTCTGACACCGGTCTACGGCACCGCGCAGCCGCTGCACGGTCTCTCGGGCAGCATCCGCAGACTCGGCTACGACCGGTTCAGCGAGGCTCGCGCAGCGCACTGGCTGCTGCTGATCCTCGGCGACCGCGTCGAGGCGATCGGCGCGCACCTGCGATCGTTCGCGACGGCGCGGCCCGACAACCCGGTCACCGAGACGGGCGTGCTGTCCGAGGCGAAGCGGCATCCGATCCGGTCCCGTCTCGGGCGCGGACGGGTCGATCTGCGCCACACGTGGCTGGATCCCATCCTGGTCGCGGGCCCGTGGGTGCTCGCGGCCTGGGGCGCCTTCCGCGTCCTGCGGCGGGCCACCCGTCGCGGCTGAGCCCGACGTCGCCGGGCCCGATGTCGCCGGGCCCGGTGCCGCCTGGCAAGTTCCGGATCAGCGGCGGGGCGTCTCCGCGACGGTCGCGGGATCGTCGAGCGGGGCGAGCACGGCGCCCGAGCTCGGCGGGGTCGCAACTCCGTCGCGGACGCGGACGTGCGCGAGATCGGCGGAGAGGCGGGCCGTCACCCGGGGCGCGAGCCGCGCGCCGACGAGGGCCGCTCGCGCCTTCCAGCCCGCGGGCTGAGCGACGCGGGGGGCGAGGGATGCCTGCAGGATGGCGTCGGCCACGCGCTCGGGCTCGTCCATCAGCGGCATCCGCAGCGCCTTCCCGGAGTGGTTCCCCGCGTGCCGCCAGAACGGCGTGCGCACGGCCCACGGCAGCACCGATGCCACCGAGACCCCGTCGATGTCTGCGAGACGCAACTCTTGCTGGAGCGTCTGCGTGAGGCTGAGCACACCGGCCTTCGTCGCGGCGTAGGAGGCCTGATACGCCAGCGGCACGACACTTTCGACCGATGCCGTGTTCACGAGCACACCCGATCCCTGCGCGATGAACCGGCGCAGCGCGATGTGCGCGCCGCGCATCGCGCCGGCGAGGTTCGTCTCGACCACGCGGACGTGCTCCTCGACCGGGACGTCCCAGAACATGCCGATCGTCCCGACGCCGGCGTTGTGCACCCAGACGTCGATGCGTCCGAAGACCGACTCCGCCTCGTCGGCGAGTCGCTCGAGGTCGCCGGGCCGGGCGACGTCTCCGACGACGGCGTGCGCTCGGCCCCCGCCTTCCCGGATCCGTTCGACGAGACCGAGCAGAGCATCCTCGCGCCGAGAGAACACGACGACCTGGGCCCCGAACTGCGCCGCGCGCAGCGCGACACCGCGCCCGATGCCACTCGATGCGCCGACGACGACGACGGTGCGTCCGGACAGGGCGGCGAGACGGGAGAGATCAGCCATGTCGGAAGCATCTCTCCCGCCCCGGCCGCCGACGACGCCCGTTGCGCTCGGTCGTCCGAGGCGCTATGGGCATCGCAGCGGCGTCAGCCTCAGCAGCAAGGTCAGCGGTCGGTGCGCGCGTCTGCGGCGGCCTCTTCGGCCTCCGCGCCCTCCTCGGGCGACTCCGAGCCGGCGGATGCCGCCGCGTCGTCGCTCTCGTGCTGGCCGTCGTCGTCTCGTCCGTGGTGGTCCGCAGTCATGCCGATTCTCCGATCGCGTCGCGTGATGCCCCACGTCAGCGGGGTCGATACCACTGTGCACGCGGAACGGATGCGGCGAACCGGGGTTGCCCGCAGGGCGGAAGCGTGCGAGACGCTCCGCCCTGCGGGCACCGGGAATCAGTCCTGCATCTCGGAACGGTGGCGCGGCTTCCGCGCCGGACGGTCGTCGCGGTCGCTGGACCGGTCGTCGCGGTCGCGGTCGCGCGGGCGCTCGTCACGGTCGAAGCGGCCGCGCGGAGCGCGGCTCGGCCCACCGGTGTCGACCCGGATCTCGATCGCCTTGCCCGAGATGCGGGTGTCGGCGAGGCGGTCGAGCGTCGACTGCGGCATGTCCGACGGCAGCTCGACGAGCGAGAAGTCCGGGCGGATCTGGATCGCGCCGAAGTCGCCGCGGCTGAGACCGCCCTCGTTCGCGAGGGCGCCGACGATCTGACGGGGCTCGACGCGGTGGCGCTTTCCGACCGCGATGCGGTAGGTCGTCATGTTCGGGTTGCTCGCGCGCGGGCGACGCTCCGGACGACCGTCGCGGTCGTCGCGATCGAAGCTGCGGGGAGCACGATCCTCGCGCGGGGCACGCGCGCGAGGCTCGGGGTCGGGCTCGAGGAGCAGCGGGGTCTCCCCCTGCGCGACGAGCGCCAGCGCTGCGGCCACGTCGACCTCGGGAACGTCGTGGTGACGGACGTAGTGCGCGATGATGTCGCGGAAGCGCTCGACCCGGTCGGTCTCCTCCAGCGCCGCGGTGATGCGGTCGTCGAAGCGCGAGAGGCGCGTGACGTTGACCTCGTCGACGCTCGGCAGCTGCATCTGCGTCAGCGGCGAACGCGTGGCGCGCTCGATCGCCGAGACGAGGCCGCGCTCGCGCGGGGTGACGAAGCTGATCGCATCGCCCGTGCGCCCGGCCCGGCCGGTGCGGCCGATGCGGTGGACGTACGACTCGGTGTCGGTCGAGATGTCGAAGTTGACGACGTGGGAGATGCGCTCGACGTCGAGGCCGCGCGCGGCGACATCCGTGGCCACGAGGATGTCGAGCTTGCCCGACTTCAGCTGGTTGACGGTGCGCTCGCGCTGCACCTGGGCGACGTCGCCGTTGATGGCGGCGGCCGAGTAGCCGCGTGCACGCAGCTTCTCCGCGACCTCCTCGGTCGCGCTCTTCGTGCGGGCGAAGACGATCATGGCCTCGAAGTTCTCGACCTCGAGGATGCGGGTGAGCGCGTCGATCTTCTGCTGGAACGACACGATCAGGTAGCGCTGCGTGATCGTCGACGAGGTCGTCGTCTTCGAGGCGACCGTGATCTCTTCGGGATCGTTGAGGTACTGCTTCGACATCCGGCGGATCGCTGCGGGCATGGTCGCCGAGAACAGTGCGACCTGCTTCGTTGCGGGCGTGTCGGCGAGGATCGTCTCGACGTCTTCGGCGAAGCCCATCTTCAGCATCTCGTCGGCCTCGTCGAGCACCAGGTACTTCAGCTCGGACAGGTCGAGCGTTCCCTTGTCGAGGTGGTCCATGATGCGGCCCGGGGTTCCCACGATGACGTGGACGCCGCGGCGCAGCGCCGACAGCTGGACGCCGTAGCCCTGGCCGCCGTAGACGGGCAGCACGTGAACGCCCTTCGTGCGCGACGCGTACTTCTCGAACGCCTCGCACACCTGCAGCGCGAGCTCGCGCGTCGGCGCGAGGACGAGCGCCTGCGGCGTCTTCTGCGTCAGGTCGAGCCGGTCGAGGATCGGCAGCGCGAACGCAGCCGTCTTGCCGGTTCCGGTCTGGGCGAGACCGACGACGTCGCGCCCCTCGAGCAGCGTCGGAATCGTCGCGGCCTGGATCGCGGACGGCGTCTCGTACCCCACGTCGGAGAGCGCCTTGAGCACCTGCTCCCCCAGCCCGAGGTCGCGGAAAGTGATGACGGGCGGCTCGTCGACGGACTCGGGTACAGACTGTTCAGCAGAAGTGGACACGCTTCAGGGTAGTCCGCCGCCGGCGAGAACGCATGATCGGCCCGGCGCGGCTCGCCCTCGTGCCCTAGCCTCGGAGGAAGGTCGACGCGCTCGGGGGTACGGATGCCGGAATGGTTGCTCTTCGCGATCGGGGCGGTGGTCTTCGCGGTCGCGGCCACGTGGCTCGCCAAGCGCGTGCTCGAGGCGCGCGTCGGCTGGGTGCGCGGCCCGATCGTCTCGCTGGTCGTGTTCGTCGTGTTCGCCCCGCTCGGACTGTTCGTGCTGCAACAGGCGGGCATCATGCGGGGTGGCCGCATCCTCGCCGACAGCCCGATCACGATCGGGTTCGTGCTGCTGGTGCTCGCGTGGATGTTCGCGATCGTGCTCATCGCCCTGATCACGCTCGAGCTGATGTGGCCCGCCCGGGTTCCCATCGGTCCCGTCCGCGCCGTGCGCGAGGCGCTGCACCGCCGCCGCCGCGCGATGCGGTACGCCCGGATCGTCGCGATCGCGTCGCGTCACGGGTTGGGCGGCATGCGCAGCGAATCCGCGCGCGCCGAACTTCCCCGAGCGCTGGCAGCCACTCTCGATGACGCGGGGGTCACGTTCGTCAAGCTGGGTCAGATCCTCTCGACCCGCAGTGACCTGCTGCCGGCCGAGATCACGAGGGCTCTCGCGACCCTCCAGATGGACACGACGCCGATCCCCTGGCCCGAGGCCAAGGCCGCGATCGAGACCCAGCTGGGTCGCCCGCTCGACCTCGTCTTCACGTTCATCGACGAGACACCGCTCGCGGCGGCATCCGTCGGTCAGGTCCACACCGCGCAGCTGCGGAACGGAACGGATGTCGTGGTGAAGATCCAACGTCCCAAGGCGCGGGCCGAAGTGGCGACCGACCTCGACATCATCGAGCGCGCCGCCGCCGACCTCGAGCGCCGCACCACATGGGCCAAAGACGTCGGGGCCTCCGCGCTCGCGGCGCAGTTCGCCGTCGCGCTGCGTGAGGAGCTGGATTACCGCGTCGAGGTGGCGAACATGGAGATGCTGCGCGACTCGATGACCGCGGCCGACGCCCGCGCCGTGCGGATCCCCGACGTGTACCCGGAGCTGTGCACCGAGCAGCTCATCGTCATGGAGCACGTGCGCGGCATCCCGTTCAGCCGGTTGCCGGCGCCCGGCAGCGGCGAGTTCGGGTCGATACACCCCGACGACGCGACGCGTATCGCCGACGCGGTGCTGGATGTCATCGTCGGACAGGTCGCGTTGCGCGGGGTGTTCCACGCCGACCTGCACCCGGGCAACCTCATCCTCCAGCCCGACGGCATCGTCGCGCTCATCGACTTCGGGTCGGTCGGCATCGTCGAGAAGAGCCTGCGGCGACTTCTGCTCCCGCTGCTCGTCGCCCTGCACAACGAGGACGACTCGGGCGCGACCGACGCCGTTCTCCTGCTCGTCAAGCCGCGCGCCGGCAGCGAGCTCGACGTCGCGGCGCTGCAGCACGACATCGGGGTGATCCTCACCCGGATGCACAACTCGCGCGCCGATCAGCACCTCTTCTCGGCGCTGATCGACGTGCTGCGACATCACCGGCTCGCTCTGCCACCCGGACTGCTGCTGGCGTTCCGCACCCTCGGGGCCGTCGAAGGGACGCTGCGCCGCCTGGATCCCGGGTACGACATGATCAAGCGGGCGCTCTCGCGAGCACCGCAGTATGCGCTGCGGATGGGCGACCCGCGCACGGCGGCGCTGAGCGCTCAGGTGCAGCTGCAGCTCGGGCGGGAACGGTTGCGAGATCTGCCGCGGCGGGTCGACGGCATCCTCCACGATCTCGAGTCAGGTCAGCTGACCGTGCGCCTCCGTGCGCTCGAATCGCCTGAAGACCGCACCTGGGTCGAGTCGCTCACCGGTCAGTTCACCACGACGCTGGTGGGTGCGACCCTCGTCGTCGTCGGGGTCATGCTCGGGGTCGCCGACCACGGGCCCCTCCTCACGGAGTCGGTCTCGGTCTTCCCTTTCCTGGGCAGCATCGTCGGGCTCGGCGGACTGCTCCTGCTGCTTCGGTCGCTGCGCACCGCGCTCGTCCGGCGCGAGACCTCGGGAAGCTGAGGCCGGTCCCCCGGCTCGGAAGCACGTCTCGTAGCGCACAGCACCGCCAGACGCCACCCCCCACCGGAATCACCGGCGTCTCGGGTATTCCGGTGGGCATGGACATGATTCACTACGCCGGCGACTCCGTGGTGACCGGGTCCGAGATCGCCCGGGCACTCCTCGATTACGCGCAGGCCCTCGCGCAGGACGGCAGCTCGGCGACCGTGGACGTCCCGGTCATCGACGCCGACGGCACTGAGGCCCGGTGGGAGGTTCTCGTCGGCCCCGCCAGCCAGATCACCTCGCTCGAGACCGACTGGGACGGGCCCGAACTCCGCGACGACATGCTGGTGGCACGCCTGCGCCGACAGGCCGATCAGCTGCGTCAGCGCGCCACTTCCGCTGCCGTCGCCACGGAAGACCCGACATTCGGCGGCGCACCGCAGTCGTGGAACGACTTCGACAACATCTGACCCGGGTACGACGTCCGCGGTCGCTCAGCCCCGGCGGGCTCAGCACTTCCTGACACAATGGGCCGGGGCCTTCCGCCCCGTCCGCTCCCGAACGGCTGGAATCCGCCATGACCGATACGGCCACCTCTTCATGAAGACCCGCGACCTCGTGCACTTCGTCACCGCCGCCGAGATCCTGCACTTCCCGCGCGCCGCGGAACGTCTCGGCATCTCGCTTCCCGCGCTGTACTCCTCGATCGACCGGCTCGAGGAGGAGGTCGGCCACCCGCTCTTCGCGAAGGACGGCGGCAAGCCGCGGCTCACTCCCGCCGGCACGCTGCTGCTCGCTGACGCGCGCGCCGAGGTCGCCGACGCCCCGCAGCGCGACCCCCAGCGGAAGCCCCCGGGAAGCGGAAAGGCCAAGGCGTCGAAGGGCGTCGGCCGCGCGCCGATCGTCAAGGGACAGCCGAAGCCGTACAAGAAGCGTCAGGGGCGCTGATCCTCTCTCCGCTCTTACGCGACTTCCCGGCGTCGGGCTAGGGCCTGTGTCGTGACGCACGACACTGGGAGAGTAGCTCCGTTCCGCCTACGACCGAACGGAGCCACCATGGCTGACGAGAACACTCCCGACGCGACGAACGAGCCCGCGAAGTCGACGAACGAGACAGCGGAGCCGGAGAAGGGCCTCACGCGCGCGGCATCCCGCGCGGTCCACGGCGTAGCGGATGCCGGCACCGGCGCGATCCACACGGCGCGGGATGCCGCGAAGAACGCGCTGCCCGACGCGGTTCCCGACGTCGCCGACAAGATCATCGATGCTGCCGCCGACTTCGTGACCACCCGGATCGACGCCGACGCGAAGGTGGCGGACAGCGTGCTCACCGTCGGGCGCGGCGCGGGCAGAGCCGTGCGCCTGGCAGCCGTCATCGCGGCGGTCGCCGTGATCGCACTGCTGATCAGCCGCCGCGGGTGACGGAGCGCGCGGCCTCAGCCAGCCGCTGACGCGAGGAAGCGGTCGTTGCACTCGCGCTGGAGTGCGACGTCCTGCCACATCGGGTGGTGTGGGGCGGCATTCGAGCACACGAGCGTTCCCCACGCCCCGATCCGCGCCGACTCCTCGATCGCGAGGCGGCAAAACTGCGCGCCGATCGGACCCTCCTCGAAGTCGCCGTGCAGCGGCGTGTATCCGACCCAGCCCTCGCCGAAGACGGTGGGGATGCCGCGCTCGGCTGCGCGGTCGGCGGCCACGTCGAGCCAGAGCTTGAGCTTCAGCACCATCTCGTGGTGGTGCACCTGGTAGCGCTCGTAGAGGAAGCGGTCGAAGGCCGCCGCATCCACCCAGTCCATGAGGTAGATCTCCGGTTTGCCGACGATGGTCGCCTGCATCTTCCACGACACCTCGTCGGGAAGCACCCAGCTCGTCGGCTCCGGAGCGTCTGAGCGCAGCAGTCCCGCGGCTCGCACCGCCTCGACGGGGAAGTCGGCGAGGCTCCCGCGCAGATCGAAAGCGGCGGTGATCTCGTCGAGGACTCCGTAGACGTAGGGGTGGGTGACGAGGACGTCCATCTCCCGCGGGAGCGTCCGCATCGCCGCGACGGGGACGCCGGCGTAGTTGACCGTGACCGGGTGCGCGGGGTGGCGGGCGTGGAAGGCGGCGAGCCCGCGGTCGAGACGAGGCGTCAGGGCGGCGATCGCCGCGTCGGGATCGATCGCGGCATCCGTTAGGCCCTCCCCGAGGTAGCCCGCCTGAACCTCGTTGTGCAGCTCGGTGAAGGCGATGCGATCGTCGAGTCCCTCGGCCGCGACGAAGGACACGAGGTCGGCGAGGCTCTCAGCGAGACGTAGCGGCCGGTCGTCGGGCGCGACGGCGATGAGAGCCTCCCACCAGGCCGGATCGGTGGCGAACACGGACGACTGCTGGTACTCCCACGACGAGAGGATCACGAACATGTCGTGCCGCTCCAGCACGCGGAACAGCTCGAGGAGGTGGGCCCGGGCATCGATGCGCGTGGGCGAGGCGACGTCGTACCAGCGCACATTCTGCGCGTACGTACCGCCGAGCCGGTCGAGCTCGAGGTCGGACGTGTCGATGTCGGTTCCGAAGAGCAGGAACGGCATCGCGCAGATGCGGACCGTGTTGTAGCCGCGGGCGACCGCATCGGCCGCGGCCGCATCCAGGTCTTCGAACGGCTCCCCTGCGCCGGTGCGGACGTACCAGGAGAAGTCCCACAGCGTGATCGTCAGCTTCTCGGGCAGGTGGGTGGGGATCGGCACGGGCTGGTATGCCTGGGGCGTCGTCATTCTTTGAGGGCTCCGGTCGACAGAGAGGTGATGAGGGACTTCTGGGTGACGAGGAAGAAGATCATGAACGGGATCGCCACGATGATCGCCCCGGCCGCGAACGCGGTGAAGTCGCTGTTCTTCTGCGAGACGAAGCTCACGAGGCCGAGGGCGAGGGTCTGCATCTCGGGGCTGCGCAGCACGAGCTTCGGGAAGATGAAGTCCATCCAGGGCGCCGCGAACGTCGTGACGGCGAGGAAGATCAGGATCGGCTTCGCGATGGGCATGATGATCGTCGCGAAGGTGCGCAGGTGCGAGGCGCCGTCGAGGCGGGCCGCCTCGTCGAGCCCGTGCGGGATGGTGTCGAGATAGCTCTTGACCAGCCAGATGCTGTAGGGCAGGTTGCCCGCGAGGTAGACCAGAACCAGGCCCCAGAGCGTATCGAGCGCGCCGATGCGCATGAGGATCACGTAGACCGCGATCATCCCGACGAACGAGGGGAATATCTGCAGGACGATCATGCTCGTGAGGAGGGACCCCTTGAACGTGAACGAGAAGCGGGAGAACACGTACGCCGAGAGCGAGGCGATCACGAGCGTCCCGATACAGGTGCACGCGGCGATGATGAACGAGTTCAGGAACCATTGCGGGTAGAGGGTCTGCGTGAACAGCTTCGAGAAGTTGTCGAGCGTGAACCCGTTGGCGAACGGAATGGGCGACAGCGACGCCGCCGACCGGCCCGGCGAGACGGCCGAGCTGAGGGTGAACAGAATCGGCCAGATCACCACGATCGACAGCATCACGCAGCCGATGATGACGACGGTCGTCCAGACCGCGGCGCGGACTCTATCGATGCGCATCACAGTTCTCCCTTGAAGGCCTTGGTGCGGCGGAACTGCAGGATCGCGAACGGCGCGAGCACCAGGAAGATGACGACCGCGATCACCGCGCCGTAGTTGTACTGGAGCAGTTCGATCGTGATCTTGTAGATCCAGCTGACGAGGATGTCGGTCGAGCCGGCGCCCGTGCGCGTCGTGTCCGCCTCGTTGGGCCCGCCGTTGGTGAGGAAGTAGATCGCGCCGAAATTGTTGAAGTTCGCCGCGAACGACATGATCAGCAGCGGCGCCGTCTGGAAGAGGACGAGCGGGAACGTGATGAAGCGGAAGCGCTGGATGCCGGTGGCGCCGTCGAGCGCGGCGGCTTCGCGCACGTCCTGCGGGATCGCCGTCATCGCGCTCATCGTGAGCAGCATGAAGTACGGGAACCCGCACCAGAGGTTGATCAGGACCACGGTGAAGCGCGCGAGGGTCGGCTCGGTGAGCCACGGGATGGCGGTGTCGATGATGCCGAGGTCGATCAGGAGCTTGTTCACCGAACCGAACGCGCCGTTGAGCATGTTCCGCCAGACGAGCAGCGACACGACCGCCGGGATGGCGTACGGGAGGATGAAGATCGCCTGGAAGATCGGCTTGATGCGGAAGTTCGACTCGTTGAGGATGACCGCGAGGATCATGCCGCCGAAGAAACACGTGGCGACGGCAAGCACCGCCCACACGAGCGTCCAGACGAAGACGCGCACGAGTGCGCCCGCCCACAGCTGGTCGCCCCCAAACATCGCGGCGAAGTTGTCGAAGCCGACCCAGTCGACGGTGTTGGCCGGAGGGATGTTGTTCGGCGAGGAGTAGTTCGTGAACGCGACGAGCGCCGAGAACACCAGCGGCACGAGCACGAAGAAGAGGATCAGCAGGATCATCGGCGCGAGGCCGAGCACCGGGAACGCGCGCGTCGTGATCGCCGACAGCTGGCGGCGCGCCGACGTCTTCTCCCGGTCGACGCCGAGGCGGTGATCGAGCATCGCGCTGCGCACCGAGATGGCGTAGACGGCGAGGAACACCGCGATCACGGCGGACGCGAGAACACCGTCGATGAGCATGAACAGCGAGTTGTCGCGTTCGCGCACCGGCAGCTCGGGCTGCGGCGTGCCGAGGGTGATCATGCCGACGACGTTGCCGATGAGGAACGGCGCGGCGACGAGGAACAGCACCTCGACGGCCGCGAACGCGGCGCCCTTGTACCGTTGCTTCAGCACGGTCATGTGGGCGAGGCCCATGAACGCGAGCGCGAGCAGGCGCACGCGGCGGGCGTCGGGGGCGGGAGTGGCCGGAGTCTCGGGGCGCGTCGCCTCGTCAGCCGGTCGTCGCGTCAGAAGCGACATGTCGTGAACCCTTCTCCGGGCAGCGACGCTCCCGCGGCTTCGCGCGAGCGAAGGGCGGGAGCGCCGCTGCGTGGACGGTGACGAGGCGTCACTGACCTTCGATGACCGAGGTGGCCGTGGCGAGCTCGGTGTCGATGTCGGCACCGTTCCAGATGTTCTTCACCGCCGAGTCCATCGCGAGCCAGAACTGGGCGGCCTCGGGGATGGACGGGCTCGGGAAGGCGTAGTTCCCCTGCTCGATCAGGCCGAGGGTGGCTTCGTTGTCGACCGGGATGTCGGCGGAGGGCACCGATCCGGTGAGGTCGTAGGCCAGCTGGAGCATCTCGGGGCTCGCGAGGAACGCGGCGAAGTCCTGTGCCGCCTCGTTGTGCTCGGAGTACGCCGAGACGTACATCGTGCGCGAGTTCGAGAACGACCCCGACGGCTCGTCCGAACCGGATGCCGCGGGCATCGTGGTCACGGCGTAGTCGAGGCCAGCATCGTCGAAGACGGGGATGTTCCAGGAGCCGGTGAGGGTCATCGCCGACTGGCCGCTTTCGAACAGGGTGTCGACCGTCGCGTCGTCCAGGTCGTCGGCCGCGACGTCGAGGACCTCGCGGAGCTTGACGAGCTCGGCGGCACCCTCGGCCGTCGCCGCGGTGTCGGTGTTGGGCTGGCTCGGGTCGTCGACGTTCTCACCGAAGGGCAGGTTGTCGGGCTTGTCGAAGAGGAACGAGCCCGCGTAGTACACGACACCGGGGTTCATCGCGAAGCCGTACTTGCCGGGGTTCTCGGCGGCGAACTGCTTCGAGAAGGCGACGACGTCGTCCCAGGTCTTCGGGGGGTCGGTGACGTACGCCTTGTTGTAGAACAGCGAGTAGGTGTCGATCGTGACCGGCACGCCCCACATCTCCTCCTCGTAGGTGACGTTCTGCACGGCACCCTCCAGCAGCTCGTCCTTCAGCTCGTCGGCACCGGCGACGGCGAGGATGTGTCCACCGGCGACGAGCTCACCCGTGGCGTTGCTCGGCGCGGCGAACACGTCGGGTCCGACACCGGCCGGACCGTCGAGGGCGATCTGCGCGGGGGCGTCGCCGAGTTCGACGTTCTTGTACTCGATGGTGACGTTCGGGTTCTGCTCGGTGTAGGCCTCGCCGGCCTGCTTGATGAATTCCGAGCGGCCCTCGAGCGACTCCCAGACGACGAGGGTGACCGCGTCGCCCTCCCCGCCGGTGGCGCCCGAGCCGTTGTCGCCGGAGCATCCGGCGAGGGCGAGCGCGGAGACGGCCAGAGCCGCGACGGCGACGACAGGCTTGCTGACTGGGTTCTTCACGATGGTTCTCCTTTGTTCCTCGTGAGGCCCGGCGGCTCGGTGCGGAGCACGCCGGGAAGCGGATGGTGCGCGCGACGGTGTTCGGGAATCGTCGCGGTCGTACGGTGTGATGCAGTGCGGGGTTCGGCGTCGAACCTGGGCTTCAGGCTAGGTCGGGCGCGGGGCCCGGACGATGGGCGAATCGCTGGCATTCATGGACGAAACGACGCATCGTGGCCGTGATCGGATGCCGGCTCCCGCGCGAAGAGCAGCAGTTCCGGAAGGCTCGTGGCGAAGTAGTCGGTGACCCCGTCCTCGTGCCGCGCGACCGGCGCCGTGTAGGGGCTGCGCGCCTCGCCGAGAGTGGCGGGCGGGTCGACCGGCGGCATCCCGAGCGCATCGTGGACGGCATCCCAGGCAGCGATCGCGAGCCCCTCGCCACCCTCCCACGGATGGAAGCATCGCGTGGTCAGGATCTCGTAGGCCCTGCTGGCGTGGCCGTCGGCCACGAGCAGCGTCACGTAGGCGATCGTCAGGTCGTCGCGCTCGAGCACGAGGTGCTCGAGCGGACGCAGCCGGCCCAGACGCTCACGCGTGCTGTGCCCGAGGCGGATCGCGAGCTGGTCGCGCTCGAACAGCAGGCGGGCATCGGCGGGCGCGGCCTCGACCGCACGATCGTAGAGCGCCCAGGCGCGCTCATCGTCGGCGTCGATGTTGTACGCCGCGAGACCGGCGTTGCGCAGGAGCACGGGGCTGTCATCGCCCAGCTCGATCGCCCGGGCGAAGTGAGCGCTCGCTTCGGTGCGGCGGTGGTGGGCGTAGCGGAGCGTGCCCAGCAGGTGATGCGCCACGGCGTCGTCGGGCTCGGCCGCCAACGCCGCCGACAGGGCGTCGGCGGCGTCGAGACCCGCCGGGAACGCGCGCGTGAGATCCGAGCCGCGAGCGCGGGCGCGCTCGGCTGCGGCGCGGGCGCTGTCGCCGAGGGCATCGGCGAGGTGCGCCGCCAGGTACGAGGCGACAGCACGGAGGTTCGCGGCCTGTCCGGGATCGGCATCGGCGACCCGGTGGAACAGCTCGCCGGCCGCATCCCACTCGCCGCTGTCGCGGAGATCGAGGGCGACATCGAGCAGGATGCCGGGGTCTGCGACCTCTGCGCCGTCGAGGACCCGCAGCCACGCGTCGAGCGGATCGCGTGCCCGGGCGGCGGTCAGCACCGCGTCGGCGGCCTCGCCCGCCCCGGCCCGCCGGAGCAGGATCGCCCGCAGGGCGGTGCGGCGGGTGTCGTGTCCGGCGACCTGGTCGAGCTCGTCGAGCACTCGGAACGCGGCGCGATGCTGCGCGCGCGCCGCGAGTGATTGCGCGAGCGCGAAGCCCGCCGCGGCGGTCCAGGTGCCGTCCCACGCCGCTTTCCCGAAGGCCCGTTCCGCCTCGACGCGGCGACCGAGCCGCTGCAGCACGAGTCCCTGCAAGTAGAAGGCCTCGGCGTCCACGGGGTTGGCATTCCGCCGCGTCAGTCGGGCGAGCGCGCGCTCGATGCGCTCGAGGGCCGTCTCGTAACGGCCGGAGCGGTAGTCGAGGTCGGCGAGCGCGAGGTTCGTGCGGACGTCGCCCGGGTCGAGACGCAGAGCGGCGTGCCAGTACGGCAGCGGAGACCGGGTGGGATGGCGGTATTGGGTGAGGTGCAGTCCCGTGAGGTACAGCTCGTCGACCGAGTCGATCTGCTCGGCGAGCGGGGGCTCTTCGGCCACCCACGGCTCGTCGTCGCCCACCGCGATCGGCTCCCACCGCACGAGCAGGCGGCCCGCGGCATCCGTCAGCTCGACCCGCAGGTCGCCCGCATCCGTCTCACCGGGCGCATCGGCCGACAGCTCCGCGACGTCGCCGGGACGGAGATCGACGGTGCGCCCGGCGATGACGTCAGCGCCCGACATGATGCGCAGCGTTGCGCCCCGCTGCGGTCGCGTGACGGCGACAGCGGTACGGATGCCGGTGTCGCCGCGGTCGACGTGGACGGCGGCGTCGGGTGTGGCCTGCGACGCCGGTCCGATGGCCGGGATCGGGTACCAGTACTGGGTGAAGGTCTTCGTCTCGCCCGGCAGCAGCCAGCTGAAGTCGGGCTGGTTGTCGGTGTAGACACCCGCCATGAGCTCGACGTAGGGCCCGTCGGCGTCGGTCAGCTGGGCATCCCAGGCGTGGCCGAAGGGCGCGTCGCCCCACGTCCACTGCTTCTTGCCGGGTGAGACGCGGCGCTCGGCCCAGTGCACGAAGCCGGCGCCGGCACTGTGGTCATATCCGCCGAAGAAGTCCTCGTTCGAGTCGACGATCATGTAGGACGTCGGCACCGGGATGTTGCGGTACCAGTCGATGCGGTCAGTTCCGGGCTCGGCGGCCGCCCGCTCGGGGTAGTCGACGCCGTAATAGGGACGATCCGCTTCCGGGAACGCCGTCAGCGCACGACGGGCGTGGTCGGCGACGTAGCGCACGTCCTCGGGGAAGAACGACTGGTAGTCATCGCCGACGCGTGCGGCGACGTTCGCCCACCACAGGAACGTCTGCCGCTCCTTCGTCCGGTTGTGCAGCCGCACGACGAGCTCGACGACCGAGCTGTCCGGGCGCAGGCGGATGCCGTGCTGCGCGGACATCCGCGCGAACGGGTCGTGATCGTGACACCACACCGTGGCCGTGCCGTCGGGGTCGTGCTCGATGACGGTCTCGACGGGCAGGTAGGTCGCGGGACGGTGGTGCTGCGGCCAGTTGAACTCGACTCCCCCGCTGATCCACGGGCCGGCGAGCCCGACGAGCGCGGGCTTGATGACGTTGTTGCGGTAGAAGAAGTCGTATCCGGTCGTCTTGTCGAACCCGATGTGGATGCGGCCGCCGAGCTCCGGGAGCACCATGACGCGCAGGTAAGTGTTCTCGAGGTGCACGGCCTGCCAGGAGCGACGCACCGGTTCGTCGGCGACCGACTCGGTGAACGGGAGCGGGTACACCTTTCCGCTGGACCCCTGATAGACGCGCTGGTCGAGGTACATCGGGTACGGGCTCGGCGTCCCCGCCTCGTAGGTCAGGATCTCGACCGGCTCGCTCCAGGCGACCGCGCGGCCGGCGGCGATCTCCGATGACCGCTCGGCGTCGGGCTCGGGCAGCACGAGCGTCTCGGGACCGCCCACGGGGCTGGGCTCGGACGGGGCGGAGTGATGAAGGGTCATCGCTGACCTTTCCTTTTCGGCGTGGCGGAGGGTCGACGTCGGCGACGTCCCCGCCACGTTAGGCCGACCCGCGCGGCGGGGATATGGTGAGAACGAGGACATACATGGACGAATCAGCGAACCGCACGCAGGACCAACCGCACTACCGGATGGACGGTTTCGAGAATCAGCGCCTCGTGGTCGTGCCGCGCCCGCAGGTCGAGATCGCTCTCGATCGGCCGGGGACGCGACGCCTCACCGTGACGGATGCCGGCTACTTCCCCGCCGCGGCCGGCCATCGTCGGGTTCGCGGTCACGGCGCCGGCGAGACGATCGTCATCCTCTGCGTCTCCGGTTCCGGCGCCGTGACGATCGACGGGCAGGAGCTCGCGCTCACCCGGGGCGCCTGCGTCATCATCCCGCCGCACCGGTCGCACGTCTATCAGGCCTCCCACACCGACCCATGGACGATCTGGTGGATGCATATCCGCGGTTCGGACGTCGCGGAGCTGTCGTCCTCGATGCTCGGCGCACCGCGCCCGCTGACGCGCCTGCGGTCGGTCGATCGGGTGTCGGCACTGTTCGACGAGATCGTCTCGCTACTCGAGCGCCGTCTCTCGCAGGCGCATCTGCTCTCGGCATCCGGTCTCGCCTGGCATCTGCTGACGCGCATCGAGGCCGACAGCGTCCTGCCGGCCGACGGTTCGCCGCTGGAGCGGGCGATGCGCTATCTCGAAGCACGCGTCGACGGGTCGATCCAGGTCGCCGAGCTGGCCGATCTCGTCGGCATGTCGCCCTCGCACCTCAGCGCGCTGTTCCGGCGGGCGACCGGCGGCGGGCCGGGCGCCTTCCACACCGGCGTCAAGATGGCGCGCGCCCGCGAGCTGCTCGACACCACCGAGCTTCCGATCGCCGACGTCGCGACCGCTGTCGGCTACGCTGATCCGCTGTACTTCTCGCGTCACTTCCGCCGGGTGCACGGCGTCAACCCCACGACCTACCGCGCACAGCACAAGGGCTGACACCGCACGAACGTCCATGTCGGCACGCGCATTGTGCTGATGGCCCTCGGCACGGCGCCCGTATCGTCGAACGCATGCCCACGAACTCCCGCTCCATCGCCGCGCCCGCCATCACCCGTCAGGGCGGTGCCGGCCTCGAGATCGACGCGACGTCCCTCATTCGCGGCGGCGAGCGCTGGTTCCCCGTCATGGGCGAGTACCACTTCAGCCGCGACGTCCCCGAGCGCTGGGAGCACGAGCTGCGCAAGATGAAGGCCGGCGGCATCGACACGGTCGCGACCTACCTCATCTGGATCCTCCACGAAGAGATCCGCGGCGAGCGCAGCTGGACGGGCCACCTCGACGTGCGCCGGTTCGTCGAGACAGCCGGACGCGTCGGAATGAACGTCGTCATGCGGATCGGCCCCTGGGCTCACGGCGAGGCCCGCAATGGCGGCTTCCCCGATTGGCTCCAGGCCCTGCCGCTGCACCATCGCACGAACGACCCCGGCTATCTCGACCTCGTCGAGGACTGGTACGCCGACATCGAGCGCCAGCTGCGCGGACAGTTCCGGTCGGACGATGCTCCCGACGCGCCGATCATCGCGGTGCAGGTCGACAACGAGCTCTACGACCAGCCCGAGCACCTCGCCACGTTGCGACGTCTCGCCGAATCGGTGGGCATGACCGCGCCGTTCTGGGTCGCCACGGGCTGGGGCGGTGCCCAGGTGCCGCAGGACGAGCTCATCTCCGTCTACGCCGGCTACTCCGACGGGTTCTGGGAGGAGTCGGATGTCGAGCTGCCCGCGTTCTCGCGGATGCACTTCATCTTCAGCGACGTGCGCGACGACCTGAGCGTCGGCGCCGACGTGCGCAACGCCCCCGAGACCGACGGGCGCGACGATCACCGGTATCCGTTCATCACGTGCGAACTCGGCGGCGGCATGGCCGTCGCCTACCACCGTCGTCCCCACGTCGACCCCGCCGACATCGGCGCACTCGCGCTGACCAAGCTCGGCGGGCGCTCGGCCTGGCAGGGCTATTACGTCTACCACGGCACGACGCAGGTCAACGGCCGGCTGAGCGGGATGCAGGAGTCGCAGGCGACGGCGTATCCGAACGACTTGCCGTTGAAGGACTACGACTTCTTCGCACCCATCGGAGCGGCGGGCACGCTTCGGCCGCACTACCACCTGCTGCGCACCCAGCACCTGTTCCTGCAGGAGTGGGGAGCGGAGCTGCTGGAACTGCCGGCTGTCTTCACCGACATCGAGGATGCCGGTGTGCGCTCGGCCGTGCGCGTCGCCGACGGCCGCGGATACGTGTTCGTGAACAACCACCAGCCCGCCGCCGCCGCGCTCCCGGCCCTGTCGGACGTGCAGCTGACACTGCCGGACGGCTCGGTGTTCCCGTCCTCGCCCATCGATCTGCCGGCCGGGGCCGCGGCGTTCTGGCCGATCGCGCAGCCCTACGGCGACGTCACGGCCCTGTCGGGCACCGTGCAGCCGATCACGCGGATCGACACCGCCGAGGGTCTCGTCGTGGTGTTCGGGACGACCGCGGGCATCGACGTCGAGCTCGACCTGCGCGTCGACGCCGGTGTTGCCGTTTCGGGCGCCCAGGAGATCGAAACGCCGCAGGGCGCACGCTGGGTGCCGACGGCGGCGCCTGGGCCCGACTGCGTCGTCACGGTCGGCTCCACCCGGCTGGTCGTCCTCGGCCCGGACTCGAGCGCCCGGGTCTGGGCCGGCGAGGTGGACGACCGGCGTGTCGTGGCACTGTGGGACGGTGGGCTCATCTTCACCCGCGACGGCCTTCTTCTCGAGCGTTGGAGCGAGGCGGCCGACATCCTGACGATTCCGGCGCTCGACGGCGCCGAGCGTGCCGGTGTGTTCTCACGACTCACGCTGGCGCCCGTCGACGGCGAAGCACCGGTGGCCGTGCGGTCCGTCCGTCAGGCTTCGGGCGCCCCGGAGCTTCGACGGGGTGGCACCGCGAACCGTTTCAGCGCGCCCCTCGAAGCGGAATGGGAGCGGGCGGCCGTCTTCGAGATCGATCCGTCCGAGCTCGCCCTCGAGGAGGATGCCGCGAACGTGCTGCGCCTCACCTGGTTCGGCGATGTCGCGCGCGCCTACATCGGCGACGAGCTCGTCGCCGACCAGTTCTGGTACGGCCGCACGTGGGAGCTCGACCTCGCAGTGCTGAAGCTCACCGATCGCCCGTTGCGCATCGAGATCCTGCCGTGGAACGGCGAGACGGACTTCTTCGTCGACAGCCGGGTACGGGCCGATCGGGTCGCGGGGCGCGCGGAGATCGCGTCGGCGCAGCACGTGCGCGCGCCGCGGGTTCTCGTGCCGTTCGCAGGCTGAGCGGTCGACCCGGGACTCGACGATCTCGTGCTCCCGGGCGCACTCGGCGGCCGTGTTGCACTGTCGCGCCCCCATCGTCGCGGGCCAGCCGAGCCGGACGAGAAGCGTCAGGGACGGTGAGGCCTCAGCCGCGGGTGGCGGCCGTCTCGATGTCCTCGGGACGATCCTGTCGGCGCGGGTTCCAGCGAAAGAGGTCGATGAGCCGGGCGAGCGCGGGAACACGCGCGAGCAGGAGCAGCAGGCCGTAGCCGAGGGCACCGCCGGCGACGTTCGAGAGAAAGTCGTTGATGTCGGCGATGTGTCCGCCGGCGAAGAAGGCCTGCGCCGCGAGATGCAGTGACTCCACGGTCAGGCTTGTGATCGCCGCCGCAGCGACGACCTTCAGCCAGGTCGGCCGAGCGAGCATGAGCGGGACCAGGATGCCGAGCGGCACGAAGACGAGCATGTTCATCAGCGCGTCGTCGAGCTCGTAGTCGGCGAACGGGATGAGCGCCAAACCCGGCGTCCACGGGGCGCCCGAAACGGGCTTGTCGAGAAAGATCGGGAAGATCGTGTTGCCCACGATGCCTGCGCCGTAGACGGCGACCGCCGCGGTGACAGCCGCACGGGGTGGCGAGCAGCTGCGTCGAGCCCACAACACTGTCAGGAGGATGGCGAAGACGACGATGCCGAAGGGGATGACGACAGGGAGGACCGGTACTTCGGCGAAGGAACTGCTCATCGCCCCCGACGCTACCGGTAGGTGAGGCGCAGGCTGCGCGCATCGCTGCCGTCATCCGTGTCGTCCGTCACCGCGATGCTCGTCGGTTCCCACACCCCGGCGTCTATCGGAACACGCGCCCGATCGATCCACCGATCTGCGAGACCTGCAGCCAGATCATGAAGCTGTACAAGGGTCGCATGGCCCACCGCAGCAACGGGATTCCTCGCCGCGAGCTCATGCGCTCCCACGCCGCTCGGATCACGACGCGCGTGCCGCCGGCCGCAGGCTCGAGCTCGATCCTCATCCGGCGCTTGTTCGACGTCGGCGAGTCGGGCCAGGTCGTGATCCATTCGATCGCCGTCGTGGGCTCGCTCTCGACGAGTTCGATGCGAGCGCGTCGACGCTCGGAGTTGATCCGCTGCGGCTTGCCGTTCGGCGCCGTCTCGAGCGCATACGCGGTCCAGGTGGCGCCCAGAGCTACGTCGTCGGGCAGGTCGTCGACCCGGCCGATCCCGAGGTCCCACTCCGGCATCCGGGCGGGGTCGCTGAGCAGAGCCCACACCTCCGCGACGGGTGCGGTGACGTGCGCAGCGCCGGCGCCCGAGATCGAACGGCCGTTGTCGGCTGCCCGGTTCGGCGGGGCGGGATACCGCTCCGCCTGATCGAGAAGCTCGCGCACCTGCTGTGGCGTCGTGTCGAGCCGCTGGAGGATCGCTTCGACCAGTCCGCTCCCCTCCTGAACGAGCTCCCGCAGCACCGCTGCGGCGTCTCCGCGCTTCCCGCCGCGGTTCGCGCGCCGCAGCACGTCGAGAGCGCGATCGTTCCAGTCGAACTCGCCGCGCTCGTGGAACGTGATGCGCCCCGGGCCCGACGCCGCGGCCCGCACGCCGAGTGAAGCGAGCTGATCGGCGTGCTGTTGCTCGACCGCCGCCCGCGTGCGTTCCAGGTCGACACCGAGCGCGCGCAGAACCTGACCCGCGACCTGTTCGCTGATCGTGAGGGCCAGCAGCAAGTGGTCGATGTCACCGCTCTGCTCGCCGAGACGGGATGCCTCCTCCGCCCCCGCGAGGGAGAGCTCGTACATCGTCGCGGTCGCGACCGTCAGCTTGCTCATCGGGTTCTCCTCGGGATGTCGATGGTCGGGTCGATGCGTTTGGCGTATTTCTTGTGCACGGCCTGGCGCGAGACGCCGAGCGCTTCGGCGATCTCCTGCCAGCTCATGCCGGCGCGCAGGCCTGCCTCCACCTGCGCGAGCTCGAGGCGCTCCGTGAGGGAGCGCAGCGACGCGATGGCGCGCAGGCCCGCGCGCGGGTCACGCGTGTCTGCGGCGACGCCGGCGATCTGAGTCGATTCCATGTAAGCAACCTAGGTTGCTGGTCGCGGACTTGTCAACCGTGGTTGCGAACTCTTGTACTGACGATCTGATACATTTTGTTCCACATCTGAGGCACAAGCGAAAGGCGACGTGCATGCTCACCCATTCCCTCGCAACCTTCGGCCCGCTCGACCTCACCGGCGCGATCGCGTCGTGGCCGCCGATGTCTTTCGTCCTCGGGCTCGTCGCCGCCGCCGCCGTCGTCGCGATCCGAGCGAACACGGGTCGCGCCGCCGAGCGCGGTGCGGGATTCACCGGAGAACGTCGAACGTCCCTCCGCCGGCGATACGCCGGCGAGCACGTGTCGCTGAGCATCGCGGGGGTCGCCGTGGCCCTCGGTTTCCTTTTCGAGTTCCTCTTCCGCGGATACGTCTGGGACGGATCCGGGACGTCGTGGTGGCGCGTCGCCGCACCCCTGGCGGTCGCCTTCGCCGGCGTCGCCGTGGCCCTCGCCTTCATCCTCACGCGCGGGTCGGGCGCAGCCGAGCATCCCGTGTCGCCGCCGGTGCGCCGATCGTGGCTGTCATTCAGCTCTCCCGTCTCACTCACCGCTCTCGCGGTGACGAGCCTCGCGCTCCTTGCCACGACGGTCGCAGCGGGAATCGCGTCGTCCCCGAACGGTGAGGGCGACTGGCTCTGGCTCGTCATCCCCATCCCGAACGCCGCGGATGTCGACCCGCTCCGCGTCTCGTTCTACGGGTGGGTCTACGGCGTGCCGGCTCTCGTGGGCCTCGGGCTGCTGCTGCTCGTGGTGTGGCGAGCGCTCGACCGGAATGCGGTGCGTTCGTTCCTTCGACCCGAGACCGTCGCGATCGAACGCGCAGCCCGACGCCGCACCGCAAGCGGGATCGTATGGCTGGCGACCGGGGCGTGCCTGCTCGCTCTGGCGGCAGCGTGGCGTCTCGTCGGCAACGCGGGCTCGGTGACGACACTCACGATCGACGATGCGAGCGGCGGAACGTCGTACGACGTCGCTTGGCGCTACGCGGAGCTCGCCGCCATCGCCGGCGGAGCCGCACCGATCGTCGAGATCGTGGCGCTCTGTATGCTCCTCGTCGTCGGAGGATCGCTCGTGCCCCGCGCCGATCACGCCTCGGTCGTCGCTCCGGCTTCGCCCGCGCCCCGGTCATCGGGCACGGATGTCGGGTACGCCCGATGACCATCACCCGGGCACTGTCCGCCACCGACGAGAGCACTCCGTCACGAGAGATCTATCTCCAGCTGCGCGGGCTCATCGTGTCGGGCATGCTCGCGGCGAACGAACGCCTGCCGACCGTCCGTCAGACCGCCGCCGACCTCGGCGTCGCACCCGGCACCGTCGCGAAGGCCTACAAGCTGCTCGAGCAGGAAGGGCTCGTCGTCAGCCGCACCGCCGCCGGAACCCGCGTCGCCGAATCGGCCGCGGTGCTCCCCCACGGCGTGCTCAAGCGCATCCGCGAGCTGACCGACGAGGCGCTCCGCGCGGGCACAGGGCTCGACGATGTCGTCAGCGTCTTGCGGGCGCAGTGGAGCGCTCAGACGGAGCAGCCGCCAACGGTCTGACTGCGGCGCACCGTCACGCCGCGGGCGCGGCCGGTCTCAGGACTCGGTGACGCGGCCAGCCTCGACGTGCCAGCGACGGTTAGTACTCACGGCATCCAGCATCCGTCGGTCGTGGGTCACCAGCAGCAGTGTGCCGTCGTACGACTCGATGGCCTGTTCAAGCTGCTCGATGGCGGGCAGGTCGAGGTGGTTGGTCGGCTCGTCGAGCACCAGCACGTTCACGCCGCGCGCCTGCAGCAGCGCGAGTCCGGCGCGCGTGCGCTCCCCCGGCGACAGCTCGTCGACCGGACGCAGCACGTGATCGGCCTTCAGCCCGAACTTCGCCAGCAGCGTCCGGACCTCGCCGGATGCCATCTCGGGCACGAGCGCCTCGAACGCGTCGGCCAACGGGCGCGAGCCCACGAGCAGCGAGCGCGCCTGGTCGATCTCGCCGATGCTCACGCTCGATCCGAGGCCGGCCGATCCCTCGTCGGGAGTCTGCCGACCGAGGATCGTGCGCAGCAGCGTCGACTTGCCGGCGCCGTTCGGACCCGTGATGCCGATGCGGTCGCCCGCGTTCACCTGCAGCGACACCGGTCCGAGCATGAACGAGCCCTGCCGGACGACGGCGCCGTTGAGCGTCGAGACGACCGAGCTCGACCGCGGAGCGGCGCCGATCGTGAACTCGAGCTGCCACTCCTTGCGCGGCTCCTCGACCTCATCGAGCCGCGCGATGCGGCTCTCCATCTGGCGCACCTTCTGCGCCTGCTTCTCGCTCGACTCCGTCGCGGCCTTGCGCCGGATCTTGTCGTTGTCGGGGTTCTTCTTCATCGCGTTGCGGACGCCCTGGCTCGACCACTCCCGCTGCACGCGCGCACGGGCGACGAGGTCGGCCTTCTTGTCCGCGAACTCGTCGTACTTCTCGCGCGCGTGACGCCGCACGGTCGCCCGTTCCTCGAGGTAGGCGTCGTAACCGCCGCCGTAGATCCGGTGAGAGTTCTGCGCGAGGTCGAGCTCGAGCACGCGCGTGACGCTGCGCGCGAGGAACTCGCGGTCGTGGCTGACCAGCACGACTCCCCCGCGCAGGCCGTGTACGAACGCTTCGAGGCGCTCGAGCCCGTCGAGGTCGAGGTCGTTCGTCGGTTCATCGAGCAGCACGATGTCGAAGCGCGACAGCAGCAGCGCCGCGAGTCCGACGCGCGCCGCCTGACCGCCCGAGAGGGACGTCATGTGGATGCCGTCGGCGTCGAGCTCGAGCCCGAGATCTGCGAGGACGATCGGCAGACGCTCATCGAGGTCGGCCGCACCGCTTGCGAGCCAGCGCTCGAGGGCGGTGGCGTACCGGTCGTCGGCGCCGGGGATCGAGGGATCGCCGAGGTCGGATGCCGCGGCATCCATCTCCGCCGTCGCCTCGGCGCACCCGGTGCGGCGGGCGATGTACGCGGCGACGGTCTCACCCTCGACGCGCTCGTGCTCCTGCGGGAGCCAGCCGACGAACGCGTCGGCGGGAGCGAGGCTGACAGTTCCCGACTGAGGGGCGTCGCGCCCGGCGAGGATACGGAGGAGCGTCGACTTGCCGGCACCATTGGCCCCGACGACACCGACGACGTCACCCGGGCTGACGGTGAGATCGACGCCGTCGAAGAGTGTGCGGTGGCCGTACCCGCCGGCGAGGCCCTGAGCGACGAGAGTTGCGGTCACCGGACGATTCTTCCATCTGGTGGCGTGGACGCCGGATCGGTGTGGGCTATCGCCTCAGACTTCGCTAGCGAGGTCGAACGGAAGCGTCTCGACTACGGCTCGGACATCACGACGCGCTCGTCGACGTCGGAGGAATTTTGGAAGTCGGTGCGGACGTCTCGCAATCTCCGACCGTCCGCGACTGCCCAGAAGTACCACCCATTCGTCGCCCCTCTCTGGAGCGCGGAGCCCGCGGCCGACGGAGAACTGTAGCGCTTACCGTCGATGTCGATCGCACCGTCCGCGGTAACGATTGCCTGCCTACCCTTATGGTCACGGTGGGTCGCGAATAGCCTGTCGCCGGGCGCAAGGAAGCCCCCTGCGATCAAGTGCCGTAACTCAACCCAGTCGCCCGCTTTGGTCTGAGGGTCAGCGACCTTGCCGTGGTGCCCTTCGGGGACGGGCCAGACCCGCAACAACGTATCGATGAGCTCTGCAGTGCGCTCATCGATCAGCTCTTCGTTCCACGCGTCTATCTCAGTGCGCTTGATCACCCTGCCGGTCAGAATGATCGTGTTGTGGTCTTGTAGCGCGGCTCTCTTTACAGGCCAGGCCCCGTTCGAGACCTTCGAGTTGAGCGACTTGGTCAGGAGCGTGAGGTTACCCAAGCGATGAACCCGAGCCTGCCTCCCCTCGGCCTCGTCAGGAGCGTTGACGGGCCAGGTGTCCCGCCAGGATCTCGGGAGCAGGTGTTCGATCGGGTAACCCTTGCGCTCGATTTGAGGCTGACCGGTAACGTCGCGGTAGTGGTCCTCAACTGCCTCGAGCATCATGCGCAGTCGACCTCGCGGGAACCGCGTATACGCTGCTTCGGTGGTCAAAGCGCGGCGGACCTCTTCGTCGCCGGGCCAATAGGTACTCGTTACGTTGAGGCGCGCGAGATGGGCTGAAACCCGCTCCGCGAGGTCGCTCGCCGGCACGTTCGCGTTCGCGGCAATGACGTCAGCGATGATGCGGCCGAGATCACTGCCCGACAGGCGCAGGAGTTGCCGGCGAAATACCCAGCTCTCCGCCGCATTGATGATTCGACCCGCCGAGTCCTCTGATGGGCCCCGGCCGGGCTCGTGCAGCCATATGAGGAGCGGCTTAAGCACCTCCACGCCTGCAGCCTGCATACGGTAGACGGCCAGTTCAGTGGCTGTGAGGCTTCCTCCCGGACGGCGCGCTGCTTCCGTCCACGACTCGTACTGATGCGCCTGCATCTTGATGATTGGCAAGAGTTCGGACATCGCATGACCGGACTCATGTTCGACGTAGGACTTGAACCTGGTGAATGTCGACTGAGGGCTGACCTCTTCGCCGGTTCGCGCGACGAGCCACTGGTTGAGGAACAGAGAACTACGGCTCACCAGGTTGCGGCCAACACTCACTTCTTCCATCCAAAACTTGGTCTCAAACGGCCAGTCCTCCCGGTAGGCCCTGCGTGTGTCGACACCGTCAGCCTCGAGCTTTTGGAAGACGAAGTTTCGCACTAGGTCCGCGGCAGTGAGCGGAGTGCCGCGAGCATTCAGCGTCTCGAAGATCTCCTGCGAGTTCTCGGAAGCTTCCAGCTCGATGGAGACAAGTTGCAGACCGTCGAGCAGAACTGTTGTGAGCTCTTTCGCTTTGATCGGGTACTCAGCCGAGTCGGGCGCACCTAGCCATTGCTGGACGGCCGTCGAGAAGTACTCGTGGGCGCGAACGATCTGCGAATCCGCGTGCGTCAAGTAGGCATGGTCGACCGGCGGATCGGCCGTCATCACCTCGTCGAAGGCCGCACGATCCTTATTATGATGACGAACCTTGAGGCGACTGTCGCGCTCTTCGACATAGATGTCGTCGTTATGGGTGAGCCGCTCAAGTTGTCCTGAGAGGCGGGCCTGTCCGCTCACCGCGAGCAAAGCGCAAGCTGCGTCGGCCAGAATCTGGAGCGTTGTCAGACGCTGCTGACCGTCAATGACGTTCCACGTCGTCATGCGCTTACTCTTTGCGTCATGCGCCTGGAGAACGACGGCGCCCATGAAGTGTGTGGCGTTGGAGCGCGGATCGTTGATCCGTAGCTCCGTCACGCGCCGGATGTCATTCCACAACGGGATCCACTGTTCATCCTCGCGCCAAACGTAGGGGCGCTGAAAAAGAGGGACAAGGAAGTGCTGAGGCAAGTTGAACAGCTGCAGCGGTGTTCGCTTGAAGGTTTCCACGAAATCTATACTCCCTCATCGAACATTCTCGCCGCGCACTACACCCATGTATCACGCCGCCGTCCGCTCGGCGGCAAGCGGACGGGTGATGATCCCTCATTGATGCCGTGGCGAGGCGCACGCGGGTAGCCGCGTCGGACGAGCAGCCAGTGGCCGAGCGGCGAAGGGCTGAGGGTCACCGTGACCGACGGTTTCCGTCGCTGGTCTGCTTCAAGACGGTGTCAACGACGAGCGCGGCGGATACAACCAGGGTCAGGAGCGGATCGACCAGTTCGCGGTGGATCTGCAGAACATAGTTGTCCGCTTTCGTGAACCCCTCTTTGCCGAATCCGGCCCACGTCTTGGTGATACGTGCGATCTCGGAACCTCTCGCGTCCTGGATACTGAAATCCCAGGCCCGCCAATCCTCCGCATTGACAGAGCCGAGCGTCGCGCCGTCGGCTTCCATACGAAAGCGAACGTTGAACCTGCCCCCGAGTACCGACGCCATGACGCCAAGACTCTCCTGGGCAAGGTGTCCAACAAGACTGCCATCTGCACGCATCACCGTGACTTTCGACTTCCAGACCGTGGCGGGTCGCGTCAATGTGAGGCGCGGAGTTCCGTCTGCGTCGACGATCTCTAGCCGCTTCGTCGAATTCTCGCGGCCGACCGCTAGCCGAGCCATGCTGATCCCAAACTCGCGCACCCCCCCAACCTTGCGTCCGTGTCGATCGAAGACGGTGTACTCAGCTTTTCTCTCGAACAGCTTGGCCTTCTGGTTGACCACCAACACGCGTTCGGTGAACAGGGTCCCCCCGCCACCTTGCGCCTGCTCCGAAATGCCGAGCCTCCGGACCTGCTTGAGCACTCTCGCGTCGGCTGGGGTCTGGCTGCTGCGCGACGGCGCGGAACTCTGCACCTCCTGAAGGGCACCGGCGGCGGGCGGCATCACCACAGGTGGATCGATCGTCTGTTGACCACGAGACCCCACGTGCTCCGTCCACTGAGCGCCGTCCCAATATCGGTGCTCATAACGTCCGAACGGGTCCGAGAACCAACCGGGGGCGGCATGCTGCGACATGAAGCTGAGACTACTGCCGGCCTCGCAACTGCCGCACTGCGTGCGTTCATCAGTCTGGGCTTCGTTGTCGGAGCCGACGTTCTCATCGCGATCGTAATGGCTTTTCGTTGTCCTGGAATCTGCCGTCGGGCGTAAGAAGGACGAAGCCCCACCGATTCTGCCCTTGGACGTGGCCTCCCCTCCGCCAGCGGCACACGCGTCCCGGAGAACGCCCGCTCGAACCTCGCGACGGCGCCCCGGCGCTACGGCCGGACGCGAGCTCCGCGTCCGTCGAAGACGACGACGTCGTCGTGCTGCAGCTGACGTCCGCGCCTCCGCTCGACCCCTCCGTTCACCGTGACGAAGCCGTCGATGATGGCTTCCTTCACGTCGCCGCCCGAGTCGAGCAGGCCTGCGAACTTCATGAATTGACCGAGGCGGATGCCGTCGCTCCCGATCGAGACGTCGGTGATCCGGGGTGCTTCAGCCATGCGGAAATGTTATCCGAGCGACTTCCCGACGTCGAAGACCGCCGCCCTCCTCGGAGCACAGGCTCGCGTCTTCTACACCAGGATCGTGACGAGCATCGATCCTGACGCTACCGTCGAGTTCGAGTTCGCTCGATGACAGCGAATCACGACCCCCAGAGGATGATCGACCTGTGAGCGACAAACGCAAGAAGACCACGGCCGCGTCCGAGTCGGACGAGCGTGCATTCATCGAGGCGAGCTCCGAGGCAAAATCGCGGTACGGGCGCTTCAACCTCGCCGTCATCGGGGGCACGGGAGTCGGCAAGTCGTCGCTCGTCAACGCGGTGTTCGGCCGCAACCTCGCGAAGGTCGGGAAAGGCCTGCCCGTCACGCGGGGCGTGAAGTACTACAGCGATCCCTCCCTCGGCATCTGGGACATTGAAGGGTTCGAGATCGGATCCGCCACTCCCCCGGCAGACATATTGCGAGCGCACCTCCGCACGATCTCCGAGCGGCCGGCCATCGAGCAGATTTCCGTCGTCTGGTACTGCGTGCTCTCGCAGCTGCCGCGGCTCACGCAGCCCGACATCGACATGATCCGCGAGCTGGATGCCGCGGGGCTTCCGGTCATTCTCGTGCTCACGAAGGTCGACTGGTCGAAGAACCCGATCACGGGCAAACGCAGCGCTCCGGACGATGTGACCGAGTTCCAGGAATGGCTCGAAGACCCCGTCGACGGCGAGGGGCGGCCGGTCGACATCCCGATTCAGCGCGTCATCCTCACCTCCACCGCCGGCAAGCATGGGAAGGGCAAGGGGCACGGCCTCGGTGAGCTCGTGGCCGAGACCCTGACCCTCTCGCCGGACAACGAGAAGGACGCCTTTCGCATCGCGCAGAGACTCAACCTCCCGTGGAAGAGGGAACTCGCCCGGCCCGTCATCACCGGTGCCGCAGGAGCCGCAGCGGCAGCCGCGGCGGTTCCCGTTCCGGTTGCCGACGCCGTGGTTCTCGCGCCGATCCAGCTCGCGATGATGGGCCGGATCGCGGCGATCTACGACCTCGAACTCACGACGATGATGTCAGCGGGAGCCCTCGCTCAGCTCGGCGTCCAGATCAGCGGACAGGCGCTGGCGCGGAGCTTCCTCAAGCTCATCCCCGGCGCAGGGAGCGTCATCAACGCGGGGGTCGCCTTCGCTCTTACCGCCGCGACCGGCGAGGCCTGGATGCGGCTGTGCGAGAACGTGCACACGGGCAAGATCGACGTCTCGAAGGTCACCGATTCGTGGGGCGACTACGCACCCGGGTTGCTCGAAGTCGTACGCAAGATGGCGGAGCGGCGCGTGCTGAAGCGCTGACGCACTGGTGGTGCGGCGGAGTTTAGGTCGCCGTCGGGTGGGACGACAGTGGCGGGATGCCGTGGCCCCGCCACACCATGATGGGTCCATGAGTTCCGCGCGCACTGTGACCCGCACCGTCGTTCGTCAGCTGACACGGTGGGGCACGGCATCCGTGCTCGTCGGTGGGGCATTCGCGCTCCCGCGGCGCACGCGCGGGTTCGGAGTGCAGACCCTGATGTGGGGCGCGATCGACCTCGCGCTCGCGGCGGTCACCCGCGGGAGGGGCAAGGTCCCGAAGACGCAGACCCTGCGCCGCATTCTGCTGGTGAATACCGCGCTCGATGTCGGCTACGTCGCCGCGGGCGCCCATCTCGCCGTCCGAACGCCGACGTTCGGCGACCGCCTGCGACCCGCCGACGCGCGTGGCCACGGCCTGGCCGTCGTCCTGCAGGGGGCGGCGCTGTTCGTCATCGATCTGACCGCCGCCCAGCGCCTGCGCCGCTGACGCCCGATCAGCCCCGGCAATCGACCCATTCCACTTGGGTCAGCTGGCGCAACCGCCGAAGCACGTGTGCGTGCGCCGGCGGTCAACGCGGCGCTGCTTCAGGATGAGAGCACGTTGGCTCCTCTTAGGTTGCTCAGAAGGATGTGGGCGGCAGCCGTCGCGCAGATCGCCACAGGGCGCCTCCCGGCGTGCCGGTTGCCACTGTTGTCCGGAACCGCACGCCCCGCACATTCACGGGGTAAATTGCGAGCCACTGGGCGGGATGAAACCTTCCTTCTCCCGCGCCGGTCACGCTGCGTGCACCGATCGAAGGAGTTGACCGTGACCTCTCAGATGTTCAACACCGCCGATCAGCTCAGGCGTGCCGTCGCAGACGGGCGCGTCTCGGAGATGGCTCTCGAGGCAATCAGCCAGATCCCGATCGGAACCCTCCAGGTCTTCCTCGCCGGATCCGTAGAGAGGACGCTCGGTGTCACGGCGAGCCCTCAGCCGCTCTCCGAAGACGAGGCGGCCCGGTTGTCCGTCCTCGCGTCGCAGATCCTGCATGGTTTCGACATCAGCGACGATGAACGACTCCGCGCGATCCTCGAGGGACTGACGACGCAGTTTCATCTCACTCTCGAGAACATCGCGCTGCTCGCGCGGCTCGACTCCGTTGACCTCGCCGCGGCGCTTCGCGACCCGAGCTCGCTACCTGCGGAGCGGAAGTACGCGCTGGCAACGAGGCTCTTGTACCTCACCAACGCGATTGAGCGCGCGCGTCCGTGACGGCCTCTGCAGCCTGGCGGTTCGCGGCATCCGATCTGGGCGCGACCTCAACGCCCGAATGGCTCGCATAGTTTGAGTCCTCACTTGCTCGCATCCCGGTGAAGACCGAGTGCAGCGAGGAGTCCCCCGGCTACAGCGGACGCACCGCCGCCGATGACGATGGCTTCGGACACACCGGGATGCGCCAACGGTGACCCCACCAGCAAGGACAAGGATGTGCGAGTCGCTGTCGATGAGTGAATCCGTGTCGTGGGTCGAAATCAGGACTGCGAGATCCTTCTCTGTCGGTCGCAGGATCTCGACCAACCGCTCCCACTCTCTTGGGTCGAGACCGGCTGCGGGCTCGTCGAGCAGAAGGTAGGCAGCGTCGCGCACGAGCACGCCGGCGATGCCGAGACGTCGCGTCTGCCCGCCGGACAGACCCCTCAGTGGCCCATACCCTTGATCATCGGAGGCCTCATCGCGGTTGCCCTCCTCGCTGCTTTCCGCTCGGGCGCCCAGCTGACGGAGGACGTCGATGGCGTCATCTGATGAGGCGGGGACTCCCCCCGGTGCTTATCGGGTCCTCATCCTCATCGACGAGGTGCTCGAAGAGAAGGGCATGACCCTCACCGAGCTCGCGCAGCGGACCGGCATCACCATCGCCAACCTCTCGGCTTTGAAAAACAACCGCGGGAAGGCGATCCGCTTCACCACGCTGACTGCGATCTGCGGCGCGCTCGAGGTGGAGCCCGCCAGGCTGTTCGCGTTGCGCCCTCGCTGATGCGATTGGGGCTGCGGTACCGGTAGCTGACGTCTGAGCCGGGTGCCGCAGCACGAAAGGAATGGCACAATCCCCACGATCTAGCTCGGCCCGCGCCGGATGATCTCCCGCGTCCCGCTGCTGCGCGCTTTCGGGATCAACGCCTGACGCGTCGGGCAGGCGCGCAGGGTGACCGCAGGCCGCGACGGGATCCAATTGGACGTTCGCCCGGATACCGATCGCGGCGCTAAGACCGAACGACGCCCACGATCTGCTCCGCGATTTTGTCAACGGCGTGGAGCGTCGTGCTTGCGACGAGCAGCCCTGCAAGAAGCGGGAATGTGCCAGCACCTCTTCCTTCGTGACTCGATGCCATACGCGGGTCGAGGGTGGCCGCGGGACCTGCAAAGCTGAGCGGGTGCAACAGACCAAGCGCGGTTCGCGGGTGCGTCGGTCGATGACGCGTGAGCAACTCGGTGCACATCTCCGCGATGTCCTGGATGAGGCGCTGCGGGGCCGTCGACTTGACGGTTCTTGGCAACGGGTGATGACGTGGAAGCCCCCGCACGTCGCAGCCGATCAGGCGGCAGCAGAGGTCGGCGCGACGGTGGCCGAACTACATCGCGAACCGACTAATGACGTCGACCCGAACGCCGTCCAGGTAGTAATCGACGGCCGACCAGTGGGTTACATCGGGACTTGGGAAGCCGTCCACATGCAGACTGCGTTCGACATTTCTCCGGATCCGGTGATGGTGCTCGTACGTCGCGCGCGGCGTAAGCGATCTCCGCTGTTCGACGTATTCCTTCCTGACAACCATCCTGCCGCGCCGCTGTTCTGCGACGTCTGCAAGGCAGAGAGTGCGAGGTCGCGCGATCAGCTGTATGGCGGACTCTACCGCGTCGGAAGCGAGCCGGCGGTCGCGTGGGCACGCGACGGGTGGAAGCCAATCTAGCTCAGTGACTGCCGAGGCATCGACCAGGTGCCCTCGCGGATCTTCATCCGGGCTGTGCGCGAGGAGTGGGCCACGCACACGTCTGCGGCTGTCCGATCGAGGTTTCGTCGCGCGGCACCGCATGCGGCACACGCCGGCTTGGGTCGCGGGAGCATGTGTCTGCGGCGTCCCTATCCTGATGGGCTGATTCGTCTCTCCGCACCCTCTGATGTCCATGCTCCTCCGCGCGATTCGCCAGCGCGCCGATTCGGACGAGTGGCTGATGCCTGGCACAGGAACGGGCTTCATGGTCTTCAGTGATAAGAGGTTGCCAATACGATGCGATCCATCGGTGACGAACACAGAGGGGCGAGATGGAAATTTTTCAAGCGTTGCGTGCCATCGAAGAACCAGGCCTAATGAGTGGACACAGCGATGCCTTGCTGGTCGAGCGGGTGGAGGACGAGGTCGCCCGGATCCGCCGCACCAACCCCGACCTGGTGTTCAAGAGCGTCACCGTGGCGCAAGGTCTTACTGACGGATTCGTCGAGATCCGACCAGTCGACGCGCTCCAGCGTCTCGCGCGAGTGACCGCCCTCGACATAAGCGATGACATCTTTACTCACTACCAATGGTGGGCGCGGATGCGATACTTGGGCGCCTTTGATCGTCCGGGCACGATTGGCGCGTTCCGACTCAGTGGGGCAGCGGGCCGCAATCGTGGAAACCAGCGCCGAGTGATGTCGGAGGAGCTCGGCGTTGGGTTCGGCGTCCTACTAGCCGAGAGGTGGTGCCGTGCGCTGGGGGCAACTGGGCCGATTCTGGCGACGGACGTCGACCAGGCCCTACAGGACGACGAGTTGGATCTCGAAGTAGCGGCCGGGCAGGGTAGGCAGCCGGATTACCTCCTGCAGTATCCCAACCCCTTCGATCCGCACGAGTTGGTTTTCAAGCTCGTGGAGTGCAAAGGAACCACGAGCATGAACTATGCCGCAAAGCAGCTGGCGCGCGCAACGACGCAGCTTTCCACGTTGCTCGTGGGCGGCCGGATGGTCCAGGGCGTCGCGATATCGACGGTATCGACTGACTCAGAGCTCAGCTACTATGCCGTCGACCCGGACGCGCCCGATGACTCCTGGCACCCAACCGAAAGTGACCTAGCCCAGACCAAGCAGCGCAGTCCACGACTGACAAAGTCCAGGAGCTCGATCGACGTTGACCGAGGTGACTTTCTAAGCGCCGCTACCGCCACTTCGCTCGGTTCGCTCGCCGAGTACGCCGGGGACCCGCAGTCAGCGGAGGACTGGCTGCCGACCAAAGTAGCGCGGAAGCTGCCGAAGCGCTCGGCACCACTGCGACGCAGCAAACAAACCGACCTGGGCGACTTCATCGGGCAAGAGATGCGAATCACGTTGCCGGGTGATCGCAGGCAGTTGCGCGTCTTCCAGGGCGTGGCGCGGGATGTGCACTTGGCTCTGGGGACGCGGCGTGTGGTGGAGGTGCTCGAGGCTCAGAAGGCGTTTGCTGGCCGGTCGAACGCGTCCATCACTTCCGGAAAGGGTCGCGTCAACGGAGAGTTTCAAGTCAGCTCGGTGGCCAGCGAGGGGTCCATTCTCACATTCGAAGTAACGGATCGGTAGCCAGTACAGTGCGGCTGCGTGGTCGTGTGGGCCCCGACCGACCCGGGATGAACGGAACCGGCCGCTGCCCGCACCTCAAAACTGCGCGACTGGGGAGAGCCGTCAGGTGCGTGGCTGCTTCTCCAACTACCGCGGTGCCCGCTGGCCATCCTGGGCAGTCGGTGGGCGCAGAGCCGACGGAGATTCTAAGCGTCCGCCGGAATTAGAGCGTGAGGTGAGGGCTGACCAGTTCGACAGCTTTTTCGACTGGCAGTATGGGGGGCAGGACCAAGCCATATACCAGCGCATACCGCGGCAAATGTCGGTAAGCCAGGCACTGCTGACAGTTGCAGATAACCCAAGAAGTTACGGCACCGGAACGTGATGACAACACTTCTATAGATAGCTGTATGGCGATGCGGGCAGTTGCACGGGCTGAGAAATCAGCGTGCGTCCGATGATCGAGGTCCCCATCGCGGTGGTCGGCCGTTCCTGGCGTGACCAAGCGATTGGCCCGACCGCGAAGCTATAGAATGGGAGCGTTCTAGCTTAAGAAAGGTCGGTCGTGTGGAAGCTGGAGATGATGAGTTGAGACGGGTCCGGTTTTATGGCCCCACTGATCTGGCTGCCACCTGGCACGCGCCTCGTGTTGTCGAACTCGCGACCGGTATCGATCCCACCCGCGCTCCGACCCACGTCAATGACGTCCTTGAGCTCCACAATGTTCAGCACTATCTCGAGCACGGCCTGCTGCCGAATTCCCTGAGCTCGGAGGAGCGCGATGTGCTCATTGGCCGTGTACCCCAGATCAGGTCGATCGTCGCTCGATTCTTTTCCGCCATCGACAACTCCAACGTCACCACCCTGGTCACCGCAACCGACTTCGAGTACCACGAAGATCTCGTAAACCTCCTCGGCCGCAACAAAGCCTTCGACCGGTGCGACAGCGCCGTCGCACTTCTGGCCCTCAGGGAGGCAGGCGTTCACCTCAGCGAGATGCTTGCGAGCGAAACCCTCGTCAAGGCTTATGACGCGGAAATGCGGGCCGAGTTGCTCGCAGTGCCTCGAAACGCTGAGCACCTCGCTCGCAAGTACTTGGAAAAGGACTCGAGGGCGTCGATACACCTACCGCCGAGCTTCTCTTCGGTCGATGCCCGGAATCTGTTCGAGCGATACCTCGACAGCGAGGAGGCGAACCTCAATTACGTGCGACTTGTCGCGAACGCTAGGGACAACGCTGGCGCTGGTATTGACGCCAAACTCAGACTGCGGGCGGAGCGCCGCAGCAAGGAGTTGACCGCCGAACTCTTCAAACGCAACCCGGGATCCAGGACAGGTTGCGAGATAGAGGTCTCCGACAGTCAACAGGACCCGGTCGAGTTCGAGATCGATTCTTCCGAAGGGTCAATCTGGCGGTACACCTACAGCAAACGCTGGCTCGAAGAGACCACTGACAACGCGAGCATCCTCAACAACTTCCAACACTTATTCGAGTTTGCCGATCAGCACGCGCTCCTTACCCATCCGGCCTACCCATCACAGCTCGGCGTTATGGAACGTGTGATGGGCGTTGCTGGGCAGGACGAATACAAGATCGGCAACTACTTCCGAAAAATAGACTACCGATCGTTGCTTCAGACACACATGTACATGAGGTTCTTGCAGACTCGGGAAATCGAGCTGGAGCGCGTCATCTCATGGTTCTTCGAGGTTTACCTCGTCGAAGAGTTTGGGATGGCCAATTTCTCATTCAATGCGTCCGACTCCAGAACACCGTATCTTCACAGAGTTCGACACCTCTTCGCGGAGATGGAAAGCGTGGCGACCCAGTTCAGCCTGTTCGTCGAGAACCGAGAACTTGACCGGGACCTGCTCACGATGGGAGCAGATCCGATCCGCTACAAGGAGATACCCAGTCTGCTCGACGGCAAGTACGTCTACGCGACGGACAGCCAAGAGGTGCAAAGTGTTCTCCATCTGCTTTTCTCCGACCAATCCAGGCTGACCTACATCGATGAAGCCCTTCGAGACCGAAACGCGGTGGGCCTCATCCTGAACAACCACGTCGCGTACGACGATTTTCACCACTACCAGAAGACAGGCATCGACCACCTCATCAGCCTGGGCGTTCTCGAAGCCGCCGATGATCGGGTGACGTTTGTCGACATGGATCAACTCCTCGTGCTTTCCCGGATTTTCAGCACTCAGGCTGGGAGCTACTTCCACCTCTCAGCACCAGCCCGCACGCAGACGGATGAAATGGTCCGGAAAGGGTGGCTGACGCGTAGATCTTCGTTGTTCACCAACGCGGAAGCGGACTACTTCAACTACTTCCTCAATAGGGTTGGGTTCAGCAACGGGCCGAACCTACGCAATCGGTACCTGCACGGCGCGCAGGCTCACACCGAGAGCGATCAAGCACATTTCCACACCTACCTGGTCGCCGTACGAATGATCGCGGCGCTCGTCATCAAGATCAATGACGATCTTTGCCAGACAGCGGACGAGAGCCCGAACTAGTCGTCGACAAGAAGTTCGGTGATCGATCGCTCACATGCATCGGCGACTGATACGGTCGCCTTGTGGGATTTAGAACGTGGGTAACAAGGTTCATCGGACGGCCGGTCGAAGTTCGGGACCTCATAGACCTAGCTGTCATTGAGTCAGAAGACCCCCACACACTGCTGACCGCGGTCTATCAGTGGAAGTACGAGCACCTCACGACTGCGGCCAAAGCGCTGGCCGGCGCTGGGTCAGCAGTTGCATTGGCCACCCTCGTCCCCGTGATACAGGTCGACGACTCTGCGTCTCTCAGTTGGTTCTCCCTAATCGTTGCGTGGGTTGCGGCCGCTGTATTGATTGCGATCGGCGCTGGTACGTTCTCCCTCGCGCGGCGCGTGCACAGTGAGTTTGTTGCCGCACAAAGCCTGCTCGGTGAACTGGTCGATGTCCGAGCATTTGTCAAGCTGTATCGAGCGGAGACTGGCTCTTGACTTTTGAAGTACTTCTGGCGATCGCGGCAACCACGCTGGGAGCATTCGCCGCCCTGGTAACACAGCTGTCCTCTGCGGTGAACTTGAGGGCGGCCAAGCGCCAACTCGACAGACTCAAGGGGCTGAGAGTTGACGAGGTTCTCCGGGACCCGTCCGTGCGATCACTTGGCGGCTTGCTGGTCGATGACCTCGGAAAGACATCGTTGCCTAGTTATGTGCGGGACCCAGTAGCTCGAACGGAGTTTCGACGTGCGTTCAATGCCGTGCGCGAGTATGTCGGAACCGATGCCGAGATTCTGGATAGAGACGAACCATCGAACCAGCAGCAGGGCTTCGAGGACTCGAACGCAGTATGGTCGCGACCACTGACGACCGCCGGGCAGAGGGCGATCAGCGAGTTGAACTCGGGAGAAACTTGGAATGCGCTGGCACTGATGCGCCGGGCAGTAGAGACGACACTCGCCGAGCGAATGCCGATCAGCGAAGCAGGACGGCCCCGAGTCGGTGCGGGTCGGCTCGCCGGTCTCGCGGCGAAGCAAGGGATCATCTCTGCACAAGTCGCAACTGAACTGCGATACCCGATCTCGGTCGCCAATGCTGCCATCCACGGGGAGGAAGTCGGGCCCGATGCGGCACTCGAGGCCATCTCCATCATGGACCGAGCAATCAACGAGATCGTGGGCGCAACGAACTAGTGGCCCACCGCGCTGAGATGACGCTCTTGCTGCGGATCAATCGCCCTCACCCTCACGTGTCAATGCCCCACGAGGTGCGACACACGTACGGGCGCCTGAATCGCACTTCGCGGACCCCGCACCCTATCCTCCCTTGTTCGAGCGGCGCCCGTTCGGGGACCGCGAATCGAGTGGCTAAGCCAGCTCGAACGCGATTGAGCGGCCAGCGGCCCACTGATTTCTCATGCTCGCTGACCATCAATTACGGGTTCCGGTAGTGGGTTCGAGTCTTGATGGGGTGCAGAACCCAGCAACCCGCGTGCCGCGCGGTTTCGTCGCGTGCGTGCGGCGCAAGGTCAGGCGTTATCTATCCGCTAGCTAAGGGGTCGGATCGGGGTCAATCCGTGGGCGCGGAGGCAGGTCGTCGATCGTACGCTTGGTCATTGTCCAAGTGCCGGAGTCGTCGGCCGCGTACTTGGCAAAGAGAAATCCTGATCAGAGGAAGAAAGAACTGTGCCCCTGGAGGGATTCGAACCCCCGACCCGCTCCTTAGGACGGAGTGGCTCTTCCACTGAGCTACAGAGGCAAGGCGCTCCAAGTCTAGACGGGCCGCGAGCCCCGGCATCCCGTCGGATCTGGACCCGACGCCCCGCCTTCAGCTCGCGTAGCGACCGCGACGCCCGAACCAAATGCCGCTGCGATGGGTGCTCCCGCCCCTTGCCCGCTCTACGACGAGCGCCCGTCGGATCGCGAGCCTTCCCGCATCAGTGCCCAACTTCCGAATCCCCTGGGAGTCGCCGCTGTCGTTTGCATCCGGCTCCGATTCTCGGAATCGTGGCGGGCTCCGCAGCAATCCACGGAAGGAGAGCTTCATGCTCACGCTCACCGAGAACGCCGCCACCGCGGTGAAGAACATCACCGCTCAGATCCCCGCCGACACTGGCGGCATCCGCATCGCCGACACCGGCTCCCCCGAGACCGGCTTCTCGCTCTCGCTCGCCGAGGCGCCGGAGGCCGAGGACGCAGTGGTCGAAGCCGACGGTGCTCGCATCTTCGTCGACCCCGCCGCAGCTATTGCGCTCGACGACCGCGTACTCGACGCCCAGGTCGACGGCGAAGGCGCGATCAGCTTCGCGCTCGGCGTCCGCGCCGCCTGACACACGCAGTCTTCGACAGCCCCGGCATCCGCATCCTCAGCGCGGACGCCGGGGCTCTCGTCTGTTCGGGAGACGGCACCGAGGTCCCGCGAAGGCTCTACCCCGCACCCGCGTCGAGCGAGCCGTGCTCACCATGCACGCCGCTTCGCGTGATCCGCACAACGGATAGGGCCGGCTGCGAAGCCACCAGTTCTTCGACATGGATCGCCAGCAGGCCGGCCGCCGCCATCATTCCGGAGGGATCATCGTCGATCACGCCCAACGCGAGCAGCGCGTCCGGGGCAATCGTCTGCGCCCTTGCCTCCACGTCCCGTTCGGCGGCGATCACGCGGACGGGTGATCCTGCGGCGCGGCGGAGAAAGAAGCCGTCGTCGTCGGGGCGCTCGACCCCGAACACCTCGCTGAGTGCCCTCTCCAGCTTCGCCCTGTACGTCACGGCCCGCTCCTCCCTACGCCTTTGCTCGCCAGCCAGTCTTCACCAAGAGCAAACCGGTCCGGCGCCGGGCGGTGCACGCCGAGCCGCGATCGACATGGTCGAAGGGATGGAACCCGAGATCCTCCCCCGCATCGTCCTGTTCGTCACGATGGCCGGCTCGTGTGCTCCGCTGATCTGGATGGCGCGGGGCGCGGCATCCGGCAGGCTCAAGCGGAACTCCCTCGCCGGCATTCGAACACCCCGCACGATAGCCAGCGACGAAGCCTGGCTGGCCGCCCACGTGCGGTCGAAGCGCGCGACACTCACCACCGGCTATCTGTCCGTCGCAATCGGCGTCGTCGCCCTCGTCCCGATGCCGCCCGCAGCCCTCGGGATCGTGGTGCTCGTGGGCGCGGCGCTCATGATCATCGTCATGCTGTGGGGAACTCGCGTCGGTACCAAGGCGGCACTAGCGGCAACCGAGGCCAAGCGGTGACGCTCATCTCGCAGAAAGGGCGCTCGTCGGGCGCCGGTTCACCTACCTACGACGCGACGTCGACGTAGTCGAAGTCCGCGCACCACTGCCGCGCGTCGAGGTCGTCCACCCGTACCCCGGCGAACAACCCCGTGAACCGCAATCGCGGGCCGTGGTCGTCCGAGAGCCGCCACAGGTCGAAGCGACCAGGCACAGCGACGCGCCGGCCGTCGGTTCCCGTGACCGCGAACTCGACATACGCACCGTCGAGGTCCGCCTCGAGGTCCAAGACCCCGGAAGGCACCTCGACGGGCGCACCTGCCACGGTGCGGTCCCCGTCGCGCCAGACGACCCGCACGTGCCGGCCGTTCTCGGCATCCCGCGTGACCTGCAACCAGATCCAGCCACGCCGGTCGTACCAGAGCACGAGCCCCGCCGCCTGCCGCGAGCTGGTCGGCTCGGCATCGATCCGGCAGCTCACGGTCGTGCGATGCTCGGTCACGCGACGCAGGATCATCGACTGATCGAACACGGATGCCGCAGACGCACCACCGCGCAGCCGCAGCCACCCCGGCCGCGCCCGCAGATCGGCGACACCTGTCGGCAGCGCCGCGCGCAGCGTCGCCCACGAGCGCCGGTCGAGCTCGTCGGCATCGAAGTCGTCACGGGCCGGCGCGACCTCGACCGGGCGCTCCGCGAGACCGTCGATCTCGACCGTCTCGGCCGCGTGCCAGCCGCCTCTCAGGCGCAGCCACCCGGCCTCGTCGAACTCGACGGCCTGCAGGCACGTCTCCCGCCCCAGCGTGGAGTACCGCTCCCCCAGGTGCAGCACCGGACGGGCGGCGAGGTGCGCCAGCATCCACCGGCCGTCGGCGAGCTGCACGAGCTCGCCGTGCCCGGCCTTCTGCAGCGGGTGACCGGGCGCGTCGCGGGTGGTGAGCACCGCCTCCTGCGGATCCCGCTCGTACGGGCCGAGGCGTTCGCGCGAACGAGCCACGGTGATGCCGTGGTTCCAGCCCGTTCCCCCGGCGGCGATCAGCAGGTAGTACCAGCCGTCGATGCGGTACAGGTTCGGCCCCTCGACCAGCCCGGACTCCTGGTAGAGCAGGTGCGCTGTGCCCGACACCCGCTGCTCGTCGGGCAGGTACTGCTCGAGCACGAGCCCGCTGAAGCTCGGGTGATCGGGCCGGTGATCCCACTGCACCCCGACGATCCAGTGGGTGCCGTCGTCGTCGTGGAAGAACGAGAAGTCGAACCCGCGCGATCCGAGGTACACCGGCTCGCTCCACGGCCCGGTGATCTCCGGCGCGGTGACGAGGTAGTTCTCGATGTCCTTGTCGTCGCCGTCCATCGTGCGGACGATCGAGTACGCGAGCCAGAACTGCCCGTCCGCATACGACAGGCTCGGCGCCCAGACTCCGCCCGAGTCGGGTACACCGCGCAGGTCGAAACCCTCGTCGAGGGCGTGCCCCACGAGCTCCCAGTTCGCGAGGTCGCGCGAGGCGTGGATGCGCACCGCGGGATGAAACTCGAACGTGCTGGTCGCCAGGTAGAAGACGTCGCCGACGCGCAGGATCGACGGGTCGGGGTGGAACCCCGGCAGCACCGGGTTGACGATCCGGACCATGCTCACGGCTCGATCGGATGGGCGAAGGGGATCCCGCGGGCGAAGCGCTCGACCTCCGCCACCGCCGACGCGCCGAGCCGCCGCAGCTCGACGCCGGTGGAACCGGCGAGATGCGGCGTCAAGAAGACGTTCGGAAGGTCGAAGAGCGGATGCTCCGGCGCGAGCACGTCGGGCTCGGTGACATCGAGCACGGCGCGCAGCCGCCCCGCCCGAAGCTCGGCGACGAGGGAATCCTGATCGACGAGCGCACCGCGCGCGGTGTTGATGAGGGTCGCCCCGTCGGGCATCGCCGCGAGGACCGCCCGCGAGATCATCCCGACGGTCGCCGGCGTCTCGGGTGCGTGCACCGACAGCAGCGTCACACGGGCGGCGAGCGCAGCAAGATCGGCCACGAGCTCGACCCCCATCGCCGCGGCATCCTCGGGCGTGACGAACGGGTCGTAGAGCAGCACATTGACGTCGTACGATCGCAGCCGTTCGATGACCACCCGGCCGACGCTCGACGCCCCCACGATGCCGACCGTGGTGCGGAACAGCCCGGAGCGCGGCATCAGTTCCTCACGATCGAGCGCGCGCCGTTCAGCGGCGTATCGCCGCGACATCCAGAAAGCGTCCTTGGCGGCGAGCACGATCATCGCCACGGTCCACTCGGCCACGGGCACGGCGTTCGCTTCGCGCCCCGTCGACACCGCGATGCCCCGCGTGCCGACCGTCGGCGAGATGAACCCGACTCCCCCGCCCCAATGCACAATGGCGCGGAGCGCCGGCATGGCGTCGAGCAGGCGGTCGTCGATCGGCGCCGCACCCCACCCGGTGAGCAGCACGTCGACGGCGGCCAGCTCGTCTGCCCCGAGCTCCCGCGGGTCGCTCACGACCCGGTCGACGTCGACCTCGACCGCGCCGCGCAGCCGGTCGCGCAGTTCGTCGTCGAAGACGGCATCCGCGAGGTGCGGCGTCATGACCAGTTGTGCCCTCATGCGCCGAGCTCCGCGAGGGTCCACCGGTCGGTCCAGGCGATCGACGCCTCGCCGTCCGCGATCCGCAGCGGCAGCCAGACCGCCGGCGAGTGGAAGAGGTCGTCCTTGAGCCACCGGTCGCCGACGTACACGTAGCGCCCGTCGCCCGCGTCGATGACGACGCTGACCTGCGAGTCGAACGTGGCGGTTCCCGGCGGCGCGAAATCCCGCCAGGGGCTCCACGGCCCCTCGAGCGCGGAGGCGGTGGCGTACTTGTTGTCGTTGGTGCTCCACCCCGTCAGATCCGAGCCGAACAGGTAGTAGAGCCCCTCGTGGCGCACGAGCGTCGGCGACTCGTAGCCGATCTCGGGACGCTGCTCCTGGCGCAGCGTCACCACGGTCGACTCGACCGCGAGATAGTCCGCGCGCAGCCGGTGGATGTGCAGTCCGTTCTCGCGGTCTTCCGACAGCAGGTATCCGACGCCTTCCTCCTGGTACACCCCGATGTCGCGGCTGATCGTCCCGAGCGGACGCTCGCTGCCGACGTAGGTGTACGGACCGGCGGGCGCGTCGGCCACGGCGTAACCGACCCGCGCGGCGCTGTAGTCAGGGGTGTCGATGTGCAGCAACATCACCCAGTGCCCGTCGGGATGCTGCAGCGCCTTGGGCCGCTCGACGATGCGGTCGGGGCCGATGTCGCCGTCGCCCGCGACGAGCGCATCGCCCTCGAAGCGCCACTCGGCGAGGTCGTCCGACGAGTAGCAGGCCACGGCGGTGAAACGGTCGCCGCGCGTCTTGTCCTCACCCCACGCGTACCAGCGGTCGCCGACGCGTTGCACCCCGATGCCGTGCAACTGCGCGACGCGGCCGCGGTCGTCGTGGAACACCGTTCCGGGGACGATCGCTCCCGGGTCGTTCGCGGTCATCGGTTCTGAGCCCTCTCGATTCGGATGACGCGGGCGGTGCGCCCGGCGATCGTGCGTATCGCGAGCCCGTCGGGCGTCGCCGCGGCGTTCCAGCCGTTCCACGCAGGGAAGAGCGGGTGCGGCTCGCCCGTCACTTCGGGCACGACGACGCTCGCCGCAGCGTCGCCGCGGTCCCAGATGAAGAGATCGTCGTGGTCGCGCGATCGCAGCCCGAGGCACACGATCGGATCGTCCCACGCCGGCAACCCCAATGGCCAGAACGGCTCGACCTCGCGGAGCCCCTCGCGCAGCCCGCGATGCACGCGGACGGCCTCGTGCACGAGGGCACGCTGGTCTTGGCGCAGCTCGTGCAGGAAGCCCGAGAGGTACAGGCGCCCCGACAGCCCCGTGACCACGGTGAACGCCGTCTCCTCGAGATCCATGTCGGCGGCGGGATACGCCCAGTTCCCGCACTGCTCGGGCGCGATCGCCATCGGCGCCGACGCCGCGATCGGCGGGTAGAGCACGAAGTCCTGCTGGTCGCTCGTCGACTGCAGGTGCGTCACCGAGAGCAGCGCGTAGTCCGCCCGCATCGCTCCGGAGCTGCAGTTCTCGATCTGCAGGCCGGGATGCCGGCGCTGCACCTGCACGAGCCACTCGCGGAGCGCCCGCGTGTGGGCGAGAAGCCCGGCCGCGGCCGTCGTAGCGTCGTCTTCGGTGCCGGCGCCGGCGTTGATGTTGTAGTCGAGCTTGAGATAGCTGACGTCGTGGTCGGCGACGAGCGCATCGATCGTGGCATCCAGGTGCGCCCGCGCGGCCGGATGCCGGAAGTCGAGGTGGAACCGGTCGTGCTCGCGCACGCGCTGACCGAACCGGTGGAAGAACGCCTCCTCCGGCAGCTCGTGGGCGGCGGCGCTCTCGGCGCCCACGACCTCGGGCTCGAGCCAGATGCCCACGCGCATGCCGTGCGAGCGGATGCGGTGGGTCAGCGCCCGCAGGCCGCCCGAGAACCGCGCGTCGGCCTCGCGCCACTCCCCCACGGTCGCCCACCAGTCGCCGATCGCCGGGTCGGCGAACCAGCCGGCGTCGATGCAGAACACCTCGGCGCCGGCCTCCGCCGCCGCGTCGATGAGCGGTTCGAGCGCCTCGGTCGACGGCTGACCCATGAGGGTGTTCATGAAGTCGTTGTAGACGATCGGCAGCGGCTCGTCGTGGTCGGCGAAGCGCGTGGACCGGCGCAGAGCCGTCAGCTCGGCGACGGCGTCATCCACGCCTCGGGCGCCCACGGCGAGCGCGACCGGCACGGCCTCGAACGTCTCGCCCGGGGCGAGCTCGTGCCCGAACCCGTGCTCGAGGTCGGAGGGGCCGAGCAAGCTGAGCACGCCGCCCTGGCGGGTCTGGCTGAGATCGACGTGCCAGCCCGCGCTCGTCTCGACCTGCCACGCGAGCGCCTCACCGGTGACGTCGTCGACGAGGTAGCCCACCGGCACCCATTCGCCGCTCGACCAGGCGCCGTGGCTGGTGAAGCCTGCGCGGCCGCGACCGTCCTGACCGTGGAGGGCGAGGTCGGTGCCCGGGAGCAGCCGGCGCACCGGAACGCGCTCCCACCGGTTCTCGGCCAGCCACTCCGAACGCGCCACACCGAGCGCGAAACCGTCGAGGTCGTCCTGGTCGCGTCCGAAGCCGAGAGCGGCGGTCACCACAGCGGTGAGCACGACCGGCTCCGCCGAGGTGTTGGTCACGCTGGTCTCGATCCGCGCGGCGGCCCGTCCGGGCACCCGGGTCATCGTGGTGGTCACGAGCAGCCCGGTCGTCTCGTCGCGCTGCGTGACGACGGTGACATCGCCACCGGCGGCATCCGTCACCACGTCGGTGATGCGCAGCCGCTGTCCGACAGCGGATCGCACGTACGCCTGGCTGGTGCGGGCACGCTGCTCGCGCGAGGTGAAGAGCTCGGTAAGGGCGACCTCCGCGCGGCCGAACACGGACGAGCCGAACAGCTCGCTCAGGGCTGCGGGCCCGTCGGGCGAGGCGGCGATCGGGGCGGGCGAGACGGGAGCGGGGGCGACGAGGGAATCGATGATGCGGCCTTCTGTGGTTGATGCGTCGATGGTCATGCGTGCGATCTCCGCCCCGCCCGTGCGACGAGGGCGTCCGCGGATGCCGCCAGGCTGGGCGCGAACAGCAGCAGGCTCCATCCGATGAGCGGGATGGCCGGTGCCGCCGCGACGGCCCAGACGAGGAAGAACCGGGTCACGGTGGTCACCGGCCGGCGGACCAGCGCCGTCCCGGCGGCGGCGAGCGCGGCGACGGGTCGCCGGCTCGCACCCCGGCGGATCCCGTCGGACAGGCCGATCGAGAAGACCACCAGCAGGGTCGCGGCCAGCACCACCCCGACGAGCACCGCGTCGGAGGTGCCGAACAGCGCGAGGTCGTACGCGAGGATCAGCGCGACTCCGGTGGCGGTGAGCCACCACCACCACAGCTCCCGGGTGGCGCGTGCGTACGCCGTCCAGAACCCGCGCCCCGGCCGCGAGTCCGACCGCGTGTCGAGACGGGCATCGCTCACCGCCGCCAGCGCCGCCAGGCCGGGCCCCGCAGGTGCGAGCGAGACGACACCCAGCACGATGGCGAGGTGCGTCGGCTGCCATCCGACGAGCGCGGTGAACGCGAGCGCCGGCACCAGGCTTGCGATGAACTGCGCCGACACCGCGAAGTGGTGCCAGACGAACAGGAGGGCGCGTGAGAGCGGCGCGTCGTGCGCGACCGCCGAGGCGACGCGGGCGCCGAACCCTGACACCGCGGTCATCCCTTCACCGCCCCGATCGACATGCCCTTGACGAAGTACCGCTGGAACGCGGCGAAGATCGCCACCGACGGCACGATCGCGAGGATGGCGCCGGTGTAGATGAGCTGCCACTGCGATGTCAGCAGGCCCACCATGCGGTTGATGGCGACGTTGATGGTCCCTGCCGACGACGAGTCGAGGAAGACCAGCGGAATGAAGAAGTCGTTCCACAGCCCGAGCGCCTGGATGATCACGAACGCCGAGGTGACCGGCAGCAGCATCGGGAAGACGATCGCCCAGAAGGTCCGCAGCCGTCCGGCGCCGTCGACGTTCGCCGCCTCTTCGACCTCGATCGGGATGCCCTTGATGAAGCTGCAGTACAGCAGCACACCGAACGAGGCGGCGCCGCCGAGGTGCACCAGGATGACGCTGGTCAGCGTGCCGTAGAGCCCGACGTCGTCGAAGCCCTTCACGAGCGGGATCATCCGCACCTGGAACGGGATCATCAGGCCGGCGATGAAGACGATGTAGAGGATGCGGGAGGTGCGCCCGCCGACCCGTTCGATACCGTAGGCGGCCATCGGCACCAGGGCGACCAGCAGGATCACCGTCACCACCGTGATGATGAGGGTGTTCAGCAGCGCCTCGCCGTAGTCCGTCTGCTGGAAGAGCTGGACGTAGTTGTCAAAGCTGAAGCTCGTGGGCAGCCCCATCGGGTCGATCGTGATCTCGGAGTACGAGCGGAACGAGTTCAGCAGCGCGTAGAGCACCGGGCTCGCCACGATCAGCACGAGCGCCGAGAGCACGATGACGACGACGATCTCGCCGGGGCTCCAGCGTTTGCGCGCTCGGGCGGCCTTCGGCTCGCGCACGGCGCGGTCGGTGGTGCGGATGCGATCCGTGGTGCGGATGCGGTCGGGTGCACTTATGCCTGGATCTCCCTCTTGCGCATGTAGGCGTTGGCGGCGACCGTGCTGACGATCACCACGAGGAACAGCAGGATCGCGGCGGCGCTGCCGAACCCGGCGCGATACTCGCCGAAGCCGACCTTGTAGATGAAGAACGCCATGGTCTCGCTGACGAAGCCGGGGCCGCCGGCGGTGAGGACGAGGACCTGGTCGAAGATCGTCCACCCGGCGATCATCGCGAGGGTCATGTTGACCGTCACCGCCCCGGCCAGCATGGGCCAGGTCACGTGCCGGAAGACCTGACGCCCCGTCGCACCGTCAATGCGTGCGGCCTCGATGAGGTCGGGCGGAACCGACTGCAGGTTCGCGAGGTAGATGAGGGTCGTGTTGCCGCCGAGCGTGAAGCAGACGATGAACAGGATGACCCAGACCACGATGTCGCTGTCGCCGAGCCAGTCGCGCGTCCATTCCGGCATCCCGGCGTCGCGCAGCAGGGTGTTCACCGAGCCGAAGTTGAAGTTCAGCAGGTACTTCCAGATCGTGGCGAGGATGAACCCGCTCACGAGCGAGGGCAGGTAGACCGCCGTGCGGAAGAAGCCCTGCAGATGCACGAGCTTGTCGAGCATCAGCGCCACGGCCAGCGAGATCACGTTGATGATGACGGCCGACCCGAGACCGAGCAGGAGGGTGTTCTTGACCGCGTTCCAGAACCGCCCACTCGAGACGATCTCCTCGTAGTTGCGCCCGCCGACGTAGGCGTAGTCGTCACTGATGCCGTCCCAGTCGGTGAAGCTCAGCTGGAGGGACTGCAGCGACGGGATGACCACCATCAGCAGGTAGACCACGAGCGCCGGGGCGACGAAGCCGAGCATCGCCCAGCGGACGCCGCGGAACCGGCGGATGCGGCGGGCGGGCGGCGGGGCCGCCGGCGCGGGCGCGACGTCGTCGGGTGCTTCCCCGGGGAGGTCATCGAGCGGGCCTCGGCCGCTCAGGCGGACCGCCGCGGCGACCGCCGTCGTCTGGCCCTGCGCACTGCTCTGATCAGTCACGGGCTTTCCTTTCAGCTCGGATGAGCTGTCCTCCGGGCGGCGCACGGCCGCCCGGAGGACAGCGGGTCAGCCTGCGGCGACCGTCTTGTCGAACTCCGCCTGGACCTTGGTGATCGTCTCGTCGACGCTCGACTGGCCGTCCTGCATCTCGATGCGGGCCTGGCGGAAGAAGGTGTTGAACCCGCTGAAGCTCGCCAGCGGAGAGGTGTTCTCGTACCAGACGAGCTCGGGGCTCTCGAGAAGCGCGAAGTAGTCCGCGGCCCCGGGGATCGAGCTGTTCCGGGTGATCTCGTCGGATGCCACGATGTTCGGCGCAATCCAGCCCGCGGCCTCCATGAGGTCGGCGGCATCGACGGAGTAGAAGTATTCGAGGAACTCCACCGCGCCGGCCAGCTGGTCCTCGTCCTCGGCCGCCTGGGCCGAGATCGCCAGCCCCGTCGCGGTGTCGCCGTTGACGGCGTTCTTCAGCACGTTGATCGAGCCGTCCTCGGCCGGAACGATGAACAGGCCCGCCTCGAACTCGGGGTCGACCTTGGCGATGTCGTTGAGGCGACCGATGCCGGCCGACGACGTCGCCATGACGGCCATGTCGTTCACCAGCAGCGTCGTCGTCTGTGCGTCGGCCGTGGACTGCCACCCCTCGAGCACGTACTGGTCGGTGATGTCCTTGAGCTTCTGCAGCGGTTCACGCAGGTCCTCGACCGAGGCCTCGCCGTTCTGGGCCGCCGTCCAGAACCCGCCCTCCTGACCCCATTGGGCGAAGGTGGGCGCGGCCAGCTGCTTCCACAGCTGGTCGCTCGGCCACACCTCGGCGGCCGCCGTCGCCAGCGGCACGTCGCCATTCGCGGCGATCTCGGCCAGCAGGTCCTCGAACTCGGCGTAGTCGGTCGGAGGCGTGAGCCCGTTGTCTTCGAAGTACGTCTTGTTGTAGACGATGTTCATACCGATCTCGCCGTTGAGCGCACCGTTGGGCACCGTGTAGACGTCGCCGTTCGCGGCGGCCGCCACGGCGTCGGGCTCGAGCAGCTCCGTGACCGATTCGGGGATGGGCGAGAGCTTGCCGGCCTGGATGTAGGTCAGCGTGTCGCGCATGTCGACGATGGCGGGCCAGTTGCCCGTGGCATCCATGGTCTTGATGGCGGTCGCATAGTCGCTTCCGGCGGGCAGCGGGTCGAGCTGCACCGTCGTGGTCTCGCTCTTGTCGTTGAAGTCTTCGACGAGCTCGGAGACGACGTTGTTCCAGGTCTCATCTCCCGTGGCGTACAGGAAGCGGATGGTCGTGCGCTCGCCCCCGGCGCTCGTGTCGGCGCTCGCGCATCCGGTCAGCAGCAGCGCTGTCGCGGACGCGATCCCGATGCCCGTGAGGAGGCTGCGGCGGGGCGACGATGCCTGTGCCCGGTCGCGCACCATTGCGTGTTCCATGTGATCTCCCTCGATTCAGGTCGGACACCCCCGTCCGCCGTGTTGGAACCATAACGCGATTGGATAGCGTTTGCCAACCCCTGCACGAAAGTCCGTCGCCGCGCGTACAGCTGTCAGTCGCGGCGGCGGATGGGCACCCCGTGCACGATCGGCGTCGCACGCAGCGCGATCACCGCATCCGGACCCGCCTCGTCGTCGAACGCCAGCGACATCGCCGCCTCGCCGAAGGCCTCGAGCGGCACCTCGACGGTGCTGAAGCGCGGCAGCAGGTCGCCGAGCATCGGGACGTGGTCGAAGCCGGCCACCTCGATGTCACGGGGCGCCTCGATGCCGACCTCCCGCAGCCGGGCGATGGCTCCGACCGCCATCGCGTCGCTCATGGCGGCGATGACCTCGACGTCGCCCAGGTGGTCTTCGAGCCGGCGCACCGCCTCGTAGCCACCGTCACGCGAGAACGGCCGATGGATGATGCGGCCGGGATCGACTGCGTTGCCGAGCTCGGCGAGGCCGAGGAGGAAGCCCTCGACCCGGTCGCGCGCGGTGATCTCGCTCACCGGAGCCGAGATGATGGCGAAGCGTCGGAGACCCGTCTCGGCGAGCCCGCGGGCCAGCAGCCGTGCCGCCTCGCGGTTGTCGACGGTGACCGCGGGGAACGGCAGCCGACTGTCGCCGATGACGACCACGCGGGTGCCGTCGTCGGCGAGCGTGTTCAGCTGCGCCCCGAGCGCCGTCTCGCGCCGACTGTCGGCGGTGCGGCTCGTGCCGATGATGACCGCACGGTGCCGCTCGCCGCGCAGCTGGGTGAGCAGGTCGAGCTCGCGGAGTGGATCGTCACGGGTCGCACGCACCGACACCGAGACACCGCGTTTCTCCGCGGCGTGCATGATGCCCGAGATCATCGTCGCCGACCCGAAGTCGTCGATGTCGCTCACGAGCAGGGCGACCGTGCGCGCACGCCCGTCCTTGATCGCCTGCGCCGCGGAGTTCACCGAGTAGCCCAGCGCACGAGCGGCATCCTGCACCCGCCGACGCAGTTCGGGTGACCCGCTCTGCGTGCCGCGGACACCGCCGTTCAGCGCGCGCGAGGCGGTCGGGACCGAGACGCCGGCGAGCCGGGCGACATCGGTCAGCGTCGGCGGTTTTTCGAGATTCGCCATGACACCTCCGGCACGCGAGTGAAAACGCTGTCCACTCTAGAGTGTCGCGGCGGCGGGCGAGCAGAGCCGCGCCCACGCTCACCCGCTCGCGCCGATCATCCCGCCGCGACCGGCTCCCAGGGGCCGTGAGGGTCACCCGGCTGCTGACCCCGCGTCCACCATCGTGCCCGCCAGGACCGACCGGCGAACGTCACGACATCGCCGGAGTCGTAGACCCAGGATGCCGTCCACGACCGCACCTCCGACCCGGCAGCCGGCGCGGGCTCGCCCTCTTCCATCCACGACCCGGTCGTTGTCGCCCCCGGCACCTCGCCGCGCGTCCACCACTGCGCGACGAACGCCCGGCCCTGCGACGACACCCGGTCGCCGGAGTCGTAGACGCGCTCGGCCTCCCACGCGGGCGGCGCGCTCGGCACCGCCCGAACGTCGCCGAAGAGCCGCAGCTCGGCCACACCGAGGATCTGCCCGTTGACGATCCGCACGTAGCGGTACGCCTCGTCAGCCGTGTCGTCAGCAACCGGCCACTGCTGCCACGCGAGCGTCTTACCCGGTGCAGCCGGTGTCAGGCGGGTCCAGTTCTGGCCGTCGTCAGAGCCTTCCAGGCGCAGATCGGCGATGCGCGAGATGCCGTAGCCGTCCTGCCGGACGCGAATCTCGGCGCCCGTCACCGAGACCTCCGTGTCGGCACCGAAGTCCCACACGTGCCCGTAGGTTCCGGCGTTCAGGCGGTTGTCGGAATGGGTCGCGGCATCACCGTCGGTCATGCGCAGCGCGTGCGTCGTCCAGACGGGGTCGGCGACTCCGTCTGGTCGCAGCACGTCGGCACCGCGGAGCGCCTCGGCGAGCGACCCGGCATCGGTGGAGACGTACAGCGACGAGCCGTCCGTGGTCGCAACGATCGGGTCGGCGGCGACGCCGGCGGCAGTCGCGAAGTCGACCCGGAACGACACGAACCCGCCCGAAGCCGCCCCCTCGGGCACCGTCACTGCGGCGATCCACTCTCCCGGCCCGGTCGAGCTGACCGTCGCCCCCTGCCCGAGCATCGACACGCGCACGTCCGTGTTGCCGGCGGGACCGGTGAGCGCGAGCTCGACGCGGTCGCCCGGGACGACGCGCCCGGCGGCCCCGTTCGGCGAGGTCAGGGTCACCGTGTCCATCACCCCGACCGCCTCCATGCGCTCGCCGTGGATGCGAAACTCGGCGATGCTCCAGATCCCCGGGAAGGCGGGGTCGGAGGGCACGCCGGGCTCATCCACCCGCAGCTTCACGAAGCGGAAGCGCTCGTCGCGCAGCTCGGCGACGACCTCGAGGCGTTCGATCGCGGCATCCTGTCCGGCGTTGGGGCTCTCGGTCAGCAGGGTCCAGGTGACGCCGTCGTTCGAGCCGTAGACGTTCGTCCCCTGACTGCGGTTGGCGAAGCCGTCGCGGGCCTGAATGCCGAACGCGTCGGCGCGGACACGGAACGACGGGCCGAGGTCGAACACGACCTCGCTGACGCGCTGGTCGCCCCAGTGGCTCTGATTGTCGCCGTCGGTCAACGCCCTCAATTGTGCGGTCGTCAGCGCGGGCGCCGTGGCGATGGCACCGACGTCGAGCGACCCGTCCGGAAGAAGCGGGTTGAGCTCAGCCAGCTGCGCCACCGCCGTCGCGAGCTGTTCGAGCAGCCCCGCGAACGCGTCGGGCGCGGCATCCTGCCCCTCGAGCGCTGCCGTGCGGGCAGCGTCGACCCGTGCCCAGCTCTCGGAGGTGTAGGTCGCCGGCTCGCCGACTCCGGCCAGCGTCTGCGCGATCGCGGCCGGCCGATCGGCGGCGACCGCGACCGTCACGGGAAGGGCCGTGACGGTCGTGCTGTCCGAGGCCACGATGAGCATCTCGGTGTCGCCGGTCTGCGTGGGCGTCCACGTCACCGTGCGACCGGCCAGCTCAGCACCCGGCGGCGCGTCCTCCAGGGTCAGCTCGTCGGCGCCCTCGACGGCGAAGTCGCGAGCCCAGGGCTCACCGGCCACGGTGACGACGGCGAGCGCCGCGGCGTCGGCGAACGTGGGGGGTGAGAGCACACCGGACGCCTGCGCGAGCACGGATGCGACGTCCACCTGCGCGTCGGAGCCGGTGGCCGAGATCATCACGATGTTGTCGCCGACGGGGCCACTCGTCTTCTCGACGTTCAGGTCGGTCCACACGTAGCGCCACTGGCCGTGGGTGTCGGGCACCGTTATGGATGCGAACGGCGCCTCGATCGCCGATCGCGCCAGATCGAGGCGCGCCGTGCCGTCGCTGCGGACCCGGATGCCGACCGGCGCGGCCTGCGTGCGATCGCTCCACACCGCGCGCCGCACCGCGACACGGCTCTCCTCGGCGCCGGCATCCAACCGCACGTACGCGGGTCCATCGCCGTCCTGGCCGCGCTGCGCGCCGACGCCGATCGGCGTGCCGAACGTGTCGACGGCGAGCTCGGCACTCGGGGGCAGCGCGGCGGCGGCACCCGGCACCTCGGCGAGCTCCTCGGGGAACGCCACCCAGTACTCCGCACCGGTGTAGTCCGAGCCGCGGTCGTTCCAGAAGTTCTGCACGGTGGGTCCCGAGTAGAACATCGGGCCGTCGCGGTTCTCGTACAAGTCGGCGACGTGCGGCGCCTCGGCGGCGACGTCCACGCCGGCTCGGTACCGGTACTGCAGGTAGGTCTCGCTCAGCGGGTCGACGAGGCGCCCGCGGTACGCCTGCGAGATCGCGCCGCCCTCCGTCGCGGCGACGTACGGCACCTCCTCACCCGTCATGAACGCGTAGAAGGTGTCGGCGCCGTGGAGGATGCGGTTGTCGAGGAACCGGTAGGGCGACACCGCGTCTGCGGCGTCCGAGACGGTGCCGGCATCCGGATCGAGCGTGGTGCCCTGGTTGTCGACGAGGCGTGCGAGGGCGATGAGCAGGTCGACGTCGCCCTGACCGTGGGCCTGGTCGCGCAGCATCTCCATGTGCTGCACGAAGGGTGCGCCGGTGGTGTTGCGGGGATCGTCCGCGGGGATCTCGCGGAAGATCGCGGCGAGGGCTCCGTTGACGTCGCCGCCGAACAGGTCGTGTTCGCTCTCGTAACCGGCGTTGACGGTGAACCACTCGACCCGCTCGGCATACAGGTCGGCGTCGTCGAGGTAGATGGCCGCGGCGACCATGCCGATCACGCCGTAGAGGTGCTGGTTCCACAGCCGGTTGTTCGACGAGAGGAACGTCTCGAGCACGGGGCGGATGAGGTTGGTCTCGAGGCGCTGCTCGTCGACGTCGGTCCACGTCAGGTCGTAGCCGTCGAGCGTGCCCGACGCCGGCTCGGTGCTTCGCAGCAGTTCGGCGGCGATGAGGATGTAGTAGAGCGGTACGCCCGTGTGGATGTGCGCGTCCGAGAAGTAGGCGTACTTCGCGGGGTCGAGGCTGCTCCAGGTCCGGACGACGTGAAGCGCGTTCGCGCGGTACTGCTCGTCGCCGGTGACGAAGTACTGCAGCGCCTGCGTCATCGCGCCGATGGCGTCGCGATGGGCGATCGAGCGCATCCCGGCGCTGGCGTAGGCGTCGTTCTTCGGAAGGTCCGATCCGGCCTGCGCGTTCTCGGCGCGGAAGTCGCGGGCGGCGTAGCGGGTGTCGGTCATCGCCTCGTAGTAGCTGGCCCACGGCTCGGCGCCCGCCTGCACCTGCGCCCGCATGTTCTCGAGGTGGTCGCCGGTGAACCCGACCCCCGGATGCGAGAACCCGCTGTCACTCACGGTGCGCACGAGCGCTGGCGGCGGCGGTGCTTCGGCGGCGACAGCGGGCGGTGCGGCGACGGCGCCGCCGGCCAGTCCGATCACCGCCGCCGTCAGGACGGTGACGAGGCTTCTCATGCGGTGACGCGCTGCGATCTTCATCGATCTTCTTCCGGTGATGTCGCTCGGCTCCGAGCGGTCGTGGATAGCGTTTGCCACAACAGCATGACCCGAGACGGGGAGGACGTCAAGCCTTGCTAGCCGCGCGCATGCGGCATGATGGGCCCGCACCTCTCTCGCCAGTCGAACCACCCACCGGAGGATCTCGTGACCTACGCCGCCGCTCCGCGGACGCCCGCACCCGGTGCCACTCCGCTGTCACAGCCCCTGTACGGCGCCTCGTTCGGCCAGGCGTTCGCACGGTTCTGGCGGAAGTACGTGACGTTCTCGGGCCGCGCGAGCCGCAGCGAGTTCTGGTGGTTCTACCTGGCCCATGCGCTCATCGTCACGGCGATCTTCGCATTCATGCTCATCGGCGCCTTCGCGGGGATGACGACTGACCCCATCACCGGCCGCAATCAGCCCGGTCCGCTCCTCGGCGTGGGCGCACTCCTGTTGGTGCTGTGGCAGCTCGCAACCTTCATCCCGACGATCTCGCTCTCGTGGCGCCGCTTGCACGACGCGAACCTGGCCGGTCCGTTCTGGTTCCTGGGCTTCGTGTTCGGCATCGGCGGTATCGCCGTCCTCGTGCTCTGTGCGTTGCCGAGCAACCCCGCCGGGGCCCGGTTCGACAAGTAACGCGCGGCACGGCCCCGAGGCCGCACCGCGACCCCTCCCCCGCGGCGCGGCTTCCGCGCCATACTGACCTCGTGAGAATCGCGATCGCCGGAGCGACCGGCACCGTCGGCCGACACGTCCATCTCCTCGCGACCGACCGGGGTCACGAGGTCGTGGCGCTCGCGCGCCGCAACGGCCACGACCTCGAGCACGGCCCCGTGCCCGCCTCGGTTCTGGACGGCGTCGAGACGATCGTCGATGTCAGCGGCATCCAGACCCTGTCGCGGCACCGCTCGCGTCGGTTCTTCGAAAGCGTGTCGGCGAACCTGCAGCAGGCGGGATCCGCAGCGGGCGTGAAGCACCTCGTCGCTCTCTCGATCGTCGGGATCGACGGAGTGGATGCCGCCTACTACGGCGGCAAGCTCGCGCACGAGCGTGCGGTGGAACGGGGCTCCCTGCCGCACACGATCCTGCGTGCGGCGCAGTTCCACGAGTTCGCCGAGCAGACGCTCGTGCGCGGGAAGATGGGGCCGATCACGGTCGTGCCGGCTGCGCGTCTACGTCCGGTCGCGGCCCGCGAGGTGGCCGAGCATCTCCTCACCCTCGCGGAGGGCAGACCGCGGGGCCGCGCGCGCGACCTGACCGGTCCCCGCGACGAGCTGCTGATCGACATGGTGCGGGCGCTGCTGGATGCCCGCGGCGAGCGCCGTACCACGATCGAGATGCGTCTTCCTGGGTCGTTCGGCCGCGCGATGGCGTCGGGCCGGCTGCGTGGACACGCCAACACCGAACGGGGCACCGCCACCTTCGCGGAGTGGCTCAGCTCGCAGAACTGACCCTCGAGCGCGCGATGCAGCTCGGGTCGCTGTAGACCCAGGTACTGGTCGCACCCCGAGATCCGAACCGCAGTCCGATGTGGCAGTTCGCGCCCCTTCGTAGCGTCGATGGGGACGAAAGGTGACACATGATTCGCGTTCGATCGCTATCGAAACGGTACGGGCAGAAGGTCGCGGTCGACGGCCTCGACTTCGCCGTCGAGCCGGGCCGGGTGACGGGCTTCCTCGGCCCGAACGGCGCCGGAAAGTCGACCACCATGCGCATGATCGTGGGGCTCGACAAACCGACATCCGGCACGGCCGAGGTCAACGGCCGCGCATACCGCGACCTGCCCGCGCCGCTCCGCGAGGTCGGGGTCCTCCTCGACGCGCGCGCCGCGCACAAGCGCCGCACCGCCTACAAGCACCTGCTCGCCATCGCGGCGACGCACCGGATCGGCGCGCCGCGCGTGCGGGAGGTCATGGAGCGAACCGGCATCGACTCCGTGGCGAACAAGCGGGTCGGTGGCTTCTCGCTCGGCATGGGGCAGCGGCTCGGCATCGCCGCGGCCCTCCTCGGCGACCCGCAGACGATCATCCTCGACGAGCCCATCAACGGACTCGACCCCGACGGCATCCTGTGGATACGTCGCCTGCTGCGCGAGCTCGCCGCCGAGGGCCGCACGGTGCTGCTCTCCTCGCACGTCATGAGCGAGATGGCCCAGACTGCCGACCACCTGATCGTCATCGGTCGCGGCGCGATCATCGCCGACGGGCCGATGAGCGAGGTCATCGCGGGCGCGACGCAGCCGGTCGTCCGGGTGCGCACACATGACACCGAGCGGCTCATCGCGGCGGTCGCACGGCCCGGAGTGACCGTCATCGCGCGCGAAGACGGCGCACTCGACATCACCGACCTTCGGGCCGAAGAGGTCGCGCGCATCGCCGGCGCCGCCGAAGTGGTGCTCTACGAGGTGACGTCGGTGTCGGGCTCGCTCGAAGACGCCTACCTCGCCCTCACCGCGCAGTCGACCGAGTACCCCTCCGCACCGACCCGAAACCAGAAGGACGACTGATGGCCCTCACCGCCAAAGCGCACCGCGCTGACGCCCGCACCCAGCGCCCGCCCTTCGCCGCCGTGGTGCACTCCGAGTGGATCAAGGCCCTGAGCCTGCCGTCATCCGTTCTCGCACTGGTCGGCATCCTCGCCGTCGGAATCGGCGGCAGCCTCTTCCTCGGCCTGACGCTCGAATCATCCGGCGTGCCCTCGGTTCCGTCCATCGAACGCACGATGGCCGACGTGACGGTCCCGACCGTCGTGCTCGGACAGATCATCGCCGGTATCTTCGGCGTCATGACGATCGGCGCCGAGTACTCCTCCGGCGCCATGCAGACGACGCTCACGGCGGTGCCGCATCGGGTGCGGATGCTGGCAGCCAAGACGCTCGTCACCTTCGCGACCGTCACCGCGGTGGCCCTGGTCACGGTGTTCGGGGCGTGGGCGGTGACGAATCCGATCTACGACGGCTTCGGTCTGGGCGCGCCCCTCACCGCACCGGGAGTCTTGCTCGCCCTCGTAGGCTCGGCCGTCTACCTCGGCTTCTGCGCGGTGTTCGGACTCGGCGTGACAGCCCTCGTCCGTTCGACGACCACCGGATCGATCGTCGTCTTCGCCGCGACACTGCTGCTGCCGGTGCTCAGCTCGCTGCTGCCGTTCGGCCTGCTCTCCCGCGTCATCCGTCTCGGCCTGCTCGGCAATGCCGGCGACGCCATGGGCCGGGTCGGTATCGAGGGCGGGCCGTTCCTCGATGTGTGGAGCGGGCACATGAGCGTCGGAGCAGGCTGGCTGATCGCGGCGGTCTGGGCTGCGGGGGCACTGGTGATCGGCGCAGTGGCGCTACGGATGAGGGACGCGTGAGCCCGTCCCGGCGACGACGAGACGTGGCGGATGCCGTCACCCTCACCTCCTACCTGCTCGTGGCGGCGTTCCTCGGGTACCTGTCGGTCGAATCGACGATCGCCACTCCCCTGTGGCCGATCGTGCTGCTGGGTCTCGCCGGGGTCGCCGCGATCGTCATCTCGCGGCAGCATCCGACGATCGGTTTCGGCGCCGTCGTCGCATTGATGCCGCTGTCGTTCGCCGTGGGAACCGGGGCCGAGTTCCTGCTCGTGGTGGTCGCGCTCTACCGCTCCGGTCTCGACGAGGCACGCCGCGCATGGCTTTGGTTCGGGTGGGCGACCGCCGGAGCGATCGTGGCGTCGTTCGTGCTCGCGCTGCGGGTGCGCTACGGTCCGCCGCTGCTCGGCCTGGCCCGACGGGAGGATGCCGCAGCCTGGGCGATCGACTGGGCGAGCATCGCCGTCGTGGTCATCGCCGCATGCCTCATCGCCACCCTGCTCGGCATCAACGCCGGACACGGGCGGCGGCAGGCCGCGGTGCTCGCGGAGCGGGCCGAGCACCTGCGGCGCGAGCGCGATCAGGAGGCGAGCATCGCGGCGGCGGCTGAGCGCGAACGCATCGCCCGCGAGATGCACGACGTCATCGCGCACAGCCTCGCGGTGATGGTCGCTCTCGCCGACGGCGCCCAGGCCTCGGTCGACGCCCGCCCCGACGAGGCGCACCGCGCGATCGGTCGCGTGAGCGAGACCGGCCGGCGGACCCTCGGCGAGGTGCGGAGACTGCTGACCGCGGTGCGCGACGAGAGCGATGCGCCGCCTCCGACCGAGATGCCACGGGTGGAGCGGATCCCGGCGCTCGTCGAGGAGTTCCGCTCAGCCGGCATCCCGGTTCGGCTGGAACAGACCGGCACCGTGTCCGAGGGTGCGGCGGTGAGTCTGACGATCTACCGGATCGTGCAGGAGGCGCTGACGAACGTTCTGCGGCACGGCCGCGACGTTCGCGACGTGCTCGTGCGCCTGGTCTTCGAGCGGTCCCAGGTGACGATTCTCGTGAAGGACGTGTCGTCGCCGGCTACCGCGGCCACGGCCCCCGGGCGCGGGCTCGTCGGCATCCGCGAACGGGCCGCCTTCTACGATGGGTCGGTGGAGGCGGGACCGGTCGCCGGGGGCGGCTGGCGGGTGTTCGTCCGCCTCTCGACGGAGGAACGATGAGCCAGCCCGGCACGCACGAGGGCCGCATCGCCGTGCTGCTCGTCGACGACCAGGAGCTGATCCGGTACGGGCTGCGGCTCGTGCTCGAGGCGCAGCCCGACATCGTCGTGGTCGGCGAGGCGTCCGACGGTGCCGAGGCCGTAAGAGCCGCGCACCGCCTGCGGCCCGACGTCGTCCTGATGGACGTGCGGATGCCGGGGGTCGATGGAATCGCGGCGACGCGTCAGCTCACCGCAGCGCTGCCGGGCACCCGCATCCTCGTGCTGACGACGTACGACCTCGACGAGTTCGCCTTCGGTGCGCTGCGCGCGGGAGCGGCCGGCTTCCTGCTGAAGAACACCCGCCCCGACGAGCTCGTCGCCGCAGTGCGGGCCGTCACGACGGGCGACGCGGTGGTGTCTCCGCGGATCACCGCGAAGCTCATCGACATCGCGATGCCCCATCTAGCACGCCCGGACGCTCCGGTATCCGAGGCCCTCGACGCGCTGTCGCCGCGGGAACGGGAGGTGTTCCGGTGCGTCGGGCAGGGGCTGACGAACGCGGAGATCGCAGCGGCCCTGCACCTGAGCGAGTCGACGGTGAAGGCCCACTTCGGCCGGATCCTCGTGAAGCTCGACCTGGCGAACCGCGTACAGGCGGTCATCCGGGCGTACGAGCTCGGTGTGGTCAGCGCCGAGCGGTGAGATCGGCACGCACGAGCGACGACTCCGTCATCGTGCCCGGTACTCCTCGTCGGTGACGTGCGCGCCCCACTGCGCGCTCTCGCCGCCGACCGGCGTCTCCCAGAGGGCGAGGTGCGTCATGAAGCTGTCGCGCGCCGCGCCGTGCCAGTGCTCCTCGCCGGGAGGGCTGTAGACGGTCTGACCGGCGTGGACCTCGACGACGGCTCCGCCGCGAGCCTGCACGAGCGCCGTGCCCTCGACGATCCGCAGGGTCTGACCGAGCGGGTGCGAATGCCACGCGGTCCGCGCTCCGGGAGCGAATCGCACGAGGCCTGCGTTCATCCGCTGCTCGTCGTGCCGTGGTGCGGCGACCGGGTCGAGCCAGACGTCGCCGGTGAACCACTCGGTCGGGTTCTTCACCGTCGGGGGCGTGGGGATGAGGTCCATGAGAGGGACCTTCCGGGTCGGGGAGCGGGATGTGCACCAGTGAACGCGGGATGCGGCCGCACGACCAGAACCCGGCAAGAGGTGTACCGACAGGGAGTGCCTCACCCGTGGCGCGCGCCGTACCGTGATCGGTATGAACAACAAGGCCGAGGTGCGCGAGTTCCTCATGACCCGGCGGGCACGGCTCTCGCCCGCCGACGTGGGCCTGCCGGCCGGCGTGAACCGCCGCGTGAGCGGGCTGCGGCGCGCTGAGGTCGCGATGCTGGCCGATGTCAGCGTCGAGTACTACGCCAAGCTGGAGCGGGGAGACATCGCCGGCGCGTCGGCCGGCGTGCTCGAGTCGCTCGCCCGTGCGCTGATGCTCGACGAGACCGAGCGGATGCACCTTCTCGACCTGGCCCGCGCCGCCGACGGCACACCGACCTCGGGCCGTCCCCGACGACGCGCCACGCCGCAGCTGCCGCCGCGGCCCGGCCTGCAGCGCACCCTCGACGCGATCACCGGTGGCCCCGCGTTCGTGCGCGACCGGCACCAGAACCTCGTCGCGACCAACGCGCTCGGCGCCGCGTTCTACTCGCCCGTCATCGGCACCGGCGGGCGGGTTCCCAACCTCGCGCGGTTCCAGTTCCTCGACCCCGCCTCACGCGACTTCTACCCCGACTGGGAACTGTTCGCGCAGATGTGCGTCGGCATCATGCGCGCCGAAGCGGGCCGAGACCCCCACGACCGGGCGATGCAAGACCTCGTCGGCGAACTGACCACCCGCAGCGAGACCTTCGCGCGGCTGTGGTCGGCGCACGACGTCCGCACGCACGGCAGTGGCACGAAACGGTTCCACCACCCGGTCGTGGGCGAGCTCACCCTCGCCTACGAGGAGCTGTCGGTCACCGCCGAGGACGGCCTGGCGCTGCTCGTCTACACCGCCGAACCCGGCTCGCCCACCGCCGAGCGCCTGCAGATGCTGGCCAGCTGGTCGGCGACGACGACGAGCGTCTCGTGAGCCTCGACGCGCTCCTCGCCGCACTCGACGCCGGAGAGACCATTGCGGCCGGATCGCCGCTGCACGCGGCGATGCACGAAACGAGCCAGCGGGCGCTGCGCATCGCCGGAGAGCTCAACGGCGGGTACGTCGAACCCGACCGGGTGCGATCGCTCCTCGCGCAGCTCACCGGGCGAGCCGTCGATGAGACGATGACGCTCTTCCCACCCTTCACCGCCGACTTCGGGCGCAACATCCGCCTCGGCCGCCGGGTGTTCATCAACTCCGGATGCCGTTTCCAGGACCAGGGCGGCATCACCATCGGAGACGACTGCCTCATCGGGCACAATGCCGTCATCGCCACGCTGCAGCACGACATCCATCCGAGCCGCCGTGGCGACCTCATCCCGGCGCCGGTCGTCCTCGGCCGCAACGTATGGCTCGGGGCGAACGTCACCGTGCTGCCCGGTGTGACCATCGGCGACGACGCCGTGATCGGAGCCGGTTCCGTCGTGACGAAGGATGTGCCCGCGGCATCCGTCGCCGTCGGCTCGCCCGCCCGCGTCGTGCGGAGCGTCCTCGACTGACCGGCCTGTGGCTCACAGGTCGCGGTTTTGCTAGCGGTACACAAGAGTTGTTGCGCAATGCTTCTTGTGCATCTACCGTTGGGGCATGACCTCCGACGAGCGATCCGCTTCCCGGCTCGAGACCGCGGCAGCGATGCGCGTGCTCGCGCATCCGACACGGCTGCGGCTGCTCGGCATCCTTCGTGAGAACGGCCCGCAGACCGCCGCCCAGCTCGGTGATGTCGTCGACGAGGCGCCGGGCACGATCAGCTATCACCTCAGCAAGCTCGCATCGATCGACCTCATCGAGCCCGCCGAGCCGCGCAGCGCAGACCAGCGCGAGAGGTGGTGGCAGGCCGCATCCGCGCTGACGACCTGGGAGCCGGTCGAGCATCTCGCCGATCCGGCGCACCGGGCGGCCTCGTCGGCGCTCGAGAAGTCGATCGCGCAGATCTACGCGGCGCGCTACAGCGAGTACATCGATGCCATGCCCGCCCTTCCGACCGAGTGGGTGGCGGCGGGAACGACCGGCGACCGCACGCTGCGGCTGACGGCGAACGAGCTCGCCGCGATGCGGTCCGACCTCGAATCCCTCGTGCAGCGCTGGGAGGAGACCAGCGCGCAGCACGACGAGGACGACGACACGGCACCGGTCACGCTCGTCTACCAGGCGTACCGCCGACCGTGACGGCGACCGGCTCCTCGGCCCGCGCGACGGGCGCGACGCCGCGGCGCGCAGCATCCCGGGCTCTGTACGCCCTCCTGTCAGCGCACGCGATTTCGCAGACCGGCAACGTCATCACGGCCTTCGCCGTCCCGTTCTATGTTCTGGGCGCCGGCGGGTCCGGCATCGAGGTCGGTCTGGCCGCATTCGCCGCGACCGCTCCCGTGATCGTGGGCGGCGTGTTCGGCGGTGTGATCATCGACCGCATCGGCGGGCGCCGAACCGCCATCATCGCCGATGTCATCAGCGGCGTCACGGTGCTCGCGATCCCGGCGCTCGCCCTGACGGTGGGACTCCCCCTCTGGGCCCTGCTGCTGCTGGTCTTCGCGAGCGGCGTGCTCGACACCCCGGGTCAGATCGCGCGCCGCGTGATGCTGCCCGAGCTCACCGAGGCGGCGCACATCCGCATCGAGCGAAGCGTCGGCCTACTCGACGGGTCGGAGCGCCTCTCGAGGCTCATCGGCGCCTCCGTCGCCGGGGTGCTCGTCGCGCTCCTCGGCCCGATGGTGGCGCTCCTCGCGAATGCGGGGGCGTTCTTCGTCTCGGCGACCGTCACCCGCTGGATGGTTCCCGCCACCGCAGCCCGACCCGCCGACGACGAGCCGGAGGCGGCAGTTGCGCGTTCCTCGTACTGGCGCGAGCTGCGCGACGGGCTGCGCTTCGTCGTGCGCGATCCCCTCATGCGCCTGATCATCGGCCTCGTGCTGGTCACGAACCTTCTGGATGCGGCCCGCAGCAGCGCGTTCCTCCCGCTGTATGCGGACGCCGAGCTGGGCGGCGCCGCCGATCTCGCCGTCATCGTCGCCGTCACGGCCGGTTGCGCCCTGGTCGGGAACGTCGGCTTCGGCTTCATCGCCCATCGGATGCCGCGCCGCCTGACCTTCGCCCTGTGCTTCACCATCGCCGGCGGCCCCTCTAGCGCCGTCTTCGCCCTCGGGGCGCCGTTCCCTGTGCTCGTCGCTGCGGTGGCCGTCTCGGGGTTCGCGGCCGGTGCGCTGAACCCGATCCTCGGCGCAGTCCAGCTCGAGCGGGTCCCGCTCTCGATGCGCGGGCGGGTGTTCGGCCTGCTCAACGCCGGTACCTGGGCGGGCGTTCCGCTCGGGGCCCTCCTCGGCGGCGTCGCCGCGGACGGCCTGGGCCTGTTCGTGTCGTTCGGCATCGTCGCGGTCGTCTATACGGTCGTCACCGCCCTGCCACTGACCGGCGGTACCTGGCGACTGATGGAACGGCCTGGCGGCTGATGGAACGGCCACCCGCGGATTCCACCGCACCCTAGGCCCGATCGCCGCGTCTCGCACGCCGTTCCGCCTTTCCGCGGCGGTCGTGTTGACTGCAGGGATGAGCAGCTGGCCCGAGACCGTCCTGTGGTGGCACGTGTACCCGCTGGGGTTCACCGGCGCGCCGATCCGCCCCACCGACGACGAGCGCGACGGCGCCGTCGCGCACCGCCTGCCGCGGATCGAGGGCTGGCTCGACCACCTCGTGGACCTCGGGCTGAACGGCCTGCTGCTGGGGCCGGTGTTCGCGTCGAGCACGCACGGCTACGACACGACCGACTACTTCCGCATCGACCCGCGACTCGGGAACGACGACGACCTCGACCGGCTCATCGCGGCGGCCCGCGACCGCGGCATCCGGGTGCTGCTCGACGGCGTCTTCAACCATGTCGGCCGTCGACACCCCGCGTTCCGGGCTCTCGAGGAGCGGGGACCGGATGCCGACACCGCGGAGCTCTTCCGAGTCCGCTGGGACGGCTGGCAGCCCGGTAAACCGGTCGACGCCGACGTCTTCGAGGGGCACGACGCCCTCGTCGCGCTGAATCACGACTCCCCCGCCGTCGCCGACCTCGTCGTCGACGTCATGACGCACTGGCTGGGCCGCGGCATCGATGGATGGCGCTTGGATGCCGCCTATGCCGTGCCGCCCGCCTTCTGGGCGCGGGTGCTGCCGCGGGTTCGCGCCGAATACCCCGAGGCATGGTTCCTCGGCGAGGTCATCCACGGCGATGCCCCTCGGATCGTCGAGGAGTCGACGATGGACTCGCTCACGCAGTACGAGCTGTGGCAGGGCATCTGGCACGGCATCGCTGACCGCAACCTGTTCGAGCTGAAGCACGCGATCGAGCGGAACAACGAGCTGCTGCCGGTGTTCGCGCCGCAGACCTTCGTCGGAAATCACGACGTCACGCGGATCGCTTCGGCGGTCGGCCCCGAGCTGGTGCCGCACGCTCTGGCGGTGCTGTTCACGGTGGCGGGCGTGCCGTCGGTGTACGCGGGCGATGAGTACGGTTACGAAGCGGTCAAGGAGGAGCGTGTCGGCGGTGACGACGCGGTGCGCCCTGAGTTCGGGGAGGCGCCTCCCGCTCCCGAGTCGCTGTCGGCGAGCGCGCAGCACATCCTCCGGACGCATCAGCAGCTCATCGCCGTGCGCCGGCAGCATCCGTGGCTGCACCGTGCACACACCGACGTCATCCACATCGGCAACACCGCGATGGTGCTGCGGACCGCCACGGCAACGGATGCCGTCGTCACGGCCCTCAACCTGGCCGATGAGCCCGTGACGATTCCGATCGCCGACGCCGTGCAGGTGCTCGCCGGCGCAGCCGACCTGCGCGGCACCGACGCCATCCTCCCCCCACAGGCGTGGGCGGTGCTGACGTCTGCCCCCTGACGCGCGACCCGACGGAGGCTCCGCGTCGATCTGACGCGTCGATCTAACGCGCGACCCGACGCGAATGGCTGCCTCCCATCGCGCATAGCGACGTTTCGCGTCGGCTCGACGCCGCGACGGGAGGCTTCACGTCCACCTGACGCGCGACCCGACGCGAGGCTCCGCGTCGATCTGACGCGCGAGCCGACGCGAATGGCTGCCTCGCGTCCGCGCACAGCGACGTTTCGCGTCGGGTCGACGCAGCGACGGGAGGCTCCACGTCCACCGGACGCGCGAGCCGACGCGGATGGCTGCCTCCCATCGCGCATAGCGACGTTCCGCGTCGGGTCGACCCCGCGACGAGAGGCTTCACGCCCACCTGACGCGCGACCCGGCGCGAGGCTCCGCGTCGATCTTGCGCGTGAACCGACGCAAATGGCTGCCTCGCGTCGCGCATAGCGACGTTTCGCGTCGGATCGACGCAGCGACGAGAGGCTCAGCGTCGGGTCGACGCAGCGACGAGAGGCTCCGCGTCGATCTGACGCGCGAGCCGACGGGAATGGCTGCCTCGCGTCGCGCATAGCGACGTTTCGCGTCGGGTCGACCCCGCGACGGGAGGCTCAGCGTCGGGTCGACGCAGCGACGGGAGGCGTCACCGGAAGTCTCGCGACTGGTGCCGCACCCCCACCCGGAGGTCTTCGAACGCGTCGGCGAGGATGTTCACGACGCCCTCGTTCGACCGCTCGAGGATGCCGCGGACGATCAGCGCCGGACTGTCGCGCACGACCCGCCGGTAGCGGTGCCACATGCCCGTCGAGCAGATGACGTTCATCAGCCCATGCTCGTCCTCGAGGTTGAGGAAGGTGATGCCGGATGCCGTCGCCGGCCGCTGCCGGTGGGTGACGAGCCCGGCAATCTCGACACGGCGTCCCGACTCGTGGGCGCGCAGATCGTTCGCGGTGAGCACGCCGCGCGCATCGAGCTGCGATCGGTAGTGCGTCATCGGGTGGTCGTCGGGCGAGATGCCCGTGGCCCACAGGTCGGAGGCCAGCACGTCGTAGCTCGACTGATCGGTGAACAGCGGCGGCTGCACGGCTATGAGCGAATCGGGGAGGTACTCGATGCGATCCTGCGCGGCCGACCCCGCCAGCCAGATCGCCTCGCGACGGGTGTGTCCGAAGCACTCCAGGGCCCCGGCGGTGGCGAGCGCTTCGAGCTGCGTCGTGTCGGCACCGGTGCGGCGCACCAGGTCGCGCATGTCGAGATACGGACCGGATGCCTCGCGCTCGGCGACGATCCGCTCGGCGAACTTCTTGCCGATGCCGGTGACGGCGGCCAGCCCCAGCCGCACGGCGACACCGCCGTCGCGTCGATGCGCAGCCGATTCGTCGGGGGCGTTGATGTCGAAGACCGGCACGGGCGGCTGCTCGCCGAGGCAGCTGTCGCGCCCCGTCGGCGCGGCCCGCCCTCCCTCCGACACGGGTTCGAGGATGGCTTCGACCCCCGAGAGCTGCAGGTCGGGGCGCCGTACTTCGACCCCGTGACGGCGGGCGTCGGCCGCCAGCGTCGCGGGCGAGTAGAAGCCCATCGGCTGGGCGCGCAGGAGCCCCGCGAGGAACGCCGCCGGATAGTGCAGCTTGATCCACGAGCTCGCGTAGACGAGCAGCCCGAACGACAGCGAGTGGCTCTCGGCGAAACCGAAGTTCGCGAACGCCTGGATCTTGGCATAGATGTCGTCGGCGGCACTCCCCACGAGGCCGTTCTCGGCCATGCCGTCGTAGAGCTTCTGCTTGAGCGAGTCGATGCGCTCGACGCCGCGCTTCGAGCCCATCGCGCGGCGCAGCAGATCGGCGTCCTCACCCGACAGCCCGCCGATGACCATGCCCATCTGCATGAGCTGCTCCTGGAAGACCGGCACCCCGAGGGTGCGTTCGAGCACCGGCCGTAGCTTCTCGTGCGGGTACGTGGCCTTCTCATACCCGAGCTTGCGCCGCACGTACGGGTGCACGGCGCCGCCTTGGATGGGACCGGGTCGGATGAGCGCGATCTCGATCACGAGGTCGTAGAACCGCCGCGGCTGCAGGCGCGGCAGCAGACCCATCTGCGCGCGGGACTCGACCTGGAACACCCCGATCGAGTCGGCCCGGCACAGCATGTCGTAGACGGCGGCCTCTTCTTTCGGCAGCGTCGAGAGTTCGAACTTCTCCCCCGTCGCCCCCTCGATGAGGTCGAAGCAGTACTGCAGCGCGGCGAGCATCCCGAGGCCCAGCAGGTCGAACTTCACCAGCCCCATCCAGGCGGCGTCGTCCTTGTCCCACTGGATGACGGTGCGGTTCTCCATCCGGGCGTGCTCGATCGGCACGACCTCGCCGACGGGCCGGTCGGTCAGCACCATGCCACCCGAGTGGATGCCCAGGTGCCGGGGCGCCTTCAACAACTCAGCGGCATAAGCGAGCACCCGCTCGGGGATGTCGTGGTCGGGACCGGTGTCGAGGGTCGCGCCCCACCGCTCGACCTGTTTCGACCAGGCATCCTGCTGACCCGGCGAGTGTCCGAGCGCCTTCGCCATGTCGCGCACGGCGTTCTTCGGCCGGTACTGAATGACGTTCGCCACCTGCGCCGCCCGCTCGCGCCCGTAGGTGGAGTAGACCCACTGGATGATCTCCTCGCGCCGGTCGGAATCGAAGTCGACGTCGATGTCGGGCTCCTCCTCGCGCAGGGCCGAGAGGAAGCGCTCGAACGGCAGCCGGTAGTAGATCGAGTCGATCGCGGTGATGTCGAGCAGGTAGCAGACGGCGCTGTTCGCCGCCGAGCCGCGCCCCTGGCACAGGATGCCGCGCCGCCGCGCCTCTTGCACGATGCCGTACACGATGAGGAAGTAGCCGGGGAAGTCCTTCTGTTCGATGACCGCCAGCTCGCGTTCGATGCGGTCGCGGTCTTCGGGGGGCAGGTTCGGATACTTGCGCGGCACCGCCTCCCACACGATCTGACGCAGCCACGACATCGGCGTATGTCCCTCGGGGACAGGAAGCTTCGGCAGTGCGGGCTTGGCCCGCCGCAGCGGGAAGGCGAGCTCGTCGGCGAGATCGACGGTGCGCGCCACGGCTCCCGGGAACCGGCGGAAGCGCCGGGTCATCTCCGCCCCCGATCGCAGATGCGCCCCCGCGTGCGAGGGCAACCACCCGTCGAGCTCGTCGAGCCCGCGATTGGCCCGTACCGCGGCGATCGCAGCGGCGAGGTGCGCCCGCTCGGGAACGGCGTAGTGCACGTTGTTCGTCGCGAGGATCGGCAGTCCCCGTTCACGAGCGAGGCCGGCGAGGATGTCGTTGTGCCGCGAATCCAGCGGCTCGCCGTGATCCATCAGCTCGACCTCGACGGCGTCACGCCCGAACCGGTCGACGAGCGCGTCGAGCTCGGCGGCTGCGGCATCCGGTCCCCGCTCGATGAGCGCGCGGCGCACCGCGCCCTTGCGGCATCCGGTGAGGATGCTCCATTCGCCGCCGGCGATATCGGCCAGGTCGTCGAGCCGGTAGCGGGGCTTGCCCTTCTCCGCTCCCGCGAGCTGACCCTGCGTGAGCGCACGGGCCAGCCGGTGGTACCCCTCCTCGCCGCGCGCGAGCACGAGCAGGTGCTCCCCCGGCGGGTCGGCCTCGTTGCGGGCCGCCCCGACGCGCTGCGGCAGGTCGAGCGAGAGCTCGGCGCCGAACACCGTCTTCACGGCCAGCTGCTCGGCGGCCTCGGCGAAACGGACGATGCCGTAGAAGCCGTCGTGGTCGGTGACGGCCAAGGCGTGCAGCCCCAGCCGCTCGGCCTCTTCGGCCAGCTCTTCGGGCGACGAGGCCCCGTCGAGGAACGAGTACGACGTGTGCGCGTGCAGCTCGGCGTACGGCACGGCGTCGCCTGGACGCTCGATGCTCGGCGCCGAGTACTTGCCCCGCTTGCGCGACCACGCCGGACTGTCGCCGCCGTCGGCCCCCGGCGGCGCGCTCGGCGCACGGTTGCCGCTGAGCAGCCGTTCCATCTCGGACCACGGCACGGAGGGGTTGTTGAAGCCCATCAGTCGTACCGCCCCTCGACCGACCATTCGCCGCCGTCGCACACGAGCAGCCACGCGGTCTGGGTGGCGTCGACCATCTGGAAACGGTGTGCGCGTCGCACCCGCGCGGCATCCCATTCCCGCTCGATCACCGGCCAGGGGCCCGCCCACGAGCGGATGCCGCGCGACCCGGTCGATGAGACCAGTGCCGCCGGCATCGCCGTGAGCTCGCCCCGCCCGTCGACGGCCACCATGTCGCCCTCGCGGTCGACGACCGCCAGCGGCAGCGCCCGCTCGAAGACCGTCGTGGGCAACGGGTCGGGCAGGCTCCCCGGCCAGGGCCGTTCGCGCGAACTCGTCACCGGCCGGTCTCCCCACGGCACGAGCACCTGCCGTTCGGCGAGCCAGCGCCCACCGCCCACGACCGGGGTCACGACTCCCGTGTGCCCGAGCATCGCCTGCACGCGCGACAGGGCATGATGCACCCGCTGCTCGGGACCGGAGCCGAACAGCGAGACGGCGTGATGGGATGCCGCATCCACCGCTTCGGGCTCGATCTTGACCCGCGCGACCCCGCTGGTGAGCTTGCCGCTCTCGGCCAGCTGCCATCGCACCCGGTCGACCACGGCGGCGGCGTCGAACGTGCCGGGGTGGAGCCAGACGCGGTTGCTCGTCTCGCCGCGGTCGCCGGTGAGGATGACGCGCAGCTCGGTGCACACGAGGTCGACGGCTCCGAGCCCGGCGATGAACTCCTCCGCCGCGACCCTCATCCCGAACGCGACCTGATCGGCGAGGTCGAGCGGGGGCTCGAACGAGACCTCGCGGTGCAGCTCGGGGGGCGGGGTCCGCGGGACCACCGGCCGCGAGTCGGCGCCGGCGGCGAGGCCGTGCAGTCGGGCGCCGCGGGGGCCGAACCGCTCGACCAGTCGCTCGGGTTCGATCGCGGCGAGGTCGCCGAGGGTCTGCACCCCGAGCCGGGCGAACAGGTCGACGGAGTCGTCGTCGAGCACGGCGATCGTCAGCGGCGCGAGGAACTCGGCCGATCGACCGGCCTCGACCACACGGATGGGCCGGTCGGCGCGGGTGCTCATCCGCGCCGCCTGCTGCGCCGTGAACGGCCCGTCGGCGACGCCCGCCCGCACATCGAGGTCGCCCTCAGCCACCGCCGCCAGCAGAGCACCGGCCGCCTCGGTCTCGCCGCCGTAGAAGCGCGCCGGCCCCCGCACGCGCAGCGCGCAGAGTCCCGCCTCGAGTACCTGCACACCCGGCGCCATCTCTTCGAGGCGTGCGACGATCGGGGCGAACTCCCGGTGATCGCGCACCGCATCCGCATCGGCCACCTGCAGCGCGGGACACCGCGCCTGCGCATCCCGTCGACGCTGCCCTCGCGCGACGCCGTCGGCGCGCGCCGCCGCCGAGCACGCGATGACCACGCCCTTGTCGAACACCGCGATCGGCGCATCCGCATCGCCGCCGCTCTCGCGCACGAACGCCACGACCGGCCAGTCGGGCACCCACACGACGAGGCTGCGCACCGGGGCCGTCGAATCCGGTTCGCCCATGTCAGACCGCCCGCCGCATCGGGATCGGCTCGACCGACGGGCCGCCCGCGAGAGCGCGCTCCTGCGGAGCGGCCGAGATCGCACCGTCGGGGGCCGGGAGCAGCATCCGCGCCGACCGGGGCACCGGGAACCGCCGACTCGACACGGTCACCGTCAGCTCGCGGTCGCTGAGGTAGCCGTCACCATCGCCCAGCCCCGACCACCGCGGATCGGTGACGTCGAGCATCGCCTCGGTCTGCGGCCACGGCCCCTGCACGAGCAGCACGGTTCCGCGGTCGCGCAGTCGCCCGGCGAGCTTGGCGATGTCGGAGTCCTTCGCCCGCTCGGGCGGACGCACCGCGACGATGGGAAGGACGTCGGCGATCGTCGAGGTGACGGCGAGCCAGCGGGCCCCCGGATCGGGGATCAGCACGACGCGCGAGAGGTCGACCCCGGCGCGCTCCGCCGCCTCGGCCCCGAAGCCGGGCATCCCGACCACGCCGCACCACGACCCGGTCTGCGAGGGCTGGGCCAGCAGGGCGAACAGCAACGATGACGACGAGCCGAGAGAATAGGCCGCGCCCGGGCGCAGTCCCCGGCCCGGCAGCAGCCCCGCCAGAGCCGGATGGGTCGGCAGCACCGGCGCGTCGAGGCGGCGCCCCTGCATCCGCTCCATCTGCGCGCGCAGTCGCTGCACGTCCTCGGCGGCAGCAGGATTGCGCATGATCGACCTCACTCATCAAGGCTAGAACATATGTTCTACGCCATCAACGTCGAGATCGAAGATACGACCGACTTCCGACATTCGCCGGCAGTCGAATGCCTAGACGAGTTCGCTCACGAGCTGCCGGATCCGCTCGCGGATGTCGTCGCGGATCGGACGAACGGCGTCGATGCCCTGGCCGGCGGGGTCGTCGAGCTTCCAGTCCTCGTAGCGTTTGCCCGGGAAGAACGGGCAGGCATCCCCGCATCCCATCGTGATGACGACGTCCGACGCCTGCACGGCCTCGGTGGTGAGGACCTTCGGATGTTCGGCGGTGATGTCGATGCCGACCTCGGCCATCGCCTCCACCGCCACGGGGTTGATCTGGTCGGCGGGCATGGATCCGGCGGAGCGGACCTCGATACGGTCACCGGCGATGTCGCGAAGGAATCCGGCGGCCATCTGGGAGCGGCCGGCGTTGTGGACGCAGACGAAGAGGACGGAGGGCTGGGTGTCGGTCATGGTGGCTCCGGTCAGCGGGTGGTGGCGAGTGTGGCGAGGAGGACGTCGACACGTCGGGCGATGTCATCGCGGATGGCGGCGACGCCTTCCGCGGAGGCGAGGGCGGGGTCACCGACGAGCCAGTCCTCGTAGCGGATGCCGGGGATGATGGGGCAGACGTCGCCGCATCCCATGGTGATGACGACGTCGGCGGCGCGGACGGCATCATCGGTCAGCGGCTTGGGGTATCCCAGCTCCCCGACACCGTCCACGATGAGCTCATCGAGCAGGGGCTGCACGTGGGGGTGGATCTCCATGGCCGGAGTCGATCCGGCGGATCGCGCCACGACGGCGCCGCCGGAGCGCTGATTCAGCAGAGCGGCGGCGAGCTGCGACCGGCCCGCGTTCGCGACGCAGACGAACAGAACCTGCGGCTGTCCATACGTGCGATCACGGGTGATGTCGGCGAGTCGCTGGCGGGAGAATCGCTCGGTGAGGGCCGACAGATGGCTCTTACCCCGAGCGCTCCTGGCCAGGGACGCGTAGGACTCCCGGACGATCGTCGTCACGAGGCTGCCGTCGAGCTGCGGGTACTCCTGGCCGAGCGCTTCGGCCAGGTGGGTCAGCGCATCGTCGATGTTCTCGAGCCCGGAATGCTCGGCGCGGACAGGTGCGACGGCCGCGGGCGCGAACGAGTCGAGCAGGGTCGTCACGGCCGGGCGCAGGGCCGGCGCGATCCGGTACCAGACCCACGTGCCGCGCCGCTCGGAGGCGAGTACCCCGGTGTCGCGGAGCACCTTCAGGTGGTGCGACACGGTGGGCTGAGACACATCGGTCAATTCCGCGAGGTCGCAGACGCATGATTCCCCACGCGCGTCGGTGGCGATCGCGGAGAGCATCCTCAGCCGCAGCGGATCCGAGAGCGCCTTCAGTGTGTTCGCGATGGCGGTCGCTGCGTCATCCCCGATCGCGCGAGTTGCGGAGGGGGTGCAGGCGTCTGCGGTGGTGATCGTGGCGCCCATCATCGACTCCTCTCCAGCGCAGGTTCGGGTATCGCGTGCGGGTCGGTGTGGAACCAAGCGCGCGCAGCCCGGAGTGAGACGTAGACGAGGCCGACGAGGACGGGAACCTCGATGAGCGGTCCGACGACACCCGCGAGGGCCTGCCCGGATGCCGCCCCGAACGTGCCGATCGCGACCGCGATGGCCAGCTCGAAGTTGTTGCCGGCCGCAGTGAACGCGAGCGTCGACGAGCGGGCGTAGCCGAGACCGAGGGTCTTGCCGGTGAGGAGCCCGGCGAACCACATGACGGCGAAGTACACCAGCAGCGGCAGTGCGATGCGCACGACATCCAGCGGCCGCGAGGTGACCTGTTCCCCTTGAAGGGCGAACAGCAGCACGATCGTGAAAAGCAGCCCGTACAGCGCCCACGGCCCGATCCTGGGGAGGAACGACCCCTCGTACCAGGCCCGCCCCTTGCGGCGTTCCCCGATGAGACGGGATGCGAACCCGGCGATCAGGGGCACGCCGAGGAACACGAGCACGTTGAGCGCGATCTGCCACACCGAGACGTCGAAGCCCTGACCGTCGAGACCGAGCCACCCGGGGAGGACGGTGAGGTAGAACCAGCTGAGGATCGAGAACGCGACGACCTGGAAGAGCGAGTTGATCGCAACGAGCACGGCGGCCGCTTCCCGGTCGCCGCAGGCGAGGTCGTTCCAGATCACGACCATGGCGATGCAGCGGGCGAGACCGACGATGATCAGTCCCGTCCGGTACTCGGGCAGGTCAGGTAGAAAGACCCAGGCGAGGGCGAACATCAGTGCGGGCCCGGCGATCCAGTTCAACGCGAGCGACGATACGAGGAGCCTCGTGTCGCCGGCGACGGCGACGATCTTGTCGTAGCGGACCTTCGCCAGAACCGGGTACATCATGACCAGCAGTCCGAGCGCGATCGGAATCGATATCCCGCCGACTTCGAGGTGCGAAAGCAGTTCGGACAGACCCGGAACGAACCGGCCGAGGAGGATGCCGCCCGCCATGGCCAACCCGATCCACAGCGGCAACCATCGATCGAGGGTCGAGAGGCGGCGGCTCGCAGGTACCGCTTTCGACTCGTGGATCGACATACGTCTATATTGACAGATGTCTATGCAGGGACGCCCAACCAGGGTGACGGACGCACGACTCCGCTCGCGCGGCCCGCGGGAGCAGCAGCGGCGCGATCAGGCCGCGAGCGACAGGTACGGCTCCCAGCGGGGGTCGGTGCGCTCCGTCCCGCGCACGGTCCACTGCGGCCCGCGCGGCGGCTTCGGCAGCCACCGCAGCTCCCACCCCATCTCCTGCGGAGTGTGGTCGCTCTTCATGTTGTTGCACCGCAGGCAGCAGGCGACGAGGTTCTCCCACGAGTTGCTACCCCCGCGCGAGCGGGGCATGACGTGGTCGATCGTCGATGCTGCCTTCCCGCAATAGGCGCATCGGTGAGCATCACGACGGAGCACGCCGCGTCGCGTCACCGGCACTCGTCGCGCATTCGGGATGCGGACGTACCGGGTCAGGACGATCACCGCCGGACGCTCGTACGTCCCGTCGATCCCGAGAACGGGGTCGTGGACGACGTGCTCGACGATCGTCGCCTTGTCGTTCAACACCAGGAGGAGTGCTCGACGGAACGACACCACAGCGAGTGGCTCATACCCGGCGTTCAGTACCAGAGTGCGCATTTCCTGTCCTCACGAACTGCCCTGACGGCTTCAGCGGATGTTCGATGACCGACGTCGCGCATGCCGTGCGGGCGAGTCCCGCACGGGTGCGAGCACGAAAAAAGGCGCCGTCGTGAAGACAGCGCCTTGATTCACGGCCGAGGCCGCAGTGGTGCACACGATGCCGCAGGACGTAGCGACCGATCGCATTCACGGTTCGAATGCCCGGTACTGGTCCCATCGGCTCCCCCTCGGCGTGCGCGAGCGTCGCGTTCAGGGTAACCCACCCTCGACCCCTCGAGGTCGACGGCAGGTGAACGAATGATGCGTGTCGTCAGCCCGCGTTGGCGACGAGCCAGGACTCGCCATTCACGTACGTGCCGTCGATGACGATCTCGAGGTGCAGGTGCGTTCCGAACGCCCGTCCGGTGTCGCCGACCTGGCCGAGCAGCTGACCCGCCGAGACGGTGTCGCCGACCTGCACGGCCCGGGTGCCCCAGTCCATGTGGGCGTAGAGGCTCGTGACGTTCGTGCCGTTGATGTTGTGCGCGACCTTGACGTACACGCCCCAGCCCGGCCCGCTCTCGCTCGACGCGACGACGGTGCCGTCGGCGACCGAGTAGATCGGCGTGCCGCGGTCGGCCATGTAGTCGGTGCCGCGGTGACCGGCGTAGGGCGTGCCGAAGTTGTTGAACGACATCAGCGGCCGACGCACGAGGCCCGAGCCCGGCGCGACGAGCGGAACGGGCTGGTTGTACGAGGAAGAGGATGACGAGGCGGTCGAGCTGCGCGCCGAGATGCGGTTGGCGAGAGCTTCGGCGGCGGCCTTCGCGGCAGCCTCCTCGTCCTTCTTCTTCTTGATCTCTTCGGGCGTGGTCGCCGTGAAGCCGCTGCGGTCGAGGGATGCGGGACCCACCTCGGATGCCACGACGATCGACTGCGCGTTGTCGGCGGCGACCTGCTGCAGCGTCATCGCGTCGGCCGAGGTGCCGCGAACGGCGGCGAAAGCCGGGATGGCGACGGTCGCGACGAGGCCGACGACGGCGGCGACAGTGAAGGTGCTGCGGACGGGGTGGACCCGGCGGCGACGGCGCGCTGCGCGGTTCTCGACGGTCGCGACATCCCGGGACTGCTTCTTCGCTATCGGGAAGCGGCGGCCACGCAGAGCGCGACCAGTGCGGTCGGGATTCGTCGTGTCGACCTCGGGTACGTCTACCGACGAATCGTTGAGTTCAGCCAAATCAGTCCTCCGGCGCCTCTGCGCGATGATCTGCGCTGGCTCGTCGATACTGCGTGTCGGTGCACGCGTCGTTCGGGTGTCACCGCGTGGACGACGAGCCGAAGAGGCAATCCACGCAGCGGTCTCGGGCGGGCTTCTCGCCTGAAGACTTCTCGAGGCTACCGGAAGGTAACGAATAAGTCACGCTGTCGTTCCCATCCCCACCCGATGCTCAGGCTCGCTCGCGGAGCGCGATCGGACTCAGTCGCGAAGCGCGAACGAACTCAGTCGCGACGCGTGAGGAAGATGTGCGAGGCGACCTCGACGGGCAGCTCGAGACCCTCGTCGACGCCATCCATCTGCACCAGGACGTACCCCTCGGAGAACTGGAACGTGCCGTCGCCGCCGGGCACCACACCAGCGGCACGCAGCTGCTGCAGCAGTTCCGGGTCGACCTGGGCGGGCTCCGCGAGCCGGCGCACGGTGCCCTCGATGGGCCCGCCGGTCTGGTTGAGCAGGCGGACGAGCCCGACGACACCGTCGTCGAACGTGCGTGCCGGCACGTCGCCGAGCTGATCGAGGCCCGGGATCGGGTTGCCGTACGGCGACTCGGTGGGGTGGCCCAGCAGCTCGATGAGGCGTCGCTCGACGAGCTCGCTCATCACGTGCTCCCAGCGGCAGGCCTCCTCGTGGACGTAGGCCCAGTCGAGACCGATGACGTCGCTGAGCAGTCGCTCGGCCAGACGGTGCTTGCGCATGACGTCGACCGCCTTCTGCCGACCGCTGTCGGTCAGCTCGAGCGAGCGGTCCTCCGAGACGACGACGAGACCGTCGCGCTCCATCCGACCGATCGTCTGCGAGACCGTGGGGCCGGAGTGGCCGAGGCGCTCGGAGATGCGTGCACGCAGGGGGACGATCGCCTCTTCCTCGAGTTCGAGGATGGTACGCAGATACATCTCTGTCGTGTCGATGAGATCGGTCATCACAGCCCTTGTCGTGCGCGTGGACGGGAGGGCTCCAGCCTATCCGCTGACGATGCCACCCGAGGCTGCCCTTACCTCCGCGACTGGCACGGCGAGCGTCGGCCCCGCCCCTAGAATCGGCTCATGGCGCATGTCACCCTGCCTCGAGACATCCTTCCCCGCGACGGCCGCTTCGGCTGCGGTCCTGCCAAGATCCGTCCCGAGCAGGTGGCTGCTCTGTCGGGTCCCGGCTCGATCCTGCTCGGCACCTCGCACCGGCAGTCGCCGGTGAAGAGCCTGGTGGGACAGGTGCGGTCCGGCCTCTCGGATCTGCTTCGTCTGCCCAACGGGTACGAGATCATCCTCGGCAACGGCGGTTCGACGGCGTTCTGGGATGCCGCTGCGTTCGGCCTCATCGAGAACCGCAGCCAGAACCTCGTCTTCGGCGAGTTCGGCGGCAAGTTCGGCACCGCGGCATCCGCCCCGTGGCTGCAGGCGCCCGACATCCGCAAGGCCGAGCCGGGGTCGAGCATCGCGGCCGAGGTGGTCGAGGGCATTGATGTGTACGCCTGGCCGCACAACGAGACCTCGACGGGTGTCGCGGCTCCGGTCCGACGCGTTGCGGGCGACCCCGGCGCACTGACCGTCATCGACGCGACCAGCGCGGCGGGCGGCATCGACTTCTCGGTCTCGCAGTGCGACGTCTACTACTTCGCTCCGCAGAAGAACCTCGGTTCCGACGGCGGCATCTGGTTCGCTGCGGTGTCCCCCGCTGCGATCGAGCGCATCGAGCGCATCGCCGCGTCGGGCCGGTACATCCCCGAGTTCCTGAGCCTGAAGAATGCGCTCGACAACTCGCGTCTGAACCAGACGCTCAACACGCCCGCCGTCGCGACGCTGTACCTGCTCGACAAGCAGCTCGAGTGGATCCACAGCAACGGAGGCCTGCAGTGGGCCGCCGACCGCACGGCGGAGTCGTCGTCGGCGCTGTACGAGTGGGCCGATGCTTCGGAGCACGCGACCCCGTTCGTCGCCGACCCCGCCGACCGCTCGCCCGTCGTGGTCACGATCGACTTCGACGACAGCGTCGACGCCGCCGCCGTCGCCAAGAGCCTGCGCGGCAACGGCATCGTCGACACCGAGCCGTACCGCAAGCTCGGCCGCAACCAGCTGCGCGTCGCGACGTTCGTCTCGATCGAGCCCGACGACGTGCGTCAGCTGATCAAGTGCATCGACTACACGATCGAGCGCCTCTGATCACGCTCACGCGATGACACGAAGAACGGATGCCGCACCGCGCGGCATCCGTTCTCTCGTTCGGGCACCTACTCCTGTCGACGCGTCTGCGCGCCGACGAGCAGCAGCACCAACCCTCCCCCGAGCACGACCAGCCCGAGCATCATTCCCGCGACGTCCTGGGGAGGCGCAGAGCACCCCGCAGCGACGTCATCCTCGGGGCACGTCCGCCACGGCTGCAGAGCGAAGACGACATGCACGGACTCGGCTCGCCGGGTAGGACCTCCGTCACCCGGGCCATTGACGGGACACTTGCATTTTGCAAGCATCACGGTATGAGTCTGTTCATCACCTGTCCCGTGGCCGACGTCGAACGCGCCACCGCCTTCTACACCGCGATCGGTTGGACCCTCAACCCCGAGATGTCCGACGACAACGTGTCGTGCTTCGCCATCGCACCTGAGCAGTACGTCATGTTGGGCAGCCGCGAGATGTACGCAAGCGTCGGCGGCGTCGACGAGCTCGTCGGCGGCCCCGACACCCCCTCGAAGGTGACCGTCTCCTTCGACCTCGACAGCCGCGAAGCGGTCGATGCCCTCATCGAGCGAGCGCGCGCTGCGGGCGGTCGCGTCGGCGACACCGACGACTATCCCTTCATGTACCAGCGGCAGTTCGACGACCCTGACGGGTACCACTACTCGCCCTTCTGGATGAAGCCGGACGTCGATCGAGCTTCGTGAGCGGGCTTGCGGAGGCGCTGGATGTCGTCGGCGCACGATGGGCACTTCTCATCGTGGAGCGGCTGCTCGATGGGCCGCAGCGTTATGGCGATCTACAGCGTGATCTCGGGGTGCCGACGAACGTCCTGGCGACCCGCCTGAAGGAGCTCGAAGCCGCCGGGGTCCTCCGACGTCTGCCACTGAAGCACAACACCCGGGCATACGCCCTCACCGACCGCGGCCTCGGTCTGGCCGGTGCGATCACGGCGCTGGCCCAGTGGGCAGACAGTCGTTGACACCGGTGCCAGAAGCCGCCTCCAGGCGTTCCGCACCCTGCGGTCCCCCGGCGCCCTCCGCCCGACCCTGGCACTGTGGTGCACACAGAGCCCCTCGCGGCAGTGCGGTTGAACGCCCATGAAACGACAGAACGGATGCCGCATCGCGCGGCATCCGTTCTCTCGTTCGGGCGGGGAAGCGCTCAGCGTTCCCAGAGAGACTCGTCGTGGTCGGACTCGTCGTCGTCGCCGAAATCGGAGTCGTCGTCGGAGTCATCCGATTCGTCGGAATCGTCCTCGTCGTCAGCCTCATCGTCGTCGTCGTCGGCGGCCTCATCGAGAGCGTCGATGTCGACCCCGTCGACGTCGCCGGCGTGGGTGACCGCGGTGCTGCCGTCCGCGAAACCGGCGTCGTCCTCGTCCTCGTCGTCGGACTCGTCGGACTCGTCGTCGAGGTCGTCCGCATCGTCATCGAGGTCGTCCGCATCGTCGTCGAGGTCGTCCGCGTCGTCTTCCCCGTCCTCCTCAGCGGAGGCAGCCTGCGCCGCCTGGTAGTCGGCGAGGCGCACGGCCCAGGGAACCCACTCGGGGGCCAGCAGCGCGCCCGCTGCGGGAAGCAGCTCGACCTCGAGCACGCTCGGCTCGGCGTCGGGCACGACCGCGACGCTCACGGTCCACAGCCATCCGGGGTAACCGGGGAGGCGGTTGGCGAAACGAAGCGAGACGACACCATCGGCCTCGACCACGTAGTCGACTGGATCGCCGACCGTGGAGGCCGGCGTGATCTCGGCGAGCGCGGCCAGCGCGAGGTCGTGCGCAGCGACGAGGCGCTCGTCGGCAGCGGCCGGCTCGGTCTCAGGCGTCGAGGTCATCGGCGACCTTGCGCAGCACCGCGGCGATCTTCTTGCCGTGACCCGAGCTGGGGTAACGGCCGCGACGGAGGTCGGCTCCGATGCCGTCGAGGAGCTTCACGAGGTCCTCGACGATGATCGCCATGTCGTCCGCGGGCTTGCGGTTGCGCTTGCTCAAGCTGACGGGAGCCTCGAGCACGCGCACGGCCAGCGCCTGCAGACCGCGTTTTCCGTCGGCCACGCCGAACTCCAGGCGCGTGCCGGGCTTGAGCGACTCGGTGCCCGCCGGGAGTGCCGTGGCGTGCAGGAAGACGTCCTGGCCGTCATCGGAGGAGATGAAGCCGAACCCCTTCTCGTCGTCGTAGAACCTGACCTTGCCGGTGGGCATGTGCGTACCTCGCTGTGACGGACCGCATTTCGCGGCCAGAACGGATGCCGGGGCCGTATGGACCCCGACAACCAGACTACGGCACCACCACGAACCGCTACGCTGATGCGGATGAGCACCCGCAGCCCGAGCGACGACCTTCCGGTCCGCCGTATAGATCGCATCCTCGCGTTCATGTCGCTGGGGATGCTGATCCTGGCGATCGTCTGCTTCTTCGCCATCATCATCGGCACGGCCACCGGCATGGAGCAGGAGGACTTCGGGACGGGCGCCTGGCCGACGGTCAGCGCCATCGTGTGGATCGCCCCTCCCCTCGCGTTCGCCCTGCTGCTGACGGTGCTCATCATGACCTTCATCCGACGGGGCCGGGCCAACAAGGGCCGGTGACGTGTCTCCCGTCGACGCCCGTGCCCTTGCGAGCTGGCTCGCTGCGGTCGACGACGACGCCCTGAGCGACCTCCTCCGTCGCCGTCACGTCTCGCCGCAGGCATCCTGGAACGACTTCTTCGACGCTGCCGAAGCGCTGCTCGACCCCGCCGCGCTGATCAAAGCGGCACCCCTCTTGTCGCGACCGCTCGTCGAGGCGCTGGACGATGCCGTCGACTCGGGCTCGCCGGTGCCTCCCGGCGACGCGCGTGACGAGTTGCTGCTCCTCGGACTCGTCTCGCCCGACGGTTCGCCGTATGCGGGCGTGGCGATGGTGTGGCGCGACCTGCCGAGACCCGCATCCTCCGCTCGTCCTCTCGTGGCGGGCGAGTCCGAGGACGACGCGCAGCTCGCCGAACGCGCCTTCACCGCGCTCTCGTCGCTCGCCGACGTCCTCTCGCTCACGCAGCCGGCACCACTCGGACGCATCGGAGCCGGAACGCTCGGTGCCGGTGACCGGCGCCGGCTGATCGATGCCGGAGCGGTGGCCGATTCCGAGGCGGCCGACCTCGTCATCGCGATCGGCCTCGACGCCGGACTGCTCGGTCCGGTGGACCGTGAGTGGCGCGTGACGACCGAGGGCAGCGCGTGGCTGCTCAGCGGCTCCGTCGACCGATGGGTCACCACCGCGGTCCGGATGCGCGATGGGCTCCCGTCCGCGCTGCGCTCCACGGGCGGCGGGTGGATCGCGCCGTCGCAGTGGCACCTGGCCTACCCACTCGACCCGCAGTGGCCGGCGCGCGCCGAACGCCTCGCGTCGCAGTGGCGGCTGTGGGCGCTCATCGACGGCAGCGGCCGCCCGGCGGCGTGGGCAGAGTCGCTGTCCGTCGGCGGCGACGTCGACCGGGAGGCGCTCCAAGCCCACCTGCCCGGCGAAGTCGACCGCATCTACCTGCAGAACGACCTCACGGCGATCGCCCCCGGTCCCCTCGAACCCGCGATCGACGCGCGGCTTCGACGAGCAGCACGCCGCGAGTCCCGCGCTCAGGCCTCCACCTTCCGGTTCTCGGCCGAGTCGATCGGTGCCGCTCTCGCGGCCGGCGAGGATGCCGACGCCCTGGCGGAGTTCCTCACCCGGATCTCGCTGACCGGTCTGCCCCAACCGCTCGCGTACGAGCTCGAACGCGCCGCGCGCCGCCACGGCCGGCTGCGCGTGGGAACCGACGCGACCGGACGCACCGTGGTGACCGCATCCGAACCGGGCGCGCTCGACACCCTCGCCGTCGATCAGGCACTCCGACCGCTCGGGCTCGTGCGCGACGGCGAACGGCTCGTCAGCCGCAGCACGGTCGACGCCGTCTTCTGGATGCTGAGCGACGCCCGCTACCCCGTCGCCGCGGTCGACGAGAACGGACAGGTGCGGATCCTCGACCGCGCCCGACTCGCCGAGCCGGCGGACGATTCCCCGGCACGAGAGACCAGCTCGAGCCATCACGCCCTCATCGACCGGATGCGGCAGGCGCACTCGTCAGGCGATGCGGATGCCGCGTGGCTCGGCCGCGAGCTCGAGCAGGCGGTCAAAGCCCGCGCGGTCATCACCGTGAGCGTCCGGCTCCCCGACGGCACGACGCGCGACTTCGTGCTCGAGGCCACGGGTCTCGGCGGCGGCCGGCTCCGCGGTCGCGATCGCGCGTCCGATGTCGAGCGCACCCTGCCGGTGTCGAGCATCGTGTCGGCGCGGCTCGCCTGAGCCCCATCGGCCCACGCCGCGCACGCCCCCGTCCGTCGAGCACCGGTAAGATTGCTCGTTATGGCTGATGGCCCCCTGATCGTCCAGAGCGACCGCACCGTGCTGCTGGAAGTCGCCCACCCGAGCGCCGAGGATGCGCGCCACGAGCTGGCGATCTTCGCCGAGCTCGAGCGGGCGCCCGAGCACATCCACACCTATCGCATCACGCGGCTGGGCCTGTGGAACGCCCGGGCCGCCGGCCACGACGCGGAGGACATGCTCGCCACTCTCGACCGCTGGTCGCGCTTTCCCGTGCCGCCGTCGGTGTCGACCGACATCCGCGAGACGGTCACGCGCTACGGGCGACTGGTCATCGAGCGCGACGACGAGGGCACGCTCATCCTGCGCTCGACCGATCCGGCCGTGCTCGCGGAGGTCACGAAGAACAAGCGCATCCAGCCGCTGCTGCTGGGCCACCCGACTCCCGACACCCATGTCATCGACGCGTGGGCGCGCGGCCAGATCAAGCAGGAGCTGCTGAAGATCGGCTGGCCCGCCGAAGACCTCGCCGGCTTCACACCCGGGACGCCCCACGAGATCGAGCTGCACGAAGACGGGTGGAGCCTGCGCCCGTACCAGCGCAAAGCCGTCGACATCTTCACCGAGGGCGGCTCGGGCGTGGTCGTGCTCCCGTGCGGCGCGGGCAAGACCCTCGTCGGGGCGGCCGCCATGGCCGACACCAAGACCACGACCCTCATCCTCGTGACGAACACCGTGAGCGCGCGACAGTGGCGCAACGAGCTGCTCAAGCGCACGAGCCTCACGCCCGAGGAGATCGGCGAGTACTCCGGCCAGACCAAGGAGGTCAAGCCGGTCACGATCGCGACGTACCAGATCCTGACCGCGAAGCGGAAGGGCGAGTACGCCCACCTCGCGCTCCTCGATGCGCTCGACTGGGGGCTCGTGGTCTACGACGAGGTGCACCTGCTGCCGGCACCGGTGTTCAAGCTGACGGCAGACCTGCAGGCGCGCCGCCGCCTCGGACTCACCGCGACGCTCGTGCGCGAGGACGGCCGCGAGGGCGACGTCTTCAGCCTCATCGGCCCCAAGCGCTTCGACGCGCCGTGGAAGGAGATCGAGGCGCAGGGGTTCATCTCCCCCGCCGTCTGCTACGAGGTGCGCGTCGACCTCCCGGCATCCGATCGCCTCGAGTACGCCGCATCGGCCGACGACGAGCGCTACCGGATGGCGGCGACCGCCCACGCCAAGATCGGTGTGGTGCGCGACCTCGTCGCCAAGCACGCCGGCGAGCAGATCCTCGTGATCGGGCAGTACCTCGACCAGATCGACGTGCTCTCCGACGCCCTGGGCGCTCCGAAGATCACCGGCTCGACGCCGGTCGACGAGCGCGAAGAGCTATACGAGGCGTTCCGCACCGGCGAGATCCCCGTGCTGATCGTGTCGAAGGTCGCGAACTTCTCGATCGACCTGCCCGACGCGTCCGTGGCCATTCAGGTGTCGGGTTCGTTCGGCTCACGTCAGGAAGAGGCGCAGCGCCTCGGACGCCTGCTGCGACCGAAGTCCAACGGCCACACGGCGAGCTTCTACACCTTGATCGCCCGCGACACCGTCGATCAGGACTTCGCGCAGAACCGGCAGCGCTTCCTCGCCGAGCAGGGGTACAGCTACACGATCCTCGACGCCGAGAAGCTCGAGGCGGCCTGATCGCAGCGCCCGAGAATCCGGTCAGGGCTTGGTGAGATCGGGCGTCGGCTCGCCCGGCAGGGGCACGGTCGCCGTGGGCGTCGGCATCGGCACGGGCGCGGGCAGCGGCGCTCGCGGCAGCGCGTAGGTGCGGACGATCGGACGCCGCCGCAGCACGTACTCCACCGCGAGGCAGTAGCCGCCCAGCAGCAGCACCGAGGTCGCGAAGCTCACCCAGCCGACGTCGGTCGCCGACGGATCCGACAGGCCGGCGATGCCGAGCAGGAACGCCAGCAGGTTGTTGACGATGTGGACCGCGATGGCTGCCTCGAGCCCGCCGGTGCGCCAGGTCAGCCAGCCCGCCGCGATCGCGAACAGCCCGACGGCGAACTGACCGACCGGGTCGTAGAGGTGACCGACGACGAAGAGCGGCACGGGCAGCAGGATGGCGAAGAGCGGATGCCGCAGCCACCGGCCGATGGCCTGCATGAGATACCCGCGGAAGACGTACTCCTCGGCGGTGGCCTGAACCGGCACCAGCAGGAGGACCACGAGCAGGCTCAGCCAGAGGGTCGCCCCCGTGGGCGGGGCGGGCGCCGCTCCGCCGGCCTCGGCCGGTAGCAGCGCCGTGATGACCGTGACGATGACCGCCATCGCCGCCGCGAGCGCACCGCACACGAGCAGCCACCGCCAGCGGAGCCTTCCGAACACCGCGGAGGCGAACCCCAGACGGCGGCCGTTCACGATGAGGGAGGCCAGCAGATATGCAGGCAGCATGAGCGCGATCGAGCCCAGCCCGATCAGCAGCGACAGCGGGCTCGAGACATCCAGCGCACCGGCATCCTGCAGCACCCCGTCCAGCGCGCGCGCCGCATCGTCGCCCGAGAGCGCGACGAGCACAGCGCCGAGCGCGACGGCGAGCACCATGACCAGGTAGAAGGCGAGACCGAGCCCGGCCACCGCCAGCGGAGTCCACCACCCGGTGCGTCGACGAGCGAAGACGAGCCGGTGGAATGCGAGACGGTCGGAATCGATCGGACGCGGCATGCACCCATCCTCTCCCGGTCTCTACCAGCTCGACGCCCGACGGCGCGATATCCAGCAAACCGATGGGATGCGGTGCCAGTATGGGCTCATGACAGCACCGCGCATCCTCGTCGTGGACGACGAACCGAACATCCGTGACCTGCTGATCACCGGGCTGAAGTTCGCCGGCTACCAGGTCCGCGCCGTCGGCAACGGCGCACAGACCATCTCGGCCGTGCTCGAGGAAGAGCCCGACCTGATCGTGCTCGATGTGATGCTGCCCGACATGAACGGGTTCAGCGTCACCAAGCGGCTCCGCGGCGCGGGCTACACCGCACCCATCCTGTTCCTCACCGCCAAGGACGAGACCGAAGACAAGATCGAGGGGCTGAACGCCGGCGGCGACGACTACGTCACCAAACCCTTCAGCCTCGACGAGATCGTGGCCCGCATCCAGGCCATCCTCCGCCGCACCATGCAGGCCGACGAGGAGTCGATCATCCGCTCGGGTGAGCTGACGATGGATCAGGACACCCACGACGTCCAGGTCGGCGACGTCTCGATCGACCTGTCGCCCACCGAGTTCAAGCTGCTGCGCTACCTGATGCTCAACCCCAACCGTGTGCTCAGCAAGGCGCAGATCCTCGACCACGTGTGGGAGTACGACTTCAACGGCGACGCCGGCATCGTCGAGAGCTACATCTCGTACCTGCGCCGCAAGATCGATCCGCACTCCTCCGAGCCGCTGATCCAGACCAAGCGCGGTTTCGGATACATGCTCAAGGCCGACAAGTCGGCCTGACCCGCGCGAGCGCAGACGGCTGAGCGATTCCGCGAACGACAGCGTCACCCGGTGGTGGCGCGGCATCAGCCTGCGCACGAAGGTCACCGGGGTGATCGTCACCCTGCTCGCGATGGGGCTGATCGCGGCGGGCGTCGGCACGATGGTCTTCCTCCGCAACGCCCAGGTCGCGGCGCTCGACGGCAGTCTGCGGTCGCTGGCCCCCACCGATCTGGCGAGCACGGTGATGGATGTCACCGTCGAAGACGGGATCGCCCTCTTCGAGGCCAAAGCCGCGCCGCCTCCCACGAACTTCGTCGTCGCGATCTACAGCTTCGACGGCGAGCTGCTCTCGGTCGCCGGTGGCCCCGAGGCCATCCGGCCGGAGCTGCCGGCATCTTTCGCCATGGATCGCACCATCGTGAAGGGGACGGAGCCGTTCGAGCTCGCTGCTCGTCAGGGGACGGGCACCTTCCACGCGAGCGTCGACGTCCTGCAGCCCGACGGATCACGGGAGAGCTATACCCAGCTCGTGGCGCTCCCCCTGACCTCGGTGACGCAGACGGTCGCGAACTTCATCAGCATCTACACGATCATCGCCGCGCTCATCCTGGTCGCCGGCGCCCTCGGCACCCGATGGCTCGTCACCCTCACCTTCCGCAGTCTCGGTCAGGTCGAGGAGACCGCGATGACGATCGCGGCGGGCGATCTGAGCCAGCGCATGGGCGACATCTCCCCCGGCACCGAGGTCGGCAGACTGAAGATCGCGATCAACGCGATGCTCGATCGCATCGACGCCGCGCTCGCCCAGCGCGATGCCACCGTGCAGCAGATGCGGCGGTTCATCGGCGACGCGAGCCACGAGCTGCGCACCCCGCTCGTGACGGTCCGCGGCTACGCCGAGCTGTACCGCATGGGTGCCATCACCGATGCCGAGCACACCGCGCAGTCGATGGAGCGCATCGAGAAGGAGGCCGTGCGCATGAGCGGGCTCGTGGAGGACCTCCTGGCCCTCGCGCGCCTGGACGAGCGCCGCGACGTGGCCATCACCCCCGTCGACCTGCGTCCGATCGCCCGCGACGCCGCGCTCGACACGCGCGCCGCCGCACCCGAGCGCGAGGTGTCGGTGATCGAGTTCTCGGACGAGACTCTCACACTCGAGCTGCCGCCCGACGAGGGGACGGATACCGCAGCGAAACGCCCGGGCAGCGGTCGCAACCGCACCGGTCAGACGCTCTCGCGGCTCCGTCGACGACCGCGCGAGGAACGCACGCCACGTTCCGCTGCGTCGAAGGGCGCTGCGTCGAAGGCCGCTGCGTCGAAGGATGCCGACACCGGCCCCGTGGCGGCGGCCCCCGACGCGCCGCCGCTCCTCCAGCCGGCGGAGCCGCCCCTCGTGCCGGTCGTTCTCGGAAACGAGAACCGCATCCGCCAGGTCGTCACGAACCTCATCGGCAACGCCCGCCGGTACAGTCCCGAGGGCACCCCGATCGAGATCGCCGTCGGGCTCGATCGCACGGCCCGGATGGGGTGGATCTCGGTGATCGACCACGGTGAAGGCATCCCCGAGCCGCTGCGCGAGAAGATCTTCCAGCGATTCTGGCGGGCCGACACCTCCCGCACGCGCGAGACGGGCGGGTCGGGCCTGGGGCTGTCGATCGTTGCGTCCATCGTCGAGGCACTTCACGGCTCGATCGAGGTCCAGGGCACGCCCGGGGGCGGAGCCACCTTCCGCGTGTCGTTCCCCCTCGCCGACCGTCGCGAGGCGGCGGAGCACCTCTGGATCGAGACGCAGCCGTTGCCGCGTCTGCGCGACGAACGCTGAGGACGTCGCCCTCGCCGCTCCTCCCCTGTGGAGGGCCGGCCCGCGCTCTCCCCCGCTCGCTCCGACGGTCCGCGCCGCCACGGGTGCCGCTCTACGGTGGCGGCATCCGATCGAACACGACGCAAGGAGAGCCACATGGCCATCTTCTCCATCGACAGCGACGCCGTGGCCGGCGCCACCGCCGCCATCCGGGCCACCTCGGGACGCATCGAGAGCGACACCGGCGCCATGATGGCGCAGCTGACGCAGCTGCAGGGATCGTGGACCGGCACTGCCGCGCTCGCCTTCCAGTCCGTCGTCGAGCGGTGGCGCGTCGCTCAGCGTGAGGTGGAGGCAGCCCTCGGCGACATCGGTTCGGCCCTGGATGCCGCAGGCCAGCAGTATCTGCACGCCGAGGCGACGGCGGCGGGCATGTTCCGCTGAGGCGTCCGGGAAACGCAGAACGGCCCCTCCCGAAGGAGGGGCCGTTCTGTGTGATGGATCAGAAGTCCATGCCACCCGTGGGGTCGCCCGCGGGAGCCGCGGTCTTCTCGGGCTTGTCCGCCACGACCGCCTCGGTCGTGAGGAACAGGCCGGCGATCGACGCAGCGTTCTGCAGCGCGGAGCGCGTCACCTTGGCGGGGTCGATGATGCCCTGTGCGAACAGGTCGCCGTACTCGCCCGTCGCGGCGTTGAGGCCGTGACCGATCTCGAGCTCGGCCACCTTGTTGGCGACGACGCCCGGCTCGAGGCCGGCGTTCAGAGCGATCTGCTTGAGCGGAGCCTCGATCGCGACACGCACGATGTTGGCACCGGTCGCCTCGTCGCCCGTCAGCTCGAGGCCGGCGAACGCGTTCTTGCCGGCCTGGATCAGCGCGACGCCACCACCGGCGACGACACCCTCTTCCACAGCGGCCTTGGCGTTGCGGACGGCGTCCTCGATGCGGTGCTTGCGCTCCTTGAGCTCGACCTCGGTGGCCGCGCCCGCCTTGATGACGGCGACGCCACCGGCCAGCTTCGCGAGGCGCTCCTGGAGCTTCTCGCGGTCGTAGTCGCTGTCGGTGTTGTCGATCTCGCGGCGGATCTGGGTCACGCGACCCTCGAGCTGAGCCGCGTCGCCGGCACCCTCGATGATCGTGGTCTCGTCCTTGGTGATGATGACCTTGCGAGCACGGCCGAGCAGGTCGACGGTCGCGTTCTCGAGCTTGAGGCCCACCTCTTCGGTGATGACCTGGCCGCCGGTGAGGATCGCGATGTCCTGCAGCTGAGCCTTGCGACGGTCACCGAAGCCGGGAGCCTTGACGGCAGCCGACTTGAAGATGCCGCGGATCTTGTTCAGCACCAGCGTCGCGAGCGCTTCGCCCTCGACGTCCTCGGCGATGATGAGGAGCTCCTTGCCCTCCTGGATCACCTTGTCGACGATCGGCAGAAGGTCCTTGATGTTCGAGATCTTCTGGTTCGCGATGAGGATGTACGGGTCCTCGAAGACCGCCTCCTGGCGCTCCGGGTCCGTGACGAAGTAGGGGTTGATGTAACCCTTGTCGAAGCGCATGCCCTCGGTGAGCTCGAGCTCGGTGCCGAAGGTGTTCGACTCCTCGACGGTGACGACGCCTTCCTTGCCGACCTTGTCGATCGCCTCGGCGATCAGCTCGCCGATCGAGGCGTCAGCGGCCGAGATCGATGCGGTCGCAGCGATCTGCTCCTTGGACTCGACCTCCTTGGCGTCGGCCAGAAGCTGGTCGGTGATGGCCTTGACGGCCTTCTCGATGCCCTTCTTGAGCGAGATGGGGTCGGCGCCGGCTGCGACGTTGCGCAGGCCCTCGCGGACGAGCGCCTGAGCGAGAACGGTCGCGGTCGTGGTGCCGTCACCAGCGACGTCGTCCGTCTTCTTGGCGACCTCCTTGACGAGCTCCGCGCCGATCTTCTCGAACGGGTCGTCGAGCTCGATCTCCTTGGCGATCGAGACGCCATCGTTCGTGATCGTGGGGGCGCCCCACTTCTTCTCGAGCACGACGTTGCGACCGCGGGGGCCGAGCGTCACCTTGACGGCGTCAGCCAGCGTGTTCAGGCCGCGCTCGAGGCCACGGCGGGCCTCTTCGTCGAAAGCGATGATCTTTGCCATGTGTGTGTCGTCCCTCCCGGACGGTGGAGAACAGTCATTAGCACTCAACGAACGTGAGTGCTAAAGCCATTCTGGCACTCGCCCATGGGGAGTGCAAGCCGCCCGACATGTGAACGACGCGCAAACGACAGAGCGCGCCACGATCGTGGCGCGCTCTGTCGTGGTGACGCGGATCAGGCGAGCAGACGCACCGATTCCGCCTGCGGACCCTTCTGGCCCGACCCCACGGTGAACTCGACGGCCTGCCCCTCCTCGAGCACGCGGAATCCGCTCATCTCGATGTTGGAGTAGTGGACGAAGACGTCCTGTCCCTCGTCGACGGTGATGAAGCCGAAGCCCTTCTCGGCGTTGAACCACTTCACGGTGCCCTGTGTCATGCGAATCTCCTGATGCTGTCCGACAGCGTCATCGTAAGCAGGGCGTTCCGCTCGATTCCGCGGTTCCGCCCACTGTTGACACGGCTGCATCGAGAACTTCACGCGCGTGAAACACGGGGCCTCACTCCGTGGCGCCGCCGCCGCCCGCGCGGTCTGCGCCGATCACGATCGTGAGCTGCTTGCCGGGCGCTCCGTCGGCGGTCGCCGGTCCGGGATAGGCATCGCTCATCTCGACCGCCGCGCCCCCGATCACCTCGGCGAGGCCACGGGCCGCGCCCTCGTCCTCCGGTGCGAGGTAGTAGATGGTGGTCGCCGCGAAATCCTCCGCGCCGGCCTCCCCGGCGTCGACGACATCCTCACTCCACCCCGCGTCCACGACGGTGTCGCGGACCGTGTTGGCGAGCCCCCGCTCAGGAGTGGCGTTGAGGATGAGCACGGGGTACGACGTGTCGACCACCGGGTCGGCAGCGACCGGCGCCTCCGCAGCCGGCGCACCCGACTCCGCCGTGGGAAAGAGCGCGACGCGCCCGGTGACGAGGAGAGTGCCGAAGATGCCGGCCGCGACGAGGACGAGCACCGCGACCGCAGCCCAGAACAGCACGACTCCCGGACGCAGTCGCGGGTTCTCGGCGCGATGCGCGCCCACCCGCGCGGTGTCGGCGGGCAGCTCGTCGAAGCGGTCCTTCGGGTATGTCGTTGTCGGCACGGAGGAATGCTATCTGCCGAAGCTCCGCGTCACATGGCCGCGCGGTCGGCACGCGATCGCTCGGCGGCGGTGCGCATGCGCCGCAGCCGGTGAACGAGCATCGGGTCGTGCGAGAGGGCATCCGCCGAGTCGATCAGGCGACCGAGCAACTGGTAGTACCGCGCCGGACTCAGCGACAGCTCCGCGCGCACGGCCTCTTCCTTCGCGCCGCTGTGCGCACCCCAACGAGCCTCGAACTCGAGGAGCGAGCGGTCGCGATCGGAGAGTGCCACGCCCCCACGCTACGACCGGATGCGCTCCGAGCCGGGACGCCACTCCCACCACCGCCCGAGCGGATCGGCTGCCGCGTCGATCTCGCCGTCGAGCGCGACCGCGAAGCCCCCGCGCCAGTCGGACCCGACCTCGCCCGCCCAGCCGTCGTGGACACCGGGGTCGTCGATCGTGAGCCACCGCCCGAGGCCGCGCGCGCGCTCGATCACCTGCGCGCGTCGCTCCCTCGGAATGTGGACGAGAACGCCCGGGGTCGTGATGACGAGCGTCGCATCGGCGGGCGCGAGGGCCGCGACATCCGGAAGCAGGTCGAGCGCGTCGCCGGCGAACAGACGTGGCGGGTCGGATGCCGCCACCGCGGCCGCCGCGCGGATGCGTTCCGCACGGCCGGTCTCGCCGGGCCACACCAGGCGCGCCAACCAGTCGACGTCGCGTGGGTCGCGAACATCGAGCGGCGCGAGATCGATGCCCGCGCGCCAGACCACCTCGGGCAGTCGCACCCGCGGCATCCGTTCTCCGCGCACCTCGCTGACCAGCTCGACGTCGGACGCGCCCTCGCGCGGATCGAGCCGCGCCTCGCCGGGCTCGCCCACGTAGCGGTACGAGTAGCGGTCGGGATACAGGCAGAGTCCGGCGCTCGCTCCGACCTCGAGGAGGGCGATCGGCCCCTCGATACGCGAGAGCGTCGGCAGCATCGCCGCGCACCGCAAGGGCTCGTTCGTCTGCACCGAGCGCGCGAGGCTCTCGGAGACGACCGCGTCGGCGTGCTCGATCACCCACGAGGCCCACGCCGCCGCATCGACGTCGCCCGACCCGAGCAGCCGGCACACCGCGAACACCAGCGGTGGCTGACGCCGCTCGGCCGGAAGCCGTGAGAGCACCTGCTGCAGGGCCGGGTCGTCGACGACGCGCCGAGCCCACGCGGCGTACACCTCCGAGCGTCCGGGCGCCTCGGCGACGGCGAAACGCCGGTAGCGCTCGATCACGGCGGCGTACTGATCGGACATGAGGCCATTCTCCGGGAACACCGACCCCCAACGTCTAGTTGAATAGGACGAGGCGAAGGAGCAGACATGACCTATTCCGTGAACAAGACCGACGAGCAGTGGCGCGAAGAGCTCACCCCCGAGCAGTACGCCGTGCTGCGGCAGGCCGGCACCGAGCGCGCCTGGACCGGCGAGCTGCTGGATGAGAGCCGCGCGGGTCTCTACGCGTGCGCCGCCTGCGGGTCCGAGCTCTTCCAGAGCGGCACCAAGTTCGACTCGCACTGCGGGTGGCCGAGCTTCTACGAGTCGGTGCGGCCCGAGGCCGTCGAGCTGATCGAGGACCGGTCGCACGGGATGGTGCGCACCGAGGTGCGCTGCGCGAACTGCGGCTCGCACCTGGGGCACGTCTTCCCCGACGGTTTCGGCACGCCCACCGGCGACCGCTACTGCATGAACTCGCTGTCGCTGTCGTTCACTCCCGAGCAGGAGAAGTGACCGGCGCTCTCGAGGCTGCCACCGCACGCCGGTCCTGGTCCAAGGTCACCGACGAGGCGCCGAGCCATGACGAGCTCGTGCGCCTCGTGTCGGCGGCGGGCCGGGTCGCCGACCACTCGTCGCTGCGGCCGTGGCGGCTCATCGAGATCCGGGGCGACCGACGCGTCCGGCTGGGGCGCGCGTTGAACAAGGCCGAGGGCAAGCGCGGCGTCTCGACCAAGCCGTTGCGGGCGCCGCTGCTTCTCGCCGTCGTCGTCAGCTACAGCAAGAAGAGCAAGGTGCCCCGCTGGGAGCAGGAGGCCGTAGCATCCGGCGTCGCGCACATGCTGAGCCTGCTGCTCGATGAAGCCGGGTGGGGCGTCTTCTGGCGCACCGGCGATGCGACGCGGGCCAAGGCCGTCGCCAAGGCCCACAAGCTCGGCAAGCGGGAGGAACTGCTCGGCTGGCTGTACGTCGGCGGCAAGCCCGTCGGCCGTGACTCCGGGCGGCGCAGGACCATCGACGGCGAGGCGTTCCTGACGCTCATGCCTTGAGCGTGAGTCAGGTCGGAGGCTGCTGGGCAGAGTGCCCCCGCCGCGGTGACGGACGGGTGTCGTCGAGGAGCTCGGTCATCTCGACGTCCAGCGCGTCCGAGATGCGCGCAAGCTCTTCGATCGACATCGCCGAGGGACGGCGCGTGTGCAGCCGACGTGCCAGCGTCCGCATCGGGATGCCGGTCGCCTCGGCCAGCCACTCCTGCGTCCGCCGTTCATCGGCGAGTACGGCGCGGATGGATCGGGCTACTCGGACGCTTAGCAAACCGTCTGCCATATGGCAACCTTATTGACACTATTGCCACATGGCAATAGCTCTGCCAAACTTGGCACGTGCCCACAGGAAAGACCCCGCAACCCGGTCCGCTCAGCCGACACATCGCGAGCCTGCTCACTGCCGAGATCGCCCGGCGCGGGCTGCGTCAGACCGACATCGCCGCCGAAGCGGGCATGTCGCCCTCGCAGCTCTCGCGCGTGCTGTCGGCGCAGAAGGTGTTCACGATCGACCAGCTCGACTCCGTGTGCCGTGCCATCGGAATCCCGATAGCGCAGGTGGTCGTGCTGCCCGGCCGCCAGCCTCGTCGCGGCCGCGGCGGCGGCGACATCCCGCGCATCGATGTCGGTCCCTCGCGCGATACTGAGCGGGCGGTGGCCAGAGCGCCACAAGACGACCGCGGAGGGGATGACGGTGACGGATGACGAGCTGCTCGACACACTCGACCTCCTCGGCGTCCGCCTGATCGTCACCGACCTCCCGTCGGATCGAGACGGCGAATACGAGCACGACCTGCGCGTGATCCGGCTCCGCCCGGGGATGGCCCGCCGACTCCACCGCTCGGTGCTGGCGCACGAGTGTGCTCACGCCGTGCACCGCGACGTGCCCCTGCGCGACCCGCACCACATCGAGCGGCAGGAGAGTCGTGCCGACGAATGGGCCGCGCGGGCGCTGATATCGGTCGACGACTACGCCCGGGCCGAGACGATCCACGGCGGGCACGTCCAGGCGATGGCCGTCGAGCTCGACGTCACCGTCGACCTGGTCCGCGCGTTCCAGCGCACGCTGCTGCAGTCCCGCGCGTGGGCGGTCGCAGCGGCCGAGACCGGGGTTCCGGGTTAGCACAGCCGTGCGCATGCAGCCGACCGCATGAGCAGAGACGTAAAATCAACGGATGCCCGGATGCGCCTCGAGCGCTGGTCGGAGGCAGACGCCGATGGCCACCGGAGACACCGCGGGAGTCCCATTGCACGGAAACGCCACCACTCGCTACGACGACGTCGCCCTCCTCTCGGTCGCGAGTGTCCTCCCGTCCCGTGTCACGTCGTCCGACGCGATCGAGGAGCGGTTGTCGGATGTGCTGCGACAGCTCAAGCTCAAGCCCGGTCTGCTGCGCCGGGTCGCCGGCGTGAACGAGCGGCGCAACTGGGCGGCGGGCGAGTCCTCCGACGACGCGACGATCGAAGCCGGCAGACGGGCTCTCGCCGAAGCGGGTGTGCGGCCCGACCAGATCGGCCTGCTCATCAACACGTCGGTGTCGCGCAAGCATCTCGAACCCTCGGTCGCCGTACGGCTGCACCATGGGCTCGGTCTTCCGACGTCGGCCATCAACTTCGACGTCGCCAACGCGTGCCTCGGCTTCATCAACGGCATGACCCTTGCCGCGGGGATGATCCAGTCCGGCCAGATCGACTACGCGATCATCGTCAACGGCGAGGATGCCGACGAGATCCAGGTCAACACCGTCGACCGGCTCAACCGCGGTGGACTGGGCCGCGATGGCTTCATGAGCGAGTTCGCCTCACTGACCCTGGGGTCCGGCTCCGCGGCCGCTGTGCTGGGGCGTGCCAGCGCGCATCCCGACGGGCATCGCATCGTCGGCGGCGTGACCCGCGCGGCGACGCAGTTCCACGAGCTCTGCGTCGGCAGCGTCGACGGCATGTTCACCGACGCCAAGGCTCTCCTCAAGGGCGGACTCGCACTCGTCGTCGACGCCTGGAAAGAGGCGCAGGCGACGTTCTCGTGGTCGTCGATGGACCGCTACGTGACGCATCAGGTCTCTTCGGTGCACACCAACGCCATCGTGAAAGCCGTGGGGCTCGACCGTCGCCGCGTCCCGGTGACGTATCCGCACCTGGGCAACGTCGGACCGGCATCCATCCCCATCACCCTCGACGCCGAGCAGTCGACCCTTCGACGCGGCGACCGCGTGCTGCTGATGGGTGTCGGCTCGGGCCTGAACACCAGCATGCTGGAGCTCGCCTGGTGATCCCCGCGGTGCCGGAGGTCTTGCCCGGAGTCGAAGCGGGCGTCTCGACGACCCTCGTTGTCAGCGGTGCAGCAGCCGACGCCGGCGCGCGACGTCGCTGGCACCTGCTCGACACGGGTCCGCTGCTCGAGCGCGAGGGCATCTCGCCCGTCGGAACCATCGTCGCCGTCCACGGGAATCCGACCTGGTCGTACCTGTGGCGCGGGCTCGTCGCCGCATCGCTCGATCGCGCACGGCGGGGCGGCGCGGCGTGGCGCATCGTCGCCGTCGACCAGCTCGAGATGGGGTACTCCGAGCGCACCGCGCTGACGCGCGGACTGCCGCAGCGCATCGCCGACCTCGACGCGCTCATCGACGAGCTCGACATCACCGGCACGCTCGTCACCCTCGGTCACGACTGGGGCGGTCCGATCTCGCTCGGATGGGCGGTGCGAGAGCGCGACCGCGTCGCTGCCGTCGCCGTCCTCAACACCGCCGTCCATCACCCCGCCGGGATGCCGCTTCCTGCGGCCCTGCGCGTGGCAGGAGCGCGCTCGCTCCTCGCGGCGACCACCGTGAAGACGACGGCGTTCCTCGACACCACGCTCGCTCTGGCCGACCCGTCGTTGGCCCCCGAGGTCCGCGCCGCCTACCGCGCGCCCTACGCCACGCGTGAGCTGCGTCGCGGCATCGGGGCGTTCGTGGCCGACATCCCCGCGACGCCCGAGCATCCGAGCACGCCCGCACTCGACGAGCTCGCGGGCGGCCTCGTCGACCTGACGGTCCCGGCACTGCTGCTGCGCGGACCGCGCGACCCCGTCTTCGGCGAGCATCACCTCGAGGATCTCGCCCGCCGGCTCCCCCACGCCGACGTGCACCGTTTCGAGCGAGCGGGCCACATGCTCGCCGAGGAGCGTCCCTACGGTGACCTCGTCCTCGACTGGCTCGACGAGAAGGGCGTCGCTTCGGGCGGCGCTCCGAAGGACGGAACGTCGTCGCGCGAGAAGGGGCCCGGCGCGGAGGACGGACTCGGAACCGGGGCCGACGATTCATCCTTCGTCCCGATCTGGCAGCGCTTGTACGACCGTCGCGACGACGACGACACCGCCGTGGTCGATCTCACGAGGCGGACGGCCGGCGGACCGCTGGATGTCAGCTGGCGCGAGCTCGCCGAGCGGGTCGACCAGCTGGCCGCCGGTTTCGCGAGCTTCGGCATCCGCCGCGGCGACCGTGTCTCGCTCCTCGTTCAGCCCGGTCCGACGCTCACGGCCGTGCTCTACGCGTGCCTGCGCATCGGCGCGGTCGTGGTGGTCGCGGACCGGGGTCTGGGCATCCGCGGGCTCTCACGGGCCGTCCGCGGCACCGAGCCCGCGTTCGTCATCGGCGAGCAAGCCGGTCTCGCCGCAGCTCGCGCTCTCAACTGGCCGGGCCGCCGGATCTCCGCCCCGAACCTTCCGGGCCCGGCGGCGCGCGCCCTCGGTGTCGAGGCGAGCCTCGCCGAGATCGCCGCGTCGGGCGCACGAGGCACCCTGCCCGCGCCGCCCGCGGGTGACGACGTGGCGGCCGTGCTGTTCACCTCGGGATCCACCGGTCCCGCGAAGGGCGTCGTCTACACGCACGCGCAGCTCGCCGCCCTGCGCGACGCGCTCGGCGGGCACTTCGACGTCACCCCCGACATTGGGCTCGTAACCGGTTTCGCGCCCTTCGCGCTGCTGGGCCCGGCGCTCGGCACGCGCTCGGCCACGCCGCGCATGGACGTCTCCGCCCCTCGCACCCTGACGGCCGCCGCCGTCGCCGAAGCGGTCCGCGCCTCACGCGCACGGATCGTGTTCCTCTCGCCGGCCGCGATCGCGAATGTCTGCGCCACGGCCGACGGCCTCAGCCCGGACGATCGTGCGGCCCTCGCGCAGGTGCGCACGTTCCTCTCGACCGGCGCGCCCGTGAGCATCGATCTGCTGCGGCAGGCGCACGAACTGATGCCCGGCGCGGAGGCGCACACCCCCTACGGCATGACCGAGTGCCTGCTGGTGACCGATGTCACCCTCGACGAGCTGGAGCGCACACAGCACTCCCCCGACGCCGGAATCTGCGTCGGCACACCGATCGGTACCGGCACGGTCCGCATCTCCGCCCTCGACCGCGACGGACGGGCAACGGGAGACCTCTCCGAAGCCCGGGACGTCACCGGAGAGATCGTCGTCTCGGCCCCGCACCTCAAGCGCGGCTATCACCGTCTCTGGGCGACCGACCGTGACGCCGTGCGCGGCACCGAATCGCAGCCCGGCCGCTGGCACCGCACCGGTGATGTCGGCCATCTCGACGCCGAGGGTCGCCTCTGGGTCGAGGGCCGACTTCCCCACGTCATCGTCACGAGCTCCGGTCCGGTCACACCGGTCGGGCCCGAGCAGCAGATCGAGCAGCTCGACGGCGTCCGTCGCGCTGCCGTCGTCGGCGTCGGACCGCGCGGCCGCCAGGTGTGCGTCGCGGTCGTCGAGACGGACCCCGCGGCGCGCCGGCCCGATCTGGCGTCGCCGCAGCTGACCGAGCGCATCCGCGCGGCATCCGAGACTCCCATCGCTGCCGCCCTCGTCGTCTCGACGCTGCCGACCGACATCCGCCACAACTCCAAGATCGACCGGTCGCGCCTCGCCGCTTGGGCGGACCGCGTGCTCGCGGGCGAGAAGCCGAGCGCCCCGTGATCGTCCTCGCGACCGGCACCTCGGGCTTTCTCGGGCGCGCGGTCGTCGGCGAGCTGGTCGCCGCCGGGCACGAGGTGCGCACCCTGCAGCGACGCCCCTCGGGCGTGGCCGGCGCACGCGACATCCTGGGCTCGATCACGGATCCGGCGGCCGTCGCTTCGGCCGTGGCGGGAGCGGATGCCGTCGTGCACCTCGCCGCGAAGGTCTCGCTCGCGGGCGATCGCCGTGAGTTCCACGACGTCAATGTCGGCGGCACGACCGCGCTGCTGGATGCCGCCGCGGCAGCCGGGGTGTCGCGTTTCGTGCAGGTCTCGTCGCCCTCCGTGGCCCACGCCGGGTCGGCGCTCGCGGGCGCGGGTGCCGATCCCGCCGATCCGGTCCACGCTCGGGGTGAGTACGCCCGGACGAAGGCCGAAGCCGAGCTGATCGCTCTGACGCGCGACAATGACGCCATGCGTGTCGTCGCCGTCCGCCCGCACCTGGTGTGGGGTCCCGGAGACCCGCAGCTCATCGAGCGCGTCGTCGCCCGAGCGCGTCGACGCACGCTTCCGCTGCTCAACGGCGGCACGGCGCTCATCGACACCACCTACGTCGACAACGCCGCGTCGGGCATCGTCGCGGCGCTGCACCGGGCGGATGCCGTCGGCGGTCGCGCCTATGTGCTGACGAACGGCGAGCCGAGGCCCGTCGGTGACCTGATGGCCGGAATCTGCCGTGCAGCGGGCGCTCCCGAGCCGCGACTGCGGCTACCGGCTGCCGTGGCGCGGGCGGCGGGTGCGGCCGTGGAGAAGATCTGGGAGATCCGTCCGGGCGCGGACGAGCCGCCGATGACGCGGTTCCTCGCGGAACAGCTCTCCACCGCCCACTGGTTCGACCAGACGGCGATCCGCCAAGATCTGCAGTGGACCCCGACCGTGTCGATCGACGAGGGGCTCTCCCGGCTCGCGCAGCACTACGCCGCGATCCGCTGACGGACGCTCCTCTCAGCGGGCGCGACGCCGCCAGGGCACGACGGCGATGACGACGCCGACGAAGGCGACCGCCGCCGCTACCGACGCCGTGAACAGCGACGGACCGGCGGGGGGCGGTGCGATCGCGTCGAGCACGATCGAGGCGGCCAGCAGCCCCACGACGGATCCGAGGCCCAGCAGCAGAACACCCGTCCGCTTGACGAGAGCCGCCGAGATGACGATGTAGACGACGCCGATGACGCCGCCCAGATACATCCACGGCTCGGCCCGCAGCGTCGGCATCCCGTTGATCGCGACGCTCACCGCGGCGGCGATTCCGAGCGCAATCGAACCGCCGGCGAAGTTCACCACCGTCGTCGAGAGCGGGCTGCCGAGCTCCTGCCGCAACCGGCCGTTCGTGCCCTGCTGCCACGCGATGCCGGCACCGGCGATGACCGGCAATGCCAGCATCCACCAGGCCACGGGTTCGCCTCGCTGACCGAGCGCGCACAGCACGACGCCGACGACCGCCAGCAGACCGCCGACGAGACGCGGCACCGTCACGGCGACGACACCGGCCGGGCCGTACCCCACTCGGTCGAGGATCAGCCCGCCCGCCGTCTGCCCCGCCACGAGCCCGACCGTGAACAGAGCGACACCGATGGTGGCCACGGTGAATCCCTGCGTCGCGACCGTCACGGCGCCGGCCAAGCCGCCGAGCAGCATCCAGATCGGGATGCTGCGTCCCGCGCCCGCGGCGAGCAGGCGCAGACCTCGCCTTCCGGCGGATGCGGACACCGTGATCAGGAGGATCAGCGCCAGGCCGCTTCCGAAGGAGATGGCCGCCGCGAGGAACCCGTCGCCGATCGCAGCGCCGAGGGCACCGTTGATTCGCGCCTGCACGGCGGTGAGCACCCCCACGAGTACCGCTGCCGCGAGTGCCGCTCCGAGCTGCAGCGCCGGGGGTCGATTCTGATCGGTCACTCTGTCAATCGTGCATCAGGAGCCCGCGAGGCACGAACCGACCCGCCCTGCACTCGGCCCCCGACGGCTGGCGAACCGGACCCCACGTAGGCTGGAGCCATGTTCGTGGGCACCATCCGTCGCGTCGAGAACACCTCGGTCGAACTCGCGGGGCACTCGCTCGAAGAGATCCGGGAACTGGCGCGGGCGGCGACGCCCGAAGGCTTCGATCTCGTGTCGGCTCCCGTGCAGATGATCAAGGGAAGCACCGAGTTGAAGGCGACCGCGACCTACCAGCGCCGCGACGGCCTCCGCGACATCGAGGCGGACGACCGGGGCGCCCTGCTGGCGAAGGTTCCCGAGGGCTGGCAGCTCGTCAATATGCGCAAGCACTGACACCGCCCCGCGTCGCCGGGCCTGCGGACCGCCCCGGTCCGATGCGCGCCGGGATGTCGTCGGGCCATGGCAGTCTCTGGGCCGGGGAGAGGAGAACCCGGTCACGTGGGGACGAACAAACGCTACGCCGACGCGATCGACCGTCGCGCGGATGAGCGCACCCAGCACGTGTTGATGCGCATCCCGCCGTGCACCATTCCGATGCAGGCGTACGGGCCGCGTCCGCTCGAATGGCCCTCCAGCCGTCCGGCGGTATGGGCATGGGTGTCCTGGCCGCACAAGCCCGCCGAGCGCGTCGCGGCGATCGCGCACGGCTGGAACGACCGCGTCGTCGTCGTGCACTGGATGAGCCCAGCCGGCGAGCTCAACACGGTCGTCTGGCGCTACGCGGTGACGAGACGCACCGTCCAGACACCCGGTTAGCCCGCGTCTCCCCCGTTGGCAACCCCATGACGTATCTCGGCCTGGGGTGGCATCGTTCCTCCCGATGCGTTACGTGAAGTACGGGAGCGAGACCTTCATCACCAGCGACGCCGTCGCACGCGCGTTGCTGGCGCTCACCGCGAGTGTCGCGGCGACCTCGGGCAGCGAGGTCGTCACCATCCTCGCCCTGGAGCCCGGAGCGGCAGAGCCGGCCCAGGTCGAACTCGTGATCGGCGCCGGCATCCATATCCTCTCGCGCCCTGCGCCCGACGCGGTCCCCGAGCCGGACTTCGAGGATGCCGTCGGCTGGCTGCAGCTGCATCCCGACTACCCGCGCCACGCGTCGGAACCGGGCACCTCACCGGTGGACGACGACCTCGCACCGTGGACCGACGATTTCGGCGGGGCGATCGACATCATCTGAGCGGCCGCGGCCGCCCTCCGGTACGACGAAAGGCCCCCGATCCGGATGTCCGGGAGGGGCCTCCGCTCGGAGCCGACTACGGGACTTGAACCCGTAACCCCCGTATTACAAGTACGGTGCGCTACCAATTGCGCCAAGTCGGCAAGGCGTCCAGTCTATCGACCGACGCGCGCCGCACAGAAACGCCCGCGACGCCGCGACCGGCGTCAGGATGCGGGAGCGGCGGTGGGCGTCGGAGTCGGGGTGGGCGCGGACTTGTAGTACGCGTCGCTCGCGGTCGTGAGCACGAACTGCGAGAACTCGGCGGGGTCGCTCAGGTCGCCGATGTACTGCTTGCCGTTGACGAGCACCATCGGGGTGCCGGTCAGCGACAGACCGTCGGTGTCGGGGATGCCCGCGACGGCGCGCTCGGTGGCCGACTTCGCCCACGCGGCGTACGAGCCCGATTCGATGCAGTCGCGGACGACGCGGGTGGAGTCGACGCCGGATGCCTGCGCCATGTTGGCCAGCTCGGTGTCGGAGTACCCGTCGGTGTCGACCTCGGGCTGGCGCGTGAGCAGCTCGTTGTTGAACGCGAAGAAAGCGTCGGGCGCGTTCGTCGCGACGCAGGCGGCGGCGCTGGCCGCGCGGAGCGAATACTTCGTCCCGTTCGACTTGGCCGTCAGCATCGCGACCGGGTAGTAGCTGAGCGTGACGGCGTCGTCGTCGACCCACGAGGTGAGCTGCTGCGCGTTGGCGACCTGCCAGTCACGCGCTCCCGCGGAGAGGTAGTCGACGTACACCCGGATCTCGACGGGCGGGGCCGCCGTGGTGGTCGGCTCGGGAAGGGCTTCGGCGGGCGTCGCAGCGGCGGCATCCGGCGCAGGCTCGGCGGGCGCTTCGGCTCCGGCAGCGATGTCGGTGGACACGGAGCTGCTGATCACGTCGGCCACGACGAAGCCGTCGTCGGAGGCGGCGGGCTCGAGCTGCGGGTTGTCGCCGGCGCTCGAGACCGACCAGGTGACTGCGACGGCGGCGGCTGCGACGACTCCGACGGCCAGCACGCCCAGTCCCGAGCGGCGGGCGATGCGCGCACGCGACTGCCGGGTGTGGACCTGGAGCGCCTTCTCACGCACCGCCTCACGACGGTCGGTGACTGCCGGTGATTCGGGAGCGTCAGGAGTGTCGTCAGAAGACATGGAACCTCGGGGACAGAAGAAGGGTGAGGGCCGAGCGATGAGCTCGCGACGGGCTTCACGAGTCACTCGATGGTAATCAGCCAGCCTGGGAAAGCCCAGAGCAACGGGGATCCCGCGTTGCCGGTGCACGCTCACGCATCCCGCGCACGCTCACGGCCACGCGCGTGCCATACTGAGATCGCGCCCGATGAGGGGCGTACGGGGGCGACCCCGTTCCATTCACTACGGATCGTCCGGCACGTACCTGCCGGTGAAGGAGAAGAAACGATGGCGACTGTCACTTTCGACAACGCAACCCGTCTGTACCCCGGTGGCACCCGCCCCGCGGTCGACAAGCTCAACCTCGAAGTGGGCGACGGCGAGTTCCTCGTCCTGGTCGGCCCCTCCGGCTGCGGAAAGTCCACCTCGCTGCGCATGCTCGCCGGCCTCGAAGAGGTCAACTCGGGCAGCATCCGCATCGGTGAGCGCGACGTCACCGACGTGCCCCCGAAGGACCGCGACATCGCGATGGTCTTCCAGAACTACGCGCTCTACCCGCACATGACGGTCGCCGAGAACATGGGCTTCGCGCTCAAGATCGCCGGCGTCGGCAAGGAAGAGCGCGCACAGCGCGTGCTCGAGGCCGCCAAGCTCCTCGACCTCGAGGAGTACCTGACCCGCAAGCCGAAGGCCCTCTCGGGTGGTCAGCGTCAGCGTGTCGCGATGGGCCGCGCGATCGTCCGCAAGCCCCAGGTGTTCCTCATGGACGAGCCGCTGTCGAACCTCGACGCCAAGCTCCGCGTCCAGACGCGCACCCAGATCGCTTCGCTGCAGCGCAGCCTCGGCGTCACCACGGTCTACGTCACGCACGACCAGACCGAGGCCCTCACCATGGGCGACCGCATCGCGGTTCTCAAGGACGGCGTCCTGCAGCAGGTCGGCACCCCGCGCGACCTGTACGAGAAGCCGAACAACGTCTTCGTCGCCGGCTTCATCGGCTCGCCCGCCATGAACCTGTTCACGGCTCCGCTCGCCGAGGGCGGCGTGCAGTTCGGCACGAAGGTCGCGGGCATCGAGGCCGACACGCTCGGCAAGGCGCACGGATCGACGGTCACCATCGGTGTCCGCCCCGAGGACATCATCGTCAACCCGGAGGACGGCCAGGGCCTGACGGTCGACGTCGACCTGGTCGAGGAGCTCGGTGCTGACGGCTACCTCTACGGCCACACCGACATCAACGGCAAGCGCACCGACATCGTCGCGCGCGTCGACGGCCGCCGTCACCCCAACGCGGGCGACAAGGTCGTCCTCGCCCCCGTCACCGGACACATCCACGTGTTCGACGGCGAGACCGGCGAGCGTCTGACCGACAGGGCCATCGCCTCGGCCTGATCCGGTATCTTCGTACGCTGCGGCGCGGGTGGCCTCTGGTCGCCCGCGCCGCAGTCTTTGCGCCTCACATCCGATCGGAGAACCCGTGACCGCTTCGCTCTCGATCACCGCAAGCAGCGTCGACCCGGGTCTGCTGGCCCTGCCCTGGTCGACGACCCTGGCCGACTGGTCGACACCCGACATCGTCCACCTGCCCAAGGGCATCTCGCGGCACCTCGTGCGTTTCGCGAATCTGTCCGGCCGCGTCGTGGCGATCAAGGAGACCACGGCGACGATGGCACGTCGCGAGTACGAGATGCTCGGGTCGCTGCAGCGCCTGGACGTGCCCTGCGTCGAGCGCGTCGCGGTCATCGACGGTCGCCGCGACGAGAAGGGCGAGGAGCTGCCTGCCGCCCTCGTCACGGCGCACCTGAAGTTCTCTCTCCCCTACCGCGCCCTCTTCACGCAGGTCCTGCGTCCCGACACGGCGACACGTCTGGTCGACGCTCTCGCCGTCCTCCTCGTGCGCCTGCACAACGTCGGGTTCTTCTGGGGCGACGTCTCGCTGTCAAACACGCTGTTCCGTCGCGACGCCGGCGCCTTCGCCGCCTACCTCGTCGACGCCGAAACCGGTGAGCTGCACGAGCGCGCGCTCACCCGCGGCCAGCGCATGCACGACCTCGACATCGCCCGCACCAACATCGCCGGCGAGATCATGGACCTCGAAGCCGGCGGCCGGCTCGAGGGCGGCGTGGATGCGGTCGCCATCGCCGACGGCATCATGTCGTCGTACCACTCGCTGTGGGCGGCGCTGACCGACCAGGAGTCGTTCGCGGCGAACGAGTCGTGGCGGATCACCGAGCGCGTCCAGAAGCTGAACTCACTCGGTTTCGACATCGGGGAGATGTCGATCGACGCCGCGAGCGACGGCACGCGCGTATCGATCCAGCCCAAGGTCGTGGATGCCGGCCATCACCAGCGCCGGCTGCTGCGCCTGACGGGTCTGGATGTCGAGGAGAACCAGGCGCGGCGCCTCCTCAACGACCTCGACGAGTTCAGCGCGCGCGTCTCCCGGCTCGGGTCGAACGAGGAGATGGTCGCCCACGAGTGGTTGACCCGCGTGTTCGAGCCGGTCGTCCTCTCGGTGCCGTGGGATCTCCGCGCCAAGCTCGAGCCGGCTGAGCTCTTCCATCAGGTGCTGGAGCACCGCTGGTACCTCTCGCAGACCGAGGGGCGCTCCGTCCCGCTCGCCGAGGTGCTGTCGTCGTACATCGAGAACGTACTGCGTCATCGCCGCGACGAGGCCACGGTGATGGGTCCCCCGACCGAGACGATGTCGGTGCCGATCGTCACCGACTCCGTCCCGGTCGACGACGACGAGGCCGAGGTCGACTGGCGCGACCTCGTCTGAGACGAGGCGCGCGGCCGCCGGTCAGTAGCCGACGGTGAAGCGCTCGCGCACGTGCTTGGGGTTCTCGATCTCGTCGACGACCGCGATGGCGAAGTCGGCGCCCGAGATGAACGAGTCGCCGTTGTCGTCGGTCACGAGAACGTCACCGCCATCTCGGTAGTGGCCGGTGCGCTCCCCCGGGTTGTACGAGCCGAAGCCGCCGGCGGGATGGACGAAGAACCAGTCGCGGCCGCTGTCATCCGCCTGCAGGTCTTCGAGCACGCCGATGGCCTCGAGGGCTTCGTCCTTGAACTCCTCGGGGAACCCGCTGTCGATCAGGCGCGGGCCGCCCGGCGCGACGAGACTGCCGCCCGCGCCACCGACGACGCCCACGCGCACGTTCTCGGGAAGTGCGGCAACCAGCAGCGCCGTGTTCGGCCGCACCTGTCCCTGCATGTCTCCGCGGGGCGCGACCGCCGAGACGACGACATCCACGCCTTCGAGCTGCGCGACGAGCGCCGGTACGTCGAGCAGCGTGCCCTCCATGTAGGTCGCGCCCTCGACCCGCTCCGCCGGCACCTTTCGCGCGATCGAGACGACCGTGTGCCCGCGCGAGACGGCCTCGCTCACGATGTGGCTGCCGGCGTAGCCGGTTCCTCCGATGACGGCGATGCGTGCCATGGCTGTTTCCTCCGTTGGTAGTGCCATCTCGGCCGGGCCTGCGCCCGAGGCCGGTCAGCGAGCGGGCTGGGTGTGCCAGATCCGTTCGCTGTAGTCGCGGATCGAGCGATCCGACGAGAAGAAGCCCGTGCGGGCGACGTTGAGGATGGCCGAGCGCGTCCACGCGTCGCGGTCGGCGTAGGCGGCATCCACTCGCTCCTGGGCCGCGATGTACGACGTGTAGTCGGCGAGCACCATGAAGCGGTCGTCGTAGAGCAGGTTCGACACGATCGGCTCGAACGTCGACCGGTCGCCGCCCGAGAACGTCCCCGACCCGATCAGATCGAGCGCCCGGCGGAGCTCGTCGTCGGCCTGGGCGAACTCGCCGGGTCGGTAGCCCGCGGCCCACAGGTCCTCGACCTCGGGTTCGCTCATCCCGAACAGGAAGAAGTTGTCGTCGCCGACGAGCTCCCGGATCTCGACGTTCGCCCCGTCGTCGGTGCCGATGGTCAGCGCGCCGTTCAGAGCGAACTTCATGTTGCCCGTGCCCGACGCCTCCTTGCCCGCAAGCGAGATCTGCTCGGAGAGGTCGGCGGCGGGGATGACTCGCTCGGCGAGGGTGACGTTGTAGTTCGGCGGGAACACGACCTTCAGTCGTCCCTCGAGCCGCGGGTCGTTGTTGACGACCGTGCCGACGGCGTTGATCAGGTGGATGACGCGCTTGGCCATCGCATACCCGGGCGCCGCCTTGGCGCCGAAGATGAACGTGCGCGGCTGCAGCTCGGATGCCGCCACCCGGCCCGACACGACGCGCTCGTACAGCGTCACGATGTGCAGCACCTTGAGCATCTGACGCTTGTACTCGTGCAGGCGCTTGACCATGACGTCGAGCAGGTGATCGTCGGCGATCTCGAAGCCGTCGCGCTGGAGCAGCACGTCGTTGAGGCGCCGCTTGTTGGCGGCCTTCACGTCGGCGAACGCGGCACGGAAGTCGGGATCTTCGGCGTACGATTCGAGTTCGCGGAGGCGCTCGAGGTCGGTGAGCCAGCCGGTGCCGAGCGCCGCCGTGATGAGCTCGGAGAGCTGCGGGTTCGCGAGCCGCATGAACCGGCGCGGGGTGACCCCGTTCGTCACGTTCGTGAACTTCTCGGGCATCATCTCGTCGAACTGGTGCAGCACCTTCTCACGGAGCAGCTGCGAGTGCAGCTCGGCGACACCGTTCACCTTCGCGCCGGCGACCGTTGCGAGGTAGGCCATGCGCACCGCGCGGTGCTCCGACACGATCGACATGTCGCGCAGGCGCTGCTCGTCGTCGCCGAACCGGTCGCGCACCCGCAACAGGAACTCGTCGTTGATGCGGTAGATGATCTCGAGGTGTCGCGGCAGCAACCGGCCGAGGAGCTCGACCGACCAGACCTCGAGCGCCTCCGGCAGCAGCGTGTGGCAGGTGTAGGCGAAGCACTTCTGGGTGATCGCCCACGCGTCATCCCAGTCGAGCTTGCGCTCATCGACCAGCACGCGCATCATCTCGGGCACCGCGATGACGGGGTGGGTGTCGTTGAGCTGGAAGATCACGCGCTCGGGGAGGTCTTCGAGGTCGAAGTCCTCGGGCAGCACCTTCGTCATGTAGTCGGCGAGGGATGCCGCGACGAAGAAGTACTGCTGCTGCAGGCGCAGCTCCTTGCCCTGCGGGGTCGAATCCTCGGGGTACAGCACCTTCGAGATGTTCTCGGCGAAGGTCTGAGCGCGCACCGCCTCGACGTAGTCGCCGCTGTTGAAGGTGCGGAGGTCGAACGCCTTCGTGGCCTCGGCGGTCCACAGGCGCAGCGTGTTGACCCGGCCGTTCTGATAGCCGGGGACCATGTAGTTGTAGGGCACGGCGCGCACGCTCCAGGCGGGCACCCAGCGGCTGCGGATGACGCCGCCGTCGTCGTACGTCTCGGTGTGGCCCGCGAACGAGACGGTCTGCGCCGCCTCGGGGTGGCGGAACTCCCACGGCGATCCGAGCGCCAGCCAGGCATCCGGCTTCTCGATCTGCTCGCCGTCCTGGAACTCCTGCCGGAAGATGCCGTACTCGTAGCGGATGCCGTACCCGATGCTCGGGACGCTGAGGGTGGCGAGCGAGTCGATGAAGCAGGCGGCGAGCCGGCCGAGACCACCGTTGCCGAGCCCCGGCTCGACCTCGTGGGCGCGCATGGAGTCCATGTCGATCCCGCAGGCGGCGAGCGCCTCGGTAGCGATGTCGGTGAGGCCCGACGCGAGCAGGTTGTTGTCGAGCTGGCGGCCCAGAAGGTACTCCGCCGAGAGGTAGCAGACGGCCTTCTCGGGGTCGGCGCGCTGCCGCCGCTGGTCCTCGAGCCAGCGTGCGACGAGGTAGTCGCGGACCGTCGCGGCGAGCGCCATGTACTTGTCGGTCTCGGTGGCCGACGAGAGCGCGACGCCCCGGTCCATGTTCAGGTTCAGCAGGAACTCACGGACGAAGCCGTCGACGGTAACGGGGGGCGTCGCCACCGGGGCGAGCGCCAGCGGGTGGGTCGCCGCGGTCGTCCGCGAACCGGGAGTCTTGTCGTTCTCGCTCACCGTTCGAAACTACCCGCTCGATCGTGATCGCGTGGGGTCGCCTCGAGTCGACCGACCGGAATTTACAGGAAGGTCATCACCCGGTCACAGCCGGGCGTCACGGCGCGTCACCGGGCGGTCACTCCTGGGCGGCGCGGATCGTCGCGACCTGATAGAGCGCGACCGACGCCGCGATGCCGGCGTTGAGCGACTCGGTCGCCGCCGAGATGGGGATGGAGACCACCTGGTCGCACGTCTCGGTGACCAGACGCGACAGTCCCTTGCCCTCGGAGCCCACGACGATGACGACGGGTCGGTCGGCGAGCTGCAGCGCCGGCAGCGCGACGTCTCCGCCGCCGTCGAGGCCGAGGACGAACACGCCCTGCTTCTTGAACTCCTTCAGCGTCGTCGTGAGGTTCGGCGCGATGACGACCGGGATGCGGGCGGCGGCGCCGGCGCTGGTCTTCCATGCGGCCGAGTTGACGCCCGCCGAGCGGCGCTGCGGGATGATGACGCCCTGACTGCCGAACGCGGCGGCCGAGCGCATGATGGCGCCGAGGTTGCGCGGGTCGGTCACGCCGTCGAGGGCGACGAACAGCGGCGTCTCACCGGAGTCGATGACCTCTTCGAGGAGGTCCTGCGGGTGTCCGTAGTCGTACGGCGGCACCTTGATCGCGACACCCTGGTGCACGCCGTCGAAGCCGGCCATGCGGTCGAGCTCCTGGCGGGTGACCTCGAGCACCGGGATGCCGCGGTGCGTCGCGATCGAGAGCATCTCCTTGACGCGGTCGTCCATCTCGACCCGCTGGGCGATGTAGAACGCGGTGGCGGGGATCTTCGCGCGCAGCGCCTCGAGCACGCTGTTGCGGCCCGTCACCGTCTCGGTGTCGTCGCCAGACTTCGCCTTCGGGGCACGGTTCGTGCCGCCCTGGCGCTGCTGGGGCTTGCCGCCGGCGGCGACGAAGCGCTCCTGAGCGGCCTTCCGCTTGCCGGCGGGGTGCCAGGCGCGGTCCTCGGCCTTCGGGGTCGGTCCGCGTCCCTCGAGCGAGCGACGGTTCTTGCCGCCGGTGCCCTTGGTGGGGCCCTTCTTCTTGCCGCGCCCTGCGGACGGGTTTCCTGGCTTAGCCACGGTTCACACTCCAATGGGTCCCCTCGGGACCGTCTTCGAGGACGATGCCGGCCGCCGCGATCGCATCGCGGATACGGTCGGCCGTCGCCCAGTCCTTGCTGGCGCGCGCCTCGGCGCGCTGGTCGATCATGGTGCGCACGAGCGCATCGAGTGCCGCGGTCTCGGCGTCGTCGCCGGTCCGCTCTGCGACATCCCTCAGTCCGAGCACGGTCATCATGCCTCGGACGGCGCTCAACGCTTCCGCCGCCGCATCGAGGTCGCCGCCGTCGAGAGCGGAGTTGCCGAGACGCACGGTGTCGTGCAGCACGGCGAGCGCCTGGGGCACGCCGAGGTCGTCGTCCATCGCGGCAGCGAAGGCATCCGGCACGCTCGGGGCCGCGGCGGTGGCGTCCTCGGAAACCGAGTCCAGCCGATCGTGGTGATCACCGGGCAGGGCGCGGAGGGCGCGCTGCTCGAACGAACGGATCCGGCCGAGAGCCGCTTCGGCTTCGTCGAAGCTCGCCGGCGTCAGATCGAGGCTCGAGCGGTAGTGGGCAGCCCCGAGCGCATAACGGACCACGAGGGGGTCGCGTTCGCTCAGCACGTCTTCTGCGAGCAGGAAGTTGCCGAGCGACTTGGACATCTTCTGGTCGCCCACCGTCACGAGGCCGTTGTGGACCCAGTAGCGCGCGAACGCGTCGCCCGCGGCCGTGGACTGCGCCAGCTCGTTCTCATGATGCGGGAAGCGCAGGTCGAGGCCGCCGCCGTGGATATCGAACTCCGGCCCGAGGTAGCGGCGGCTCATCGCGGAGCACTCGATGTGCCAACCCGGGCGGCCCGGGCCCCACGGCGAGCTCCATGCGGCGTCCGACGGCTCGTCGGGCTTCGCGCCCTTCCACAGGGCGAAGTCGTGCGGGTCGCGTTTTCCCCGCGGGTCGGCGTCGGCCGCGGCCTCCATGGCGTCGAGCGACTGCCGTGTGAGCGACCCGTAGTCAGCCCACGAGCGGACGTCGAAGTACACGTCGCCCGATCCGTCGGGGGCGGCATAAGCGTGCCCGCGCTCGATGAGGTTCTCGATGAGCTCGATCATCGCCGGGACGGATGCCGTCGCGCGCGGCTCGTAGGTCGGCGCCAGCACGCCCACGGACGAATAGGCGCGGGTGAACTCGAGCTCGATCCGGTAGGCGAGCGCCCACCAGGGCTCCGCCTCGGTCGCGTTGGCGAGGATCTTGTCGTCGATGTCGGTGACGTTGCGGACGAACGTCACCCGCCCGTGCCGGTACTCGAGCCAGCGGCGCAGGATGTCGAACCCGACCGCGGCCCGGACGTGACCGATGTGGGGGCCCGACTGCACGGTCGGACCGCAGACGTAGACGGTGACGTTCGCCGGGTCGCGGGGCGCGAAATCGCGCAGCGCCTGCGCGCGGGTGTCGAAGAGGCGAACGGTCACCGCACCAGCCTACCGGCGGGGCACCGCGCCGCCGTGGCATCCGCCTCCCTCTCGACGCGGTAGAACTGGAGGGTGCTGCCCGTGATCGCCGTCCTCGTCGCAGCCGTGCTGTTCGGAACCACCGGCACCGCACAGGCCCTCGGGCCCGAGAGCACGACACCGCTCGGGGTGGGCGCCGCCCGCCTGATCGTGGGGGGAGCCGCGCTCGCGGCCGTCGGTCTGCTCCTCGGCTCGCGCAGGCAGCGTGCCGGCGTCGCCCGCAGCGGCATCCGACCGGGCGGCGGACTCCGCGCCTTCGCGCTCATGGCGGCGACCGGGGTGTGCCTCGCGCTCTACCAGCCGCTGTTCTTCCTCGGGACCGCGCGCAACGGCGTCGCCGTCGGCACCGTCATCGCGCTGGGATCGGCTCCGGTGCTCGCCGGTCTGCTGGAGTGGGCCCTCACGCGGCGGCGTCCGACACCGTCGTGGATCGCCGCGACGGCGCTCGCCACCGCGGGCGTCGCGCTCCTCGCCGTCGCCGGTGGCGGTTCGGCGGGCGCGGACGGCCTGGGCGTGCTCGGCTCCCTCGGCGCGGGAGCATCGTTCGCGGTCATCGCGAACGCGCAGCGACGCCTCATCTCCGGCGGGTGGGACGCCTTCACCGTGTCGGGCGCGATGGGCGCGGGCGCGGCCGTCTGCGGCGTTGCGATGGTGCCTTTCGCCGACATGACCTGGATCACCGAGCCGCGCGGCTGGACGATGGCGCTGTGGCTCGGCCTCGCGACCGTCGCGCTCGCCTACGGTCTGTTCACCTGGGGGCTGGGCGGTCTCAGCGCCGCGACGGCTGCGACGCTGACCCTCGCCGAGCCGCTCACGGCGAGCCTGCTCGGAGTGATCCTGCTCGGCGAACGTCTGGCCCCGCTGGCCCTCCTGGGGCTCGCGGTGCTCACTGCCGCCCTCGTGCTCCTCGCCGCCGCATCGCGGTCGCGCCGCAACCCCGCTCCCACCCCTCTGGAGGCCTGACATGTCTGCATCGTTCATGATCGTCCGCGACGACCTCACCGGCGCCGCCACCCGCGGCCTCCTCGCCGCGCATCTCGCCGGCATGCTCGCGAACACCCCGGTCGAGAGCGTCCACGCGCTGGATCTGACCGCCCTGCAGCATCCGTCGGTTCGCGTGTTCTCGGCCTGGGTCGACGGCGAGATCGCCGCGGTGGGCGCCTTCAAGACGTTCGACACCGATCGCGCGGAGATCAAATCGATGCGCGTGTCCGAGGCGTTCCTCGGGCGGGGCTTCGGCCGCGCGATGCTCGCCCACCTCGAGCGTGAGGCCCGGGACGCCGGCATCCGCTCGCTCTGGCTCGAGACCGGCTCCGGCGCCGACTTCGTCGCGGCGCGCAGCCTGTACGAGAGCGCGGGATTCACCTACTGCCCGCCCTTCGGCGACTACTCCCCCGACCCGCTGTCGGTGTTCATGACGCGCGAGCTCGAACCCGCGACCGAGCCCGCCGCTCGCTGAGCCGCCAGGCGACCCGGAGTCGGGCGCACCTCAACGCACGAGGCGCACCTCGTCCCGCGCCTCATCAGCGAAAGTGCGCCCAACCCGCGCCGGCCGCCGGCGGAACGTCAGCGGATGCGGTGCACGAGCGCCACGGCGGTCGCCGACACGCCCTCGCCGGCACCGGTGAAGCCGAGTCCGTCGGTCGTGGTCGCGGCGACCGACACCGGGGCACCGAGAGCCGCGCTCAGCACGGCCTCGGCCTCGACGCGACGCGGTGCGAACCGCGGAGTGTTGGCCTGCACCTGCACCGAGACGTTCCCGATCGCGAGACCGGCCTCAGCGACCAGCTCGCGGAGACGCCGGAGGAAGACGACGCCCGACGCCCCCGCGTACTCGGGACGATCGACGCCGAAGTTGGCGCCGATGTCGCCCAGGCCCGCGGCTGCCAGCACGGCGTCGACGATCGCGTGCGCGACCGCGTCGCCGTCGGAGTGACCGCGCAGGCCGGGCTCGCCCGGCCAGTCGAGCCCGGCCAGACGCAGCGGCGCGTCGCCCCCGAAGGCGTGGACGTCGGTTCCGATACCGACGAGAGGGATGACGGATGCCGTCGTTGACGCCGACCGCAGCAGGTGGCGCGCGCGCTCGAGGTCGGCGGGCGTGGTGATCTTGAACGACAGGTCGTCGCCCGGAACCGTGCGCACGGGGTGTCCCGCAGCCGCGAACAGCGCGGTGTCGTCGGTGTACTCCTCTGCCGCCGACGCGTACGCCTGCACGAGGAGGGAGCGGGGGAAGCCCTGGGGTGTCTGCGCCGCGACAAGCGCTGCCCGATCGACGGCGTCGTCGACGGTCGAACCGCTCACACGCTTGAGGGTGTCGACGACGGGCCGCGCTGGAACGACGCCGCCCCGGGTGCGCTCGACCTCCGCGATCACCCGCCCGAAGACGTCAGGGGGTGTCAGTGCGCGGGCCGCATCGTGGACGAGCACCGTCTCGACATCGGCCCAGAGCGCCCCGAGACCGGCCGCGACGGACTGCTGCCGCGTCTCGCCCCCGACCACGACCGACACGAGGTCGGACCGGTCTCCGAAGGCCGCTTCGGCTTCGGTCCGAGCATCGCCCACACGGCTTGCCGGCACCACGACGACCACTTGCGCGGGAGGGGCCAGAGCGACTCCGTCGAGGGCGTGCCTCAGAATCGAATGCTCGTCGATGCCGACGAACGCTTTCGGCGCGCCCGCGGCAAGGCGCGTACCCGAACCGGCCGCGACGACGATGACCGCGGCGCGCGGAACCGGGATGATGCCCACGGCAGCGGATGCCGAGCCGGGCTCAGGAGGCGAGGACCTCGTCGAGGACGCCCGAAGCGTGCTCCTCGTCGGCCTTGAGTGCGAGGGCGATCTCGGAGACGAGGATCTGACGCGCCTTCGCGAGCATGCGCTTCTCGCCCGCCGACAGGCCGCGGTCCTGATCGCGACGCCACAGGTCGCGGACGACCTCGCTCACCTTGATGACGTCGCCCGAGGCGAGCTTCTCGAGGTTGGCCTTGTACCGGCGCGACCAGTTGGTCGGCTCTTCGGTGAAGGGCGCGCGCAGAACGTCGAAGACGCGCTCGAGGCCGTCCTTGCCGATGACGTCGCGAACGCCGACCAGATCGACGTTGTCAGCCGGGACCTCGATGATGAGGTCTCCCTGGGTGACGTTGAGCTTCAGGTATTTCTTCGTCTCGCCCTTGATGATCCGGTCCTTGACCTCGATGATCGTGGCTGCCCCGTGGTGGGGGTAGACGACGGTTTCGCCAACCTCAAAAAGCATGGAGTTATATCCCTTCGGCAACATCCAGGATAACACAGGGGGCATACAGTAAGGTTTGCGGCCTTCTGCGCTCGGGCCGGGTGCCCGTGTCGGCGCGGCAGCCGCGTCACCCTCTAGACTGCTGACTACGCCGTCTGCCTGCCTGGAGGATCCGTGAAACTGCGAATCGTCGCTTCGATTGCCGTGGGCGCCGCCCTGACCCTGGGGGCCACCGGCTGCAGCATGATCTCGCCGCAGGCGACGACCATCCAGTACTCGGCCTCCGACGGCGTGAACGTCCCGCCCTCGGGACCGCTCGACATCCGCAACGCGATGCTGATCGCCGACGAGTCGGGCACGGCGGGCAACTTCCTCGCCGCGATCGTCAACGACACCGACGAGGACCACACGCTGGTGCTCGGCTTCGGTGACGAGACCACGACGCTGGAGGTGCCGGCACGCGACAGCGTCAGCCTCGGTGTGGACGGCGAGGAGCCGATCCTCTTCGAGAACATCGACACCGTCCCCGGCGGGACTCTGGCGATGTCGTTCCAGTCCGGCGACGCCGAAGGCGTCCGGACCGAGGTCCCGGTCCTCGACGGCCAGCTGCCGTACTACACCGAGTTCGTCCCCCGCGTCTCCGAGACCCCGATGTCGACCCCGTCGGCCACGCCCACTCCGTCGGCGACGCCGACCCCGTGATCATTCCGCTCGATTGACACGACGAGAGGCCCGGCGCTTTACGCCGGGCCTCTCGTCGTATCGGGGCGATCGCGCTCTCAGGCCTCGAAGCGGTAGCCGAGGCCGCGCACGGTCAGGAGCATGGTGGGCTGTCCGGGGTCGGTCTCGATGCGCGAGCGGATGCGCTTGATGTGCACATCGAGGGTCTTCGTGTCGCCGAAGTAGTCGCTCCCCCACACCCGGTCGATGAGCTGACCGCGGGTCATCACGCGGCCCGCGTTGCGCATGAGCACCTCGAGGAGCTCGAACTCCTTCAGCGGCATGTTGATCTCGCCGCCGTCGACGGCCACCGTGTGCCGGTCGAGATCGATCGTGACGCGACCGCCGGCGAGGACCCGCTCGTCGACGTCGACCTCCGCCGTCGCCGCGCGCCGCAGCACCGCCCGCATCCGAGCGAGCAGTTCGCGCGACGAATAGGGCTTGGTCACGTAGTCGTCGGCTCCGAGCTCGAGCCCGACGACGATGTCCACCTCGGAGTCCTTGGCGGTCAGCATGATGATGGGGATCTTCGAGGACGTGCGGATGATGCGGCACACCTCGGTTCCCGGCATCCCGGGCAGCATGAGGTCGAGCAGCACGATGTCGGCGCCACGTGACTCGAACGCTTCGAGGGCCGACGGGCCGTCCTCGGCGATCTCGACCTCGAAACCCTCGCGCCGCAGCAGGTACGCGAGCGGGTCGGCGAGGTCGGGCTCATCCTCCACGAGCAGGACACGGGTCATGATGGCTCTCCCTTGGTCCGGGCGGGAAGAGCCCGGACGATCTTCTTTCTGGTCTTCCTCGGTGCCGCCGCCGCTGCACCCTCGGGTGCGGCGATCGCGGGGAGGCGGATGGTGAACGTGGAACCGCGCCCCGGGCGCGACCACAGGTGGACCTCGCCGCCGTGACGCTGAACGGCGTGCTTGACGATCGAGAGCCCCAGGCCCGTCCCGCCGGTGCGGCGGGAACGGGCGTAGTCGGCTCGGTAGAAGCGCTCGAACACGCGCTGCTGCTCGCTCTCGGGGATCCCGATGCCACGGTCGGTGACGGCGATCTCGACGGTGTCGCCGGCGCTGCGGATGCCGACGCCCACCTGGCTCGCAGGGGGCGAATAGACGATCGCGTTGGCGATGAGATTGCCGACGGCTTCGCTGAGCACCTGAACGTCACCGCGGACGAAGAGACCGCGATCGCCGCCGCGCACGAGCGCGACTCCAGCCGATTCGGCGGCGATCGCATGGGTCTCGATGGCCGACGTGACCACTTCGTCGATCGCGACATCGCGGAGCTCGGTGAGCTCGTCGGAGGACTGCAGGCGCGACAGGCTCATGATGCGCGAGGTGAGGTTGCCCAGGCGCATCGCCTCCGCGCTCAGCCTGCTCGCGAACGAGCGCACCTGCTCGGGGTCGTCGGCGGCCGATTCGATCGCCTCGGCGAGGAGCGTCACAGCCCCGACCGGCGTCTTCAGCTCGTGGCTGGTGTTGGCGACGAAGTCGCGGCGCATCTCGGCCAGTCGTTCGCGCTCGGTGATGTCCCGCACCAGCACGAGCGTGAAACGATGCGTGATGCCGCTGGCCCGCGCGACGATGAGACGCGGTTCGGACGGAGCGACGCCGCGCCGCAGTCGCAGCGTCCCGGTCTCGGAATGCGACACCCCGCGCGAGGACCGCAGGAGCTCCCGCAGTTCGTCGCCGGGGATCGACTCGCCCTCGTGCAGGCCGAACAGCTCGGCCGACGGCGATGTCGCCACGATCGTGAACGACGCGTCGACGATGAGTGCGGCTTCGTCGAGCGCCGCGAGGACCTCGCGCGCGCCCGCGGGGAGCTCGCCGTCGGCCTGTTCCCGCGCGCGGGCGCGCGCATTCCACGCCAGGAAGGCCACCGCGCTGATGAGAAGGCCGACGAACACGCCCGCGAGGAGGGCGACCAGCGCGAGCTGCGTCGGATTCATTCCTCCAGATTAGGACGCGGCTCCGCCGATGCCCGCCGCTTGTCGGCCGAACCGGCATCCGCGCGAGAGGATGTTCATCGTGTCGGCACCGTTCGTTAACCTTGCCGAGCGACAATCGCGTCGCCGTGAGTGCGGCGCCGTGCTGTCTCCGCAAGAAGGAAAGGTGCCCTGATGCGCGAAGTTTTCCACCAGTCCCTCGAGGACGTCCAGACCCGTCTGGTCGAGATCTCCGAGCTGGTGACCGTCGCGATCGAGAAGGCCACTCGCGCATTCGGCACGAGCGACATCACGCTCGCCGAAGAGGTCATCGACGCCGACGCCATCATCGATCAGAAGGCCGTCGCGATCGACGAGCTGGCCATCGAGATCCTCGCCCGCCAACAGCCGGTCGCGCGCGATCTGCGCATCGTCGTCTCGGCGCTGCGCACGAGCGCATCGCTCGAGCGCATGGGCGACATCGCCGAGCACATCGCCCAGCTCACCCGCATGCGCTTCCCCGAGCGCGCCATCCCGAAGGGCCTCAAGGGCACGTTCACGAAGATGGGCGAGATCGACGTCGAGGTGGCGCGGACGCTCACCGAGCTGCTGCGCTCGGAAGACCTGGCGCTCGTCGAGACGCTGCGCGGTCTCGACGACCGGCTCGACGACCTGCACCTCAGCGTGTTCGAGAAGGTGCTCAGCGAGAACTGGCAGGGCGAGGCCGCGGCCACCGTCGACGCCACGCTCGCGAGCCGCTACCACGAGCGTTTCGCCGACCACGCGGTCACCGTCGGAAAGCGCGTGGCCTACCTCGCGACGGGCGAGTGGCGCCCCGACACCGAGACGATCAACGTCATCGTCGGCGAGAGCGGAATCTGACCGCCGACCGGTCGACGACGAAGGGGCGGTGCCGATCGGCACCGCCCCTTCGTACGTATCGTGCTTACGCCTTGCCCTGATTGGCGACGGCTGCGGCTCCCGCGGCGGCGGCCTCGGGGTCGAGGTACTCGCCCGGGCCGAGGGGCTGCAGGTCTTCGCCGAGCTTGTAGACCAGCGGGATGCCCGTCGGGATGTTCAGCTCGGCGATGTCGTCGTCGCTGATGCCCTCGAGCTGCTTGACCAGTGCCCGGAGCGAGTTGCCGTGGGCCGTCACGAGCACGGTCTTGCCCGCGCGCAGGTCGTCGACGATGTCGGACTCCCAGTACGGCAGAAGCCGGTCGATGACGAGCTTGAGCGACTCGGTGCGCGGCACCTCGCCGTCGATGCCGATGTAGCGGGGGTCGTCGACCTGGCTGTACTGGTCGTCGTCGGCGAGGGGCGGCGGCGGAACGTCGAACGAGCGGCGCCAGAGCATGAACTGCTCGTTGCCGAACTCCTCGAGGGTCTGCGCCTTGTCCTTGCCCTGCAGGGCGCCGTAGTGACGCTCGTTGAGGCGCCACGACCGCTTGACGGGGATCCACAGGCGGTCGGCGGCGTCGAGGGCGATCTGGGCGGTCTGGATCGCGCGGCTGAGCACCGAGGTGTACAGGACGTCGGGGAGGAGCCCCGCTTCGGCGAGCAGCTCACCGCCGCGCTGGGCCTCGGCCTTGCCCTGCTCGGTCAGTCGGACGTCGACCCAGCCGGTGAACTGGTTGGACTTGTTCCACTCGCTCTGCCCGTGGCGGAGGAGGATCAGCGTGTACGGCGCACTCATGCTCCGAGTCTATCGAGCCGGGGCCTGCGATCATGGGGCTATGGCCCCGGCACATATCGGGCAGGCCACGCGTGGCACCACGAACACGAACCGCCTGCGTCGCGTCGATCGCTGGATCGCGCGGCATCCCGTGCTGCGCCGAAGCGCCGACCCGCTCGTCGTCGACCTGGGGTACGGCGCGAGCGGAGTCACCGCGTTCGAGCTCGAGGCGCGCTTGCGGCGCGCGCGCCCGGACGTCGAGGTGATCGGGCTCGAGATCGATCCCGAGCGGGTTGCTCGGGCGCGCGCCCAGCTCGCGGACGTGCGAGCGGGCCGTTCGACGTTCGCGGACGACGCCCGGGTCTCGTTCGCCCGCGGCGGCTTCGAGGTTCCGGTCGCGAACCATCGGCGGCCGGCCGTCATCCGCGCCTTCAACGTGCTGCGTCAGTACGACGAGGCGGACGTCGCGAGCGCCTGGGCCCGCATGGCCGGCCGACTCGCGCCCGACGGCATGCTCGTCGAGGGCACGTGCGACGAGATCGGGCGTGTGAGCAGCTGGATCGAGGTGGGCCCGGATGCCGTCCCCCGCGCGCTGACCGTCTCGCTGCGACTGGCCGAGCTCGACTCCCCCGCGATCGCTGCCGAGCGGCTGCCCAAGGCGCTCATCCACCGCAACGTCGCCGGCGAGCGCATCCACGACCTCCTGGCCATGCTCGACGACGAGTGGCGCCGGGCCGCCCCGGCATCCGCCTTCGGTCCCGTGCAGCGGTGGCGTGCCGCTCTGACGGCCATGGCCGGGCACGGAACCGACCTCGGTGACCGAGCACGATGGCGGCTCGGTGAGTTCACGGTTCCCTGGAGCGCGGTCGCACCTCGCTGAAGTCCGCGCCTCGACCGGGCCGCGCCGTCAGGCGTCGTTCCAGTCGGCGGCGTCCCGCCGGGCGGCAGCGCGGCGAGCCACGGCGACGGCGGCCTCGTAGCCGTCTTCGGGGTAGGAGACGAGGTGATCGGTCGCCAGCGCGTGCAGACGGACGTTCCACTCCGCCGAGGCCGCCGCGGCGTCGATCGCGTCGCGCCCGGACTCCCCCAGGGTCAGGAACGCCCGACTGAGGCTCTGCTGGAGATCGTCCGGGCCGACGCCGAAGTGGGCGGCCAGCTCCGATGCCAGGGCAGCGCGTTCGGCCTCGGGGGCGAGTCCCGCCGCCGTGCGCCACGCGGTCCGGGCGACGTCGGTGTCGTCGTCGTGCAGGAGCTGCCGCGTGATCGCGGGCCAGGCTCGCGGGTCACGGATCTTCGAGAGCGTGTGCAGCGCCTGAGCCCGAGCCTGGGGCGACGGCGATCCGAGCTCGGGGAGCACCCGCTCGAGGGTCGTGTCGCGGTCTTGTCGGGTCAGCGCCCAGGTGAGCGTCTCCCGCACGGTGAAGTCGGGCTCGTGCGCGCACTGCTCGACGAGAACCGGAACGTATTCGGGTCGCGGGTAGGTTCCCGCCGCCATCGCGCTGCGGACCCGCTCGGACCCATCGGCTGATCCCAGTGCGCGGCGCAGCAGTTCGGCGGGCGGGGTGTTGCCGGCGGTCGGGGTGTTGTCGCTGGTCATGTGGCGTGCCTCCCCCTCCATCGAACACGCTCGCTGGCACGCGGGCTCCACCCGCGTCGGTTTCACAACACCGTCTCAGGCGGCGCGCCCAGATCACCACAGGCCGCGCCGTTCGGGCTTGCCCCGACCGTCTCGCCGCGTCGACGACCTTGCCGCGCGTCTCAGATGCGCGGCATGGTCGCCCGGGCCTCAGCCGGCGGCATCCCGGCGGCTGTCAGCAGGTCGACCACGAGCGGCCGGAGCGCGGTGATGATGTTCTGATCGCCGAGGGACGAGTCGGGCGCGAGTGCCGTGGGGTCGAGGCGGGTCGCCACCGCGCGAAGCGTCTCGAGCGCGGCGGGCTCGAGGGCGATGTCGTCGATCGACTGGCCGAGGAGGTCGGCGGCGCGCGCGATCTGCGCGAGGAGGTCGGCGGCGATCGGGCGCGGCTGACGATCATCGAGGGCGTAGACGACGCGCCGTGCGATCACCCGCAGGTTGCGCGTGGCGAGGTCCAGGGATGCCCGCATCCGATCCTGCCGCTGCAGCTCCTCGCGCTGACGTCGCAGGAACGGCGAGATGCGCGCGACCGCGAGGCCCGAGTCGAGCGAGGTGCTCCAGTCGTCGACGAGCGGCTGCAGCGCCCGCGCCTTCTCGAGCCCGCGGTCAGCCCGCACGCGGTCACCGCGGCGCAGTGCCTGGATGACCGTCGCGGCGGCACCCTCGAACCCTGCGAACAGCGCACGTCCCGCGTGCGACACTTCGCTAAGAGGTCGGCGCGGCAGCAGGGCCGTCGCAAGCAGCGCTGCGATCGCTCCGACGGAGCCGTCGACGAGACGGATGAAGGGCAGGCTGCCGGGGATCGCGATGACGATGACGGATTGGATGGCCGCCGAAATGGCGAACACCGGCTGCGGTGACAGCGCGCGGGCGATCAGCAGGGTCGCGGTGAGAGCAAGAGCGAGCTGCCAGGTGCCCGACCCGACGACGAGCACGATGAGCTCCGAGACGAGCACGCCCACCAGCATCCCGAGAACCGTCTCGAGGACCCGGCGCGGTCGCGCATCGCGCACGAGACCGAGGCTCGAGATGGTGACCGTCGCGGCGAGCAGCGGTGACGGATGCCCGAGCACGAGGTGCGCGAAGGCGTAGGCAGCGGACGCCGCCACGACGATCTGGACGATGGCGGGGGCGGACTCGCGTGCCCGGTCGAAACCCCGGCGCGGACGCACACGCGCGCGCCACCCGGTCGCGACCGGCGCGGTCACGACCGGCGGTTCGTCGGGGCGCTCGGGCGTCACGTCAGCTGCGGCGGCTCAGCCGGGGCAGCCGCGGGGGCGCCGCGGTGCGGCCGGCGTCGGGTGGGACGACGACCTCCTGCACGGCAGCGACGCTCTCGTCGCCGGCGTCGACGGTGAGCTCGGCATCCACGGGCACGGAGCGCTTCACGATGGCGAGGCCGATGGGACCCTGCTCGAAGTGCCGGGCGACGGAGGTGAGGCGACCGACCTCATCGCCGTCCCGACGCACGATGGCCCCGGCCTCGGGGAACACCGCGTCGCTGCCGTCGAGCTGCAGTGCCACCAGCCGGCGGGGCGGATGGCCGAGGTTGTGCACCTTCGCCACCGTCTCCTGGCCCCGGTAGCACCCCTTCGACAGGTGGACGGCGGTGCGGAGCCAATCGACCTCGTGGGGCAGCGTCATGCCGTCGGCCTCCGCTGCCGCGCGCGGACGCCACGCGGCGATGCGGAGCGCGTCGGCGGCCCAGCGTCCGGAGACCCGTCGGCGCCCCGCGGCGGCGTCTGCCGCGATCCGCTCGAGCTCGTTGCGCGAAACGATGGCTTCGGCCCAGTCGCGCCCGGCGGCGGGGTGGCCTTCGCCCGCGGCGTACCCCCAGCCTCCGGTCGAGACCTCGGGCCACGGGTCGCGCCACACGGCGGCGGAGTCGAGGTCGAAGACGGCGGATGCCGTTCCGCCGACGACAGCGGTGTCGTCGGAACGGTCAGCTACCTCGACACGCAGCCGGAACCGCATGCGGGTGAGCCAGGTGACGAGCGCCTCGCGGCGGTTGTCGTCGGTGATGAGCCAGGTCGTCTCGCCGTCGTCCACGACGGACGCCGCATGCTCGACGTGGCCGTGCGGGTCGAGCACGAGAAGTTCCGTGCTCTCCCCCGGCAGCAGCCCGGTGAGCGCCTGCGAGGTCAGCGAGTCGAGCCAGCTCAGCCGGTCGGGTCCCGCCACCGTGACGACTGCCCGGTCACCGAGCGGCGCGATCGCGGCACCGCTTTCGAGCAGCTGCTGCTCGCGCATCGGATTGCCGATGTGGGTGAGCCCGCGATCGTCGCACACCGCTCCGTCGACTCCGGCGAAGGCCGCGCCGTCGCCCGGCATCATTCGGCCTTGGCCAGGCGGGCGGATGCGTGCGAGGCGAGCTCTCCCCCGAGCGCCGCGATGTCCCACGCCCAGAGCAGATGACCGTCGACGAGGCCGTACATGCGGGTCGCGGCGGTGTACTCCTTCGCTCCCGCAGCGCGGACGACGGCATCGGTCGCGAGGTCGATGCGCGGACCGCGGACCTGACCGAGATAGAGCTCGCTGACTCCGTCGGAGTGCACCAGCGCGACCTCGAGGTCGAAGCCGCCCTCGGCGTTCCGAAGCGCCTCGACATCGTCGACGCTGCGCTCGCGGGCGGGAGCGGATGCCGGAAGGAGTGCCGGCCCCGCATCCTCGGCGCCGGCCGCACGGGCCACGCGCCAGTAGCCGGTCTCGGCGACGAGCGGACGCACGCGGGCGCCGCCGTCGTCGAGGAGCCAGGCACTCGCCGAGTAGTTCAGGTAGTCGCCGCCGTCGTGGCTGAAGCTCACCCGGTGCGCGAACTCTCCGGTCAGATGGCCGTCGGCGGTCTCGTAGTCGATGACCCCCGAGCCTTCCCAGACGCCGAGCAGCCACGACAGCGGAACGAGGTCCGCCGGCAGGTCGGTGGGCAGCTCGAGCACGGTGTCAGCGCTGGCCGCGGTAGAGGTTCTTCACGACGACGCCCGACACGAAGACGATGGCGAGCGACGCCAGTCCGAGCAGGCCCACGTAGAAGATTTCGAGCGCGAGGAGGTCCATGCCTCTACTCTAAGCCCGCGCGAGGCTCTGCGCCCGCGCGGTCGGGCTCAGACCGACACGAGCGCAGACAGGGTGAATCCGATGCCGATGAAGCCCATGACGAACAGGGCCCCGAGCACGCTCACGGCGACCCGCTCGATGAAGCCGCGCGACCGCCCGAGCGCGAGCTGGATGCTGAAGGCGACGATCAAGCAGCCGCCCAGCGCCACCGGCATCCACATCGCCCGCTCGTCGACGGGCGCGAGGATCCCCACCAGGACGGCGGCCACCGCCGCGGTGATCCAGACGGCGATGACTCCGGCGATGGTGCGCGGCGGTGCGAGATCGGGCGTGGTCACGGGGTCCATTCTTCCCCACCCCGCCGCTCGGCGCGACGGTGCGCGCGGGGCGCGCCCGGCGAACGCCTAAGATGAGGTCACGTCCCGGCCGCTCCCGGAGGAATCCCCGTTGGCACAGCTTCTCGTCCTGAGTTCCACGCACGCCGGTGGTCTCGCGCTCCCGGCGCTCGAGCTGCTCAGCCACCGGGTCCGTCAGATCCCCGCCGAGCCCGCGCAGCTGGTCAACGCGCCCAGCGCCGAGGTCGTCTTCGTCGATGCGCGGCACGACCTGGTCGGCGCGAAGTCGCTGTGCAAGATCCTCGGCAGCACCGGTATCGACGCACCCCTCGTGCTCATCATCACCGAGGGCGGTCTCACCGCGGTGTCGACCGACTGGGGCGTCGACGACGTGATCCTCGCCACCGCGGGCCCGGCCGAGATCGATGCCCGCATCCGCCTCGCGATCGGGCGCGTCAGCAAGGAGGCGGTCTCGAGCCGCATCCAGACGTCCGGGATCACGATCGACGAGTCGTCGTACTCCGCGAAGGTGCACGGGCGACCGCTCGACCTCACCTACAAGGAGTTCCAGCTCCTGCACTTCTTCGCGACGCACCCGTCACGGGTGTTCACACGCGAGCAGCTGCTGAGCGAGGTGTGGGGATACGACTACTTCGGCGGCACGCGCACCGTCGACGTCCACGTCCGCCGTCTGCGCGCGAAACTGGGCGATCTCGAGCAACTCATCGGCACCGTGCGCAACGTCGGCTACCGCTTCAACGTCTACGAGGACGAACCCGTGCCGCCCGGCCGCGAGGCCGCGCAGAGCTGACTCTCCGTCTCGTTCACCGGCAGGACACGCAGGACTGCCATGATGAGGGGATGATCGACACCGAGGCTCTGGACTCCGGTCTGGGCGACGCCGACGACGACGACTTCGACCCCGCCGTCGAAGACGTCGATGCGCAGCTGCCCGACCACCGCTACACCGACCGTGAGATCAGCTGGCTCGCGTTCAACCAGCGGGTGCTCGAGCTCGCCGAAGACCCGACGCTGCCGGTGCTCGAGCGTGCGAACTTCCTGGCGATCTTCGCGAGCAACCTCGACGAGTTCTTCATGGTGCGCGTGGCGGGACTGAAGCGGCGCATCATCACGGGCCTCGCGGTGCCCACGAATGTCGGCCGCGCTCCGCAGGAGGTGCTCGCCGACATCTCGGCCGAGGCGCACGCCCTGCAGCTGCGGCACGCGAGCACGTGGGGCGAGAAGATCCAGCCCGCCCTTCGCGAGGCCGGTATCGAGATCGTCGGGTGGGAAGACCTCGACGAGTCCGAGCGCGGGCGCCTCTACGACTACTTCCAGGCACAGGTGTTCCCCGTGCTCATGCCCCTGGCCGTCGACCCGGCCCACCCCTTCCCCTACATCTCCGGGCTGTCGCTGAACCTCGCGATCCGCATCCGCAACGCCAAGACCGGCCGACAGGAGTTCGCGCGCCTGAAGGTGCCGCCGATGCTCCCCCGGTTCGTCGAGCTGAACACGGGCAGCTCGGTCAAGCGCTACCTGCCGCTCGAGCACCTGATCGCCAACAACCTCGAAGACCTCTTCCCCGGCATGGAGATCCTCGAGCACCACACCTTCCGCCTCACGCGCAACGAAGACGTCGTGATCGAGGAGGACGAGACCGAGAACCTCATCCAGGCGCTCGAGGCGGAGCTGCTCCGTCGCCGCTTCGGCCCGCCGATCCGGCTCGAGGTCACCGAGGACATGGACGACGTCACGCTCGATCTGCTCCTGGGCGAGCTCGACATCACCGATCAGGAGGTCTACCGCCTGCCGGGGCTCCTCGACCTGCGCGGATTGTTCGACCTCGCACGCATCCACCGGCCCGAGCTGCGCTACAAGGCGCACGTCCCGACCACGGCCACGGCGTTTCAGCCCGCCGAGCAGAACGGACGCACCGACTTCTTCGGCGCCATCCGCGCCGGCGACGTGCTCGTGCACCACCCGTACGAGTCGTTCACCACGAGCGTCGTCGCCTTCCTCGAGCAGGCGGCGCGCGACCCGCACGTTCTCGCCATCAAGCAGACCCTGTACCGTACCTCGGGAGACAGCCCCATCGTGCAGGCGCTCATCGACGCGGCCGAGCGCGGCAAGCAGGTGCTCGCCCTCGTCGAGGTCAAGGCACGCTTCGACGAGGCCGCCAACATCGTCTGGGCCCGCAAGCTCGAGAAGGCCGGTGTCCACGTGGTCTACGGGCTCGTCGGCCTGAAGACCCACTGCAAGCTCCTGCACGTCATCCGCGAGGAGGACGGCGCGCTCCGCAGCTACAGCCACATCGGCACGGGCAACTACAACCCCAAGACGAGCCGGCTGTACGAGGACTTCGGGCTGTTCACGAGCGACGAGCAGGTCGGCCGCGACCTCACGCGCCTGTTCAACGAGCTCAGCGGCTACGCGATCGAGAAGAAGTTCAAGCGGCTGCTGGTGGCTCCGCTCCATCTGCGGAAGGGCCTGCTGCGCCACATCGACGCCGAACGCCGCAACGCGCTCGACGGGAAGCCCGCCCACATCCGCATCAAGGTCAACTCGATGGTCGACGAGCAGATCATCGACGCGCTGTACCGCGCGAGCCAGGCCGGCGTGCGCGTGGACGTGTGGGTGCGCGGCATCTGCTCGCTCCGCACCGACCTGCCCGGCGTCACCGACAACATCACGGTGCGCTCGATCCTCGGTCGCTACCTCGAGCACTCGCGTATCTTCACGTTCCACAACGACGGCGACACGACCGCTTACATCGGCAGCGCCGACATGATGCATCGCAACCTCGACCGCCGCGTCGAGGCGCTCGTGCGGGTCGTCGCACCCGCGCACGTCAAGGAGCTGACGACGCTGTTCGACCTCGCCATGAGCGACTCGACGAGCTCGTGGCACCTGGGTGCGGGCGGCGTGTGGACGCGTCACGCGTTCGACGACGACGGCAAGCCGCTGACCGACCTGCAGGATCGCACGATGTCGCACGTCCAGCGGCGTCGGCGGGCCCGGGCGGTGCGATGACCGACACCGCGGTCTACGCGGCCGGAGGTGTCGTCTGGCGGTGGGTCGACGGCAAAGTGAAGGTGCTGATCATCCATCGCACCAAGTACCGTGACCTCACCCTGCCCAAGGGCAAGGTGGAGCCGGGCGAGATGCTCGCCGAGACGGCCGTGCGCGAGATCCGCGAAGAGACCGGCATCTCGGTACGGCTCGGCCCGCCGGTGGGGGTGTCGAAGTACCACTTGCCGAGCAAGAAGCAGAAGATCGTCCACTACTGGGCGGCCGAGGCGACCGATCTGGCGATCCGGATGTCGACCTTCGTGCCGAACAAGGAGATCGCCGCCCTCGAATGGATGGGGCTGAGGAAAGCCCGCAAGGCGCTGAGCTACCCCGTCGACATCGAGATCCTCGACGAGTTCGTCCGCCTCGCGGATGAGCGCGCGATCGACACCTTCCCCCTCATCGCCCTGCGGCACGCCAAGGCCGTCAGCCGTGAGGACTGGGACGGTGAGGATGCCGCACGGCCGCTCTCCTCGCGCGGCAAGAAGCAGGCGCACGCCATCGTGGGCCCGCTCGTCGCGTTCGGCGTCCGGCGGATCGTCTCCTCCGACGCGCAGCGGTGCCTGCGGACCGTGGCCCCGCTGGCCGCGGCGATCAGCAAGCGGGTCGACCGCTCCCATGCCCTCTCCCAGGATGCCTGGGAGAACGGGCGTGCCGATGTCCGTTCGGTGATCGGAGACCGCGTGCGCGCGCGCAAACCGGTCGTGATGTGCAGCCACGGGCCGGTCCTCCCCGACATGTTGAGCGAGATGGCGCTCGCCACCGGGACGCTGCGCGGCTCCTACCTCGGCAGCGCATCGGCGCTCGAGACCGGGGCGTTCTCGGTGGTGCATCTGCCCCGCGAGAACCCCGGCGCCGGCATCATCGCGATCGAGACGCACATGCCCAAGGTGTGATGACCCCGGTCATCGACATCCGGTGGCGCCGGGTCTCGTCCGCCGGGAGGCGTGCGACGGCCGAGAGGCTGATCGTGGAAGCCCTGGAAGAGCGCGGGGTCGTCGCACCGCGCCTGGTGCGGTCGTGCTCCCGGTGCGGCGGTCCGCACGGCCCGGTCCGCGTGGCCGGCGACGCCGCAAACGACGTGGCGGTGGCGGTATCCGTCTCCTACGCGGCGGAGTGGGCGATCATCGGCGTCGCCGGGACCCGCGCCGCCTTCGCCATCGACGCGGAACCTCGCCTTCTCGGTCGGGCGGCACTCGACCGGCTGCGAGCGACGCTGGGCGATACCCGAGCGGATGCCGCCTCATGGACCCGCGTCGAGTCGGCGCTGAAGGCCGATGGTCGCGGTCTCCTCGTCGATCCCGCCGACGTGCGCCTGTCGCTCGACGGCGACGGCTGGGTCGCCCGGATCCCGGGCCGCGCGGAGTCGCTCCGCGTCGAGGAGTGGCGGGACGGTCCGCCGGGGGTGATCGTCAGTGTCGCGACGGCGATGGCAGGGGCGGCAGCGGCATCCGATCGATCCACGCACTGAGCTCGCGCGCCGCGGCTTGCCCGCCGTGCGCGGTCACGAGATCGCGGAAGTCGGTCGTCGCGGCGAGACGATGGCGGTTGCCCGCCGTCCACGCGCGGATGAGATCGAAGAAAGCGGAGTCCCCCATGACGACGCGCAACGCGTGCAGCGCCAAGGCGCCCCGCTTGTAGACGCGATCGTCGAACATCAGGTCGGGACCGGGGTCGCGCAGCAGCAGGTCGGCGGGCAGGGCCGTCAGACGCGCGTGATGCTCGGCCGCGCACCACGAGGACGTCGGTCCCCCGGCGTGCTCGGACCACAGCCACTCGGCGTAGCAGGCGAACCCCTCGTTCAGCCAGATGTCGCGCCAGGCTCCGATGCCCACGCTGTTGCCGAACCACTGGTGCGCGAGCTCGTGGGCGATGAGCCGCTGATGCTCGGGCACGAGGTGGTTGAGGCCGAACACCGCCAGGCCCTGAGCTTCGAGCGGGATCTCGAGATCGTCGGATGCCACGACGAGCGAGCACGATTCCTGAGGGTAGGGCCCGAAGAGCTCACCGAACAGGTCGAGCATCGCGGGCACCTCGGCGAAGGCCCGCTGGGCGGCATCGCGGTGCTCGACTGCCACGGCCAGACGCACGGGGACGGCCGGATCGCCGTCGCGCGCGGGGGGTGCGAGCGTCAGCACGGCGTAGTGGCCGATGTGGACGGCCGCGAGGTAGGTGGCCACCGGCACGGTCGAGGTGAAGGTCCAGCTGCGCAGTGACCCCGCCCGCGTCACCGGCCCCGCGACGCCGGTGGCGACGACCGTGTAGTCGGCGTCGGTCGTCACCGTGATCCGCATCGCCGCCCGCGCATCGGGTCGATCGTTGCAGGGGAACCACGTCGGTGCGCCCGTCGGCTGTCCGGCCACGAGGGCCCCGTCGGTGAGCTCCTCCCAGCCGATGGCGCCCCAGCGCGAGCGGCGCGGTGCCGGAGTGCCGGAATACGCGACACGCAGGGTGAAGGCATCCCCCGCCAGGATCTCGGCCGGCAACGCGATCCGTACCTTCCGCGGTCCCTGCCGCACGGCGCGCACGCGCTGCCCGTCGACATCGATCCGCTCGGCGCGAAGACCGACGAGATCGAGGTGCACCGCAGAGAGGTCTTCACGCGCGACGGCGTCGATCGTCGCGATGCCCGAGAGGCGGTTCGTGCGCACGCGATAGGTGATGGCCAGGTCGTAGGCCTCGACGTCGAAGGACGCGTCGCCCGACTGCGGCGCATACGCGTCGGTGGTCGTGGCGACCGTCACGACGTCGACTGGTAAGCGCGGACCTTCACCGCGCGCCAGGGGCCGATGGGGTTGCCGCTCCACCGCGAACCGACCGGAACGGTCTCCCCGCGCATGACCAGCGACGCGGGTCCGACCGTCGCGTGCGACCCGATCGTCGCGGCGGGGAGGATCACGCTGTGGGGTCCGAGTGTGGCGCCGGGTTCGAGGCGGACAGCATCCATGCTCATGATTCGATCATGGAAGAGGTGGGTCTGCACGACGCACCCACGGTTGACGGTGGATCCGTCGCCGAGCTCCACGAGGTCGGGCTCGGGAAGCCAGTAGCTGTCGCACCAGACCCCGGCGCCGATACGCGCACCGAGCGCGCGCAGCCATACCGCCAGCGCCGGCGTCCCCGAAGCGGCGCGGGCGAACCACGGGGCCGCGACCATCTCGGTGAACGTGTCGGCCACCTCGGTGCGCCACACGAAGGACGACCACAGCGGCTGCTCCCCCGCGCGGATCGGGCCGACGATGATCCACTTCGCCGCGACGGTCACGGCCGCCGCGACCGCCCCGGCAGCGAGCATCACCACGCCCGACAGCAGGAGGGCGACGAACGGCCCCGCCCAGGCGGTCAGCGCGGCAAGGGCGAACAGCACGAGGAGCCCCACCGCGCACGTGACGAACACCGGCACGATCCGGCCCAGCTCCCACAGCGCTCGGGCCACGCGGAGGCGGGCGGAAGGACGGTACGTGCGGGTCTCGTCGGCGTCGGAGGTGAGCCGGCGCAACCGGACCGCGGGAGATCCGAGCCAGGAGGTGCCGGCCTTGGCTTTCAGCGGCGCCGCGGACAGCACAGCGACGAGGCCGTCTCGCGGAACCCGGTGGTTCGGCGCGGCCATGCCCGAGTTGCCGAGGAACGCTCGCCGGCCGATGCGCACCGGCCCGATGCGCAGCCACCCGCCGTGCAGCTCGTAGGAGGCCACCATCGTGTCGTCTGCGAGGAAGGCGCCGTCTTCGATCCGGGTCATCGCCGGGAGCAGCAGCACCGTGGAAGCCTCCACGTCGCGACCGACGCGGGCGCCGAGCAGCCGCAGCCACACCGGGGTCGCCATGCTCGAGTAGATCGGGAAGAGCAGGGTCCGCGCCGAATCGAGCAGCCGCTCCGTCGCCCAGGCCTGCCATCCCACGCGGCCGCGGACGGGGTGGATGCCCTCGACGAGCCCGATGCTCAGCAGCCGGACGAGCAGGATCACCGAGGACGCGAACACGGCCCCCGCCGTGAGGACTGCCGGGGCCAGCCAGACGAAGGCTCCCGCGAGCGCCTCGGCGAGGGATGCCGCACCCCGGATGCCGTGCGCGAGCACGAGTCCTCCGACGGCGAAGGAAGCCAGCGGCAGCAGAGCGAGCACCGCCGCCGCGGCGGCGTAGGCCCACAGCCAGCGCCTCGGAGCGGGCGCGCGATATTCCGGCCAGTCCTCGGCTGTGCCGCCGACGCGGACCGCCGGCGAACCGGCCCAGGTCTGGTCGGCGCGCACCCGCCCGAACACGGCGGAGCCCGGGGCGATCTCGGCGCGGCGACCGATCCGGGTGCCGGGAGCGAGAGTGCTGCGGGCACCGACGCTCGCCTCGGCGCCGATCCGGATGCCGCCGATGCGAACGACGTCGCCGTCGATCCAGTACCCGCTGAGGTCGACCTCGGGCTCGATGGCGGCGCCCGCGCCCACTTGGAGCATCCCGGTGACCGGGGGCAGGGAGTGCATGTCGACCCCGTGCCCGATCCGTGCGCCGAGAGCGCGCGCGTAATAGATCACCCACGGCGCGCCGGCGAGGCCGACCGCGTCGATCTGATCGGCCACCTTCTCGGCCAGCCAGAGCCGCATGTGCACGGCTCCGCCCCGCGGGTAGTCGCCGGCGCGCACGCCCGCCAGCAGGAGACGCGCCGCGACGACGGCGAGCGCCATGCGACCGAACGGCGTCGCGAACAGCACGAGCCCGGCGATCAGGAGCGGCCAGGGCACCTCCGGCAGCACCTCGAGGCCCGGGGTCAGGCGGAGGATGGCTGAGGCCGTCAGCAGATACAGGAGCCAGCGCACCCCCGACAGGATGAAAAGCGGCACGCCGGCGACAGTCTGCAGCCACTGCGTGCGGCGCGGTGTGGGCTGCGGTCGGTGGTAGCTCGCGTCGGCCTCACCGGCCGGCAGCGGACCGAGCGCCTTGGCCATCGTGCCCAGCCGGGGCAGATCGTAGATGTCGGCGACCGAGAACTCGGGCACGCGCGTGCGGATCAGCGAGACGAGCTGAGCGGCGGCCAGCGAACCCCCGCCGAGGTCGAAGAAGTCGGCTTTCGGCCCCGGCACCGGCATCCCGAGCACGGCCTGCCACTGCTGTGCGAGCCAGGCCTCCGCGGGAGTCAGGTCGGCGCCCGCGGCGGTGTCGACCGGCAGCGGCCACGGCAATGCGGCCTTGTCGACCTTGCCGCTCGTGCGCACCGGAAGGTCGTCCACGACGGCGAGAAGCGGCACCATGGGCGCGGGCAGACGCTCAGCCAGCAGCGCGCGGGCTGCGAGACGGTCGAAGTCCGGCGGGGCGGCGACGTATCCGACGAGGACGGGCACACCGGCCTCGGTCGTGCGGACGGCCGCAGCCGCCGCGGAGACTCCGGGCAGGTCCTGCAGCGCTGCCTCGACCTCGCCGAGTTCGATGCGCCGACCGCCGACCTTCACCTGATCGTCGGCGCGCCCCTGGAACAGCAGACCCGCGCTCTCGAATCGCACCAGATCACCCGAGCGGTAGGCCCGGTCCCAGCCGAGAGAGGGCATCGGGGCGTACTTCTCGGCATCCTTGGTCGGGTCGAGGTATCGCGCGAGACCCACACCTCCGATGATGAGTTCGCCGATCTCGCCCTCGGCGACCGGCGATCCGGCCGCGTCGACGACCGCGAGCGCCCAGCCGTCGAGGGGCAGGCCGATGCGCACCGGACCCTCGCCCGTGAGCGGAGACGCGCAGGCGACCACGGTGGCCTCGGTCGGACCGTACGTGTTCCACACCTCGCGATCCTCCGAGGCCAGGCGTGCGGCGAGCTCGGGCGGGCAAGCCTCGCCGCCGAAGATGAGCAGACGGACGTTCTCGATGAGGGCGGCGGGCCACATCGCCGCGAGCGTGGGCACGGTCGACACCACGGTGATCCCCTGACGCAGCAGCCAGGGCGCGAGGTCCTCGCCCGACCGCACGAGCGAGCGCGGCGCCGGAACGAGGCAGGCCCCGTGCCGCCAGGCCAGCCACATCTCCTCGCACGAGGCGTCGAAAGCGACCGAGAGGCCGGCCAGCACCCGATCGCCGGGCCCGAGGGGGCTCTCCCGCACGAACAGGCGCGCCTCGGCATCGACGAAGGCGGCCGCCGACCGGTGCGAGACCGCGACGCCCTTGGGCACTCCGGTCGAGCCGGAGGTGAAGATGATCCACGCGTCGTCGTCGGGGCTCGGCTGCGGCACCGTCGAAACCGCGTGTGTCGACGGATGCGGCGCGTCGGCCGCGAACAGCCCGCCGCCCGCGTCGGGCTCGGCCGATGGCGCGCCGTCGAGCGGGTCGGCAGCGGCGACGAAGGCCCCCGCAGCGCCGATCACGCCGCGGACGCGTGCCTCGCCGAAGACGAGCCGTGCCCGATCGTCGGGATCGTCGGCGTCGACAGGGACGTAGGCGGCGCCCGCGGCGAGGATGCCGAGGATCGAGAGGTACAGCTCCTTCGACCCCGAGGGCATCCGCACACCGACGCGGTCGCCGCGTCGGACCCCGGCCTCGTGCAGTCGCGCCGCGATGCGTCCGACCTGCGCGAGGAGCTCGCGGTAGCTCAGGGCTCCCGAGCCGTCGTCGAGAGCGGATGCTTCCGGGTGCCGCGCCGACGTCGCCCGGAGGATGTCGAGGAGGCTTCGCTCGGGCGGGGCCTCATCGCGCCGGTCGAGGACCTGCTGCACAACGCCGGCCACCGTCAGGAGAGCCGTTGGACGAGCTGCGCCTTCGTCTGGCGCGAGTACCCGGTCAGGCCTTCGGCTCGGGCTCGCGCCCGCAACTCCGCCACCGTCAGCGACGACAGTGCGGCAGCGGCATCCTGCGGTGCGGCATCGTCGCGCGGCGCGACCTCGGGCTGAACCTCAGCGGACTCGCGCTCGAGTCCCGCGTGGTTCTCGGAGCCCGGCTCACCCAGTGCGACGGCGAGCTCGTCGTCGGCTTGCCGTGAGGCCAGCTCGGCACGTGCGGCGGCCTTCTCCGCCTTCGCCGCCGCACGGCGCCGCTCCTTCGACTCCGCCTTCTGGGCGGCAGCCTGCGCTTCGGCCTCGCGCGCCACGAGCCCGGCCTGCTCCGCCTCGGCGCGCAGTCGCGCCTTCTCGGCGGCGCGTCGCACCGCCTTGTCCACCGCCTTCTCCAGGCGCTCCGCTGCGGCACGGGCCCGCTTCGTCACCTTCTTCGGCGAGGTGCGGACACGCCTGTTCGACACCGAAGCGGCTTCGCGCGCCTCGTCGATGGCGTCATCCAGCGGACGAGCGATCTTCTTCGGCAGCTTCCTGGCGGTCTTCCGGGCCTTCTTGGCCGCGGCAGCTGTTTCTTCGACGGCCTCGCGTGCCGCGCGTTCCTGCTTGGATGTCTTCGCCATGGCGCAACCGTACTGCCCGCAGGTGAACGATTCGGAGCGCGCGTCGCCCGCCATCACGCGGCTGGCGAGGCCCGTTCACCTTCTGTTCACCCCCACAGCGCACTCTCGTAAGGGACGGTGTCTACCGTTCGGGACGAACCTGCACCGGGTTCTCGTCAACAACATGCGAAGGATTCACACAGTGAAGCTCTCCCGACTCGCCCAGCTGGGCGCCGTGGCCGCCGTGGCCTCTCTTGCCCTCGCGGGCTGCGCTGCAAACGAAGGCGGCGCTCCCGACGCCGGCGCCGGCTCGAGCGACTCCGCCGCCCCCTCCCTCGAGGGCAACCTCGTCGGCGGCGGCGCCTCGTCGCAGGAGGTCGCCGTCCAGGCCTGGACGCAGGGCCTGCAGACCGCGAACCCCGGTCTCACGATCGACTACGACCCCTCGGGCTCGGGCACGGGACGCGAGTCGTTCCAGGCCGGCGCCGTCCAGTTCGCTGGCTCGGACCGCGCGTTCAAGGCAGACGAGATCACCGCAGGCCCGTTCGAGGCGTGCGCGGCCGACTCCGACCTCGTCGAGCTCCCGACCTACATCTCGCCGATCGCCGTCGTCTTCAACATCGACGGTGTCGACTCGCTGAACCTCGACGCCGTCACGCTCGCGAAGATCTTCGCCGGCCAGATCACGACGTGGAACGACCCGGCGATCACGGCCCTCAACGAGGGTGTCGAGCTGCCCGCGACGGCGATCACGCCCGTGCACCGCTCCGACAAGTCGGGCACCACCGGCAACTTCACCGACTACCTCGCCAAGACCGCGGCCGACGTCTGGACCGACGGCTCGGTCGAGGAGTGGCCGGCCCTCGGCGGCGAGGCCGCTCAGGGCACGTCCGGCGTCATCTCGGCGGTCGAGGGCGGCCAGGGCACGATCGGCTACGCTGACGCCTCGCGCGCCGGCGACCTCGGCACCGTCGCGATCCAGGTCGGCGACGAGTTCGTCGAGTACTCCCCCGAGGCTGCCGCCGCCATCGTCGACGCCTCGCCCGAGGAAGAGGGCCGCGCCGCCACGGACATCGCGATCGAGCTCGACCGCACCAGCACCGAGGCCGGCGTCTACCCGATCGTCCTCGTGAGCTACCTGATCGGCTGCGCGGAGTACAAGGACGCCGCGACCGCCGAGATGGTCAAGGGCTTCTTCAGCTACGCTGCGAGCGCCGAGGGTCAGGATGCCGCCGCATCCGCCGCCGGCTCGGCTCCCATCTCGGAGACCCTGCGCACGCAGGTCACCGAGGCCATCGAGGCCATCAAGTAATACGCTCCGGGTGCCCGGTCCGGCTTTGCCGGACCGGGCACCTCGCGCGGTTCCCGCCCGTCGCACAGAATCGAAGCCATGACCACCACACCCGAGGTCACCCGCACCGGGGCCCCCACGGCCAAGACACGAGCGGGCGACCGCTGGTTCTCCGGTACCGCGCTCTTCGCCGGCTCGATGATCCTCGTGACCCTCGCTGCGGTCGCGATCTTCCTGGTCATCCAGTCGCTGCCCGCCTTCGTCGCCACCAACGAAGACGCATCGATCCTGCCCGACAACTTCTGGTCGTACGTCGGGCCACTCGTCTTCGGCACGGTCTGGGCGGCCGCCCTCGCGCTGCTCATGGCCGTGCCGCTCTCGCTCGGCGTGGCGCTCTTCATCTCGCACTACGCCCCCCGCCGCCTCGCGCAGGCGCTGGGATACGTCGTCGACCTGCTCGCGGCCGTTCCCTCGGTCGTCTTCGGCCTCTGGGGCATCGGCGTCCTCGCCCCGGCCGTTCAGCCGATCTACACCTGGTTCGTCGACAACGCCGGCTGGTTCCCCCTCTTCTCCGGTCCCGTCTCGAGCACGGGGCGCACGATCTTCACCGCCTCCGTCGTTCTGGCGGTCATGGTCACTCCGATCATCACCGCCATCTGCCGCGAGATCTTCCTCCAGACCCCGACCCTCCACGAAGAGGCGGCGCTCGCCCTCGGGTCGACCCGCTGGGAGATGATCCGCATGGCCGTCTTCCCGTTCGCCCGCAGCGGCATCGTCTCGGCCGCCATGCTCGGCCTCGGCCGCGCGCTGGGCGAGACCATGGCCGTCGCCATGGTGCTCTCGGTCTCGGGCGGGGTCACCTTCGCACTCTTCACCGCGGGCAACCCCTCGACGATCGCCGCGAACATCGCACTGACCTTCCCCGAGGCGTATGGGACGAACGTCAACGTCCTCATCGCCACGGGCCTCATCCTCTTCGTCGTCACCTTCGCGGTGAACGCGGTCGCTCGCTACATCGTGAGCCGCCGCAAGGAATTCTCGGGGGCCAACTGACATGACCACGACGATCACTCCCCCGAGCACGTCGGCGCGCCCCGCCTCGACGAGCCTCACCACCGGGCACCTGCCCAAGTGGGCACCCTGGGGCATCCTGGGCGCTTCCCTCGTCGTCGTCGGCGTCTTCTTCGCCGTCGTCGCGGCAGCGGGCGGCGAGGGATTCAACGTCCCCGGCTGGCTGATCCTCTCGGCCGTGGCCTACCTCGTCCTCATCGCGGCGGTCTCGGCCGCCGTCGAGGGCCGCCGCAAGTCGGTCGACCGTCTGGTGACGGGCGTCGTGACGGTGGCGTTCCTCATCGCCATGGTGCCGCTGGTCTCCGTGGCCTTCACCGTCATCACCCTCGGCGCCCCCAGCTGGAGCGGCGAGTTCTTCAGCTCGTCGATGCGCAACGTGGTCGGCGAGGGCGGCGGCGCGCTCCACGCGATCATGGGCACCGTCCTCATCACGCTCGCTGCAGCGATCATCTCGATCCCGATCGGCATCTTCACGGCGATCTATCTCATCGAGTACGGCCAGGGAAAGCGCCTCGCGCAGGGCATCACGTTCCTCGTCGACGTCATGACCGGCATCCCCTCGATCGTGGCCGGCCTGTTCGCATACGCCCTGTTCGCCCTGTTCCTCGGCCCCGGCGTCCGCCTCGGCATCATGGGTTCGGTGGCCCTGGCGGTGCTGATGATCCCGGTCGTCGTGCGCTCGACGGAGGAGATGCTCCGTCTCGTTCCCAACGAACTGCGCGAGGCCTCGTATGCACTCGGTGTGCCCAAGTGGCTCACCATCGCAAAGGTCGTCCTCCCCACCGCCATCGCGGGAATCACGACCGGTGTCATGCTGTCGATCTCGCGCGTCATCGGCGAGACCGCGCCGCTGCTGATCACCGCGGGCTTCACGGCATCCATGAACTACGACCTCTTCAACGGCCGTATGCAGACCCTGCCGGTCTTCACCTACACCCAGTACATGAACCAGGGCATCCCCGCCGAGGCCTTCATCGGCCGCGCGTGGGCGTCGGCCCTGACCCTCATCGTCATCGTCATGCTGCTGAACCTCGTGGCGCGTCTCATCGCCAAGTTCTTCGCACCCAAGACCGGCCGCTGAGCCGAAAGAGAGAACCTCCGTGTCAAAGAGCATCGAAGTCAACGACCTCAACGTCTACTACGGCGACTTCCTCGCCGTCGAGGGTGTCGCCCTCGACATCGAACCCCGCAGCGTCACCGCGTTCATCGGCCCCTCGGGCTGCGGCAAGTCGACGTTCCTGCGCACCCTGAACCGCATGCACGAGGTCATCCCCGGCGCGCGCGTCGAGGGCAGCGTGCTGCTCGACGGCGACGACCTCTACGGTCCGGGAGTCGACCCGGTGCTCGTGCGTCGTCAGGTCGGCATGGTCTTCCAGCGACCCAACCCGTTCCCGACGATGTCGATCCGCGAGAACGTGCTGGCGGGCGTCAAGCTCAACAACCGGCGCATCTCGAAGTCGGACTCCGACGCCCTCGTAGAGAAGTCGCTGCGCGGCGCGAACCTCTGGAACGAGGTCAAGGACCGCCTCGACAAGCCCGGCTCAGGCCTCTCGGGCGGTCAGCAGCAGCGCCTGTGCATCGCGCGGGCCATCGCGGTCTCGCCCGACGTCCTGCTCATGGACGAGCCCTGCTCGGCGCTCGACCCGATCTCGACGTTCGCGATCGAGGAGCTGATCCAGGAGCTCAAGAGCGACTACACCGTGGTCATCGTGACCCACAACATGCAGCAGGCCTCGCGGGTGAGCGACAAGACGGCGTTCTTCAACATCGCCGGCACCGGCAAGCCGGGCAAGCTGATCGAGTACGACGACACCACCTCGATCTTCACCACCCCGTCCGTCCAGGCGACCGAGGACTACGTCTCCGGCCGCTTCGGGTGATCTGAACGGGCGGCGCGCCGGCTTGCGCCCCTTGCCCGGGTGCCCGGTGCCCGGTGCCCGGTGCCCGGTGCCCGGATGCAAGCGATGGTGCGCGACGCGCCGGTGCGAGAACTCCTCGCCCGGCGCGTCGCCGTCTCCACCTTGCAACCCGGCCCCGGTGGGGTGGATCCCCGGCCCGGTGGATGGATCCCGGTACGGGGGCGCGGTGCCCGGATGCAAGTGATCGGGGCGAACACGCCGACGAGGATGCCGCTGGCCCGGGGTGTCGGGCAGGATGCCTTGCATCTCGGAACCGGCTCTCCCCGGCGGGCCGCTCCTGCACGACGTCGAGAGCACCACCGCCGTGCACACAACCCGCCACGCCGCCGATCGGCCGGTACTCATCGGACCACGGTGAGGGGATGTGCGAGTCACGGTCGATCTTCACCACTCGGGAACTCCGCGCCGACGGGCTGACGCGTCGCGAGATCGCGGTGGCGGTCGATTCCGGTCGGCTCAGCCGCATCCGGATCGGCGTGTGTGCGGCGCCGGGCGCCTGCGCCTCCCTCCGGGCCGTCGCGGCGCACGGCGGTTCGATGGCATGCGTGACGGCCGCACGCCACCACGGCCTGTGGACGCTCGACGACGACCACGAGCCGCATGTGTGGCTGAAGACCGGCCAGCGAGCCCACCACGACTCGGCATGCGGATGCGTCGAGCACTGGGACCGAGACGCGCGCCCCGCGGCATCCGGTCCTCTTCCGCTCCGCCAGGTGCTGCGCCAGATCCTCGGATGCCGCGGGCCCGAGCACTTCTTCGTCACGCTGGAGTCCGCGCTGCGACAGGGCCGGCTCACGACGGCCGACCTGCGGTGGCTTCGGAAGCACACCAACGCCCGCGGTCGAGAGGCGCTGAGCCTCGCCCGTACGGATGCCGACAGCGGGCTCGAGTCGCTGCTGCGTTGGCGCCTCCGGAAACTCGGCCTCCGGGTGAGAACCCAGGTTTCGATCCTCGGGGTCGGTGTCGTCGACGCGCTCATCGGCGACCGGCTCATCGTCGAGCTCGACGGCCGCGCCAATCACCACGGCACGGAGAAGCGCCACAAGGACCTCGCGCGAGATGCGAACGCGGCGTCGTGGGGCTACGTGACGCTGCGCTTCGATTACGCGCTCGTCATCCATGACTGGGACCTGGTCGAGTCCGCCATCCTCGGGGCCCTCCGCTCGCACCCGAGTGCGCAGCTCGCGGCACCCGCCTGACCGCCGGGCCGGGATGCAAACATCCCGCGCCGACACCCCGACGAACGCCCCGGTCCGCCGGCGCGCCGCGCACGATCGCTTGCATCGGGGAACGCCCCGCCCCGCGCGGCCCGGCTGCGACGCGTCAGTCGCGCGGTGAGAGCAGGTATTCGTTGAGGGATGCCGTGAAGTCGGCGTCGACGTTGAGGGCAGCGCCGTCGAGCTCGATGATCGGTGCCGCCAGGCGGACGCTCGATACGAGCCACGCGGCATCCGCTCGTCGCAGCTCGTCGACCGGAATCGTCTCGTAGACCGTCTCGAACCCGCGCTCGGCGAGGTGGTCGAAGAGGCTCAGCTGGGTCGTACCGTGCAGAATGCCGCCGTTGGGCGCAGGCGTGACGAACGTATCGCCGCGCCGCAGGATGAGGGATGCCGTCGGCGCCTCGAGCACGTATCCGTCGGAGCTGAGGAAGATCGCGTCATCCGCGTCGCGCCGGTGGGCCTCGCGCAGCGCGGCCATGTTCACCGCGTACGACAGTGTCTTCGCGCCGAGCAGCAGCCAGGGAGCCCGCGCCGGTGCGTCGATCGCGTAACCGCGGTCGAGGGTGACGACGCGGATGCCGCCCGTCCGCGCCTTCGAGAAGTCGGCGGCGGCCGCGGCAGTCGCCCAGGCGGTCGGGGTGGGCCCGTGCTCGATACCGCGGCTGAGGATGAGCTTGACGACGCCCTCCCCCGGGCCGCACTCGGATGCTGCAAGTTCGACCGCGGCTCGCCACTGGGCGATGTTCGGCGCGGGCAGGTCACAGAGATCGGCGGAGTGGGCCAGGCGCTCGAGATGAGCTTCGACTTCCTGCGGGTGCCCGTCGACGACGCCGATCGACTCGAAGATGCCGTCGCCCCGCTGCGTGCTGAGCTCCCCCACCGTCAGCGCCGGGGCCGCGGGGTCGACCGAGGTGAAGGTCGACGCGAAGTCCGACCGGGTCTCATCCGCCGCGAGCGGGTCGATCATCAGCGCGAATCGCAGTGCCATGCGCCGAGCCTACGACGCGCCCGGTGCCGGGATGCACGACATCCCGCCCGACACCCCGCGACAGAAGCCGCTGCCCCGGCGCGTCGTGCACGATCCCTTGCATTGCGGCCCGCCCGCCGGCCCGCAGAGGGTCCCAGCCTCGGTTGCACGGCGTCCGATCCGACACCCGGGAATGCCCATGCTCGAGGCTCCGTTAGACTGTCTATGCCGGGCCGCAGTAACCCCGGGCTCCATCTTCAGCCGCTGCGAGCGGCCACGCGCCGAGAGGCGTTCTGCGGCCCGGCACTTCTCTTTTCTCAGCCGCGGAACGCCGCGTGCCGCCGCGGAACGCCGCGTGCAGGTGCGGAATCGCCCTCAGCCGCGCAACGCCAAACGCAGCCGCGCAACGCCGCCCAGGCGCAGAACGTCGCACGCGACGAGCTCCCGGGCCGGCAGCCGCTCTCGTCAGGTCAGGGCTTCGCGCCGCCACAGCACGGCGCACGAACCGAGATCGTCGGCGTAGGTGCTCAGCCGCAGGGCGCGGGCCGTCAGGGCCGACGAGCGGTCTGGCTCGCTCACGTCGTGGTCGTCGGCGACCGATGTCGCACCCGCCGCCTGTACCCGGCAGAACGACGCGGCCCGCTCGAGAGCGACGGCGAAGTCACCGCGGAACACCCCGCGCATGATGATGTCGATCAACGCGACGAGCTCTTCGGGACCGGCGGGCGTGGGAGCGCCGGCGATGACCTCGTCGGCCGAACGCAGCACGACCCGTCCTCGCTCGTACAGCAGAGCCGCCATGCGTGCGTCGCGGTGGATCATGAGCTGCAGCAGGTAGAGCCGCCACAGCGCACCGGGCAGCGACTTCGCCGGCGATCGCGACCACAGTTCGGCGACGGTGTCGATGCCGTGTTCGGCGGTGAAGCCGACGAGCCGGTCGACGACGGCATCGCTGGGGTCTTCGCGGACGCGGGCCAGCAGTGCTCCCGCGGTGGCGTGGGCCACGCGCGAGACCTCCGCCGGATCCTCACCGGCGAAGTGCCGATCGAACTCATCGGCGGGTCGCCGAACGGGCTTGTGGTAATCCCGAGATCCGTCCGTCATCGTTCCAGGCTAAGCGAGCACGGCATCCTCGTGGACGGCCGATCGCGCACTGCGAACAGGCAGGGCGGCGCCGCTAGACCGCGACCGCGTCGGGATCAACGACAGAACGGCCGACCCGTGAGGATCGGCCGTTCCGCTGCCGGATAACGGGGTGGGCAGTCAGGCGCTCGTCGGGATCGCGACGATCGGGTCGGTGGTGGGCAGGCCGCTGGGCGACCCACCGCTCTGTTCGATGGTGAGGGCGATGACGTCCTCGGGCTCCATGTCGCCTTCGAGGATCAGTGCGGCCGAGCCGTCGCTCGATTCGAAGGCGCCGGCCGGGATCGGGGCGTCGCCGCGGACGAACCACGCTTCGTACGACTGGTCGTCGGAGATCTCGGGAAGCCCGTCCGCCACGAGCACGACGGCGTCGACGCTCGGCGACCAGTGAACGGTCGCTTCGCCGCCCTCGGCGAGCTGGGCCGTGCGGGATTGCGCATCGTCCGAGCGCTCGATCTGTGCGAGCACGGTCTCGGCAGAAGGCTCGCGCGTGCCGTCGGTCAACGTGCCGACGCCCCAGCCGATGCCGACGAGCAGCGCGATCGACGCTGTGAGGGCGAACAGGCTGCGCGTCCAGTTGCGCCGCTGCACGGTCTGAAGCTCTTCGGTCACCGGAGATCCGACGGAATACCCGGATGCCGACGCCCGCGGGTCGTCGTCGCCGAGTCGGTCGTTCGCGTCGGCAGCATCCGGGTCGGATGCATCGTCGCGCGGCGTGGTCGCCGCGGCGACGCGCGATCCATCCGGCAGCTCGTCGGTCGCGGGTGCACCGATCTGTGCGAGCAGGCTCGCTCGCAGGGCGGGCGGCGGCGTCACATCGGCGACACCCTCCGACAGTGCGGCCGCCGCAGCGGCATCCGCCTCGACGATCGGCATCCATTCGGGATGCGCCTCGAGTGCCTTGTGGTAGGCGCGCTCATCTTCGAGCGACAGCGCTCCGAGCGCGTACCCTGCCGAAAGCTCGGCGAATGTCTGTTCGTTCACGATGTCACCCCCATTGCACTCCGGAGCTTGGTCAATCCGTCACGCATCCGTGTCTTGATCGTTCCGAGCGGCGCCCCCACCAACGCTGCGATTTCGCTCTGACTGTAACCCCCGTAGTAGGCGAGGGTGATGGCCTCTCGCTGCGCCTCGGGTAGAGAGCTGAGAGCCCGAGCGACGCGCCGTCCTTCGATGCGAAGCTCAACCTGCTCGGCGACACCTTCGGGCTGTGACGCCATTTCCCGGTAGCCCGCCCGCACGTCACGATCGCTGCTCGCCTGCGATGACCGAACCCGATCTACCGCACGGCGGTGGGCGATCGTGAGAACCCACGACCTTCCTTGCCCCTTCTTCGGAGTGAACGTCGAAGCGGATTGCCACACTTCGAGGAACACCTCCTGCAGCACTTCCTCGCTCTGCGCGCGGTCGACGAGCACACGCAGGATGAGGCCGAAGACCCGCCCGGACAGAGTGTCGTACAGAAGGGTGAAAGCTCTGTGGTCACCGTCGGCGCAGCGCTGGATCAGCTCCGCGACGTGATCCGTCGACGGCCCGTTGTCGGGCACGTCCATTCCATCGATGACCATCGCTACCCAGCATGCCGCATCCCGAGACCTGTTCTCGGATGCAGCGCCGACCTGTTACCGGTTCTCTACATACCGCCGGGCGGGCGGTCTCGTGGTCGATGCGCGTCGCCGCGGACCACGGTCTGCATGAGAGGGGTGTCTCGGGCACCTGAAAACTCGGTTTCGGACTTTCTCAAACTTTTTCCGATCCGATCGGCGGGGGCCTCCGAAGAACCCTCGACGCCGGGGACGGACCCACGGCGGAGAACACACGGAGGCAATCATGCTCAGCACCAAGAAGAAGTTCACTGCTGCCCTGGCCCTCGGCTTCGCCGGAGCCCTCGCTCTCTCGGCCTGCTCGTCGGACTCGGGCTCCTCGATGACCGAGGAGACGGAGGCACCCTCGTCGTCGGCCGCCCCCATGGAGTCGGCAGAGCCCGACGCCACGATGGACCCGGCCGCCAACCTCGTCGGCCCCGGCTGTGCGGACTACGCCGCTCAGGTTCCGGACGGCGCCGGCTCGGTCGAGGGCATGTCGCAGGACCCGGTTGCCGTCGCAGCGTCGAACAACCCGATCCTCACCACTCTCACGGCGGCCGTCAGCGGCCAGCTCAACCCCGACGTCAACCTCGTCGACACGCTGAACGGTGACGAGTTCACCGTCTTCGCTCCCGTGGATGACGCTTTCGCGAAGATCGACCCCGCCACCATCGAGTCGCTGAAGACCGACTCGGCGACCCTGACGTCGATCCTCACCTACCACGTGGTCCCCGGCCAGGTCGCACCCGACGAGATCGACGGCACGCACACCACCGTGAACGGCGCCGACCTCACCGTCACCGGCGAGGGCGACAACATCATGGTCAACGACAGCGCCGCTGTCATCTGCGGTGGCGTCACGACGGCCAACGCGACGGTCTACCTCATCGACACGGTGCTCATGCCCCCGATGTGACCCGAACAGCCGCGGTGAGGGGTTCCCGCGGCACGGCCTCGGTATCTCCGTGGCCGAGGCGAAGCCGCCGGTGCGAGCACACCGGCGGCTTTGTCGTGCCCGGGCGACGGATGCCTGCGGCTCGAGGTGTCGGTCGGCCTGGGGGCGTCGGTCGGTTCAGGGCCTCCCCCGCGGCTACTAAGCTGAGAAGCTCAGGGCCTCTAGCTCAGTCGGTAGAGCATCGGACTTTTAATCCGCGGGTCGTGGGTTCGAGCCCCACGGGGCCCACTCCTGAGCGGTTCTCCTGGTCGCTGTGCCGGTTCGAGAGCGGCATACGCTTGTCGGTGACACCGACCGAAGGATCCGCCGTGTCCCACGACAACACTCCTGACCACCACATCCCCGCTGCGGATGAGCCGAGCGTTCCTGAGCTCGAAGCAGACGAGACCGTCGCGCCGCGCCCCGAGGAGGAGCTCGCCGACGCACTGCGCGCCGAGCCCGATCTCGAGGACCACAGTCCGCACCCGGGAGCCTCAAACGCGTGAGACGGCGTCCCCGAAGGTAGTCGCTCCCCGGTCGCGCCGACCGGGGGTAGGTCTCATCGACCCCAGCGACGCCGCAACCCCCTTTTCGCCCGTCTCCCGTCCCCGTAGCGTCGCCCGCATCCCCACGACGATGCGAACCACACGGAGGACGCCATGACCGATGTAGCGAACCAGGGGCCCGCTGAGGGCGACGACCGCCGGGAGCTGACAACCCGGCAGGGACACCCCGTCTACGACAACCAGAACCAGCGGACGGTCGGCGCACGCGGGCCGGCAACGCTCGAGAACTACCACTTCCTCGAGAAGATCAGCCACTTCGACCGCGAGCGCATCCCGGAGCGCGTCGTGCACGCTCGGGGCTTCGTCGCGTTCGGCTACTTCGAGGCGACGGGCATGTGGGGCGACGAGCCCATCGCGCAGTTCACGCGTGCGAAGCTGTTCCAGGAGAGCGGCAAGCGGACGGATGTCGCTGTGCGCTTCTCGACGGTGATCGGCGGTCGCGATTCATCCGAGGCAGCGCGCGACCCGCGGGGCTTCGCGGTGAAGTTCTACACGGAGGACGGCAACTGGGACCTCGTCGGGAACAACCTCGGCGTCTTCTTCATCCGCGACGCGATCAAGTTCCCCGACGTCATCCACTCCCTCAAGCCCGACCCCGTCACCTTCCGGCAGGAGCCGGCGCGCATCTTCGACTTCATGTCGCAGACGCCGGAGTCGATGCACATGCTCGTCAACCTGTTCAGCCCCCGCGGCATCCCGGCGAACTACCGCACACAGCAGGGGTTCGGCGTCAACACCTACAAGTGGGTGAACGAGCGAGGCGAGACCAAGCTCGTGAAGTACCACTGGATCCCGTCGGTCGGCGTCAGCTCGATGACCGAAGCGGATGCCGCGGCGGTGCAGGCCGGCGACCTCGGTCACGCTTCGCGAGATGCGTACGAGGCGATCGAACGCGGCGAGTATCCCGAATGGGAGCTCCAAGTGCAGATGATGGACGATCACGACCACCCGGAGCTCGATTTCGACCCGCTCGATGACACGAAGCTCTGGCCGGAGAATGAGTTCCCGCCGCGCACCGTCGGCAAGATGGTGCTGAACCGCAATGTCTCGAACTTCTTCGCCGAGAACGAGCAGATCTCCTTCGGCACCGGCGTGCTCGTCGACGGCCTCGACTTCTCCGACGACAAGATGCTCGTCGGCCGCACGTTCTCGTACTCCGACACCCAGCGCTATCGCGTCGGCCCCAATTATTTGCAACTGCCGGTCAATTCGCCGAAGAACGCGTCGGTGGCAACCAATCTGCGGGATGGGCAGATGGCCTATCACGTCGACAACGGCGGCGAGAACCCCCACGTCAACTACGAGCCGTCGATCACCGGCGGTCTGCGTGAGGCGCAATACCCCACGCACGACGAGCAGGGTCCGGAAATCGTCGGACGTCTCACGCGAAAGCGTATTCCGCGCACCAACGACTACACCCAGGCGGGCCAGCGCTACCTCCTCATGGAGGACTGGGAGCGGGATGACCTCGTGGCCAATTTCGTCGAGCTGATCGGACAGGCCGCTCGCCCCGTGCAGGAGCGCATGCTGTGGCACTTCTATCTGGTGGAGGACGACCTCGGACGTCGCGTGGGCGACGGGCTGGGCATCACGCTCGAAGAAGTAAAGGATCTGCCGCCCTTGCAGTCGCAGACTCTCGACGAGGACGAGCTGGAGCGCCTGCGCAATCTCGGTCACAACGGTCCCCGCGATGTGGCTGGTCTGCAGATGACGCACTGCGTTCCCAACGCGCGCGTGCAGCTGGCGTGAGCTGAATCGCGGGAATGGCTCGGGCACCCGGCGCCCGGGCCATTCCGCGTTCGCGGGTGGTCGATGATGGGATTCATGACCAACGTCTCACCCTCTTCCGGAAGGCGCCCGCGCGGCATTCCCACGGTTCTGTGGTGGACTGCCGGCGCCGTCACTGCGGCCGGCATCCTCGTCGTGATGATCGATGTCCTCACCACACAGTCGAGCGCATCTTTCGGGTGGTTCGCCTACCAGCCGCTGGCGGGCGCCGCCGTGTTCGCGAGGGCTGGAACGTTCGTCACACCGACCATGTGGATCGGCATAGCCCTGACGGTGGCGGGCTTGCTCGTTCTCGCATACCTGCTAGGTCGACGGTCGGTGAAGACGCCCGGGACCGGGACCACCCCGCCTGAATGAAACCCGGCCATGGCCGAATCGGAGACCGCGGTCGTCGCCGCTTCGATTCAACTGTCGAGTCGTCGCTCCGGCGCTTGGCTATGCATATCCTCAGAGTAAAGGCAATTCGCCGACATCTGCCGGTGTGAGGTCGCATTCGACTGACCCGTGGGAATAAAGTGTGCGCATGGCCCGCAAGCAGATCACCCAGCTCATCGACGATCTCGACGGCACCGTTCTCGAAGACGGCGAAGGGAAGCAGATCTCCTTCTCCATCGAGGGACGTTCCTACGAGATCGACCTCTCGAACGGCAACGCAGACAAGTTCTACAACGCCCTCGCCCCGTATGTCGACGTGGCACGCTCGGTCGGCTCGAGCTCGGCGCGCCGCAGCAGCCGCCCGTCCCGTGCAAAGAATGACCTCGACCTCGGGGCCGTCCGCGAATGGGCGCGCAAGAACGGACACACCGTCAACGACCGTGGTCGTGTTCCCGCGGCCGTCCTCGACGCCTACCGCGAAGCGAACTGACGACACACCTGTAACACCAACCGAGAAATGGCTCAGGCGCCTCCAGCCCTGAGCCATTTCTTGTTCACCTCGTCAGCAACAGTTCACCTCGTCAGCAACAGGAGACAAGCGGATGAGCACGGAAGAGGAATCCAGCAAGAACGGCGTGAACGCCGTGGCTATCGGCATCGCCCTGGGGCTCCCCCTCGGCAGCGCGGTCGGGATGCTCGCGTTCGACAACATCGCCCTGGGTGGCGGAATCGGCCTGCTCATCGGAATCGTGTTCGGGGCGGCGATCGATGCCAATGGCCGAAACCCCAAAGAAGACGCGAACGACCCGGACTGAGAGGCGTCAGCCCCTCTCGTCGGGCGCCCCAGTCCCCGCGTCCGAGCGGACGAAGCGTCCGTTGACGACGAGAATCGCGACGACAGCCGGCAGGACCGACGCCCCGAACAGGATCGGTGCCAGATACCAGTGGCCGTCCAGTGACGCTGCGAGCATCAGCGCCCCGAACACGGCGAGCGCGACACCGCCTCCGCGAAGAGCCCGAACGCGGCGCGGCTCACGGGAAGGGAAGCTCCACAACGGGTACGGCACACCGGGGCGCACCCGCTCGAACCAGAACACCGAGACGACCTGACATACCGCTCCGACGACGACCGGCAGCAGCCACATCCACGCAAGGTCCATCTGCCCGATGCAATCACATGGATGCCGCGGCATCCAGCCTCGGGAACGTCAGGCGCCGCGAGAAGGCCGCGCCTCGCGACGTCGCCGGATCCCGAAGACCAGGGCCACCACCCAATAGACCGCGAGGAGCGGCGAGATGACGGCGAGGACGATGCGGATGACGTCGCCGTCGTCGAGCGCCCAGGGAATCCAGATCGCCGACATCCCGACCCAGACGATCGCCTGCATGACGATCACCCCGAACGGCGTCGCGGCCGAAGCCGCCCCGATGCGCTCCCACAAACTCTGCACCCAGCGAACCTAACAGCCGGCGGGCGCGGCCTGTCCGAACGGGCCGTCGACAGGCTCATCCACTATCGCGTGCCCGTCGGCGATGAGTTCGTCGTGATCGTCCTGCATGCCGGACGCGTGGAACTACAGCGCGACCACCTGATCCTTAGTCTGGAAACGTGCCCGGGTTCTTCACCATCCTCTTCGCGGCCCTCGGCGTCGTCCTCGCGGCCCGCGATCCGCGTCGCCTGCTGCCCGGCGTCCTGCTGACTCTCGCCGCGGCCTCGCTCGTCGCGTCCGTCGTGGGTTTCATCCTCGAGGCGGGTGCCGTCGTCGCCACCCTCGCGGGCGCCGGAAGGGATGTCGTCGGCGCGCTCCTGATCTTCTTCGTCCCGCTCCTGGCGGGCATCGGGCTCGGGGCTGCTCTCCTGGCCAACGGGGTCGTGATGCTGCAGCGCGAGGGACGCTCGCTCGCCAACCGCCTGTCGCTGCTCGCCGGCGTCGGCATCCTCGGCGTCCTCGCGTTGGGAATCGTCGCGATCGCCGCCGGATGGCTCGAGCTCGCCGTCATCCTTCTGCTGCTCGCCGGCCCGATCGGATACGTCGGGATGGGCTTCGTCTCGTACCTCTGCTGGTCCGCGGTGTACGCGCGCCTCGCCCGTCGCAGCGCAGCACCCTCGGCGATCATCACGCTCGGGTCGGGCCTCCGCCGTGACGGGAGTGTGCCTCCCCTGCTCGCACACCGCGTGGCGCTCGGGGTGGAGACCCTGCGGCGCTTCCCAGGCGCGACCTTGGTGCTCTCCGGCGGCCGCGGGCCCGACGAGCCGCGCAGCGAAGCCGACGCGATGGCCGAGCACCCCGCTGAGCTCGGCGCATCCCGCGACCGGATGATCATCGAGGACTCGTCGCGGACGACCGAGGAGAACCTCACGCTGACCCGCGGCATCCTCTCCGAGCGCGGCATCGCCGGCCCGGTCCTCGCCGTCACGAGCGACTACCATGCGTTCCGTGCGGCGACCCTGCTACGCACCCTCAACATGCCTGGACATGCGATCGGCGCGCACACGGCGCTGTACTACCGGCCGAGCGCGCTGCTGCGCGAGTACCTCGCCCTCCTCCGCGACCACCGCGTCCTCAACGTCGTCGCTCTCGGGCTGCTCATGGCGCCCGTGGTCACGTTCGTCGTGGTCTCGCTCGTCCGACTCTTCGCCGACTGAGGTCGAATCTGCAGAGAGGCCACCGCTCGATCACGGGATCGCGACCGCATACCCCGTCACGGTGATGCCCCCGCTCGCCGGGATCTGCACGGTCAGCTCTCCCGGGCGCCCGACGTGCCCGCCCTGTTCGATGACGACGGTCGCGGGCACGGGCACGGCGCCGAGAGAGCGCAGATAGGCGCCGAACGACGCAGCGGCCGATCCGGTCGCGGGGTCTTCGGTGATCCGCCCCACCGGGAACAGGTTGCGCGCCTGGAAGCGACGAGCCGCGGCACGGAACGCGACCGTGATCGTGGCGGGCCACCCGCGCTCATCCATGAGCGCCCGAACGGCGTCGGGGTCGAACGAGAATCCGTCGAAACGCGCCTGGTCGCCGAGCACGATGACCGGATGCGTGTTGCCGGTGTTCGCGAGACGAGGCGGGAGGTCGTCGTCGAGGTCGTCGCGCGTCAGCTCGAGCAGATCGAGGACGGCATCGAGATCAGCGTCCGCGAGCTCGCGAACCCACGGCTCCACGCTCGTGAATGCCGCGCGGATGCCGTCTCCGTCCCGCGCAACCTCGATCGCGACGACGCCCACCGGGGTGTGGAACCGGACGGCACCGTCACCTGCCACCCGTCCCCGCTCGGCGAGCGCGACGGCCGTGGCCACCGTGGCGTGGCCGCAGAATGGCACCTCGGCGATCGGCGAGAAGTACCGGATCGCGTGTCCGCCGTCTGGGGTGGTCGCCGTCACGAAGGCCGTCTCGGCGTAGTCGACCTCGGCGGCGATCCGCTGCATGTCACGGGCGTCGAGAGCGCCGGCGTCCAGCACCACTCCCGCGGGGTTACCGCCCTCGGGCCTCGAGCTGAAGGCGGTGTACCGGAGAACCTCGGGCGTGGTCATCAGCCCAGGCTACGCCGCGTCGAATACGCGCCGTGAGCATTCCGGCGCTCAGCGCTCCGGCGAGGCCGCGAGCCGGTAGAGCACCTGCGGCCGTCCGCGTCTGCCGTACCGGTGAGAGAGGTGGATGACACCCGAGTCCACCAGATGGGTCAGGTACCGGTTCGCCGTCGCCCGCGAGATCCCGCAGGCCGCGGCGACCTCGGCACCGGTGAGGGCCACGACGGGGTCGAGCGCGGCGACCACCTGAGCGAGCGTCGGCGCGGCGAGCCCCTTCGGCAGCCCGCCCGGGTCGACACCGGATGCCGCCCTCCCCGGCTCACGTCGGCGCGCCGTCGATGCGGCGGCCGGTGCGGTACGGATGGTTCCCGTCGACAGCAGCCGGTCGATCTCGCCCTGTGCCAGGAGGGCGTCGCGATCCCCCGCGACGAGACGTTCGCGATCGGCCGCGTAGCGCGCGAGCCGCTCGCTCAGCGCCGCCTGCGTGAACGGCTTGACGAGGTATCCGACGACGCGCGCCGCGAGCGCCTGACGCACCGTGGTCTGATCCTGCGAGGAGCTGATCACCAGCACGTCGGGACCATCGTCGCCGAGGGTGCGCAGCCGGTGGAGCACCTCGATGCCGCTGATCCCGGGCAAGCGCATGTCGAGCAGGATCAGGTCGACGCCCGACCGGCTGTGCTCGAGCGCGGCCTCACCGGTGCCCGCGGTCGCCACGACGACGAAACCCGGAGTGTCGGAGACGAAGCCCGCGTGAAGGGCCCGCGCGCCGCGATCGTCGTCGACGACGAGGACCCGGATCGGACCGGTCATCGCGCCGTCTCCATTTCGAAGGCGAACCGCGCTCCCCCGAGCGGCGAGCGACCGACCTCGATGGAGCCCGAACGGGCCGTGACGTAGCGACGAACGACATCCAGTCCGAGGCCGCGCCCGAGGCCCGACGTGTCGGGCTTCGAGGAGTACCCCGGGGCGAAGATGCGACGGGAGACCCGCGGCTCGACGCCGGGGCCGTCATCGTCGACCGAGCCCACGATGCGGTCGCCCGCTCGCCTCAGTGTGCAGACCACGTTCGCAGCTCCCGCCTCCGCGGCGTTGCGGCACAGGTTCGACACGACCGACACCACACCCTCGTCGATGTCGGTGCCCGAGCGCGCGTCGGCACCGGCGTCGGCACCGGCCTCGGCGTCGTCGAGGGACACGTCGAAGCGGACCCGGGCGCCCGCCTCGAGCAGTTCTGCGCGCACCGTCTGAGCCATGGCGGCGAGCACGGGCAGATCGTCGCGCATCGCGTCGTCGCCGGCGTCGACCGGTCGACGCACACTCGCGATCTCTTCGATGTACCCGCGGGCTTCGTCGGTGTCGCCTCGCGACAGCAGGCCGTGGATGACGTGGAGGCGCGTGCTGAACTCGTGCGACTGCTCGCGCAGGGCCGACGTCGTGCGCCGCATCTGAGCGTGTTCGGCGGCGACGACGTCGAGCCGACGGAATCGACGTTCGACGGCAGCGGTGAGGATCGAGCTCGCAAGCGTCGCGATCACGAGCGCGCCGATCGCCCAGGGCAGCAGGGCCCCCACGGCCTCGTCGAGCTCGCTCGCTATCTGCGACTCGAGCACACCGACCGCCACCATCCCCATCGGGGTGGCGCTGTCGTCGCGCACCGGGACCTTCGCTCGCAGCGAGGGACCCGAGGCTCCGACCTCGGTGCCGACGAAGGTGTCGCCGGCGAGCACGGAGGCGTTGGTGGTCGCGACTTGCACACCGCGCTCGGATGCCAGCGGGTGGGTGATCCGCACCCCCTCGTCATCGGTGATCACGACGTAGTACACGCCGGCCGCCTGACCCACGAGCTCCGCGATGGGCTGCAGCACCGCCGTCGCAGCGGCGAGGTCGGCCGCGTCGGCGAGTTCGGACGGATAACCCCGGTCGGCCACCCCGGCAACGGCGGTTCGGACCTCGGGAAGATCGGCGAGGCTCGACGCGACCTCGAGCACCCGTTCGCTCGTCGCGTCGCGGATCATCCGCTCCTGCGACGCGAGAGAGATCGCGACGGTGGTGGAGAGAGCGGCGAGAGTCACCACCGAAGGAAGCACGAGCAGGATGAGGCGCGCGGCGGAAGCTCGCAGCGTGAACGGCATCCTGTCCACTTCCTTGTGCGATCGGACGGGCGGTGCCCGTGCGCATCTATGAGAACAAATCGCGCTGGCCTCGGGCGTGCCTCGGCGAAGTGCCATCCTAATTCGATCTCGCGGCGACGACGATGTCCGCGCGAATGGAGTGATCATGACGCACAGCGCGACAGGTGCCGGCGCGCGCCCGGCGCACCGCGGCCGCACGATGGCGGCCCGCATCATCGGAGGCGCCGTCGCTGCGGCGGCGATCGTGACGGCCGGAGTCGGTTCCATCACCTCCGCCGCGACCGGCCAGGAGATCAACGCCTCGATGACGATCATCGCCCCGGCCGCCGCGGGCGGCGGGTGGGACGGCGTGGCCCGGGAGCTGCAGCAGGCACAGAAGGCCAACGGTCTAGTCAACAACGTCCAGGTGGTGAACATGCCGGGCGCAGGCGGGACCATCGCGCTCGGCAACGTCTCGGTTCTCGACGGCCAGCCCGGCAACATGCTCGTGGGCGGCACCGGCCTCCTCGCCGCGACGATCCAGTTCGAGTCGGCCGCGAAGCTGAGCGATGTGACGCCGCTCGCCGTGGTCGTCGAGGAGTACGACGTCATCGTCGTGCCGGCCGACTCGCCCCACGAGACACTCGACGACCTCGTGAACGCCTGGCGCGAGGACCCGAAGTCGATCCCGTGGACCGGCGGTGGCTCCTTCGACCAGTTGGTGGTCACCGACCTCGCCCTCGCCGCCGGCGTCGACCCCGTCGAGACGACCTACATCTCGTCCGACGGCGGCGGCGAAGCGATCCAGGCGCTCCTCAATGGCACCGCGAAGGCGGCGGCCGGGGGCTACCCCGACAACATCGACCAGATCGAGGCGGGCCGCCTGCGGGCTCTCGCACTCGTCGCCAAGGAACCCATCGACGGCATCGACATCCCGACCGCCGCCGAACAGGGGTACGACATCTCGCTGTCGAACTGGCGCATGCTCGCGGCACCCTCCGGGCTCGACGATGCCGATGTGACCGCCTTGACCAACCTCGTGCTCGACTCGGTCGCCACCCCCGAGTGGGAGGACGCCATCGAGCGCTACCGCTGGACCGAGCGCATCATCACCGGAGACGAGCTCACGGCCTTCCTCGACGACGAGGAAGAGCGCATCAAGAACCTGTACGAGGAGATGGGACTATGACGTTCCCCTCGAACCCGACCGCGACCTCGGCCGTCGTCGGCGATCGCCTGCGGCTCGTCTCGGGCCCCGGCGTCGCCGCGCTGCTGAGGGGCCTGACGATGCCCGCCATCATCGCCGCATTCGCCACCTACCTGCTGGTGGGCATCCTCACGATGACGGTGCTGGCGAACGCCGTGTTCCCCGGGCCCCAGTTCTTCCCCGCGATCATCGCGGGCGGCCTCTACGTCTTCGCTGCCGTGCTCGTCGTCTCGGCGGTGAAGGAGATGCGCGAGACGAGTGCTGCGCGTCCCGACATCGCCGCGGCGACCGCGCACGGTGCCGGGAGCGACGACCCCGACGCCGGATCCGACGCCGCGACACCGCCGCGAGCCGTTCGCGTCGACGTGCGTTCGCTGCTGTGGGTGGTCCTGTCGTTCCTCGCCTTCGCGTTCCTCCTCGACATCCTCGGGTGGGTCATCGCGGCCGGTCTGCTCTTCTGGTGCGTCGCCCGCGCGTTCGGCTCGACCAAGCACCTCGGTGGGCTCATCGTCGGGCTCACCGTGAGCTCGGTGGCCTACATCGGTTTCGACATGGTGCTCGGGATGCCTCTCCCGTCCGGCATCCTCGGGGGGTTCTGACATGGACGTGCTCCAGCTTCTCGGCGAGGGGTTCGCCGGCGCTCTGACCCCGGCGAACCTGCTGTGGGTCCTCATCGGCTGCCTTCTCGGCACGGCGGTGGGCGTTCTTCCAGGCCTCGGCTCGTCGATGGCCGTGGCCCTGCTGCTACCGGTGACGTTCTCACTCGACCCGACGGCCGCGTTCATCATGTTCGCCGGCGTCTACTTCGGCGGCCTGTTCGGCGACTCGACCATGGGCATCCTCATGAACACGCCCGGCCAGGCATCGGCGATCGCATCGACGTTCGAGGGCCACAAGATGGCGTTGAACGGGCGTGCGGCGCAAGCGCTCGCGACCGCAGCGATCGGCGCGTTCATCGGCGGTTTCGTGGCATCGATCGTCGTGGTGTTCGTCGCCCCCGCGCTCGCGGACTTCTCGAGCAGGTTCGGTCCCGCCGAGTTCTTCGCGCTCGCCGTCTTCGCATTCGCGGCGACCTCCTCCGTCGTCACCGACAACGTGGTCAAAGGCCTCACCGCCCTGTTCATCGGGCTCGGCATCGCCGTCATCGGCATCGACGGCGTCTCGGGAGCCCCGCGGTTCACGATGGACTCCCCCAACCTGTTCGACGGGATCTCCCTCGTGACGGTGACGGTCGCGATCCTCGCCCTCGGCGAGGTGATCTACGTCGCGTGCCTCGAGCGGCACACCTCGAACAAGGCCCTCATCAAGCCCACCGGCCGGCCCTGGCTCTCGCGCCGGGAACTGAAGGAAGCGGCGCCCGCCTGGGCCCGCGGCACCGCGATCGGCCTGCCCTTCGGCGTCGTCCCCGCGGGTGGCTCGGAGATCCCGACGTTCCTCGCGTACGGCCTCGAAAAGCGGCTCGACGCGCGGCGGAAGAACCCGCAGTTCGGCACGGGAGCCATCCGTGGTCTCGCAGCTCCGGAGGCGGCCGGAAACTCCACCACCGGCATGGCGATGGGTGCTCTCCTCGCGCTCGGCCTGCCGATCTCGGCGACCGCGGCGATCATGCTCGCGGCCTTCCGCCAGTACGGGCTGCAGCCCGGCCCGCTGCTGTTCGATCGGGCACCCGACCTGGTGTGGTCGCTGCTGGCGAGCTTCTTCATCGCGATGGTCGTGCTGCTCATCCTGAACCTCCCCTTCGCGATGCTCTGGGCGAAGCTGCTGCTGATCCCGCGCCCCTACCTGTACGCCGGCATCACCGTCTTCTGCGGCCTGGGGATCTACGCGACCTCGGGGTCGACGTTCGACCTGCTGATGCTGCTCGGTATCGGCCTGCTCGGATTCCTCATGCGCGCCCTCGACTTCCCGCTCGCACCGCTCATCATCGGCATGGTGCTGGGGCCGCTGGCCGAGACGAGCCTGCGCGATGCGGCGATGAGCTCGAACGGCGACTTCTCCGTGCTCGTCCAGAGCCCCATCACGATCGTGCTCTACGCGCTCCTCGCCCTCGTCCTGATCTTCTCGGTGCGCGGTCGCATCGTCGCCCGCAAGCGAGAGAAGCAGCTCACCAACGCCTGACCGGGCAAGAAGAGGGGGGGGGGGGGGGGCGGGGGGGGGGCCCCCCCCCCCCCCCCGGCCCCCGGGGGGGGGGGGGGGGGGGGGCCCGGCCCCCCCCCCCGCCCCCCGCCCCCCGCCCCCCCGGCCCGGGCGGCGGCCGCCGGGGGCGCCCCCCCCCCCCCCCGCCCCCCCCCCCGCCCCGCCCCCCGCCCCCCCCCCCCCCCCCCCCCCCTCTTCTTGCCTGTTCTCGACGATCAGGCCGAGGCGAGCAGCCGATCCGCCGTGCGCAGCGACAGCGCCATCTGCGTCAGTCCCGGGTTCGCCGACAGCGCGCTCGGGAACGTGGAGTTGTCGCAGATCCACATGTTCGGGATGTCGTGCGACCGACCGTCGGGATCCACGACGCCGTCATCGGGGTCGGCGCTCATGCGGCACGTGCCGATCGTGTGGGCCGTGCGCGCGAGCACTAGGGTCTCCCGGGCGCCGGCGGCATCCATGATCTGCGTCATGACCGCCACCGCATGATCGTCGATGGCCTTCTCGTTTGGTCCCGGCGAGAAGCTGATCTCCGCGCGCGGGATCCCCCACTCGTCCGCCTCGTCCGAAAGGATCAGACGGTTGTCGTCGGAGGGGAGGCACTCGCCGTTGATCCCGATGCCGGCGGAGAACTGCCAGGCGTCCAGCGCATCCATGAGGTCGCGCCCCCACAGCGAGCCCCCGCGCACGAGCGAGGTGGCATAGGTGAGCGGCATGACGCCGAGGCTCTGGATGAGGTAGCCGCCGGCGAAATCGACGCCCTCGGGACGTACGAAGTCCTCCGTGATCGCCGCCGACGGATACCCGCGGTAGCCCCGGACGCTCTCGTCGAACCGCCCCCACACCTGCACGGCGCCGTGAGCGAGGAAGTTGCGCCCCACCTGTCCGCTCGAGTTCGCGAGCCCGGTGTTCAGTAGCAGCCGCGGAGTCTCGATGCCGCCGCCCGCGAGCACGAGGGTCGCGCAGCGCTGTCGATACTCGGCTCCCTCGTGCAGGTAGACGACACCGGTCACCCGGCCCGCGGCATCCTGCTCGATGCGGTGGACCATCGAGTCGGGGCGTATCTCGGCTCCGTGCGCCACGGCGACCGGCAGATACGTGATCGCCGTCGTCGCCTTGTAACCGAAGCGGTCACCCTGATGGATACCCCCGACGTCGATGCTCGCCTTCCGCTGCCCGTAGTGCGGCTGGTCGCGGTCGCGGGTGATGATCGCCGCCGGAGCATCGGTCGCGCGGATACCCAGGCGCTCGCATCCCTGCAGCACCAGATCGGCGGGAGCGTTCCGTCGCGTCGGGCCGTCGAGGTACTCACGGCCGGGATCCCACGGGTAGGGGGTCGGGCCGCTCACACCGATGACGCGCTCCACCTCGACGATGTAGCGGGTGAGCTCGTCGTAGTCGATGGGCCAGTCGCGCCCCTGTCCTGTCTCGGACCGCAGCGAGAGGTCGCGGCGGTCGGGTCGCGGTGTGAACGCCCCCCAGTGCAGCGTTCCTCCGCCGACGCCCCAGCCGCTGTTGTTGGGGCCGAAGGCGGTGGGAGTGTCGCCGCCGCTGAACCGGTCGGACATCCAGTTGATGCGGGTCGCCTCGCGCTCGTCGGGCGTGAATTCATCCATCTCGAGGTTCGGTCCCGCCTCGAGGGCGACCACGCGCAGTCCACGTTCGGCGAGCCTGCTGAGCAGCGGCCCGCCGCCGGCACCCGTGCCGACGACGACGACATCCACGACCTCGTCCAGGTCGTACCGGCGCATCCCGGAGAGGTTCATGCGGTGCGTCCTTTCGCGGCGCCGAGGCGTCCGAGCTCTTCCGGTTCCCATTCCTCGCGTTCGCCCGCCGCGAGCACCAGATAGCCGGCGGGCTCCGGTCCGGTGCCGCCCGTCGCGAAGCCGGTGTAGCCGACACGTGCGAGCGACGCCGGGTGCGACAGCCAGACACGCGCGAGATCGTTGCGGGCGTCCTCGAACCAGAGGCTCAGCTGATCGGGTGTGAGGACGGTGCCCGAGGAGGCTTCGCCGTCGATCACCCGGCGGATGACGGCGTCCTGCGCGGCGCGCCCACGCATCCAGATCGCGGCGAGCGCGTCGAGCCCGGCGCGGTAGGCCTCGACATCGGTCGACATGCCGGTGGGGCGCCACCCGTCGCTCTCTCCCGCCTCGATCACGCGGTCCAGGCGCGCAGCCAGATCGATCGTGGGCCCGTCGCCCTGCGGGACGACACGGCGTGCGACGTCTCGCAGGAGGACGAGTTGCCCGGCCGTGAGCGCCGTCGGGCGGTAGTCCGGGTCGTCGACGAGCGCGCGGCGTGCGAGGGTCGCGCGCACGACGACGTCCGTCCGTGACGAGGCGATGACCCGTGCCCACGTCTCGGGGATGCGGGGGCCCCGCGCGACGATGTCGGCCGCGAGACTCCGCACCGTTGCCGCGACGTCTTCTGTCGCGCGCGCCGCAGGCACCTCGTGCCGGCGGATGCCGTCAGGGACCTCGCCGCCGTCGAGCACGACTCCGGCGAGGCCGAACACACCGATCGCGCCGCCCAGGATCCGGCCGACCAGCTCTTCCGCGAGCCCGCCGTCGTCGTGGGCCGCGACGAGGATCCAGGGAGTGGCGATCTCCGCTTCGGCGATCGCCTCGATGAGCGCAGCGGGCCCGAGCCCGGGGTCGACCACGAGCTGCCGAAACGGGCCGACGGAATCATCCGACGCAGCGTCGAGCTGCGGTACGTCGCCGCGAAGGGAGACGACCGCGAAGTCGTGTCCGCTCACGGGCTGACCATGCCCCCGTTGACGTTCAGTGTTTCGCCGGAGACGTAGCTCGACTCGGCCGAGGCGAGGAAGACGAACGCGGGGGCGATCTCGGCCGGCTGACCGGCGCGCTGGTAGGTGCTCTCGTCGTCGAACGCCTGCATCTGCTCGTCGGAGACACCGTCGCTCACCTGGAGCGCCGACCAGGTCGGGCCGGGCGCGACGACGTTCACCCGGATGCCGCGCGGCGCGAGCTGCTGCGCGAGCCCCTTGGAGAGATTGTTGATCGCAGCCTTCGTCGCGGCGTAGTCGACCCGGTCGGGTGCGGGCTTGTACGCCTCGAGAGAGGCGGTGTTGATGATCGAGGCACCAGCCGGAAGATGGGGCAGAGCAGCCTTCGTGATCCAGAAGTTCGCGAAGACGTTGGTGTGGAAGGTCGCGGCGAACTGCTCATCCGTCAGATCTTCGAGGCGTTCGACGGCGACCTGCTTGCCCGCGTTGTTCACGAGGATGTCGATGCCGCCGAGGAAGTCGACGGCCTCCGTCACGAGCGCGCGGCACGCTTCGGCCGTCGAGATGTCGGCGGCGATGGCGTGGCCGCGGACACCGGCGTCGGCGATGATGCCCAGGATGCGGTCTGCGTCGCGCTTCTCCGCGGGAAGGTGGACGATGACCACGTCAGCGCCCTCGCGCGCGAAGGCGATCGCCGTCGCACCTCCGATACCGGAGTCGCCCCCGGTGATGAGCGCCTTGCGTCCGAACAGGCGCCCGGAGCCGCGGTACGTCTCCTCGCCGAGGTCGGGGACCGGCTGCATGTCCGCCTGAATGCCGGGCTCCGGCTGGTGCTGGACGGGCGGCTCGACCCGGTCGTATCGGGTCACCGGGTTGTCGAACGTGTACTGATCGCTGTGCTCCACGGGCTCACGGTAGGTGTCGGCCGGAACTCGGCGCGAACGCTTGCCAAAAGTCAAGGGAGGAGCGTAAAGCGGATCGGCCGCCGGAGCTGTTCGGACCCGAACCGTCGGGTCAGGTGGTCGCGGATCCCGTGACGAGCGCGACGGCGGTGCTGACGGCATCCGCAGCACCCGCGGCATCGACGCGCGCGAGGGCGAAGGCGGAGACGACCAGCCCCGTACACGCGTCGGCGAGAGTCGCGACCTGTGCGACATCGAGGTCGGGACGGCGCACAGCGACGCCCCGGCCGAAGGCTGCGCGCAGCTCCGCGCGGTACCCGGCGATCACCTGCGCGACGGCTTCGTCGCGCCCGATCGGCGCGGCCGCGGTGTTCACGAGAAGGCACCCGCTCGATGCCGGCAGCGAGTCCGGTTGCCGAAGCGCGGTGCGCAGGCCCGTCAGGTACTCCTCGAGCGCCGCCGGGCCCACCTCGTCGGAGACCAGGGGCGACAACCGTGGCCGGATGATCTCGTCGAGATAGCTCTCGACGGCGGCATCGAAAAGACCGCGCTTCGAACCGAACGCGTGGTAGATGCTCGACCGGTTCAGACCCGTGACACGCTCGAGCTCGGGTAGCGGCGCGCCCTCGTACCCCTGCTCCCAGAACACGCTCCGCGCTGCGCGGACGACGTCGTCGCGGTCATAGCTCTGCGCTCGGCCCATGCGTCGCATCCCCTTTTGTGTATCGGCCGGTTCAGTATATATTGAACCAACCGATACAGAAATCGCGGTGTCCACCGCCGGAAGGGAACAACTCGTGATCATCGTCGGTCTTGCGCTCGCGGGCATCGCAGCGCTCATCCACGTCTTCATCTTCTATCTCGAGTCGATCGCCTGGACGAGCGAGCGAGCCCGCAAGACCTTCGGAACGGGAACGGTCGCGCAGGCCGAGACGCAGAAGACGCTCGCCTTCAACCAGGGCTTCTACAACCTGTTCCTCGCGATCATGGTGTTCGTCGGCATCGCGTTCGTCATCGCCGGCACGCTCGCGGTCGGCTCCGCCCTCGTCTTCGCCGGCGCGGGCTCGATGGTCGCCGCCAGTCTCGTACTGCTCCTCTCCGACCGGTCGAAGGCCTCAGCGGCCCTCAAGCAGGGCGTGGTTCCCGCCCTCGGCGTCATCGCGCTCGCGCTCGGCCTCGCGCTCTGACCCGGCACAACGCGCCATCCCTGTCCGCGACTCCGACCGAGCACCGCGGCATCCGTCACCCGACCCCTCACGAAGGAGAAACATGACCCGCGGAACCAGCACGCAGGTCCGTCTCGCACGCCGCCCCCAGGGCTGGCCGACGCCCGAGGACTTCTCGATCGAGCACGTCGCGCTCACCGACCCCGCGCCGGGCGAGGTGCGCGTGGCGAACGAGTTCGTCTCGGTCGATCCGTACATGCGCGGCCGCATGAACGATGTCCGCAGCTACGTCTCGCCGTACGCCCTCGGCGACGTGATCGCCGGGGGCGCGATCGGCCGCGTCGTGGCGAGCGCGGCCGACGACCTGCCCGTGGGCACGATCGTCCTGCACCAGCACGGGTGGTCGGATGTCGTGCAGGCCGGTGCGTCGACCTTCCGTGCCGTTCCGGAGGTTCCGGGGCTCCCCCTCTCGGTCCGACTGCACATCCTCGGCATGACGGGCCTCACCGCCTACGTCGGCCTCACGGCGATCGCGAAGCTGCAGCCGGGCGACACCGTGTTCGTCTCCGGTGCGGCCGGCGCGGTCGGCACCGCCGTAGGTCAGATCGCCAAGCTCCTCGGCGCGGGCCGCGTCATCGGATCGGCGGGCTCCGCCGAGAAGGTCGCCCTGCTCACCGACAAGTACGGGTACGACGCGGCGTTCGACTATAAGGCGGCGCCCGTTCGTGAGCAGCTCGCGGCCCACGCGCCCGAGGGGGTCGACGTCTTCTTCGATAACGTCGGCGGCGACCACCTCGAGGCTGCACTCGACGTCATGAACACCGGCGGGCGCCTCGCCCTGTGCGGCGCGATCGCGGGATACAACACCACGCAGAAGGCACCCGGGCCCGACAACATGGCCAACATGATCACGCGTGGCCTCACCGCCACCGGCTTCACGCTGGGCGCCTACCTGCACCTGTCGCCGGAGTTCACCGAGAAGATGACTGCCTGGTTCGCCGAGGGCAAGATCGCCTACGACGAGACGATCGTCGACGGCATCGAGAACACCGTCGAGGCGTTCCTCGCCATGATGCGCGGGGCCAACACCGGCAAGATGCTGGTGCGCCCCTCACAGTCGTAACCCCCCTCCTCCCTCCTCTCCTCGCGAGCCGACCGAAAAGGCGGTGACGCTGCGCGCGTCACCGCCTTTCGCGTCGGCTCAGCGACGAGCCGGATCGAGCCGGCGAGTCAGGCGCGGGCGAGCTCGTCGACGGGAGCCGGACGGCGGACGAAGAACGTCAGCACGACCGCCGCGGAGGCGATGCACGCACCGGTGACGAACGCGGTGTGCACACCGGTCGCCGTGGCGGCGATCGCGTCGACGCCGTCGGCGGCCGCCGATGCCGCACCGACCGACATCAGCGTCACGAACAGGGCCGTTCCCGCGGCGCCCGCGACCTGCTGCAGCGTGCTGACGGTGGCGGAGCCGTGCGAGTACAGCCGCGCGGGGAGCGAGCCCAGCGCCGAGGTGAGCAGCGGCGTGAAGACGCAGCCCAACCCGAGGTTGAGCGCCATGTGCACGGCGATGATCCAGCCGATCGAGGTTCCGATGTCGAACGTCGTCATGCCCCACAGTGCGGCAGCGGCCACGACCATGCCGGGGATGACGAGCGGGGTCGGACCGAATCGGTCGAACAGCGCGCCGACGACCGGCGCGATGAGGCCCATCAGCACGCCACCCGGCAGCAGCATCAGCCCCACCGTCAGAGTGTCGAGGCCGAGCACCTGCTGCAGGTAGAGCGGTAGCAGGATCAGCGACCCGAACAGCGCCGACATCACGACGACCACGAGCACGACGGCGAGGCTGAACGATCGCGACGTGAAGGTCCGCAGGTCGAGCAGGGCGGCGTCGCTGCGCTGCAGCTTCAGCTGGCGGGCGACGAAGGCGGCGAGCGAGAGCACACCCACGACGAGCGGGATCCAGACGGGCACGGGCGCGTGCCCTGCGGCGGCCTCCCCGATCGAGCTCAGCCCGAAGATCAGACCACCGAAACCGACCGCGGAGAGAATGACCGAGCCGACGTCGAAACGTGCCTCACGGGTCTCGGTGACGTCTCGCACCCAGATCGCGCCGAGGCCGAGCGCGAGGAGCGCGATGGGCAGCACGAGCCAGAACATCCAGCGCCAGTCGAGCACCGACAGGATGAGACCCGACACGGTCGGCCCGATGGCGGGAGCGACCGCGATGACGATGCTGATGACTCCCATCATCCGTCCGCGTCGGGAGGGTGCGACGACGTTCAGGACGGTGGTCATCAACAGCGGCATCATGATCGCCGTGCCCGAGGCCTGCACCACCCGTCCTGTCAGCAGCACGCCGAAGCCGGGCGCGAGCGCAGCGATCAGGGTTCCGGCGGCGAAGAGCGACATCGCGGTGAAGAAGACGGCGCGGATCGGGAACCGGGCCAAGACGTAGCCCGTGAGCGGAATGACGACGGCCATCGTGAGGAGGAAGCCGGTGGTCAGCCACTGGGCGGTGGCCGCGGTGATGTCGAGGTCGACCATGAGCCGCGGCAGGGCGACGCCCATGATCGTCTCGTTGAGGATGACGACGAACGCCGAGGCGACGAGGAGCGCGATGACCGGGCCGGTGCGGACAGGGGCCGCGTCGGCCGGCCGCTCGGTGGGGATGGACGATGTTGCGGGATGCTGCTGCTCTATTGTCACTGACTGATCATATGGCAGTTACTGCCACTTTGGCGCCGTGCGACACTGGTCCCATGGAGCGCGAGCGCGATCACGACCCGGATGTCGACGACACGGTCGCTGACGAGCATCTCCCCGGTCTGCGGGAGCGGCGTCGTCAGGAGACGCAGCGCGAGCTCGCGGACGCGGCCCTCGATCTCTTCGAGCACCGCGGCGTGCACGGCACGACGGTGGACGACATCGCGCGCCGCGCCGGTACGTCGCAGCGCACCTTCTTCCGTTACTTCCCCACGAAGGAGGCCGCCGTCTTCGCCAGCACGGACGACTCCGGCCGCGTCGTCGGCGATGCCATCGCGGCGGTGCGGGCGGGCGCATCCGTCGTGGAGGGCATCGAGCGCAGCTGGCTCACGCTCCTCGACCGCTTCGACGCCCATCCCGATGAGCAGGTCCGCGCGCTGCGCGTGCGACGCCTGGTCGGATCCGAGCCGTCACTGCTTGCGCTGGCGTTGCGCAACGAGGCGGAGCAGGTCGACCAGCTCATGGATGCGGCGATCGACGCCGCCCGCGCGGATGCCGACGTGCTCGCGGCACGCGCGGCCGTCTCGACGATGGCCCTGGTCCTGCGGCTCACGATCGACGAATGGGCGCGGCGAGTCGAGCTCAGCGAACGGGCGAGCGTGCGGGAGATCTACCTCGAGATGCGGCGGGGCGTCGCCACGGTCGCTCGCGACCTCGAGGCCGATCCCCCTCGCCGCAGCTGAGCGCGGCCTTGCCTCAGCGCGCGTCGTTCGAGCGGACAGGCCGGGAGAACGCGGGGCCCCGAGCGGTGCGCCGCCGCGTGCGACGACCCGGCGCCCGCAGGAGAGCGGGGCGAGCGGCCGCCGCGACCGCGGCCGCGGCAGCCCCGGCTGATCCGTGCGCACCGAGGTCGGCGCCATGCCCGCTCTCGGCGTCGAAGGTCGCCGGCGCGGAGCCCATGGTGACGAAGCCGGCGTACTGGCCGTCGAGGGTCGCGACGTAGAAGTCGGCGTCGGCCTGACGCCATTCGAGCGAGGGCGCGGAAGAAGAAAGAGAAGAAAGCACGATGTCCTGAGAACGAGCGCGCACAGCATGGCGCGCGGGGAAAGATGAGGGCTGGATGATCCAGTGATCGCGTCGGACGATCTGCTCGACAGTGAGCCAGACGAACGACGCACGAGCCCCGAAGGGACGTTTCAACGCTAGCACGCCCCTGACGGGTGAGGGTCGGGGGCGGTCAGCGGCGCCAGTGGCCGAGCAGGGCGCGGAGCCGACTCGTCGCCGCCGACACGAACATCGGGTGCGTCCGGTACCACTCGGTGTGGGCCTCGCCGACGACCGACGGGTCGACCTCCTCGCCGTTGACGACCCAGTGCGAGCGCGGCGGGTCGGAGAGCCCCCACGCATCGACGACCCAGTCCTCCAGCGGGGCGCGGACGGCGTTGAGCAGCGGCCGCCCCGGATCGATCGGACCTCCGGGCAGACCGAGAGCCTCGAGCACCCGCTCGGCCAACGGCATCCATACCGGATTCCCCGGATGATTGACGGTTCGCATCACCTCGGCTGAGGTGGGCGTCAGCAGATCCGAGACGGCGACATCGATCGATTCCTCGCGTCGTCGTAGCTCGGCCAGCGAATCGCGCTCGACGTCGCGGACGGCCCGGCGATCGAGGTGCGACTCGGTCGGAAGCCCGGCCACCCCGGCGAGGGTGCGGATGTCGTGGTACGCCACGATCGGCGGCACCTCCTCGATCCCGTCGACGTGCAGCGCCGCCTGGAAGGGGTGCAGCCCCGCGTATCGGACGACCGGGAATGTGACCAGCCGCGCCGATGGTCGCAGCGACGAGGCGAGCTGGCGTGTGCCCAGACGCAGGCCGTGGTAGTCGTCGCGCACGGGCTGAGCGACGAGGAACGAGGCGAGCGGCAGGAGTTCGTGCAGGCGCTCGACGTCGGCGGCATCCATCTCGTGCACGGGCGGAACGCGCACCGTCGGACGGTCGGGGGCATCGAGGACGATCCGCATCGACTCGGCCTGGCAGTTGCCCACGACGAGACCGAAGCCCGCCGGCGGCTCGGCTCCGCGGAACGGGGCGGGAGGTCGGTGCATCCCTCCACTGTGCCGGTGCGCGCGGGCGCGCGGTGGTGTTTGCCGCCAGCTGCCGGATGCGCTAACGCCGACGAGCCCGGTGACGGCGCACACCGTCGCGGTTCGCGCAGCGCACGGAGCAGTAGCGTTGCCGTCCGTTGCGGGTGGTGTCGACCACGACGTTGCGACACGGGTCGCCCGGCGCGCGTCCGGCCGCGCACCGCGACAGACGCTCCATTCCCCGCGTCGTCACGTGCAGGGCGGTGCCGACGGCGATGACCGCACGCAGCACCTGCGGCAGGCGCTGGTCGTCATCGCGGTAATGCAGGTGCCATTCGCCGTCGTGGTCCGTCAGACGCGGGTACGCCGTGGCCTCGGCCATGAGCCGGTTGAGCAGCTGCGCGCGCTGCGCCGGCGTCTCTGCGTCGACGACCTCGAGCCAGGAGTCGATCACGTCGCGGGTGGCCCCGCGGTCGGACTCCGCAGCGGGGGCGTACACCGCTGTCATGCCGAACTCGTACGTGCGCTCCACGATGCCCTCTCGGTCGCGGGGCCAGTCGTTCGCGAGCGACGCGGCGAGCAGCACCGCATACTCTCCGTAAGGGTTGAGCTGCATAACGGCATTACATCACGATCGAATCATGTCGCCGTCCTCCCCCGCATCACCGACCGCACCGCTTCCGACCCGCTCTCATGAACACGGCTGGACGACCGAGTCGGCGCACCGCACGTCGAGCGGGATCGTCCGCTACGTGCGGTGCGCCGGATGCGGCGCCCGTCGGGTCGACCTGCAGGCGACGGCCTCGCGCCCACCGGTCGCCGAGAGCGCCGAAATCCGTCAGCCGATTTCACCCGGATGAGTGAGACGCCACCAGTCGGTCGGCGGCTCGATGTCGCCGTCGAGGACGACAGGCACGGTCACCGACTCGGGGCCGGCCGTCCACGTGATCTCACCGAGCACCTCGCCGTCGGTCCACTCACGCGGCTCGCGCACGTCGCTGTCGACGACGATGGGCGTGTCGGACCAGGTGCGAAGCGACGCTCCTTCCCCGATCACCACCCGGGCCGAACTCCCCCACGCCGTGGTGTACGAGCCGATCTGCTGTCCGGGCTGGGCGAGCGCCGTAACGTGGAATCCCTCGGTCAGGCGTCGCAGGACGTCGAGGACGCTGGCACCGACACCGCGTTGCGATGAGCCGCCCAGGGCCACCCCCACGACGCTCAGCGGCTCGGGCAGCCCGACGTCGACGGTCGCCGTGTAGAGCAGGTTGGACCCGCTCTCCTCGAGCGTGCCGGTCTTGAGCCCCGTGATCCCGCTCTGGCCGAGGAGCCCGTTGGTGTTCACCAGCGTTCCCGGCCCCGGGAGACTTACGGACGGCGTCGCGGCGATCGCCGCCACGGTCGGCTCAGCCGAGGCGATGCGACCGAGCGCGATGAGGTCGCTCGGCGTGCTGGTGTTCCGCGGGTCGAGGCCCGAGGGCTCGATGATGCTCGTCCGCTCCATGCCGTTCGCCGTCAACCACTGGTCGGCCGCAGCGCGGAAGCCCGACACGGAGCCGAACGCCCACACGGCGATCGCCTCGGCGTAGTTGCTCGCCGAGGGGATGAGCATGGTGGCCAGGGCGTCGCGCAGCGACAGCGAGCTGCCGACGGGCATCGGGGCGATCGTCGCGTCGCGCACGAAGTAGGCGTCGTAAAGCGCATGATCCTCGCGGTCGAAGGTGAGAGTCGGCCCGCGGTCGCCGTCGGCGATCGGATGGGCGTCGAGCACCACGAGTGCGGTGATGACCTTCGTGATGCTGGCGATGGGGCGGGGGTCGTCACCGCCGCTGACCATCCAGACGCCCGCGGCATCGGGGCCCAGATACGACTCCGCGCCTGCGACGGAGATCGCCGCCGCGCCGTCGGCGGTGAAGCCGAAGTCGACGGCGGCGGGGGGCTCGGGCGCCCGCGGGATCGAGACCTGGCCCGTGGCGGGCGCCAACGGAGCCGCCAGCGCCCAGGCGGCGTATCCACCGGGAACGCCGAGCACGATCGCCGTCGTGATGCCGGCGGCGATCCACCCGTTCCGGCGTCGCCGACGCCGAATCATCGCGCTTTCCTCCGCACTCGGCTTTGTTGTCGATTCGGATGCCGCGAAGAAGGCGTCGAAGTCGCTGAGATCGTCGTCCACCGACTCATGTTGCGACATCGAGCGCCTCCCCCGTGTGGGTCTCATCTTCACGCAAACGTCATCCTCTTGGATGATTCGGCGTTCACAGCCAGCCCCTAGTGTTGAGCCGATCTTGAAACAAGGGGGTTGCACATGAACCGAAAAATGCTCCGATGGGCCGCACCGGCCACGATCGGTCTGGTCTTCATTCTCGCCGGGTGCACCGGCGGCGAGGCACCCGCCGAGGAAGACGAATCATCGCCGCTCACCGAGTATTTCTCCGCGTTCTACGGCGGCGACCTCAGCGAAGAGGAGCAGCAGGCGAAGTTCGAGACCGAGAACAAGGAGCGAGAAGAGCTCGTCGCGCAGTGCATGCAGGACGAGGGCTTCGAGTACACCCCCGCTCCGGGCAGCGCGTCGTTCGACCCGGGTGTCGAATGGAAACCCGAAGACCGTGAGTTCGTTTCGCAGTGGGGCTACGGGGCCGTCGAGTACCCGGGTGCCGACGAGCAGCCCGAACCCGAGCAGATCACGCCCGACCCGAACGCCGACTACGTCATGGCACTCTCCGAGTCGGAGCAGACCGCGTATTACGAGGCGCTCTACGGCCCCAGCCCCAGCGAGGAGGAGATGTCGGAGGACGGGTCCTACGAGTACAACTGGGAGACGGCCGGCTGCAACGGCTGGGCCGATCACGAGATCAACGGCGACGACCCGCTGCAGTCCGACGAATTCGCCGACGTGATGGCCGCCGTCACCGCGTTCTACGAGAGTTCCGCTTCGCTTCCAGCCATCGTCGACATCGACCGGGAGTGGTCGGCCTGCATGGATGCCGCCGGCTACCCCGGCTACGCGACCCAGGCCGACGCGCAGAACTCGATCTACGACGAGATCAACGGCATCTACGAGAACTCCTCGGAGACCGGGCCGGACGAGGCGGCGATGAGCGAGCTGCACGAGCGCGAGGTCGAGCTCGCACTCGCGGACCTCGACTGCCGTGAGGAGACCGACTACCGAGCGAAGTACCAGAAGGCGCAGTTCGACGCCGAGGAGCAGTTCATCGCCGATCACAAGACGGAGCTCGAGGCGATGAAGGCGGCGGCTGAGCAGGCTCGTTCGTGACCGGCGGCCGGTTGCCGCGCGACGAGGCGTCGCAGCCCGACGACTCGTTCGACGAGCTCGTCGGGAGCCCCGACCGAACCGACACCGCGGGTGCCGCCGCGGTCATGTCGGACGCGGGTGACGGCGCGGGCCCCGCGGTTTCCGCGCCGGCGGACGGACGGCTCGCCGTCTGGCGCTCGGTCGTGTCGCGCAACCGCGTGCTCTGGATCTCCGCGGCCGTCGCCGTCGTCGCTCTCGTCGGCGGTCTTCTGGTGGGCCGGTTCGTGATGGCGCCGACGTCGGCTGCGGCGGAGGATGCCCCCGCTCCCGGTGTCGTCAGCGTGCCGGTGGAGTTCGGAACCCTGAGCAACGACGTGACCATTCGCGGCGAGGTCGGATTCGCCGACCCGGTCGAGGTCAAGATCGACACCTCCGCGATCTCGGGCCCGGCCGTGGTCACCGGGCACGTGCCCGAGGTGGGGACCGAGCTGGCCCAGCTCTCGGTCGCTCTCGAAGTCGCCGGCCGTCCGGTCATCACGCTTCCGGGGACACTGCCCGCTTACCGCACACTGCGCTTCGGCGTATCGGGGCCCGACGTCGTGCAGTTCAAGGAGGCCATGCGCGCCGTCGGCATCGACGCGGGCGACCCGGGCGACGACGTCTTCGATGAGCGGGCTGCGAACGCGGTGACCGCGCTGTACGCCGCGGTCGGCTACACCGGCCCCGAGTCCGAGGACGAGGGTGAGAACGCGGTGCGCGCCGCCCAAGACGGTGTGCGAGCCGCCGACCAGGCTCTGTCGGCCGCTCGCGCGCAGTTGGCGTCGGCGGGCCGCGACGGCAATGCCATCGCCCGCGCCGACCTCGAGATCGCGAACGCACGCGCCGTGCTGCAGGCGGCGAAAGACAACGCCGCCGCGTGGGACGAGGTCGTCGCCGCCCAGAACCAGGTCGCGACCGCTGAGCTCGCGCGCGAGCAGCTGAACTCCGCCCCCGACACCAGCGGCGAGCGCGCCGCCGTCGACGCAGCGGCGACGGCGCTCTCACAGGCCCAGGACGACCTCGCGCGTGCGCGGCAGCAGGCGCTCCCGGCGCTGCCGGCGGGCGAAGTGCTGTACCTCACGGAGCTGCCCCGTCGCGTGGACGCCGTCACTGCCGAGCGCGGCAGCATCCTCTCGGGTGCCGCCATGACCGTCTCGGGGGCGACCGTCGCGCTCACCGGATCGGCGGCGGAAGCGGATGCCAAGCTGCTCACGGTCGGCTCGACGGCGACGTTCGCCCTGCCCGACGGGGCCGAGCATGCGGCCAGCGTCACCGAGGTGGCACCGGGCGGCGAGGGCGAGAGCCGCTGGAAGGTGACCCTTGAGCCCGCCGAGTTGACGCCCGAGCAGATCTCCCAGCTCCAAGGCACGAACGTGCGGGTGACGATCGCCGTCGGGGCGACCGCCGGCGACGTTCTCAGCGTCCCGGCGGCGGCGCTGACCGCGGGCCCGGGCGGAGAGACGCGCGTCGAGGTCGTCGAGGGCGATCCGCGCGACCCCGACGCCCGCACCCGCCTCGTGGTCGTCGAGACCGGCTTGTCCGCCGGTGGCGCCGTCGAGGTGCGCCCGACCGAGGGCGAGCTGGGGGAAGACGATCTCGTCGTGGTCGGGCGATGACCTCCACCGCCGCAGCGGCCCAGAACGCAGCCGCGGGTACGGGTGCCGACGTCGACGTCATCCGATCGGACGAGAACCCGCCGGTGATCGAGCTGCGAGATGTCACCCGGTCCTTTCCCGGTCCGCCCGAGGTCCAGGCGCTGAAAGGCATCAACCTCCGCGTCTCCGACGGCGAGTACGTGTCGATCGTCGGGCCGAGCGGATCGGGCAAATCGACGATGCTCAACATCCTCGGTCTCCTCGATCGTCCGACCGTCGGCGAGTACCGCTTAGCGGGCGAGCTGACCGGCGGATACACCGAGGACGAACGGGCGGCGGTGCGTGCCCGCCGCCTCGGGTTCGTGTTCCAGGCGTTCCACCTCATGCCGCGCCGGACGGTACTCGAGAACGTGATGCTGCCCATGCTCTACAGCGGCACCCCGCGGGCCGAACGCTCGGAGCGGGCCCGCGCGGCACTCGAACGCGTCGGCCTCGGCCACCGCGTCGGGTTCCTGCCCGGTCTACTCTCGGGCGGTGAGCGCCAGCGGGTCGCCGTCGCGCGTGCCGTCGTCACGCAGCCGCGCGTCATCCTCGCCGACGAACCCACCGGCAACCTCGATCAGGCCACCACCGCCGACATCATGGCGCTGTTCGAGGAGCTCAACGCGGGCGGTCTGACTTTCGTGGTCATCACGCACGATCAGAGCGTGGCCGACCGCGCGGAGCGGCGCATCCGCATCGCCGACGGCCGGATGAGCGAGCTGAGCTGATGGCGGCGATCTGGAGGAGATTCGGATCCCGCAGAGACCGGCCCACCGACGAGGAGGGGACGACGAGCGCCGTCGCCGAGGCGAACCGGGTGCCGCGGGCCGACCGCTTCGGGCTCGGCGACCTCGTACTCGAAGCGACCGTCGATATCGGCTCTCGTCCGGGGCGCCTGGTGATGACCGTGATGGGCACGGCCCTCGGCATCGGCGCGCTCGTGGCGACCATCGGGTTCGCGCAGACCGCCGCGGGGCAGATCGCGCGGCAGTTCGACGCGGCCGCGGCGACGCACCTGAGCATCGGGCCGGCCGAGGCGCAGGCACGGAGCGGCCAGAGCGTGGCCACCACGTCGCTGCCCTGGGACGCACCCGCCCGCCTCGAGAACCTCGTCGGTGTCGAATCCGCCGCCGTGCTGGCACCCGTGACTCCCCGCGAGAACACGATCACCGCGGTGCCCATCAACGACCCCTCGATGGCCGCCGCCGCTCCCCCGGCCCTGTTCGCCGCCTCCGGTGACGTCATCGACACTTTGGGCGGCCGCGTCGTCACGGGCCGCTCGTTCGACAGCGGGCACGACCAGCGCGGCGACCGCGTCGCGATGCTCGGGGCCCGCGCCGCCGAGCGACTCGCGATTAACCGCGTCGACACGCAGCCCTCGGTCTTCATCGGCGGGGTGGCCTACGCGGTCGTCGGGATCTTCGACGAGCTGGATCGACGTGCCGAGGTGGTCGACGCGGTGGTGATCCCCACCGGCGCGGCACGAGCGGACTTCCAACTCGCCGCCCCGGGCGACGCGATCGCGCGCATCGTGGTCGGCACCGGGCCGCAACTGCGCGAACAAGCGCCGCTGGCCCTCGCGCCGGACGCCGTCGACACCCTCGAGGTGAGCGCGCCGCAGGGCCGCTCCGACCTGGCGCGCGACGTGCAGGGAGACGTCAACGTCGTCTTCCTCATCCTCGGAATCATCGTCCTGCTCGCCGGCGGCCTCGGCATCGCGAGCGTCACGACGCTCTCGGTGCTCGAACGCACCGGCGAGATCGGCCTGCGACGCGCCCTGGGCTCGACGGGCCGGCAGATCGCGGGACAGTTCGTCGTCGAATCGATCATCATCGGCCTACTGGGGGGCCTCATCGGTGCCGCCGTGGGCGTCTTCGCGGTGCTCGGCGTCTCGTTCGTGCAGCAGTGGTCGCCGGTGCTCGATCCGTGGGTCGCGCTCGGCGGCACCGTGCTCGGTGCGGTCATCGGGCTGGCAGCCGGCGGCATCCCGGCTCGACGCGCGGCTCGTATCGAACCGGTGGTCGCACTCCGGGGCAATGCCTGACGCATCGCCCTCATAGCGCGCGTCGCCTCCGAGCGCCAGTCCCCCTCTGCGTCCGGCCGTCCGGGTCTACCGTTGCTCGCGGTGGGGACGGCCGAGGACGAGGACGCGGGATGAACGACGGTGTCAAGAGCGATGATGCCGCGCTCCCGGGTGCGCTTCTTGCGGATCGTTATCGCGTCATCGAGCCGATCGGATCCGGCGGCATGGCACGCGTCTTCCTCGCGCGGGACGAGGCGCTCGGGCGTCCGGTCGCCGTCAAGGTCCTGCGCTCCGAACTGACCGACACCGCCTCGGCGGATCGCGCCGCCATCGAGACGCGGTTGCTCGCCTCGCTCAATCACCCGGGGCTCGTCACGCTGTTCGATGCTCACCTGAACGAGGAGCCGCGTTTCCTCGTCATGGAGCACGTCGTCGGGATGACGCTGTCGGAGCGCATCGCTTCGGAGGTGCTGGATGCTCGCGAGCTCGCGGCTCTCGGAGGTCAGCTCGCCGACGCGCTCCACGTCGTCCACGATGCCGGGATCGTGCACCGCGACGTCAAGCCGTCGAACATCCTGCTGGCGCGGTCGACGGTTCCCGGGGTGCCCCTCCGGGCCAAGCTCGCCGATTTCGGCATCGCGCACCTGCTCGACAGCGAGCGGGTGACGTCGCCGAGCCTCCTCATCGGGACAGCCGCTTACATCGCGCCCGAGCTGCTCCACGGCGCCGACCCGGCTCCGCCGTCAGACATCTACGCCCTCGGTCTCGTGCTGCTCGAAGCGGCCAGCGGCGAGCGCGCCTTCGCGGGGTCGGAGGGCAATCGCGGGCAACTGCTGGCGCGCCTGACGCGCGACCCCGACATGCCGACGCTGCTCGGCCACGAGTGGCGCGACCTCCTGTACGCCATGACCGCACGGCAGCCCGAAGATCGCCCGACCGCGGCCGAGGTCATGTCCCGGTTGAGCGGACACGGGGTGACCCCCGGCGGCGCGATGGTGCCGCTGACCACGGGCGCCGGTTCGGTCGGCGGCATCGACCTCGATCGCGAGCAAAGCGACCGCCGGGCTGCGATGGCGAGTGTCGCCACCGCGGCGTGGCCGATCACTCCTGCTCGGGGCACCGAGGCACCGCGCTACGACGCGCCGGTCACCGCGGCCTCCGCTTTCTCGTCGCGAGCCGACGGCGAACCGACCCTGGTGACGCCGAGCCTCGCTGCGGCGGCGGCATCGGCGCCCGATCGGGTCATTGCCGAGCGACGGCGGCGTCGCAAGAGGTCTGCGATCGCCCTCGGCGCGGTCGCGGCGAGCGCCCTCGGCGTTGTGATCAGCGCGCACCTGATGTTCTCTCCGCAGACGGCCCCCACCACGGATGTCACCGATCGTGCCGTCGTTCAGACCCCGCCGAGCATCCCGGCCGAGGAAGGCCCCGCCGACGACAGCGGCGACGAGAGCGGCGTGGCGGACGACGCTGTGACGGACACCCAGACCGTCGTCGCGCCCGAGACGGGCGGAGCCGATGCCTCGACCGACATCGTCGGCACCGCGCCGGCAGACACGACGACCGTCGACAGCGCCGTCCCGCCCGCTGAGAACCGCGGCTCGGGACCGGGCGCGAACAGCGGCAACGGCGCCGTCAACGGCAACGGCGCCGTCAATGGCAACGGTTCCGGGAACGGCAACGGAAACGGCCCTGGCGCGAACAGCGGAAGCGGCCCCGGGTCGGCACCCGGCTCGGCTCCCGGAAAGCCCGACAAGCCCGGCGGCTGACGGACCGCCCCGGCGTGACGAACCTCAGTGGCTCGTGCTGGTCGCGAGCTCCGCGCCCGCGTGGGCGAGCTCAGCCAGGGCGGCTTCGCTCGAGTCTTCGGCGACGCCCGCCACGAGGTCGGTGAGCACCCGTACGCGCCGCCCATGGGCGATCGCGTCGAGCGCGGAGGCGCGCACGCAGTAATCGGTCGCGATGCCGACGACGTCGACGTCGACGACGCCGTGCGCGGTCAGCAGATCGGCGACGGCATCCCCCTCGTCCGTGGTTCCTTCGAACAGCGAGTACGCGCGTACTCCCTGTCCCTTCTTCACGTGGTGGGTGACGGCGGCGACGTCGAGCTCGGGGTCGTACTCCGCTCCTGCCGTGTCGGCGACGCAGTGCACCGGCCAGGTGTCGATGTAGTCCGGCTCGCCGTCGGCGAAGTGCCCGCCGTTGTCGTGATCGGCGTGATGCCAGTCGCGTGAGGCCACGATGAGCTCGTAGTCGTCGGCGTGCTCCCGGAGGTGACGGGTGATCGCGGCCGCGACGGCGTCACCGCCGGTCACCCCGAGAGCGCCGCCCTCGGTGAAGTCGTTCTGGACATCGACGATGAACAGCGCACGGGTCATGCGTCGAGCGTACGCTCCGACTCCTTCCGACGCGCGTCACGCTCGCGACGCCACAGCTTCGACGGCCACCAGATCGCCGCCCCGATGTCGTGAGCGAGCGCCGGCACCAGCAGCGACCGCACCACGAACGTGTCGAGCAGGACGCCGAAGGCCACGATGAAGGCGATCTGCGCGAGGAACAGGATCGGGATGACGCCCAGGGCGGCGAATGTCGCGGCCAGCACGAGACCGGCGGATGTGATGACCCCGCCGGTTGCCACGAGGCCGCGCGCGATCCCGCGACGCGTGCCGTGCTGGAGCGTCTCCTCTCGGACACGCGACATCAGGAAGATGTTGTAGTCGACGCCGAGAGCGACGAGGAACACGAAGCCGTACAGGGGAACCGCAGGATCACCGCCCGGGAAGTCGAACACGTGGTTGAACACGAGCGCGCTGACCCCGAGCGCTGTCCCGAACGACAGGATCGTGCTGAGGATGAGCAGCACCGGTGCGAGCACCGATCGCAGCAACAGCATCAGGATGACCAGGATGACGACCAGGATGACGGGGATGATGACGGTCCGGTCGCGGATGGAGGTGTCGTTGGTGTCGACGTCGGTCGCCGTCGTTCCCCCGACGAGCACGTCGGGCACGTCCTGGTCGAAGGTCGCCCGCAGGTCGCGGACGGTCTGCTCGGCCGCGAGCGAATCGGCCGGGTCGGTGAGGGTCGCCGACAACAGGACGTCGCCCTGCGAGACCGTCGGCGCGGGCGCCGGGGCACCCGGCGGGCCCGCGACGGCGAAGACGGGCTCGCCGTCCTCCAGGGTCACCGAGACCTGTCCCGTTGGCGAGTCGGCTGAGACGGCGGCGACCGAGGAGATGCCGGGATTCTCATCGAGCACGGTGAGTGCGTCTGCGAGTCGATCTTCCGGGACGATGATCGAGGCGGGGCTGCCCGACCCGGCGGGGAAATGCTCGGCGAGCGCCACCTGACCGTCGCGAGCCTCGGACGCGCCGAGTACGAGATCGCTGGAGGGAACGCCGTTCGCGTTCAGCTGCAGGACCCCGGCCGTACCCGCGAGAAGCACGACGGTGCTGGCGATCCATACGGTTCGCGCCCGACGGGCGACGAAGCGTGCCTGGCGCGGCCAGAGCCCCGAGACCGGCTGCCGCGGGTCGTCGGGCAGGTCGATGGCGCCGGTGCGCGGAATGAAGGGCCAGAACGCGGCGCGTCCGAACAGGGCCAGGAGAGCGGGCAGGAAGGTGAGCGCGGAGAGCATCGAGAAGGCGATGCCGATGGAGGCGATCGGTCCAAGCGCCTTGTTGCTCGCGAGATCGCTGAGCAGCAGGCACAGCAGACCTGCGATGACGGTCCCGCCCGAGGCGAGGATCGGCTCGACGGCTCCCTTCCAGGCGCGCAGCGTCGCGTCCCAGCGCGAAGCGCCCGCCCCTATCGCTTCCCGGTAGCGCGCCGTGTACAGCAGCGCGTAGTCGGTGGCGGCTCCGATGACGAGGATGAAGAGGATGCCCTGCACCTGGCCGTTGAGCACGACGATGTCGGCCTTCGCGAGCCACCACACCGTCAGGAGCGCGACGCACAGCGCGAACACCGAGGTGAGGAGGACGAGGATCGGCAGCAGCGGTGAGCGGTAGACGATGACGAGGATGACGAAGACCGCAGCGAGGGCGACGATCAGAAGCAGCCCATCGATGCCGAGGAAGCCCTTCGCCAGGTCCGCCGTGAAACCGGCTGGGCCCGTGACCCATGCCTCGACGCCGCTCGGGACCTCGTCCTGGACGATCGCCCGGATCTCCTCGACGATCTCTCGCACCTCGCCCGACGCATCGATGGGCACGAAGAGCTGCACCGCGAGCCCGTCCTGGGACGGAATCGGCGGTGATACCTCGCCGACACCGGCGACGGCACCGATGGCCGGAGCCAGCTCGGCCAGTGCCGCCGACTGCGTCTGATCGAGCGGCTCGGAAGCCGAGGCGACCACGACGGCCGGGATCTCGTCACCACCGGTGAACTCGGTGAGCCGCTCGTTGACCTGGGTCGCGTCGGCGCTGGCCGGGAGGAACGACGACTGGTCATTGGTGGCCACCTCGTCGACGCGTCCGAAGTAGGGTCCGCCCACCGAACCGCCGACGAGCCAGACCAACACGAGGACAGCGGGGAGGCCGATGCGCAGCCAGCGAGGGACGCTTTGTTCGCTCTTCACGTAGGTAGCTTATCTAGCTATCTAGCCGAGCGCCAGCTCGTTCTCTCGGATCAGGCGGGCGGCGAACGAGCGTCGGCGACTCACCCGCGCACGAAGAGGACCACCCAGGATGCGATGAGAGCGAGCACGCCGACAGCACCGAAGCCGAGCGTCAGCCCGACCAGGAGACGGTGAACGGGAGGGCGACGGCTCAGCCGCATCCTCCCCCGCCACCCGTGTCGGTACCACATGTCCACCCGGTCGCGTCCCGCGAGGACCGCGGCGGTGTGGTCGTCGACTCTGGCGCCGTTCGCCTCGCCCTCGTCGTCGAACCAGCGAACCCACGTGCCATCGGGCTCGTGATCCACGAGGCCCAGGGTCGGGAGCCAGGTGCCGTCGCTCGCCCAGAGGACGAGGAGCGCGATGCCGAAGAGGATCGCTCCGCCGAAGCCCGCCCAGCTGAGGACTTCCAGGACCGCGTCGAGAGTCGTCGTCACGCGCACCCCCGGCGCGGGGATCGGGTCGCGTGGGCCATGGACTCAGTATGGTTCACGCCCGACGCGCAGACGGCGCGCGGCACACGCTCACGCGGGGCGCAGCAGCACGGCGAGCGAGGCCAGCGTGCGCTCGAGCTCGATCGAGGGCTCGAGCAGCCACTGGATCTGCAGACCGTCGGATGCCGCGATGAGCAGAGCCGCGAGCTGCTCGGCGGGCACGTCGTCTCGCACGGTGCCGGCGCGCTGCTCGGCTCGCAGCCGCTCAGTGAGCTCGCCGCGAATGCGCTCGAACCGCGCGGTGAAGAAGCGCTTGCCGTGCTCGCTCCCCGCCTCGAGGGCGCCGGCGACGAGGATCGAGTAGAGCTCGACGAGCCCCGGCACCTCGGCGTTGTCGACCGCGGCGCGGGTCATGACGCCGACCGCCGTCTCGGGCGGCGTCGGGTTCCGCCGGCCGCGCTGCGTCTCGGCGTGCTCGTACACCGCGACGAGGAGCTGCTCGCGCGATTCGAAGTAGTGCAGCAGAGCAGCGTGCGACACGCCGATCGCCTCGGCGATACGGCGCAGGGATGTGCCCTGCAGACCCCGCTCCTGGAACACCTCGATCGCGCGATCGAGGATCTCCTGCCGTCGCGCGACGCCCTTGGCGTAGGCGCCCGGACGCCCCATCTCCGCGCGATCGTCGTTGCTCACTCGGCGACTGTAACAAAAAACCTCCGGTTGGATGTATTCCGTGTTAGCGTGACGGCGTGCCCTCGAACGGCACCCCGCACGATGACGTACGAAAGAAGGTCGACTGTGACTCAGGTCCAGGCATCCGTCCAGCTCTATTCGCTTGCGAAGGAGTTCTCCGCCGATATGTCCGGCTCGCTGGCGAAGCTCGCCGAGATCGGATTCGCACACGTCGAGGCGTTCGACTTCGTCTCGCGCCCGACCGAGATCCGTGCGGCGCTGGATGCCGCCGGGCTCACCTCCCCTACCGGCCACGCTCCCCTGCTGACCGATGAGCTCTGGACGCCGGATGGCTCCATCCCCACTCCGGCGCCCGAGGTCGTCTACGAGGCGGCGGCGACGATCGGCATCACGACCGTCATCGACCCGTTCGTCTCGCCCGACCGCTGGCTCACCGAAGACGGCGTCGCCGACATCGCCCAGCGTCTGAACGCTCAGGCCGAGATCGCGGCCGGGTTCGGTCTGAGCGTCGGCTACCACAACCACGCGCAGGAGTTCGTGGCCTCGTTCGACGGGCAGAGCGCGTACGAGCGCTTCGTGTCGCTCCTCGACGAGCGGGTCACCCTCGAGCTCGACCTCTTCTGGGCGCTCACCGGCGGCCAGGACGTTCCCGCCCTGGTGAAGAGCCTCGGCGACCGCCTCATCGCCGTCCACGTCAAGGACGGTGTCGTTCCGGCATCGAACCCGTGGGCACCCGGTGCCGAGCAGTTCGGCTCGGACACCCTCGACCAGCGCCACGCCGGTACGGGCGACGTCCCCCTCGCCGAGTCGCTGCGCGCGGCGACCGCGCTGAAGTACGCCGTCGTCGAGTACGACAAGGCGCCCGGTGACGTCTTCGCCGATGTTGCCGCCAGCCTGGCGTTCCTCCGCGAGAACGGCGTCAGCGCATGACCGGGCCCGTCGGAGTCGGTTTCGTCGGCGTCGGTGTCATCAGCGACACGTACCTCGAGAACCTGAACTCGTTCCCCGATGTCCGCGTCGTCATCCTGGGCGACCTCGACGTCGACCGCGCGAAGGCGCAGGCCGAGAAGCACGGCGTCGGCGAGTGGGGCACGACGGACGACGTCCTCGCCCACCCCGACGTCGACGTCATCGTCAACCTGACGATCCCCGCCGTCCACGTCGAGATCTCCTCGCGCGCCATCGCAGCGGGCAAGCACGTCTGGACGGAGAAGCCGCTGGGCCTCGACCGTGAGGGCACGGCCGAGCTCCTGCGACAAGCGGATGCGGCGGGCCTGCGCATCGGCTCGGCGCCCGACACCCTGCTGGGCCCGGGCTTCCAGACCGCCAAGCGCGCGATCCAGAGCGGCGTCATCGGCGAGCCGATGTTCGCGTCGACCACCTTCCAGACCGTGGGCCCCGACCTCTGGCATCCCAGCCCCGCCTTCCTGTTCGCTCAGGGTGCCGGGCCGCTGCTCGACATGGGACCGTATTACTTCAGCGGCCTCGTCAGCCTCTTCGGTCCGGTCGACCGGGTCGCCGCCGTCGGCCGCAAGAAGCTCGAGGAGCGCACGATCCAGGCCGGCCCCAACGCCGGCACGGTGTTCCCCGTCGAGGTGCCGACCACGATGCAGGTCATCACGGCCTTCGAGGCGGGGCAGCAGGCGGCGAGCCTGTTGAGCTTCGACTCCGCGCTCGAGCGTCACGGCGTCTTCGAGGTGCACGGTACCGAGGGCTCGATCGTCATCCCCGACCCCAACCAGTTCGAGGGACGCATCGCCTACGTCAAGGCGCGGAAGTCCATCTCGGACGGCAACTGGGGCGAGCAGGAGTGGATCGAGATCGAGCAGGAGGGCAAGCTCACCGGGCGCGGCCTGGGTCTGCTCGACATGGTCCGCGCGATCGCCGAGGACCGCCCGCACGTCGCCACCGGCGAGCTCGGCTACCACGTGCTCGACGTCATGCTCTCGGCGCAGGAATCCGCCGCCTCGGGCGAGTTCGTCAAGGTCGGAAGCACCGTGGCACCCGTGCCCGCCGTGCCGGTCGACTTCGACCCCTTCGCCGCGACGCTCTAACGTCCCGCTCCCGCTCCGCGAGCCCCGCGAGCCCCGTCCGGTCGCCCCGGACGGGGCTCGCGTCACGTCGCGTCGCGGCATCCCGTGAGAATCGCCCCCCGCCGTGACGATCGCTCGGAGCTGCCGATTCTCACGACGAACGCCGATTCTCGCGCGGGCGTCGGTGCAGCGACGCGAAAAGGCCCGGACTTCGGTGAAGTCCGGGCCTTTGTGGAGCCGCCTAAGGGAATCGAACCCTTGACCTATTCATTACGAGTGAATCGCTCTGCCGTCTGAGCTAAGGCGGCGCGCGTCGCTGTGCGATGCACGATCAGCAATGTTACATGGTCTCCGACCCCGCCGCGAACCCGCGGCGCTGCGACCCCCTATAGCGGGAGACGCCGTGTTACGCGACGATTACGCGTTGTCCACAGCGGGCGCTTACCGTCGAAGGGCACCGCGAAGAGGCGAGCGCGGCCCCGGTCGCGCACGGGCGGGTCACCGCCCCGCGGTGCCTGATCCGAGGAGCACCACCCATGTCCAAGCGACTTCTGACCGCGGCCGCCCTGGCCCTTCCCCTGACCCTCCTGCTGGGCGCGTGCGCGTCGAACGCCGGATCCGGCGACGCGGGCGACGCCGCTCAGGACGGTCCGGTCCGCATCGGCGTCGTCGGCGCCGGCGACCCGTACTGGGAGACCTACGAGGAAGCCGCTGCCGAGGAAGGCATCGAGGTCGACATCGTCGACTTCACCGAGTACACGCAGCCCAACCCGGCGCTCTCGGCAGACGAGCTCGACCTGAACCAGTTCCAGCACATCATCTACCTCGCGACCTACAACGTGAACGCCGACGATGACCTCGTCGCCGTCGGCTCGACCGCGACCTACCCGCTCGGCCTGTACTCGACGCAGTACGACTCGGTCGACGCGATCCCCGACGGCGCCACCGTCGCCGTTCCCAACGACGAGAGCAACCAGGCTCGCGGCCTGCTCGTGCTGCAGGCGCAGGGCCTCATCGAACTGAAAGACGGCGGCTCGGTCTTCTCCACGACCGCCGACGTCGAGCCCGGGTCGAAGGTCAAGGTCGAGGCTCTCGATGCCGCTCTGACCGCGACCTCGCTTCCCGATGTCGCCGCGGCCATCATCAACAACGACTTCGTCGAGGACGCGGGCCTGGAGTTCGCCGACGCCCTCGCGACCGACGACCCGAGCGACCCGAGCGCGCAGCCCTACATCAACATCTTCGCCGCCAAGGCCGAGGACGCCGACAACCCCACCTACGAGAAGCTCGTCGAGATCTTCCAGGACACCCAGGCCGTCACCGACGGACTGCAGGAGGCCTCGGGAGGTTCGGCCGTCCTCGTGAAGACGCCGAAGGACGAGCTCGCGTCGGCTCTGAAGCAGGTCGAGGACGACATCCGCGCCAACCAGTGACATCCTGCGTGTGCGGCCCGTTCGACCGGACGGGCCGCACACGCATGTCCCGTTCGAGGAGCACCGCATGACCCTCATCCGCCTGTCCGGCGTGACCAAGAGCTTCCCCCCGTCCACCAAGGGCGGCGACCCGGTCGTGGCGGTGGACGACGTCGACCTCGAGATCGAGGCCGGCACCGTCTGCGGCATCGTCGGTTACTCCGGCGCGGGCAAGAGCACCGTGCTTCGGCTGGTCAACGCGCTCGAGACACCGACGAGCGGCAGCGTCGAGATCGACGGGCGCGACATCACCGGGCTCCGCGAGCGCGAGCTGCGCGCTCTGCGCGGCGACATCGGGATGATCTTCCAGCAGTTCAACCTCTTCGACTCGCGCACCGTCGCGGGCAACGTGGCGTATCCCCTCGAGGTGGCCGGCCGCTCGCGCGCCGAGGTCAAGGAGCGCGTGGCCGAGCTGCTCGAGTTCGTCGGGCTGTCGGGCAAAGCGCGCAACTACCCCGATCAGCTCTCGGGCGGGCAGCGGCAGCGGGTGGGCATCGCCCGCGCGCTCGCCACGAGTCCCCGGATTCTGCTGGCCGATGAGGCCACGAGCGCGCTCGACCCCGACACGACGCAGGAAGTGCTCGCGCTGCTCAAGCGCATCAACACCGAGCTCGGCGTCACCATCCTCGTCATCACGCACGAGATGGAGGTCGTCCGCTCGATCGCCGACCGGGTCGTGGTGATGGAGCACGGCCGCGTCATCGAGAGCGGCGACGTGTTCGATGTGCTGTCGGCTCCGCAGCACGAAGCGACACGACGGTTCGTCGCCAGCATCATCGACGAAGTACCCGCGGGCGACAAGCTCGCCGCTCTCCGCGCGCGGCACCCCGGCCGTCTCGTCACCTTCACCATCCGCGAGGGCGAGTCGACCCAGGCGGATGTCTTCGCGGCGCTCTCGTCGCATGGCGTGCGCTTCGAGCTCATCCACGGCGGAATCAACGACATCCGCGGGCGGGTCTTCGGACACCTGACCCTCGCCCTGTCGGGAGAACCGGATGCCGTCGGTCGCGCGATCGCCGCGGCATCCGCCCACGCACCGCTCATCGAGGAGGACTCCCGTGGATAGGCTCATCGACCTGCTGCCCGATCTGTGGCCGGCGACGGCCGAGACGCTCTCCATGATCACGCTGAGCCTGCTGTTCGGCGGCATCGCGGGGTTCCTCATCGGCCTGGCGCTCTACGCGACGCGGACCGGCAGCCTGTTCCCCAACCGGGTCGTCTTCGGCATCGTCAACGTGATCGTGAACACCTTCCGCCCGATCCCCTTCATCATCTTCATGGCCGCCGTGCAGCCGCTGGCGCGCGCGTTCAGCATCCGTGGCATCGGCATCGAGTTCGCCGTGTTCGCCATCTCGATCGCGTCGATGTTCGCCATCGGGCGCATCGTCGAGCAGAACCTGCTGACCGTGCGCCCCGGGGTGATCGAGGCTGCACGCGCGGCCGGGGCGAGCCGCTCTCGAATCCTGTTCCGGCTCGTCCCCCGCGAGTCGCTCGGCCCGCTCGTGCTCGGCTACACGTTCATCGTGGTCGCGCTCGTCGACATGACCGCCGTCGCGGGAGCCATCGCGGCCGGTGGTCTCGGCCAGTTCGCGCTCGTGAACGGCTTCCGTCAGTTCAACCCATGGGTGACGTGGGCGGCCGTGATCATCATCATCCTGCTCGTGCAGGGCGTTCAGTTCCTCGGCAACGCGCTCGCACGCCGCATCCTCCGGCGCTGACGCTCCACCGCTTCGCGAGGTCTCAGGGTCAGTCCGAGGCCCCCGTTCGGCCGGGCGTGCACCCACCGAGGTCCCACTCTGGCCGGGTATGGCGGCATCATTCCCGGCCCAGGTGGGACCTCGGTGTCGCACGCTGGCGGCGCGCACTCCCCAGCGGCACCGAGGTCCCGCTACGACCGGTTATGACAACAGCATTCCCAGCCCAACGGGGACTTCGGGTGGGATGCGGCCAGGCCCCGGACGCTAGCGGCAGACGACGCCGTCCTCGGGAACGGCGTCGTCGAGGAAGAACGCCTCGACCGCTTCGTCGACGCAGGTGCTGCCCTTCTGGAAACCGGTGTGCCCCTCGCCCTCACGCGTGATGAGAACGCCCGACGCCAGCTGGTCGGCGAGGGAGACCGACCACTCGTACGGGGTGGCGGGATCGTTGGTGGTGCCGATCACGACGATCGGTGCGGCACCGTCGGCCGTGATCTCCCCGCGAGTGCCGGTGGGCGGGTACGGCCAGACCGCGCACGCGTCGACGCCCTCCCAGTACGGCGCGACGGTCGGCGCTTCCACCGCGAGACGCGCCTTCGACGCGGCCTCGGCCTCGGGGTCGTTCTCGACCGGGTAGTCCATGCAGTTGTACGCACGGAACGCCTCGGAGGAGTTGTCCTCGTACTGCCCCTCGGGGGTTCGGGCGTAGTAGAAGTCCGCCAGCAGGAAAGCCGTCTGCGGATCGCCGCCCAGAGTCTCGGTGAGGGCCTGACGCAGGATGGGCCAGTTGTCTTGGGAGTACAGCGCCGCGATGATCGCCGTCATGAGCGAGTCGGCGCCGAGCCGCCGGCCGTCGGATGCCGGCAGGGGCGATGCGTCGACGCTCGCGAGCAGCGTTGCGAGGTCGGCCATCGCGTCGTCGACCGATCCGCGGAACGGACAGTCCTCCGCCTCGATGCAGTCAGCCATGAAGGCGCGCAGTGCCGACTCGAACCCCACCGCCTGCGTGGTGCTGACCTCGAGCGAGGGCACGCTCGGATCGATCGCTCCATCGAGCACGAGACGTCCGACCTTCTCGGGGTACAGCTTCGCGTAGGTGGCGCCGAGGAAGGTGCCGTACGAGTAGCCGAGGTAGTTGAGCTTCTCGTCACCGAGGACGGCGCGCAGGAGGTCCATGTCGCGGGCCGCGAACTCCGTCGTGATGAAGGGCAGCACCCCGTCGCTGTTCTCTTCGCATGCGGCGGCGAACTGCTCGTTGCGGGCCGTGAGCTCGGCTTCCCACTCGGGCGTCCCTCGCGGCGCTGCCGGGATGTCGAAGAAGTAGGCGTCGGTGCCGGCGGCGTCGAAGCACGACACCGCGCTCGATCGGCCGACTCCACGGGGGTCGAAGCCGATCACGTCGTACGCGTCGGCGAGCACCGACCCGACGGCGAACTGCGCGCTCTCGGCGATGAGGTCGTACCCGCTCGCGCCGGGACCGCCCGGGTTCACCAGCAGCGACCCGAGCGCGTCGCCCGAGTCGGCTGCGCGTCGCACGACGGCGAGCTCGACCTCCCCCACGGAGGGGTCGTTCCAATCCCGCGGCGCGCGTACCGTCGTGCAGTCGTACGCACCGGAGTCGGCGCCCTCGCACGTCTCCCACGACAGCTCCTGCCCGTAGAACGGCAGCAGTTCCGCCGAGACACCCTCGGTGATCGGAGTGCGGCTGGGCGCGGGCGAGGCCTGATCGGGGCCCGCGTTGAAGATGCATCCGGTGAGGGCCGTGACGGTCGCCGCGGCGATGGCGACGACGGTGACCAGGCGACGGGGAGCTTTCACGGGGTCCTTCCGCTAGCGACGGTGATGAGCATGCTCTCGAGAGCGAGGAGCGGCGCGGCGTTGCCCTCGAGGGCGGTGCGGGTGGCCGAGATGCGATCGAGCACGACGAGGGTGCGATCAGGCGTCCACGCCGATGCGAGGGCCGTGAGCTCACTCGAGAGCTCACGGTTGATCAGGTCGCCCTCGCGGCCGAACTGCAGCATCAGGGCGTCGCGGTACATCGATTCGAGGTCGGTGAGCACGCGGTCGATGCCGTCGCGCAGGCTGCGGGTCGCGCGACGCTTCTGCTCATCCTCGAGCGCGCTCAGCTGACCCCGCACCGCCGGCGGCACCGGAGCCCCCGGCGCCACCCCGAGGGTGCGCCGCAGGGCCTCGCGCTCGCTCTCATCGCGTTCAGCCGTGAGCGCCTTGGCATCCTCCGTGGCAGCCGAGACGATGCGCCCGGCGGTCTCGACGGCATCGGACACCCCGCGCACTGCCAGCACCGCACGCAGTGTCGCATCGCGACGCTCGCGGGAGGCGGCATCCGTCGCCAGCCGCTGCGCCATGCCGATGTGGCGCTGCGCGAGCCGGGCCGACTGTTCGGCGACAGCTTCGTCGACGCCGGTGCGGGCGGAGATGAGACGCGCGACATCCGCGACGTCGGGCTCACGCAGGCGGAGCGTCCGAACGCGCGATCGGATCGTCGGCAGCAGGTCGGCGTCGCTCGGGGCGCACAGCACCCAGACGGTTCGCTCGGGCGGCTCTTCGAGCGCCTTCAGCAGCACGTTGCTCGTGCGCTCGACCATGCGGTCGGCGTCTTCGACGACGATGACGCGGTAACGGCCGAGCGACGGTGAGAAGTAGGAACGCTCGACGAGTGCTCGGGCGTCACGGATCGAGATGACGACGCCCTCGGTGCGTAGCGCCGTGAGATCGGGATGCGTGCCCGCCAGCACCTGCCGCATGGCGTTCTCGTCGCCCGGCTCGGCGATGAGGGCGGCAGCGAACGCATACGCGAGAGTCGAGCGCCCCGAGCCCGGGGGCCCGGTGATGAGCCACGCGTGCGCGAGCTGGGCGGGATCGGATGCCGCGGCCCGCAGGGTCGTGACGGCGGAGTCCTGACCCCAGACCTCGCCCCACGGCGGCGCGAGGGGGGCGGAGGTCGACATGGGTCCAGCCTACGGGGAGCCTCCGACGTCGGCGGCCCCGCACGAGTCCGAGCGACGATGGGCGAGGACGAGCGGAGGCGGGTCGAGGACGAGCGGGGCGAGGACGGACGAGCGACCGGATCAGCCGCGCAGCACGTTCTCGACGCGCGAACGGATCTCATCCGCGAGGTCGGCCGGTGGACGGGATGCGTCCAGCACCAGGAACCGCTCGGGCTCTGCCGCCGCGAGGTCGAGGAAGGCCGCGCGCACGCGCTCGTGGAAGTCGGCCTTCTCCGCCTCGAGCCGGTCGAACGGCTTGTCGTCCGCGTCGAGGCGTGCCCGCGCGGCGGCCGGGTCGAGATCGAGCAGCACCGTCAGATCTGGAAGCGCCCCGTCGGTCGCCCACAGCGACAGATCGCGCACCTCGCCGGCATCCAGGACGCGTCCGGCCCCCTGGTAGGCCACAGACGAGTCGAGGTACCGGTCCTGCACGACGACGGCGCCGCGGTCGAGGGCCGGACGTACGACGGTCGCGACGTGGTGTGCCCGGTCGGCGGCGTACAGCAGTGCCTCGGCGCGCGGGGCGATGTCGCCGCGGTGGTGCAGCACGATGTCGCGGATGAGTACGCCCACGTCGCTGCCCCCGGGCTCCCGGGTGCGCACGACCTCGCGGCCGCTCGCGCGGAGCCACTCCTCGAGGGCGGTCGCCTGCGTCGTCTTGCCCGACCCGTCGCCGCCCTCGAGGGTGACCCAGAGTCCGCGGTGAGCGGAGCCGGTCACTTCTTCTTGGCCGCGGGCTTGCGGGTCGTGGTCGGCTTGCGCGCCGCCGTCTTGCGCTTGGGAGCGGGACCCTTGGCGCGCTTGTCGGCGAGAAGCTGGACCGCACGCTCGAAGGTGACCTCTTCGGCGTTCTCGCCGCGCGGGATCGTCGCGTTGGTCTCTCCGTCGGTGACGTAGGGACCGAAGCGGCCGTCCTTGAGCTTGATCGGCTTGCCGCTGGTGGGGTCGGCCTCGAACTCCTTGAGCGCGCTCGACGCCGCGCGGGCGCCGTACTTCGGCTGCGCGTAGACGGCGAGGGCCTCATCGAGCGTGATGTCGAACAGCTGCTGCTCGCTGGCGAGAGTGCGCGAGTCGGTGCCCTTCTTCAGGTAGGGACCGTAGCGGCCGTTCTGGGCCGTGATCTCGGCGCCCGTCTCGGGGTCGACGCCCACGACGCGGGGAAGAGAGAGCAGCTTCAGCGCCTGGTCGAGATCGACCGTCTCGACGCTCATCGACTTGAACAGCGACGCCGTCCGCGGCTTGGGGGCCGCTTCCTTCTTCTTCGTCGTCTTCTTCTTCGCCGGCGCCACTTCGCCGGTGGCCTCGTCGACGGTCTCCTCGGGCTCGGGCTCGAGCTCCTGCACGTAGGGCCCGAAGCGTCCGTCCTTGACGACGATGAGCTTGCCGTTCTCGGGGTTCTCGCCGAGGACGCGGTCGCCTGCCACCGGCGCGTCGATGAGTTCCTGTGCCTTCTCGGGCGTCAGCTCGTCGGGGGCGAGGTCGTCGGGGACGTTGACGATGCGCGTCTCGCCCTCACCGACAGGGACGTCGAGGTAGGGCCCGTACTTGCCGAAGCGCAGCGTCGCCACGTCGCCGATCGGGGTCGCGTTGAGCTCGCGGGCGTCGATGTCGCCGAGGTTCTCGACGATGTTGCGGAGGCCGACGTGGTTGTCCGAACCGAAGTAGAACTCCTTGAGCCAGGCCTCACGCGCCTGCTCCCCTCGGGCGATCGCGTCGAGGTCGTCCTCCAACGCCGCGGTGAAGTCGTAGTCGACGAGGTCGGAGAAGTGCTGCTCGAGCAGGCGGACGACGCTGAACGAGAGCCAGCTCGGCACGAGCGCCTGTCCACGCTTGGTGACGTAGCCGCGCTCGAGGATCACGTCGATGATGCTCGCGAAGGTCGACGGACGGCCGATGCCCTTCTCTTCGAGCGCCTTGACCAGGCTCGCCTCGGTGTAGCGGGGCTTCGGGCTCGTCGCGTGGCCCTTGGGCTCGACATCCGACAGTGTCAGCTCGTCGCCGACCGCGACGACCGGCAGCGACTGGTCCGCTGAGCGGTCGCTGTCGCCTCGCTTCTCGTCGTTGCCCTCTTCGTATGCCTCGAGGAAGCCCTTGAAGGTGTAGACGGTTCCGGATGCCGTGAACGCGGCGCGCTTGCCGCCGGCGTCGACCTCGAGCGTGACGGTCGTGGTCTCGTACTTCGCATCCGACATCTGGCTGGCGACGGTGCGCTTCCAGATGAGGTCGTAGAGGCGCTGCTCGTCGCGGTCGAGGCCCGAGGCGACGGATGCCGGCGTCCGGAACTCCTCGCCCGACGGGCGGATCGCCTCGTGCGCCTCCTGCGCGTTCTTGGCATTGTTGCGGTACGAGCGCGGGCTCGCGGGAACGGCCCGGTCGCCGTAGAGCGCGACCGCCTGCGTGCGTGCCGCCGTCACGGCCTGCGCCGAGAGCGCGGTCGAGTCGGTACGCATATAGGTGATGTAGCCCTTCTCGTAGAGACGCTGGGCGACGCTCATCGCGTGCTTCGCGCTCATCGAGAGCTTGCGGCCGGCCTCTTGCTGCATCGTCGAGGTCGTGAACGGCGGCTTGGGGCTGCGGGTTCCCGGCTTGGCCTCGACCGCGGTGACGGCCGCCGTCGCAGCCTTCTCGATCGCGACTGCGAGATCGCGGGCGTCCTTCTCGCTGAGGACGACGACGGCCTTCTTGAGCGAACCGGTGTCGTCGAAGTCGGTGCCGCGGGCCAGCGGGGCACCGTCGAGCCGAGCGAGGCGGGTCGAGAACGAGCCGCCGTCCTTCGCCGCGTGGGCTTCGATGTCCCAGTACGACGCCGAGACGAACGACATCCGCTCGCGCTCGCGCTCGACGACCATGCGCGTCGCCGCGGACTGCACGCGGCCGGCGCTGAGCGCCTGCCCGTCACGACCGGAGCCGATCTTGCGCCACAGCACGGGCGAGACGTCCCACCCGTACAGGCGGTCGAGCACGCGGCGGGTCTCCTGCGCGTTGACGAGAGCCAGGTCGAGCTCGCGGGTGTTGTCGGCGGCCGCGCGGATGGCGTCCTTCGTGATCTCGTGGAAGACCATGCGCTTGACGGGGACCTTGGGCTTGAGCACCTCGAGGAGGTGCCAGGCGATGGCCTCGCCCTCGCGGTCTTCATCGGTGGCGAGCAGGACCTCGTCGGCGCTCTTCAGGGCGCGCTTGAGCTCGGCAACGGTCTTGGTCTTGCGATCGCTGACCACGTAATACGCATCGAAGCCGTTCTCGACGTCGATGGAGTACTTGCCGTACGCCTGCTTCTTGTCGGCCGGGATGTCCTCTTTCTTAGCGAGGTCCCGGATGTGCCCGACCGAGCTGAGCACTTCGTACTCGTCGCCCAGGTAACCCTGGATCGACTTCATCTTGGTCGGGGACTCGACGATGACGAGTTTCTTGCCGCCTGCCACGAGTCATCCTTTCTCCAGCGCAAACCATACACGCGCCACACGGTGGAGGACGCTGGGAGTGGCGCGCCATATCCTCTCGTCGGCATGTCACGCGACGGGCCCGCGCGGGCGCGCGCATGCACGCGGATACACCCTCGTCACCCGACGGCCTTTCCATCGCCGGAGGAGGAGGTGCGACCGTCCATCAGCCGGAGCGCCTCGGGGCGGTCCGCTAGTCTCAGTCCCCCGCTCCACCTCGGTCGGAACTCGTTTCGGGAGGACCGGCTCGGGCGCGCGCACGCACGGGGAGAACGCCGGTTGTCGCGCCGACCTCGACTGTCACGATCACGCCTGCGACGTCGCACGCGACGAGATCGAGCCCTTTTCGCGAGACGATCTGCTCGGCCCGCTCGCAGGGCGCTCCCCCGACGAAGCCGAGCGCCGTGTCGGCTGCGGCGAGTGCCGCGCTGTCGGCGGCTACCGAGACCTGAGCGGACCGGATCGCGGCCGCCCCCGCGGCGGCGCATCCCGCGGCGACCGTCGCCGTGACGGCGAGGACGCCGATGGCCGTGGCGACCCCGGCCATCAGAGTCCGCCTGACAGGGCGCAGGCCTCGGCGGTCAGCGGGGGAAGCGGCAGCGGGATGCTGTGGCTCGCGGTCACGGTCGCGCAGGTCAGGTCCGCGTCGGCGCGCACGTCGAGCGACGCTCCCCCGACCGCAGCCGCGACGGCTGCCGATGCACGCCCGTGATCGTCGCCGCGTGCGACGAGCCGCGCCGCCTGGGCGGCCGCATGCTCGAGGCGGATCTGCGTGCCCGCCGCCGCCAGCGCGGCGACGGCGAGCAGCACCAGAAGCATCGCCGCCGGAACGACCACCGCGAACTCCGCGGCCACCGAGCCGCGATCGTCGCGGCGGAGCCTCATTCGACGGTCAACGCCCGGCGGACGAGATCGGTGAGGATGCCCCGCACCTCGTCGCTGCGCATGATCACCACCAGAAGCCCCGCGAAGGCGACGGCGGCCATCGTCGCGATGGCGTACTCCGCTGTCGCTGCCCCGGACTCGTCGGCGAAGAGCCGGGCGACGCGGGCGCTGGTCAGTCGTGGAAGGTGTCGTGTCATGTCTGCTCCGTTTCGTGGATGGGTGTTCTGGTCGGGCACGGTGGGCACGGTCTGGGTGGGCGAGGACGCGCCTGCCGAGGAGGTCGCGCTCGCTGGTAATCCGGCGCCTCACAGCGTCACCGGCGTACTGGTCATGGCACTGAGGAGCATGGGGGCGACGCCGATGAGGAGGAAGGCCGGCAGCGTGCACACGCCCAGGGGCAGCAGAAGCCGCGACGACAACTGCGCCGCCCGCATCCGGCCGTCGATGCGCGCGCGGTGACGCTCGAGCTCTGCCGTCGCGCGGAGAAGCTCGACGGCCGGCACCCCGGCGGCCGACGACAGGTCGAGAACCTCGCGATCGGCCGCCGCCGCCGAGACGTCGACGGCGGCCAGCACGTCCTCCGCCCGCCCGATCGACACGCCGCTCGACAGCGCGATGGCGAGCAGTTCCGCCGACATCCCGGGGATGCCGCCCACCGGTCGGGCGCGAGCGACCAGGCGACGGGTCCAGAGCTGCGCACCGAGCATCAGCAGCGCCCCGGCGACCAGACAGGCAGCACCGATCGGGTGCCGCACCGTGGCGACGATGTCGAACCCGAGGAGCAGAGCGAGGGCGACGGCGACGAGCGGCAACCACCCGACGAGACGCGCCGTGGCGGCCGGTTCGGCGAGCGCGACGCGGATGTCGTCGCGCGCCTGTTCGGCGTCGCGAAGCGCCTCGGCCATCCCGCGCAGCGTTCGCGCGAGCGGCGCACCGACCGTCGTCGCAACGTGCCAGGCCGCCGCGACCTCGCGCCAGGGTCCGTCTTCCGCGGCGATCGCGTCGGTGAGCGATTGGCCCGCTCGTCGTCGTGAATGGACGTCTCGGATGGACGCGTTCCCCGTGCTCGCGAGGTGTTCCCACGCCCGGTCGGGCGCGATTCCCGCTTCGAGCAGCACCGCGAGGCGGTGGAGTACCGGCGCGACGTCAGCCGCCGATGCGGCATCCACCTTCCCGCCTGACCGGCGCCATCCGCGCCATCCGCGCCATCCGCGCCACCGGCGCGTCACGTGCTCTCCGCGATTGCGAGCCGCCCGTTCCGCAGGACCGGGCGAGCGATCCCCGTCACGCGACGTGCGCCGTCGACCTTGCCGACGTGGATGATCGCGCCGATCGCGCTCACCACCTGTCGCGCGACGCCGTGATCATCGAGCCCCGCCAAGGCGCCGAGCGCCTCGAGCCGGGCCGGTACGTCCGCGAGCCCACTCGCGTGCACCGTCCCCGCGCCGCCGTGGTGGCCCGTGTTCAGCGCGGTCAGCAGCTCGCGCACCTCCTCGCCGCGACATTCGCCGACGACGAGTCGGTCGGGCCGCATGCGTAGCGCCTCACGCACCAGGCGTGCGAGCGACACGGCCCCGGCGCCTTCGAGATTCGGCTGCCGGGCTTCGAGTCTGACGTGGTGCGGGTGGTCGAGCCGCAGCTCGGCGACATCCTCGATGGTCACGATGCGCTCGTGCGGCTGGGAGCAGGACAGCAGGGCCGCCAGGAGCGTCGTCTTCCCCGACCCGGTCGCGCCGGTCACGAGCAGGTTCGTGCGGTCGTCGACGAGCCGCCGGAGGTGCTCGGCGACCGTCGCGTCGAACATCCCGCGCTCCTCGAGGTCTGCGAGGCTCAGCCGTTCGACCGCGGGCAGACGGATGGAGATCGCCGCACCCTCGCACGACACGGGTGCCAGGACGGCGTGAACCCGGATGCCTCCCGCCCATCGCACGTCGGCATACGGCGTCGAATCGTCGAGATGCCGGCCGCCGAGTGCGATCAGTGTCACGGCAAGCGCTCGCACCTCGGCATCGTCCGGGTGCCAGCCCTCGACGTGCTCGGCGCCGTGCCCGCGATCGGTGAAGAGCCCCTGCTCGCCGTTGACGAAGATGTCGGTGACCTCCGGATCGAGGAGATACTCGCGCAGCGGATCGACAGCCGGATGGTCGGGCACCTGCCGCCGCGGTGTCGGAGCCGGCGACGCTTGGCCAGGCCGGCCCGCTGCGGAGCCCTCGCGGGGAACGACGACGAATGCGGTCATGCTCCCGACGATAAGAACTGCCGGCATCCGGCACCGCGCGTGATCGCCAGCGACGGAACAGTCCGTGCCCCGGGCGCATTGGGGAGGAGACGCACCGAGCTGCGTGCGCGAGCTCCCGGATCACGACGTATGCCCCGCCGCGCGCCGCGTCGACATGCCCAGAAAAAGGAGAAGGACGGCACCCCACATTGGGGGATAGGGGTGCCGTCCACGTGACGTCCCGCCGCTTGGGGGGTAGGTCGGGCCGCCGCGGGCGCGATCGATGTCGCAGCCGAGAACAGCTTACGCGTTCGATCGGGGCCTCGCCGCATCAGACCCGCCGAGATTTGTGCCCGTCCCACCACCCACTAACGGCGGTAGCCTGCCGCTCGCACCCGGGTCTAGATTGACCGCACGCCGCCTGCGCGCGGCGCCATCGACCGCGAAGGAGCGTGCCGCATGAGCAGCCAGATCGACCACCTGCTGACCGAGACCCGGCGTTTCGCGCCGTCGTCCGACTTCGCCGCCTCGGCCGTCGGCACAGCTGCGCTCTACGAGCGGGCCGCAGCCGACCGTGAGGGCTTCTGGGCTGATCAGGCCCGTGAGCTGCACTGGCACAAGCCCTTCACGCAGGTGCTCGACTGGTCCAATCCCCCGTTCGCGGAATGGTTCGCAGACGGCGAGCTGAACGTCGCCTACAACTGCCTGGACCGTCACGTCGAGGCGGGCCTCGGCGACCGCGTCGCGCTGCTCTGGGAGGGCGAGCCGGGCGATGACCGCGCTGTGACCTACGGCGAACTCACCGACGAGGTCAAGCGCCTCGCCAACGTCCTCACCGAGCTCGGCATCGAACAGGGCGACCGCGTCGCGATCTACATGCCGATGATCCCCGAGGCCGTCGCCGCGATGCTGGCGGTGGCTCGCGTGGGCGCCGTGCATTCGGTCGTCTTCGGCGGCTTCTCCGCCGATAGCCTCCGCACCCGCATCGACGACGCCGGCGCCAAACTCGTCATCACAGCCGACGGCGGATACCGCAAGGGCAAGGTGTCACCGCTCAAGCCCGCGGTGGACCAGGCGCTCGGCGACCGCGGCGCCGGCCCGCAGGCGACCGTCGAGCACGTCATCGTGGTGCGCCGCGGCGGGAATGACATCGAGTGGAATGCCGAGCGCGACCTGTGGTGGCACGACGTCGTGCCCGCGGCGTCACCCGAGCACGAGGCGCAGGCCTTCCCCTCCGAGAACCCGCTGTTCATCCTCTACACCTCAGGGACAACCGGAAAGCCGAAGGGCATCCTGCACACATCCGGCGGCTACCTCACGCAGGCGGCGTTCACCAACCGGGTCGTGCACGATCTGCATCCCGAGTCCGACGTCTACTGGTGCACCGCCGACATCGGGTGGGTCACGGGGCACAGCTACGTGACCTACGGGCCGCTCGCCAACGGCGCGACACAAGTGCTCTACGAGGGGACGCCCGACACCCCGCACGCGGGTCGCTCGTGGGAGATCATCCAGAAGTACGGCGTGACGATCTACTACACCGCGCCGACCGCGATCCGCTCGTTCATGAAGGTCGGCCGGCAAGTGCCCGCCGAGTACGACCTGTCGAGCATCCGCCTGCTCGGGTCGGTGGGCGAACCGATCAACCCCGAAGCGTGGATGTGGTACCGCAAGGTCATCGGCGGCAAGAAAGCCCCGATCGTCGACACGTGGTGGCAGACCGAGACCGGCGCCATCATGATCTCCGCGCTCCCGGGCGTGACCGAGACCAAGCCGGGATCCGCCCAGGTCGCACTGCCCGGCATATCGATCGACGTCGTAGACGAGGACGGCAATCGGGTCGGCGAGGGCAACGGCGGGCTGCTCGTCGTCACCGAACCGTGGCCGAGCATGCTCCGCGGCATCTGGGGCGACCCCGACCGGTTCGTGGAGACCTATTGGGACAAGTTCCGCGCCCAGGGGTTCTACTTCGCCGGCGACGGTGCCCGGCTCGACGACGACGGAGACATCTGGCTCATGGGCCGCGTCGACGACGTCATGAACGTCTCCGGACACCGGCTCTCGACGACAGAGATCGAGTCGGCCCTCGTCGCCAACGAGGCCGTCGCCGAAGCCGCCGTCGTCGGAGCGTCCGACGAGACCACGGGTCAGGCGGTCGTCGCATTCGTGATCATCAAGCAGAGCTACCTCGACGCCCACTCCCCCGACGGCCTCGCGACGTCGCTGCGGCAGTGGGTCGGCGAGCAGATCGGCCCGATCGCACGACCGCGCGACGTCTACATCGTGGGCGAGCTGCCCAAGACGCGCTCGGGCAAGATCATGCGCCGACTGCTGCGGGATGTCGCCGAGGGCCGCGAAGTCGGCGACACCACCACTCTCGCCGACACCGCCGTCATGTCGGTCATCAGCGCTCAGCTGAAATAAGAGGTCGCATCGCGCCGCCCTCCGGTGGCGCGATGCGCCGACCGCCGGGCGGGAACCGCGACGCGTCAGTCGGCCTCGCGGTCGAGCCCGCGGGCCCGGATCTCCTCGATGTCGAGGTCGGCGAGGATGCGGCGCGCCACGAGGTCGTCGATGGTGCCGTCGCGCCGCAGCCGCAGCAGCACCTCGCGCTTGCGGTCGAGCACCGCTAGGCGCAGCCGCGTCGCCTCCCGATGGCGGATGAGCGGCGAGCGCTGCGTGAGGTCGATGTCGTCGCTCACCGCGAGCATCTCCAGCTGCGGAGCGCTCCGACGCCCGTCCCCATCCGACGCCCCCGGCGGCACGGGCCCCATGCGCGAGGCATCCTCGTCCGTCGGCTCGTCGTCGGTGTCCGGGTCGGGCGCGCGCTCCTCCGCCGCCCGCAGCCGCGCGACAGCCCGTGCATTCGCGAGCTCGAGTCGCTCGTACCCCTCGTCGCGCGCCCGGTCGCGCACGCGATCGCTCACACCGTGCTCGGCCGCGAGGTCGTCGAGCGCGGCGAGGGCGGCTCCCGAGATCGCCCGCTGAGCGAGCTCGTACTCCTCGATCTCCGCGTCGTCGGCGGGCAGTTTCGCCCAGCGGATGACGGCGGGCAGGAGAGGTCCCTGCACGAGCAGGGTCAGCACGATGACGCCCGCCGTGACGAAGACGATCGATTCGCGCCCCTCGACCGGCTCGCCCGCGGCCGTCGTGATCGGCACCGACAGGGCGATCGCCAGCGAGACCGCGCCGCGGAACCCCGACACGGTGCTGACGACGCGCGAACGATGGCGCAGCGACCTGCTGGATCCGGCCGCCGGACGCGAGAAGGGCGAGAACAGCCACTGGAAGAGGTACCGCACGACGAAAAGAGCGACCCACGCCGCCAGGGTGATCAGAAGCAGGATGCCGACCTCGGACGGGGAGATCTCGTGCAGGATCAGCTGCACCTCGAGGCCGATGAGCACGAACAGCGCGCCGTTGAGCAGGTACACCCCGAACGGCCAGGTCGCATCCGCCGCGCGGCGCGACATGGCGGTCGTGATGCGCGGCGACACCCAGGCGACGATGAGCCCGGCGAAGACGACCGCGAGCACGCCGGATGCCTCGATGAGTTCGGCGACCAGGAAAGCGGCGAACGGGACGAGCAGCAGCGTCAGGTTGATCGTCAGCGTCGACTGCATCCGCCGCAGAGCCAGGAAGGCGAGGGCGGCGACGGCGATGCCCGCGGCCGCGCCGCCGAGGTACGACAGCAGCACCATCCCGGTGATCGAGAGGGCGCTGACGTGGTCGCCGAGAAGCAATGACACCGCGATGGCGTACAGCACGAGCGCGGTTCCGTCGTTGGTGAGGCTCTCCGCTTTGAGCTTCATGAACGTGCGGGGCGGCAGCAAGCGGCCGAGGGCGGCCACGGCGGTCGCGTCGGGCGGCGCGACCGCGGCCCCGAGCACGAGCGCGGCCTCCCACGGCACACCCAGCCACGTCGCGACGCCGGCGACGGCGAAGGCCGATGCGACGACCAGGAGCGTGCTCATGGGCACGATGTAGCGCAGCGACCGGCGTACCGACCGCAGCGAGGTCGTCCAGGCCTCACGGAACAGCAGAACCGGCAGGAACAGCAGCAGCACCGTCTCGGGAGGCAGCTCGATCTCGCGCAGCTCGGGCACGAAGCCCAGCAGCAGTCCGATCACGAGCAGAACGAGCGGCGTGGCGACGCGCAGGCGCGGCGCCAGAACGGTTCCGATCAGAAGGGCGATGCCCAGCAGAACCGTGACCTCGAGTCCCTGCATCCCTACCGCCCTTCCGCGTGGTCCACACCAGAGCGTAGGGCCGCGGGCGCCCTCGCGGGCGATGTCCGGGCCATGGTTCGCGGTGGGCGGAGCAGCCGCGGATCAAGCGAGGGCGAAGACGACCTCGACCTCGACGGGCGAGTCGAGCGGCAGCACCGGCACACCGACGGCGGACCGTGCGTGACGCCCGGCGTCTCCGAAGATCTCGCCCAGCACTTCGCTCGCGCCGTTGATGACACCCGGCTGACCGGTGAACGCGGGGACGGATGCCACGAACCCGGTGACCTTCACGACCCGTGCGAGGTTGTCGACGCCACCGGCCACATCCGCCGCGGCGGCGATGGCGTTGAGGGCGCACTGACGCGCCAGCTGCTTCGCGGCGTCGGCCGCGACGAGCCCTTCGCCGTCGCCGACCTTGCCGGTCGCCGGCAGCGCGCCGTCGATCATGGGCAGCTGCCCCGACGTGTAGACGAGACCGTCGTGGGCCGTCGCGGGGATGTAGGCCGCCACCGGCGGGACGACGGGCGGAAGCTGGATGCCGAGTTCGGCCAGGCGTGCCGAGACGCTCATGCGCCCGTCCCGTCGAACTGCTGGGCCGCCTGGTGGGCGGCGCCGAGACCGGCGTTGGCCGCTCCCCCGCCGACGGGGCGCTTGAAGTATGCGACGAGCCCGCCCTCGGGGCCGGGCACGACCTGCACGAGCTCCCAGCCCTGCTTGCCCCAGTTGTTGAGGATCGCTGCGGTGTTGTGGATCAGCAGGGGCGTGGTGAGGTACTCCCACGTCGTCATCGGGGCTCCGATCTGTGGCTGTCGCTCGCGCGCTGGCATGCGCGGAGCGGGCGCGCAAGGGGTGGTCCTGAGGCGGATGCCCAGGTATCTCGCTTACGATCACCCTATGCCTCACAAGAAACGCACGGCCACCGGTGTGCTCGGCGGTCTCGCCGGCCTGGTCGGCCTGAGCGCGGTGGCCGGGATCCTCGTCACGGCGGCCGTGACCCCCGCCATCGCGGTGTCGGGTTACGCGGCGAGCAGCGCGATCGACGTCTTCGACAACATGCCGAGCTATCTCGAAGTCGACGAGCTCATGCTGCCGACGGAGTTCTACCGCAAGGATTCCGACGGCAACGACGTGCTCATGACGCAGTTCTACGATCAGAACCGCATCCCCGTGACGTGGGAGGAAGTCTCCCCCGTCATGTTCGACGCGATCACGTCGAGCGAGGACAAGAACTACTACACCCACGGCGGTGTCGACCTCGTCGGCACCGCGAGTGCCGTGCTCGGCAACATCCGCGGCAGCGACACCCGCGGTGGCTCGTCGATCACCCAGCAGTACGTCAAGAACGTGCTGCAGCAGGCGTGCGAGAAGGAAGCCAAGTCGCAGGACGAGGTCGAGGCGTGCTTCCGCTCGACGACGGTCGCCTCCGGCACCGACGGCATCGAGCGCAAGCTGCAGGAGATGCGGTACGCGATCCAGCTCGAGAAGCGGTATCCGAAGAACGAGATCCTGCTCGGCTACCTCAACATCGCCCACTTCGGCGGCACGGTCTACGGCATCGGCGCCGCCTCGCAGTACTACTTCGGCGTGCCCGCCTCGCAGCTGTCGATCGGCCAGGCGGCCGCGATCGCCGGCATGGTGCAGGAACCGAACACCTACCGACTCGACCGCCCCGACAGCGAGTCCAACGGCGTGGCGAACGGCTACGCGCTGACGAAGGACCGCCAGGTCTACGTGCTCAACCGCATGCTCTCCGACGGCAAGATCACCCAGGAAGAGCGGGATGCCGCCGTCGCCGAGCCCATCACCCCGAACATCCAGGTGCGCCCGCAGGGGTGTCAGCTCGCCACCGGCGTGGAATTCTTCTGCCAGTACGTCACGAGCGTCGTCCTCACCGATCCCGCATTCGGCGAGACGATCGAGGAGCGTCAGCAGAATCTCCGACGCGGCGGGATGAAGATCTACACGACGATCGACCCGGACCTGCAGAACGCTGCGTCTGAGGCCATGTCCGTCGTTCCCCCGACCGACAGCCGACTCAATCTCGGTTCGTCGGCCGTTCAGGTGGAGGTCGGTACCGGGCGCGTGCTCTCGATGGTTCAGAACCGTCCGTTCAGCCCGAACGGTTCGGAAGACGGCGCGACAACCGCCGTGAACTACAACGTCCGCGAGGCTGACGGCGGCGGCATCGGCCACCCCGCGGGCTCGACCTATAAGGTCTTCAGTGTCGTGAACTGGCTCGAGCAGGGCCACTCCGTCAACGAGGTCATCAACGGCCGCGTCGGCACGAAGCGCGTTCAGACCTGCGATGGGAACACGATGCAGGTGCGTGCTGCCAATGACCAGCGTGCCGGATCGGTCGGGAACTTCCAGGCGAACCCGGGGTACTCGGGCACGATCCGCAAGTTCACGGAAGATTCCCTCAACTCCGGCTTCCTCGCCATGGCCGAGCGCATCTCGATCTGCTCCACCAACCAGGTCGCGATGAAGCTCGGCGTCACGCGCGGTGACGGGTCGCCGCTCGACCAGGTTCCCGAGGGCTCCAACCTCGCACCCAACCAGCCCTACAATGTGCTGGGCGACGCCGCTGTGGCGCCCCTCGACATGGCGCAGGCGTACGCGGCCATCGCCGGACAGGGCACGCTCTGCCAGGCGAAGGCGATCGACCGCGCGGTCAACTCCGCCGGCGAGGAGCTGCAGCTGCAGCACAGCTGCAGCCAGGCGATCTCCGCCTCCGTCGCGAACACCACGGCCTACGCGCTGGAAGGCGTCATGAACGCCACCGGCCAGGGCGCGCGCATCTACGACGGCGTGCCGGTGTTCGGCAAGACCGGTATCCACGAGTACGAGCACACCTGGATGGACGGCGCCAGCACCAAGGTGGCCACCGTGGTCTGGGTCGGGAACGTCGACGGTTTCGTCAAGCTGAACGACTACCGCGTGAACGGCTGGCGCCTCGACCAGATCCGAAACGCCATCTGGCCCAAGATGCAGGGCGCCGCCAACGACAAGTACGGCGGCGACCGATTCCCCGGCCCCGACCAGAACCTCTCGAAGAACACCCTCACCGAGTTGCCCAACGTCGTCGGCCGGACCGTGGACGACGCACGCGGCACGCTCGAAGCAGCCGGCTTCACCGTGAACGTCGCGGATGCGACGGACTCGACCGAGCCCGAGGGCCGGATCGTGTCGCAGGATCCGGGCGCCGGCCGCGTCGCCGCGGGCGCGACCGTCACGATCACGCCGAGCAACGGTCAGGGAGCGACCGTGCCCGAGGTCACCGGCAACCCCGAGGAGGCCGAACGGCAACTGCGGGCGGCCGGGTTCACGAGCGTCCAGACCTCGTGCACCGAGGATGAGGGCTCCGACCAGCCGACCGTGACGGGCACCGACCCGGCATCCGGCGAATCGGTCGGACGCGGAACCCAGATCACCGTCCAGTACACCGCGAAGGACTGCTGATGGCGGGCGTCCGCCGGACGCTCTCCACGATCGCCACCGCCGGCGCCCTGGGCGCCGGCGGTGCGGTCGTCTGGGGGGTCGGCATCGAGCGATACCTGTTCACCGCTCGACGCCACGAGCTCCGCGTCCTGCCGGCCGGCAGCCCCAGCATCACGGTGCTGCACCTGTCGGACGCCCATATGGCCCCCTGGCAACACCGCAAGCAGCAGTGGATCGCCGACCTCGCCGAAGACGTCCAGCCCGATCTGGTCATCAACACCGGCGACAACCTCGGTCACGCGCGCGGACTCGACGGCATCCACCGTGCCTTCGCTCCGCTGCGGGGCGTCCCCGGCTTCTTCGTCCACGGCTCGAACGACGTCTACGAACCGAGCGGGCGCAATCCGCTGCGCTACTTCACCGGTCCGTCGCGCCACCCCAAGGCTGTCGCCGAGCTCGACACCGACGCCATGGATTCGTTCTTCGCCGCCGACCTCGGCTGGTCGGAGCTCGACAACGCCGCCGCCACCGTGCGCGTCGGCGGCCTGCGCATCGACGGCATGGGCGTCGATGACGCTCACCGCGACTGGGACGACCTCGACGCTCTTCCCGGCGCCCTGGCGGCCCTCGAAGGCCGCAAGCGCGCCGACCTCACCCTCGGGGTGACCCACGCCCCCTACCGGCGTGTGCTCGACCGCTTCGTCGATCTCGGGGCCGACATGATCTTCGGCGGGCACACCCACGGCGGGCAGGTCCGAATCCCGTTCGCCTCACGCGCGCTCGTCGCCAACTGCGACATCCCGCTGGACCAGGCACGCGGGCTCAGCACCTGGGGCCCCGACGCCGTGCCGCTCAACGTCAGCGCCGGGCTCGGGCACTCGATCTACGCCCCCGTACGGTTCGGTTGCCGTCCGGAGGCATCCGTCCTGGTGCTGCGTCCGCAGACCTGAGCCGATTCGTCTTCCGGCCGAGATCGGGGTAAGCTTGGAGGGTTGCCACGGGGTGTGGCGCAGCTTGGTAGCGCGCGTCGTTCGGGACGACGAGGCCGCAGGTTCAAATCCTGTCACCCCGACAGCAGAGAGGCTCCGCCGCGAGGCGGGGCCTCTTTCATGCCACCGGAGAACGGAGCACGGATGCCTATCCCCCGCCTGGTCGCTTTCGACCTCGACGACACCCTCGCTCCCTCCAAGAGCGCCATCGATCCCCGCATCGGGCGCCAGCTGCTCGATCTGGCAGCCCGCGTCGAGGTCGCGATCATCTCGGGCGGTCAGCTGGCGCAGTTCACCGCGCAGGTCGTCGACCAGCTGCCCGAGACGGATGCCGCACTGCTGTCGCACTTCCACCTCATGCCGACGTGCGGCACGCAGTACTACCGCCTGTCGTCCGCAGGGATCGAGACGGTCTACGCCCGGTCGCTGACGGAGGACCAGAAGTCGCGCGCGCTCGCAGCCGTCGAGGAGGAGGCGCGCCGGCTCGGCCTGTGGGAGAGCGAGACCTGGGGCCCGATCCTCGAGGACCGCGGCTCGCAGATCACGTTCTCGGCCCTGGGCCAGCAGGCTCCCGTCGACGCAAAGATGGCGTGGGACCCGACCGGCGAGAAGAAGAACGCGCTGCGCGCCGCCGTCGCCGACCGCATCCCCGATCTCGAGGTGCGGGCGGGCGGTTCCACGTCGGTCGACATCACCGAGCGCGGCATCGACAAGGCCTACGGGATGACCCGGCTCGTCGAGCAGACCGGCATCCCCCAGGACGACATGCTGTTCGTCGGCGACCGACTCGACGAGAACGGCAACGACTACCCCGTGCTGGCCATGGGCGTGCCCTGCCAGGCCGTCGAGGGCTGGCAGGACACCGCGGAGTTCCTCGACGAGCTGATCCCCACGCTCCCCCTGCGCTGACCCCCTGCTCTGACGTTCGCCGCGGCACACCGCGGCACACGGATTCGGGCCCCGGGCCGAGCAGCCATTCGGCTGCCGACCCGGGGCCCGACGTTCTCGTCCGGCCGTCAGGCTTGAGACGGGGTCTTGGCGCGCGACACGGCGCGGCGCGGCGCCGAGACTGCGACCGGCACGAGCCGCTGCAGCTGCGTGACGTGACGCGGCTCGAGCTCGTCGAGGCTCGAGACGCCCAGCAGCTGCATGGTGCGCTCGATCTCGCTGCGGAGAATCGCGATGGTGCGGTCGACGCCCTGGCGCCCGCCCGCCATGAGGCCGTACAGGTAGGCGCGGCCGATCAGGGTGAACTTCGCTCCGAGGGCGATCGAGGCGACGATGTCCGCGCCGTTCATGATGCCGGTGTCGACCATGACCGTCGCGTCCTTGCCGACCTCGCGCACGACCTGCGGCAGCAGGTGGAACGGCACGGGCGCGCGGTCGAGCTGGCGTCCGCCGTGGTTAGAGAGGATGATGCCGTCGACGCCCAGGTCGATCAAGCGCTTGGAGTCCTCGACGTTCTGCACGCCCTTGATGACGATCTTGCCCGGCCACAGGCCACGGATCACCTCGAGGTCGTCGTAGCTGATCGTCGGGTCCATGGCAGCGTTCAGGAGCTCGCCCACGGTTCCGCCGGTCGTCGTGAGCGACGCGAACTCGAGCTTGGGCGTCGTGAGGAAATCGATCCACCACCAGGGGCGCGGGATGGCGTTGACGATGGTTCCGACGGTCAGGGCCGGCGGGATGGAGAACCCGTTCCGCTTGTCGCGCAGGCGCGCACCGGCGACGGGCGTGTCGACGGTGAACATGAGCGTGTCGAAGCCCGCCCGTGCCGCGCGCTCGACCAGGCCGTACGAGATCTCGCGATCGCGCATGACGTAGAGCTGGAACCAGTTGCGTCCGTGCGGGTTGGCCGCGCGCACACCCTCGATCGAAGTCGTACCGAGGGTCGAGAGGGTGAAGGGGATGCCGGCGGCGCCGGCCGCGGAGGCGCCCGCGCTCTCGCCCTCGGTCTGCATCAGACGCGTGAAGCCGGTCGGGGCGATGCCGAACGGCAGCGCCGAGCGGCCGCCGAGGATCTCGGTGGACATGTCGACCGATTCCGCCGGACGCAGGATGTCGGGGTGGAACTCGATGTCCTGGAAGGCCTGCCGGGCGCGCTCGAGCGAGATCTCGCCCTCGGCCGCACCGTCGGTGTAGTCGAAGGCCGCCTTGGGCGTTCGACGCTTGGCGATGGTCCGCAGATCATCGATCGTCAGCGCGGACGTGAGCCGTCGACGACGACCGTTGAGGTCCGGTGCTTTGAACTGCATCAGTTCGAGCAGCTCGGGGATCTTGGGCAACTGTCGGGTGACCATGTCTCTCCTCTGTTCCGGCCGCTGGCCGAAGGTATCGGGCCGGGTGGATTCAGGTGGTTTCGGGGCGAACGGGGTTGGCGGACGCGTAGTACCCCGTGATGTGGTCGTGGACGGCGGTGCGGGCATCCGCGACGCGCTGCTCGTCGATCGCCGCGACGATCGCGTAGTGCTCGTCGCGCAACCGGTCCACCGCGCTCCCCCAGTCCGGGATGCGCCCGGCGCCTTCGAGGACGTAGTCCTCGATCGACGAGCGGAGCCCCGCCATCATCGCGGCCACGACGTCGTTACCCGACGCCTCGGCGAGAGCGACGTGGAACTGCGCGTCGAGGGCGAGGAAGTCGGCAGGGCTCAGGTCGGGGGCATCCATCGCGGTGAGCGCTTCACGCGCAGGAGCGAGCTCGGTGTCGGGCGAACTCGCGAGCTCACCCGCGACCCACTCCTCGAGCAGCAGTCGCGTGTTCACCACGTCGGAGATCGCGAAGCCCTGAGCGGCGACCTGCAACCGCAGCAGGGCCTGCATGCCGCCCGTGGGCCGGGCGACGACGATCGCGCCGGCGTTCGGACCGGAACCCGTCGCCGTGCGGATGAGGCCCATGACCTCGAGCACACGCAGCGCCTCACGCACGCTGGATCGTCCGACACCGAGCTGCGCGACCAGGTCGCGCTCGGACGGCAGCCGGTCGCCGGGACCGAGCTTGCCGGCGAGAAGATCGGACTCGATCTTCTCCAGTACGACGCGCCAGGCGCGCGCCGGGGTTCCGTCAGCCATGACGCCCCTCTCCTTCGTGGCCGGACCACCATACATCTTGTGGTCAGACCGCGCAAAGCGCGAAGCGGGCGCGTCGTGAAACGTATCAGGCCAGTCGGCCGCCCGATTCGCGCAGGTAGCACTCGGCGCACATCGACTCGTACGTCACACGGTCGAGGGCGAGCTCGTCGATCGCGACCTGGTCGCCCTCGAACACGAAGCGTCCGCCGACGAGGCGCGCGTTGAAGAGGGCCTTGCGGCCGCAGCGACAGATCGTCTTCAGCTCCTCGAGGCTGTGCGCGAGCTCCATGAGGCGCGCCGAGCCGGGGAATGCGCGCGTTTGGAAGTCGGTGCGGATGCCGTAGGCGAGCACCGGCACGTCCTCCTCGACCGCGGTCCGCAGCAGATCATCGACCTGTGCCGACGTCAGGAACTGCGCCTCGTCGATCAGCATACACGCGACATCCGACCCGGTGTCCGCTCGCACCCGTTCCCGGTGCGCGGCGAACACGGCCCGCAGGTCGTCGCCGGCGCCGAGGAGGAAGTCGACGTCACGCTCCACGCCGAGGCGGCTCGCGATCTGTCCGGCCCCCTTGGTGTCGATCTCGGGCTTCGCGAGCAGCACGTGCTGGCCGCGCTCCTCGTAGTTGTAGGCGGCCTGCAACAGGGCCGTCGACTTGCCGGAGTTCATCGCCCCGTAGCGGAAGTAGAGCTTGGCCATACCTGTCAGGCAGTGATGGAGAGCGCTGCGGCGGTCGCCTCGATAGATTCCCGAGCAGCGTCGGCGCGCGGGTTGAGCGGCTGACCGTAGCTGGGGATGAGCTTCTTCAGCTCGGGCTCCCAGCCCGCGATCCGGTCGGGGAAGCAGTTCTTGAGCAGCCCGAGCATGATGGATGCCGCCGTCGAGGCGCCCGGCGAGGCTCCGAGCAGTCCCGCGATCGACCCGTCGGAAGACGTGACGACCTCGGTGCCGAACTGGAGCACGCCGCCCTTCTTCGGGTCCTTCTTCATCACCTGCGCGCGCTGACCGGCCTGGATGAGCTCCCAGTCCTCATCCTTGGCCGTGGGCATGAAGACGCGCAGCGACTCGACCTTCTTGCTGTGGTTCTTCAGCAGTTCACCGACGAGGTACGAGATGAGGCTCGGGTTGTCGACAGCGACCTTCAGCATCGGCATCAGGTTGTGGGGGCGCACCTGCGCCACGATGTCGGTGATGCGCCCGTTCTTGAGGAACTTCGGGCTGAATGTCGCGAAGGGTCCGAACAGCAGCGACGCCTCGCCGTCGACGACGCGCGTGTCGAGGTGGGGAACCGACATCGGCGGGGCACCGACGGAGGCCTGCGAGTAGACCTTGGCCTTGTGCTGCGACACGACCGCCGGGTTCGTGGTCTTGAGGAACTGACCGCCGATCGGGAAGACGCCGTATCCCTTGATCTCGGGGATGCCCGACTTCTGCAGCAGCTTCAGCGCCCAGCCGCCCGCGCCGACGAAGACGAAACGCGCGTCGGTGTGCCCGGGCGTCCGGCCGAGGCGGTTGCGCCAGAACACCCGCCATGACCCGTCCTTCTGGCGCGTGAGGGTGCGGACCTCGCGGTCGGTGATGACCTCGACACCCTGCTCCTGCAGATGGGAGAAGAGCTGGCGGGTGAGCGACCCGAAGTCGACATCCGTGCCGGCCGGCACCCGCGTCGCCGCGAACGGCTCACCCTTGCGTCGCTCCTGCATGAGCAGGGGCGCCCACTGGTTGATGACGCGGGAGTCTTCGGAGTACTCGATGCCCGCGAAGAGCGGCTGGTCTTTGAGCGCCTCGTAGCGACGCTTGAGGAAGGCGACATCCTTCTCGCCCCGGACGAACGTCATGTGCGGCGTCGCGTTGATGAACGTCGAGGGCTCGTCGAGGATGCCGCGCTCGATGAGCGACGCCCAGAGCTGCCGGCTCTGCTGGAACTGCTCGTTGATCGTGATCGCCTTGCCGGGATCGACGGAGCCGTCGGGTGCCTCGGGCGTGTAGTTGAGCTCGCACAGGGCGGCATGGCCCGTGCCCGCGTTGTTCCACGGGTTCGAGCTCTCCTGCGCCAGATCGGAGAGCCGCTCGTGCACCTCGATCTTCCAATCGGGCTGGAGCTGCTTCAGCAGCACACCGAGCGTGGCACTCATGATGCCCCCGCCGATCAGGACGACGTCGACCTTTTCACTCACGATGCACCAGTCTATCCCGGCGAGGCGGGCACCATTCCGCCCGGACCGCCGTCAGAGCCGTTCGGCGACGATCTCCGCGATCTGCACCGCGTTGAGCGCGGCGCCCTTGCGCAGGTTGTCGTTGCTGATGAACAGCACGAGGCCCTTGCCCTCGGGCGCGGACTGATCGGCGCGGATGCGGCCGACGTAGCTCGGGTCGTTGCCCGCAGCCTGCAGCGGCGTGGGCACCTCCTCGAGCGCGACGCCGGGGGCGGCCGCGAGGATCTCGCGCGCACGGTCCGGCGTGATGTCGCGCGCGAACTCCGCGTGGATCGACAGCGAGTGACCCGTGAACACCGGGACGCGCACGCAGGTACCGGCGACCCGAAGGTCGGGCAGCTCGAGGATCTTGCGGCTCTCGTTGCGGAGCTTCTTCTCCTCGTCGGTCTCGTTGTCGCCGTCGTCGACGAGGTTGCCCGCGAACGGGATGACGTCGAATGCGATCGGGGCCACGTACTTCTCGGGCTGGGGGAACTCGACGGCAGAGCCGTCGTGCACGAGGTCGAGCGTGTGCCCCTGCGCGAGCACGCCTTCGACCTGACCGAGCAGCTCCTCGGCCCCCGCCAGGCCGGAGCCCGAGACCGCCTGATAGGTCGAGACGATGAGACGCTCGAGGCCCGCTTCGGCGTCGAGGACCTTCAGCACCGGCATCGCCGCCATGGTCGTGCAGTTCGGGTTGGCGATGATGCCCTTGGGCGGGTTCACGGTGGCGTGCGGATTGACCTCGCTGACGACGAGGGGCACATCCGGGTCCATGCGCCATGCGCTGGAGTTGTCGATGACGACGGCGCCCGCCTCGGCGAAGCGCGGTGCGTGAGCGCGCGAGCCGGTGGCGCCCGCCGAGAAGAGGGCGATGTCGATGCCCGCGGGATCAGCGGTCGCGACGTCTTCGACGACGACCTCGTGACCGGCGAACTCGACCGAGGTGCCCGCCGAGCGCGCCGTCGCGAACAGGCGCAGCTCGCGGATCGGGAAGTTCCGCTCGACGAGGATCTCGCGCATCACCTTTCCGACCTGGCCGGTGGCGCCGACGACGGCGACGGAGAGTCCGGAATCGGAGATACGGGTCATAGCTGTTCCTTGCGTGGAGCGGGATCGGGTTTCCGCGATTCTATCGGCGCGCCGTCGCCGCACCGACTCACGTGACCGTCGATGACCGCCCGAATCACGCCATCTCGGGGCGGTTCCACTCTCCGGGCACGTCGAGCGCGCCGTAGGCGAGATCGACCCCGCCCGCCCCCACCGAGGCGGTGCAGACGAGCAGCGAGAGCGTCGGCACCCCGTGCGGACGGTTGTCGCGGATGATCGCGGCGTCGTCCGTGGGCGGTGTCGCCGTCGTGTCCTGCAGGACGTCGAGCCAGGGCTGAAGGCCGTCCGTGCGGTCGAGCTCGGGCGCCGTGGCGGCGAAGTCGCCCAGCCAACGGCGGATACGGGCGGTCCGCGGATCGTCGACGTCGTCGTGCGCGATCATGTGCGTGCCCGGAGCCAGATCGACGGTGCGGAGCGTGGCGGCATCCCACATCGACACGCGCACGGCGCCCGACGAGAGATCGACGAGGTTGAACCCGTGCGTGGGCGGCGCGCCCGTCGGCGGCTCGCCCGCGACGGCGGAGAGCACGATGCCGCCACGAGAGAGGGCGGGTGCGTCTTCGGGCAGCACGTCGCCGCGGTTGAGGATCACAGCGAGACGGCCCGCGTCTGCGTCGGCAGCCAGCCACGCTCCCCCGGCGCGTCGGTCGCGCACCCCGACGACGCCCGGGTGAGACTCGGGCCACCACGGACCCACGGGGTCCCACGCACGGGACGGGTCCTCGTCGCGGACGGCCAGCAACCTGACCGGCTGGCTCGCATCGGCGGGCACCTGGATGACGACGGTGCACATGGGGATCACTCGCTCTCGGCGCCCGACGGCGGCTCCGCGCACCCGACCGGGGGCCGTGGGAGGATCGGGGCATGTTCATCGTAGTCGGGGTCACCGGAGGCATCGCCGCCTACAAGAGCGTGCAGCTCGTGCGGCTTCTCGTGCAGCGCGGACACGACGTCCACGTCATCCCCACTCAGGACTCGCTGCGCTTCATCGGCCTCACGACGTGGGAGGCCGCCAGCCGCAATCCCGTCACCACCTCCGTGCACGACGACGTCGCCCGCGTGCGGCACGTCGCCCTGGGGCAGAGCGCCGACCTGGTGATCGTCGCACCGGCGACGGCCAACACACTCGCGGCGATGGCCGCCGGGCTGGCATCCGATCTGCTGGGTACGACTCTCCTCGCCACGACGGCGCCGGTCGCCGTGGCCCCCGCCATGCACACCGAGATGTGGCGGCATCCGGCCACCACGGCCAACGTCGCGACGCTCCGGGAGCGCGGCGTGCTGATCGTCGGCCCAGCGGACGGCCCGCTGACCGGCGGCGATAGCGGCCCGGGTCGCATGTCGGAGCCGGAAGACATCGTGGCGGCGGCGCTCGAGCTCGCCTCCCCCGCGCCGGCGGACCTCGACGGTCTGCACGTCGTGGTCTCGACCGGGGGCACCCGCGAGCCGCTCGACCCGGTGCGGTTCCTCGGCAACCGATCCAGCGGCCGCCAGGGTGCCGAGATCGCGGCGGAGGCCGCCCGCCGCGGCGCGACCGTGACCCTCGTCGCGGCATCCGTCGACGCCGGGGTCCTCGACACCGTGACGGCTCATCCGCGCGTCACGACCCGGCACGTCGAGACCGCGGCTCAGCTCGGCGAGGCGATGACGGATGCCGCAGCGTCCGCGGACGTCGTGATCATGGTCGCGGCCGTCGCCGACTATCGCGCTGCGCGAGTGTCGGAACACAAGCTGCGGAAGGAAGACGGGCCGCTGGCGACGATCGACCTCGTTCCCAACGAAGACATCCTCGCCGGGCTCGCCGCCTCCCGCCGCGACGGCCAGATGATCGTCGGGTTCGCCGCCGAGACCGCGGACGAGGACCTCCTCGCACGCGCCCGACGCAAGCGCGAACGCAAGGGCGTCGACCTGCTCGTCGTGAACGAGGTCGGGTGGGATGCCGGCTTCGGCGCGGGCGAGAACACCGTCGCCGTCATCGGAGACGGTGAGGCGGTCGTCGCCGAGGCCTCGGGTCCGAAGAGCACCGTCGCGCGGGCGGTCTGGGACGCGATCGTCGCCGCCCGCGCCGCGGACTGAGCACCGGTGCACGGCGAGCGCGCGAGCGCGACACATCCGTCGGACGCGCGGTATCGGCGATCACTCGTGACGCCGTGCGGGCGTCACCAGCACCACCGGTCCGACGGATGTATCAGCGCCGGACGGCACCTCAGCTCAGGGCGCGCTCGCGGATGAACGCGGTCAGCGCCGCGGCGTCATCGGGCAGCTCGACGACGTGCTGCGGCGCGTCGAGCATGGCCTGCAGCTCGTCGGAGTAGGTCAGCTCGATCCCGATCGCCTCGCGGATCGTCTCGGCGAACTTCTCGGGCTTGGCCGTCTCGAGGACGAGCATCGTCTCACCGGGCCGGACGTACTCGCGAGCCACGGCGACGCCGTCGGCGGTGTGCGGGTCGATGATGTCGCCCGTCGCCTCGTGGACGGCGCGGATCGTGGCGAGACGGTCGGCGTGGGTGGAGGTGCCGCTGACGATGCCGAACTCGGCGGTGAATCGGGCCAGGTCGACGGTGAAGTCGGCGAAACCCTGCGACTCGAGGTCGTTCCACGTCGCGACGACGCGCTCGGGGTCGCGACCGACGAGCTCGAAGATGAAGCGCTCGAGGTTGGATGCCTTGGAGATGTCCATCGAGGGGCTCGAGGTCTGCAGCGTCTGCGCCGCCGCGCGGGGACGGTAGACACCCGTGCGGAAGAACTCGTCGAGGACGTTGTTCTCGTTGGCCGCGAGCACGAGCTGCCGGATGGGCAGACCCATCTCGCGGGCGTAGAGCCCTGACAGGATGTTGCCGAAGTTGCCGGAGGGGACCGTCACCGAGACGTCGGCGTGCGCTTCGGCATCCGTCGCGCGCAGCCACGCCCAGAAGTAGTAGACGACCTGCGCGGTGATGCGTGCGAGGTTGATCGAGTTGACCGCGCCGAGGTGCAGTGACCGCTTCAGCTCGAGGTCGCCCGCGAGCTCCTTCACGAGGTTCTGGCAGTCGTCGAAGACGCCTTCGATCGCGATGTTGTGGATGTTGGCGTCATCGAGCGAGAACATCTGCGCACGCTGGAACGGGCTCATCCGGCCCTGCGGCGACAGCATGAACACGGCGATGCGCTCCTTGCCGCGCAGCGCGTACTCCGCGGCCGAGCCGGTGTCGCCCGACGTGGCGCCGAGGACGTTCAGCACCGATCCCGTGCGCGAGAGCGCGTGCTCGACGACCTGCCCGAGGAACTGCATCGCGAGATCCTTGAAGGCCAGCGTGGGACCCTCGGAGAGCCCGACGAGCGTCATCCCGCCGCCGATCGACCGGAGCGGCACGACGGCGTCGGGGAAGGGCGCGTATGCGGCCTCGGTCATGCGGGCGAGGTCGTCGCGCTCGATGTCGGTGGCGAACAGCGCCAGGACCTCGGTGGCCAGCTGCGGGTAGGTCAGCGCACGCCAACGCTCCAGGGTCTCGGGCGCGACACGGGGCATCTCCTGGGGCACAGCGAGGCCGCCGTCGGTGGAGAGTCCCTCGAGGAGGGCGTCGCAGTACGGCAGCGGCTCAGCGCCGCCTCGGGTCGAGATGTACAGCACGCGGACTCCTCCGTGACGGATCGGGGATGACTTTCGGTTCTCGCGGGCGCCTGCCCGCGGGCGCGGCTCAGGTCAGCGACCCGTGCCGGCGTAGACGACGGCCTCGGTGTCGCCGTCGAGACCGTACGCGGTGTGCACGACACGCGCGGCCTCGGCGAGCTCGTCGCCGCGCACGACCACCGAGATGCGGATCTCGGACGTCGAGATCATCTCGAGGTTGACCCCGGCATTGGACAGCGCCTCGAAGAGCGTGGCCGAGACGCCCGAGTGCGTCCGCATCCCCGCGCCGACGACCGACAGCTTGCCGATCTGATCGTCGTGGACGAGGCTCTCGAAGCCGACCGCGGTCTGCTCACCCGCGAGGGCGCGGAGCGCGAGCGTCGCGTCGGTCTTGGGCAGCGTGAACGAGATGTCGGTGCGGCCCGTGGTGGCGGCCGACACGTTCTGGACGATCATGTCGACGTTCGCGCCGGACTTCGCCACGATCTTGAAGATCTCGGCGGCCTTGCCCGGCACGTCCGGGACGCCGATGACGGTGATCTTGGCCTGGCTGAGGTCGGTGGCGACGCCCGCGACGATCGGCTCTTCCATCTCTTCTTCCTTTCGGCCCGCGGGCACGGTCATTCCGGGACCGAGCACGAATGTGCCGGTTCCCGAGCTGAACGTCGACCGGGCGTTGATCATGACGCCGTGGCGGCGGGCGTACTCCACCGCACGGATGTAGAGGACTTTGGCACCGTTCGCCGCGAGCTCCAGCATCTCCTCGGCCGAGACGACGCCGAGCTTGCGGGCCTTGGGGACGACGCGGGGGTCGGCCGTGTAGATGCCGTCGACGTCGCTGTAGATCTCGCAGACGTCGGCCGACAGGGCCGCAGCGAGCGCGACGGCGGTCGTGTCGGAACCGCCGCGACCGAGGGTGGTGATGTCGCGGGTGTCGCGGTTGAACCCCTGGAAGCCCGCGACGATGACGATGGCGCCCTCGTCGAGCGCCTCGCGCAGCCGCACCGGGGTGACGTCGACGATCCGCGCGGCGCCGTGCGTGGCGTCGGTGATCATGCCGGCCTGGCTGCCGGTGAACGAGCGCGCCTCGAACCCCATCGAGTGGATGGCCATCGCCAGGAGCGCCATCGAGATCCGCTCTCCCGAGCTGAGGAGCATGTCGAGCTCGCGAGGAGCCGGGATCGGGGCGACCTCGTTCGCGAGATCGAGCAGCTCGTCCGTCGTGTCGCCCATCGCGCTCACCGCGACGACGACGTCGTGGCCGGCGCGACGGGTGTCGACGATGCGCTTCGCGACCCGCTTGATGCTCTCCGCGTCGGCGACGGACGACCCGCCGTACTTCTGCACGATCAATGCCATGTGGGACTCCCGGATGCCGGTGCCGGCGCGATTGCTACGGGCGCCCGGATGCCGCGCCCACCGCCCCCATCTTACGGAGGGTCCCATGCACGCGGCGCCATGTGACGACCGCCTCGGCGTCGGGCCGCGAACCGCGGATCTAGGCTGGAGCACATGGGACGTCGTTCGCTCTTCACGGCGCTGAACGCGCTCGTCCATACCCCCGATCCCACGGCCGGCCCGGCCACGGAGATGCTCCCGGTGATCGATGACGCCTTCGCCGTACGGGTGCTGGACCTGGCGATCCGCCTGGGCGAGACGATGCTGGTCGCCGGCTCACCGGCGAGCGAGGTCACCCTCACGATCGTGCGGGTCGCGGGCGTGTACGGCCTGGATCCCGTGCACGTCGACGTCACCTACAACTCCATCACCGTGGCGCACCACCGCAGCGGCGAGGACCGTCCGATCACGCTCATGCGGGTGGTGCGCGGCTCGGCCCCCGACCACGCACGGCTGCAGCGACTGCAGGCCCTCGTCACCGAGATCCGGGCAGGCCTCCCCCTCGACGCGGCGGCGCTGCGCTTCCGCGGCATCCGGCGCACCCCGTTCCGGTACCACCAGCCCGTCGTCGTCGCATCGCAGGCGCTCCTGGCCGTCGGGGTCGCGGTGATGTTCGGGGCGAACTGGCTCGTCATCGTGCTGTCGTTCCTCGCGGCGGGCTCGGCCGCCCTGACGCAGTTCCTCCTCGGCAGAGCCCGCGTGCCGTTCTTCTTCAGCCAGATCGCGGGGGCGTTCGTCCTCACCATCGTCGCCGCCGCCTCTCCCCTTCTCCGGGCCACGGGCTGGGAAGCGGCGATGGCGATGCGCCCCTCGGTCATCGTCGCCTCGGGCATCGTCCTGATGCTGGCGGGCCTGACGGTCGTAGGAGCGGCGCAGGATGCCATCGACGGCTTCGCCCTGACGGCGATGGGGCGCATCCTCGAACTCGTCACCCAGACGCTCGGCGTCGTGCTCGGCATCCTCGCGGGCATCGAGACGGCACGCGTCATCGGGCTCGGGCTCGAGGCTCCGACCGAGGCGCTGCCGCTCGGTCCCGTACCCCTGCAGTTCCTCGGTGCGGGGTTGATCGCCCTCGCCGTGGCCGTGTTCAACGGCGCCGGGCTGCGGATCATCGTCGTGAGCGTCGCGCTCAGCGTCGTCGCCTGGCTCGCCTACGTCGCTGCCGCCTCCCTCGGCTTCGAGACGGCCGCCGCGAGCGGTGTGGGCGCGTTCGTCGGCAGTCTCGTCGGGATCCTCGCGGCGTACCGGCTGCACGTGCCCTCCGTCGCGATCACGACCGCCGCGATCCTGCCGATGGTCCCCGGCGCCGCGGTGTTCCGCGGGCTCTTGGGCGTCGTCGAGTCCGGCGACAGCCCGGCGACCCTCCTCACCGGCTTCAGCACCCTCTCCGGTGCGGCGACCATCGGCATCGCGCTCGCGGTGGGGGCATCGCTCGGCATCTACCTCGGGCAGCCGCTGCGCGCGTCACTCGGTTCGGTCATCCGCTCCCGCGCGCGCGTGCGCTGAACCTGCCGCCCCGGAACGCAGTTCGGCCGCGGCGCGAGCAGACCGCAAAGGCCTGCCGCGGACGCGGCCGAGCTGATCGTCGAGATTCAGCCGAAGAGTGCGGCTGCCTCCTCGTAGCGGTACAGCGGCACCGTGTTCAGCTCGCCGAGCGCCTCGTCGAACGAGACGCGCACGATGTCGGTGCCCTTGAGCGACACCATCTGGCCCCAGGCGCCGTCGACGAGCGCGTCGGCGGCAGCGAGACCCAGGCGCGTCGCGAGCACGCGGTCGAAGGCCGACGGCGAGCCGCCGCGCTGGATGTGACCGAGGACGGTCGCGCGGGTCTCGATACCCGTCAGCCGTTCGATCTCGGGCGCCAGCACCTCGCTGATGCCGCCGAGGCGCGGGCGGTTGAAGGCATCGAGGCCCTTGTCGCTGTAGGCCTCGTCCTGACCCTTCAGCTTGAAGCCTTCCGACACGACGACCAGCGGCGCGCGGCCGCGGTCGAAGGCCTTCGTCACCTGGGCGGTGATCTCCTCGATCGACATCGGCACCTCCGGGATGCAGATGACGTGCGCACCCGCGGCGATGCCGGCGTGCAGAGCGATCCATCCGACGTGACGGCCCATGACCTCGGCCACCATGCAGCGCTGGTGCGAGTCGCCGGTCGTGCGCAGACGGTCCATCGCGTCGGTCGCGATGTTGACGGCGGTGTCGAAGCCGAACGAGTAGTCGGTCGCCTTCAGGTCGTTGTCGATGGTCTTTGGCACGCCCAAGACGTTGATGCCGTCGTTCGCGAGACGGTTGGCCGCGGCGAGCGTGCCCTCGCCGCCGATCGCGATGATGCCGTCGATGCGATGCTTGTCGAGCGTCGCGGCGATGTTCTCGGCGCCGCCGCGGGGGCCCTCGTAGGGGTTGGTACGGCTCGTGCCCAGGATCGTGCCGCCGACCTTCGACAGGCCTTTCACCTCGTGGCGGGTCAGCGGGAAGAAGTCGCCGTCGACCACGCCGCGCCAGCCGTCACGGATGCCGACGAACTCGATGTTGTACGAGGTGGTGCCCTTGAGCACGACGCCTCGGATGACAGCGTTGAGGCCGGGGCAGTCGCCGCCGCTGGTGAGGATGCCGATCTTCATGGGGAGATCCTTCGTTGTTGCTCAGGTGGAGTGTGGCGACGCTGCCTCGATTCGAGACTATCGTCGCGACGCGGGCGCTGCCAGACGAAGCGCGCCGGGAGAACTCCGAGCGGCGCGCTTCGTGTCAGGCGGCGCCGATCGCCTGGCGCAGCAGGTGCATGAGCGCCGACAGCTGCACCGAGTCGCTCGAGGTCGGGTCGACGGCCTCTCCGTCGAGCGCACGGGCGGCGAGGCCCTGCTTCGAGTCGATGAGTTCGGCGATCTTCGTGTCGATGGTGTGCGCCGCGATGATCCGCCACGCGGTCACCGGCTCCTCCTGCCCGATGCGGTGCACGCGGTCGATGGCCTGCGTCTGCTCGGCCGCCGTCCACGACAGCTCCGCGAGCACGACGTTGGATGCGGCCTGCATGTTCACGCCGACACCGGCCGCCGTGAGCGAGCACACGGCGATGGCGACATCCGGATCGCTGTTGAACGCGTCGATCGCATCCTGGCGGGCAGCGGAGGTCTGGTCGCCGCGCAGCGACACGGTCCGCAGGCCCGCGGCCGCGAAGTGGGCTTCGGCCGCGTCCATGACGTCGATGTGCTTGGCGAAGAACACCACCTTGCCCACCGAACGCTGCAGCTGAGCCGCGTAGTCGGCGGCGAGCACCGCCTTGGCCTGACCGATGCGCCGCACCATGGTGAAGACGTTCTCGGCACCGGTGCCGGCGGCCTTCGATTCCTCGAGCTCCTGCGTGGCGACGAGGCGCACGATGTCGGCGTCCGCCTCCCCCAGGAGCACGCGGTCGCCGCGCGCCTCGATGATGCGACGGTAGCGGGCCGCGAGCCGCTCGCCGAGCTCGTGCTCGGCCTGACGGATCGACCGGCCGTATTCGTCGTCGAGTTGGACGGGGAGGTCGGCCACCAGCTTGTCAGGGAGGTCGGCGGCGACATCCTTCTTCTTCCGCCGCACGATGCCCATCGAGATGACGGCGTCGCGAGCCGCGGGGTAGAACGCCTTGTCGGCGGGTGTCAGGCCGGTCTCGTCGAGCCGTTCCATCAGCACGGGCCCCGGCTTCTCGCCGTTGGTCCAGCCGAGGAAACGCCAGATCGCGTCGAAGTCCTCGACGTCGTTGATCAGGGGCGTTCCGGTGAGCGCGAGCATGAGCGGGTCGCGGACCTGCTCGCGGATGCGGCCCGCCAGCGCGAGCACGTTCTGCGAGCGCTGCGACCCGAGGTTCTTGATGAAGTGCGCCTCATCGACGACCATTCCCCGCAGGCCGATCGAGCTGAGCCATGAGAGGTGCCGGTCGAGCACCTCGTAGTTGACGATGAACACGTCGGCGAACGCGTCGATCTGATCGCCGTCTCCCGAGATGACCGTCGCGCGGCGTTGCGGTGTCCAGCGCTCGACCTCGCGGGCCCAGTTCATCTTCACGACGTTCGGCACGACCGCCAGCAGCGGATAGGCACCGGCGACGGATGCGGCGAGGACCGACTGCGCGGTCTTGCCGAGGCCCGGCTCGTCGGCGAGGAGGAACGAGCGGTGTCCGGCTCGTACCGACTCGAGGAACCGCGACTGGTGCGGCATGATCTCGAGGCCCTTGGGCGACAGGCGGTCGAACTCGGGCACCGGGGGCAGATCCATCGAGGCCGCTGCGCCGCCGGCGCCGGTCTCGAAGGCCTTGTAGAGCGGGCCCATGAGCTCCCAGCCGTCGAGACGGCGGCGCGGCGTCGGGTGCGGCGCATGCAGCTCGAGGTCGGGTGCGAGGAAAGGGTTCGCCTCGCGGCGGACCATCACCTGCGGCGGCGTGACCTGCCGGTTGGCGAGCGCCGCGGGAACGACGGGCGCTTGCACGGGTGCGACATCGGTGATGATGAGCTCGTCCTCGGGCAGCTCGGCACCCGATTCGAGCAGCCAGTCGCGACGCATCCGCTTGGCGACCGGCGACGTCGCCTGGTCGACCTCGAGAAGCTGGATGAGCGAGGTGTCTCGCGCCGCCGTCTTCGCGAGGATCGTGGCGACGCCGTCGAGTCGCTTGAGCAGCTCTGCTCGCGCCGTCGCCGAGACGTTCTCGTCGGCCTTCACCCGGGCGCGCTCCTCGCGCACGAGGAAGGCGATCACCTGGAACTTCACGCGATTGGTGGGTCCGAGCTTGCCCCGCTGGGCCTTGGCCTCGACCTCGCGCACCTTGCGGGCGAGGATCGGGATCAGCGGGGCGTCGTCGTCGCGCCGGGCGGACGAGGACTTCCTACGGCGGTTGGCGGTCGCTGCGGCGGTGGCCATGGTCGGCATGCTCCTCCTGAGCCTGAGTGCCGGAGTTCCGTCGCGACGGAACCGTACGAGGGGCCGCTCGAACGGACACCGAGGCGTCATGCGAGCGAAGGGCGATTGCGTCGGCCGGCCGCGGGCACTCGCTTCAGCGAGCTGCGGCGTCGAAACCGACGATGTCCCCGCGCACCATTCTAGGGCATGAGCACGCCGCCCCGCGTGAAGACACGTGCGTCAGGCGGAGAGGCCGTGCTCAGGGCCAGAGCTGGGCGACGATACCGGGGGTGTACGAGGCGGGACCGTAGTTGATCCACCGCGTCGCGACCCAGGCGTTGCCGCGAAGGAAGTGGGTCTCCCCCAGTTCGACGACCTGGTCATCCATCGAGAGCATCTGCTGGGAGGTCCGGAAGTACTCCCCGCCCGAGGCCTCCTCCGAGCCGAAGCCCGATTCGGTGAGCGCGTCGGCGATGAGCTGCGACTGTTCGGGCGTGATGGTCGACACGGTCGTCGCGATTCCCCGGTCCGACGGCGTGCCCCACGTGCACCGGAGGCTCGGTACACCGGACTCGAGAACCGAGAGCGCCTCGGCGTTCTCGGTGGAGTACATCGTGACTCCGGGGTCGTTGAGCGGCGCGATCTCCGCGTCGAGCGTGGCGCGGAGATCACCCGTGAAGAGTTCGTCGCACGAAGACGGCAGCGCGATCTCCTCGGTGGTCGCACGGGTCTCGATGGGGCTCGGCGTGGCCGACGGCGTTACCTCGGGCGAAGCCGTCGCGGCGGACCCGGTGGGCGCGGGAGTTGCGGCGCCGCCCACCGGAGTCGCGCAAGCGGTGACCAGCAGCGCAACCCCCGCGACGAGCGGGACGAGGCGGAGAGCGGTGCGGTGCGAGACGGCCATGCCCAGATCCTAACGAGCCGCGGAGTCCTACGCGCTCCGGCGCGCGGGTCGCAGCGCCGACCGCAGTCGCAGGCTGTTGAGGACGACGAAGACGCTCGAGAACGCCATCGCCGCCGCAGCGACCATCGGGTTGAGCAGTCCGGCCACAGCGAGCGGCACGGCGGCGACGTTGTAGGCGAAGGCCCAGAACAGATTGCCGCGGATGATGCCGAGGGTGCGACGGCTCAGCTCGATGGCAGCGGCGACCGCCCGGGGACTGCCGGCAGTGAGGGTGATGTCGCTCGCATGCTTGGCCGCGTCCGTGCCGCCGCCCATCGCGATGCCGAGATCGGCGGCGGCGAGCGCGGCGGCATCGTTCACTCCGTCGCCGACCATCGCGACCCGCTGCCCCGCCGCCTGCCGGCGCCGGACCTCGTCGAGCTTCCCCTCGGGACGCACATCCGCGACCACGTCGTCGATGCCGAGCTCGCGGGCGACGGCATCCGCCGCGCCGGCGTTGTCGCCGGTGACGAGGACGACCGACGCCCCGGTGCGGTGCAGCCGTGCGACCGCCTCCCGCGCATCGTCGCGCACGCGATCCGAGACGGCGATGACGGCACGCGCGTGCCCGTCCCACCCGACCGCGACGATCGTCGCCCCGGCTGCTGCCGCGGCGCCGGCGGCCTCGGCGAGTTCGGGGGTCAGGGCGCCGAAGCGCTCGGTGACGAACGCGATGCTCCCGGCGGCGACCTCACGGCCCTCGACCGTTCCGGCCACGCCGCCACCGGCGACACCCGCGAAGCCCGTCACAGCGGGGACGGCGCCCGCAGCGGCGACGATCGCACGGGCGATGGGGTGCTCGGACGCCGACTCGACGGCCCCGGCCAGGCGCAGCGCCTGATCGCGATCGACGCCCGCGGCGGTGGTCACCGAGGCGACCGACATCCGGCCCTCGGTGAGCGTTCCCGTCTTGTCCATGAGCACGACGTCGATGCGCTCGGCGGCCTCGAGGGCCTCGGGACCGGTGATGAGGATGCCGAGCTCGGCGCCGCGACCGGTTCCGACGAGGACGGCGATGGGCGTCGCGAGGCCGAGCGCGCAGGGGCAGGCGATGATGAGCACCGCGACAGCGGCGGTGAAGCCCGCCGCCACGGGCGCCCCGGCGACGATCCAGCCGACGAGGGTCAGCACCGCGACCAGGATGACCACCGGCACGAAGACCGCCGAGACGCGGTCCGCGAGACGCTGCACGCGACTCTTGCCCGCCTGCGCCTCGTCGACGAGGCGTGCCAGGTGCGCGAGACGGGTCTCGTCGCCGACCGAGGTGGCACGGACGCGGAGGCGCCCACCCGAAGCGATCGTCCCGCCGGTCACCTCGGAACCAGGCCCGACGTCGACGGGCACCGACTCACCCGTGAGCATGCTCTCGTCGACCGCCGCGGTGCCGTCGACGACGACGCCGTCGGTTGCGACCTTCTCACCGGGTCGCACGACGAATTCATCACCCACATGGAGCGACTCGATGCCGACGCGGCGACCGTCCGGAAGCTCGACGTCGGTCGCCCCGAGTTCGATCAGGGCGCGCAGGGCGGCTCCCGCCCGTCGCCGCGAGCGCTGCTCGATGTAGCGGCCGAGCAGGATGAGCACGGTGACGGCCGCCGCCACTTCGAAATAGACGAGCGACGTCGGGTCGTGCACCGGGCCGAAGAGGACGACATCGTGACGGATGCCGATGCGCCCGGCCGATCCGAAGAACACGGCCCACAGGCTCCAGGCGAAGGCGGCGAAGGTCCCGAGAGTCACCAGGGTGTCCATCGTGAGCGCGCCGTGGCGTGCGTTCGCGAACGTCGCGCGGTGGAAGGGCCACCCCGCCCAGAACACGACCGGTGCGGTGAGGACGAGCGACAGCCACTGCCAGCCCGGGAACTGCCATGCCGGCACCATCCCGAGCGCCACGACGGGCGCCGCCAGGATGATCCCCCAGATCAGCCGGGTGCGGAGGGTGGTCCGTCCCGGCTCGTCCTCGATGTCGTGCTGGTGGCCGGCGCCGTGGTCATGCTCTGCGCCGTGCTGGTGGTCCGCGCCGTGCTGGTGGTCCGCGGGCGCTTCGTGCTCACCGGGTCGGTGCGGCTGCGGACGGCGATGCGGGGTGCGCACGCGAGCGGTGTACCCGGCCTCGCTGACGGCCCCGACCAGTTCTTCGACCGAGACGTCGGCAGGATGCTCGACGCGCGCCGACTCGGTCGCCAGGTTGACCGTGGCCTGGACACCGTCCAGGCGCTGCAGACGCTTCTCGACACGGGCGACACAGCTCGCGCACGTCATCCCCTCGATATCGAGGACCGCATGACTGCGCTCGCGCCCGGCGGTGTCGGCGCTCATCAGCGTCGCCCGGTAACCGTGTAGCCGGCCTCGGCGACGGCAGCCGAGACGACATCGTCGTCCGGCGGCTGCACCGCCGTGACCGAGACGGTGCCCGCGTCGACGTCGACAGCGACGTCGGAGACTCCGGGGACGAGGCCGAGTTCGCGGGTCACCGCAGCCGCGCAGTGGCTGCAGGTCATGCCGTCGACGGTGTAGGTCTGAGTCGTCATGATGCTCCTCTTTCGTTCGGGGACAAGAACAGGATACCCCCCTGGGGTATTCCCGTCGATGCCGAAGGGATCAAACGGCGTACGCTGAAACCATGTCCACGATCTCCGAGCGCGAGCTCGCCGCGACCCTCGACCACGCCATCCTCAAGCCCGAGCTGACCCGGTCGCAGGTCGACGCAGAACTCGACATCGCCGCGGAATGGCGGGTCTTCTCGGTCTGCGTGCGCCCCTCCGACATCCCGCACGCCGTCGCTCGCCTGGACGGCACCGGTGTCGCGGTGGGCACGGTCATCGGTTTCCCGCACGGCACGACCTCCACGGCGGCGAAGGTCGCCGAGGTGCGGCAGGCGGCGGCCGACGGCGCTTCGGAGTTCGACATGGTCGTCAACATCGCCGCCCTGCGCTCGGGCTTCGACGACGTCGTCGTCGACGACATCCGCGCGGTCGTGGGAGCCGCCGAGGGCAAGATCGTCAAGGTCATCCTCGAGACGAGCCTCCTCGACGACGAGCAGATCGCGCGCGGCAGCCGCCTCACCGAGGCCGGGGGCGCCGACTTCGTCAAGACCTCGACCGGTTTCGCGGGCGGCGGCGCGACGGTCCCCCACGTCCGGCTGATGCGCGAGAACGTCGGCGCGGCCGTGCAGGTCAAGGCCTCCGGCGGTGTCCGCAGCTTCGCCGACGCGGTGGCCATGCTCGACGCCGGCGCCACGCGCCTGGGCACGAGCGGCAGCGCGACCATCCTGGGCGAAGCGCGCCGGCTCGAAGCCGGCGGCCAAGCCACCGGCGCGGTGGACGAGTCCTCCTACTGAGCGGCGCGGGCCACGCGTCCGCTTCGGTGCGCGAGCGTTCGCTCAGGCGAGGGCCTCGCGCACCCGGACGACGTCGTCGTCCATCTGCGCGATGAGAGCCGGGATGCCCTCGAAGGCGACCATCCCGCGGATGCGCGCCGTGAAGCGCACCTCGACGCGGTGACCGTAGAGGTCGAGATCGGTCTCGTCGAGGACATAGGCCTCGACCTGTCGCTGCGGCACGTCGTCGAATGTGGGGTTGGTGCCCACCGAGATGGCCGCCGGATAGCGGATGACGCTCGCGGGCAGCATGCCGTCCGCGCCCGGCATCCCGAGGTCGACGAGCCAGCCGGCGTACACGCCGTCGGCCGGGATGAAGCCCGCGGCGTCGGTCGCAAGGTTCGCCGTCGGGTAGCCGAGCTCGCGGCCCCGCTTCAGACCGTGCACCACCTCGGCTTCGACGGCGTGGGGCCTGCCCAGCAGGCGGGCAGCCCCCGCGACGTCGCCTTCGGCGAGCAGATCGCGCACCCAGGTCGATGAGACCCGCCGTCCGGCGTCGCGGGCGCGGACATCCGTGACGACGTCGACATCGAAGCCGTGCTCGCGCCCGAGCGCGGTCAGCACGTCGGGATCGCCCTCCCCGCCGCGACCGAAGCGGAAGTCGTCGCCGACGAGCACCCCGACCGCCCCGAGTGCGCGCACGAGGATGCTCTCGACGAAGTCGCGCGCCGAGAGCGCGGCGAGCTCGGCGTCGAATCGCAGGACGAGAACGGAATCCACCCCCGCCGCAGCGAGCAAGCCGATCTTCTGATCGAGCGCCACGAGCGGCTCGGGGCAGAGCTCCGGACGCAGCAGGCTGAGCGGGTTGCGATCGAAGGTCACCGCGACGACGCGCGCCCCACGTGCCGCGGCGTCCACCCGGGCGCGATCGATGACCGCGCGGTGTCCGGAGTGCACACCGTCGAACTTGCCGATCGCCACGACGCTCGGGCCGAAATCGGCGGGCACCTCGGCGGGGTCTCGGTATACGGTCACCATGACGATCCCTCCAGGACAGCGGGACGATCGTCGCTGCCCTCGGCGCCGCCCCGGTGCGAGACGAGCCACCAGATGCCCACGAAGGGCAGCGCGAGCGGAACCCAGAAGTAGCCGAATCCATAGCCGGACCACACGGTGGCGTCGTGCGAGAACAGATCGGGAAGCACCAGGCTGAGCGTTCCCACGACGAGCACGCCGACGAGCTCGAAGCAGATCGCGACCCACGCGATGACGTACCAGGTGGGCGAGTCGGACCTCACGAGCGCGACCGTCGCCAGCACATAGACGAGCGCGGCCGCAGCCGACAGCGAATAGGCCAGCGGGGCGTACGCGAAGTCCTCGACGATCTGAACGAGGGACCGTCCTGTCGCGGCGAGCGCCATGACGGCGTACACGACCACCAGGACGCGGCCGATGCCGGTCATTCGAGGGCGGGGATGATCCATGACCTCACCAATGATAGGCGCCGCACGCGTCGCTTCAGACGACCTGAACCGTCCAGATCACGTGCATCCGCCACACCATGATCGCGACCGAGAGCGCCGCGATCCCGAGGATGACGGTGCTCCACCGACTCCGTTCGACGAGCGCCCAGAAGACGGCCGCGGGAGGCAGCAGCACGGCCGACACCAGATAGACCCAGAACTCGAGGAGACTCCCCGTGGGCCCGTTGCCCACCAGCGGAGCGACAATCGCGATCACGACCTGCGCTATCAGGAGCACCTCGACGAGGGCGAGAGAACCGACCGACACGTCGCTCGGTCGCCGGTTCGCGAGTCCGAGGATCGTGCAGAGCAGCCCCGCGACGACGGCGACCGCCACCTGCACGGTCGTGAAGACCGCGATCATGCGTCTTCCGCCATGTTCATGAGGCTCTTCACGTCGTCGCCGCGGCGCTCGACGATGCCGACGAGGCGTCCGTCGGGGTCGATCGCGGCGGGATGCGGAGCCGACAGGCGCGGTGCCGCCCCGAGGAGCCGCTTTCCGTGACGCAGGTCCCGTGCCTCATCGGCGGTGACGTCGAATGTTCCGAGGACGGCCGCGGCGACACCGGCATCCGGGAGCAACGTCGTGTCCGGCGCGATCTCGGTCACGGCGCCCGCCACGTCGAACGGCCCGATGCGCGTGCGCCGCAGCGCGGTCAGGTGTCCGCCGACGCCGAGGTCGGCGCCGAGATCGCGGGCGAGCGCCCGGATGTAGGTGCCGCTCGTGCAGTCGACGACGACGTCGACGTCGATGGCGCGCCGACCGTCGTCGTGTCCGTCGCCCTCCGGTTCCCGAGCGTCGTGCACCTCGCGCACGCCGAGCACGTCGAAACGCGAGACGGTGACACGGCGAGCCTTCAGCTCCACGTGCTCCCCCGCGCGCGCGAGGTCGTAGGCGCGCTTTCCGCCCACCTTGATGGCCGACACGCGGCTCGGAACCTGATCGATCTCGCCCGTGAGCGCCTCGATTCCCCGATGGATGCGCGCGGAATCGACCGCGGCGAGCGCGTGCTCGTCCGCGAACTCGGTGACGATCCCGTCGGCGTCGTCGGAGTCCGTCGAGACCCCGAGCCGGATCGTCGCCTCGTAGGTCTTGTCGAGCCCGACGACGTAGGTCAGCAGGCGCGTCGCCGGACCGACGCCGAGCACGAGCAGGCCGGTGGCCATCGGGTCGAGCGTGCCGGCATGGCCGACCTTGCGGGTGCCGAGAGCGCGGCGAGCGCGAGCGACGACGTCGTGGCTGGTCATCCCACCCGACTTGTCGACGAGCAGGATGCCGCGGGGCGCGGGTTCGGGCATGCCCTCCAGCCTACGGCGATGCCTCGCCGGCGCCGATCCGTCTCTTCCGGCGCCGACGCGTCAGGCGCTTCTCCACTGCTCGGCCTCGCTGAGCGGGACCAGCGCAGGACGTTCCGCGGTCGTGGTCAAGCTGATGCGGCGCCCCTCCTGGGCCGACCGAGTGAGAGCGCTCATGATCTCGAGCACGTGCAGGGCGACGTCACCGCTCGCACGGCGGGCCCCGGCGCCGCCGCGCACGAAGTCGAGCACGCCGATTCCGCGGGCCGCGCCGCGATAACCGGCGCGCGCCGGGATCGCGGTCCAGTCACCGTCGCCGGGTCTCCGGATGGCGACCTCGCCGTCGAAGAAGTTCGGATCGGGAAGGGTCAGCGACGCGGTCTCGCCGTGCACCTCGATGGGGGCGGCGTGCGTCGCCACGGCGTCGAAGCTGAAGGTGACGGTCGACACCGCGCCGTCGGCGTGCTCGAGAACGCCCGTGACGTGCGTGTCGACCTCGACGGGGATGCGCTCGCCCGCACGCGGCCCCGAGCCGATCGTGCGCTCGTCGCGAGACCGTGATGACGCCCCCGATACCCGGACGACCGGTCCGAGCACGTGGAGCAGCGCCGTGAGGTAGTACGGCCCCATGTCGTAGAGCGGCCCGCCGCCTTCGCGGTAGTAGAAGTCGGGATGCGGGTGCCAGGCCTCGTGGCCCGGCGACAGCCACGTCGCGACGGCTGCGATCGGGCGACCGATCTCACCGGCGTCCACGACGGCTCGCGCGGTCTGCACCCCCGACCCCAGCACGGTGTCGGGGGCACCACCGACCCACGCGCCGTTCGCGCCGGCCATGACGCCGAGAGCTTCGCCGAACGTGGCGGCCAGCGGCTTCTCGCCGTAGACGTTCTTGCCTGCGGCGAGCGCCGCCCGTGCCACCTCGCCGTGTGCGGCCGGAATCGTCAGGTTCAGCACCGTCTGCACCGCCGGATCGGCCACGAGCTCCGCGACCGACAGCGCGCGTGCGCCGGGGTAGCGATCGGCGACCGCCTGGGCGCGCGCGGCGTCGAGGTCTGCTGTCGCCACGATACGAACCGCCGGGTGCTCCCCCAGCGTCTCCAGGTACTGGCCCGAGATGACCCCGAGGCCGACTACGCCGATGCCGTGCGGCTCGCCCACAGCATCCCCCTCTCGATGATGGTGCGGACGTTCACGTCGCGGAGGACGTCGAGGCTGTGCCCCGGCGTCGCGACGAAGATGCGGCCCTGTCCCCACTCGCGCGTCCAGACGGCGGGAGAGGTGATCGGGCGGTGCCATGGGTGGTACGGCTGCACGGGGTGCGTCGTCGTCGCGAGGACGTCGTTGAGGTCGTCGGTGAAGACCCAGTACTGCTCGGTGCAGAGGCTGAAGTCCTCGAGGCCGGCCATGATCTCCGAACGGCGGCCGGCATCGGTCAGATCCACGCTGTAGGTGAGGTAGTTGTCGGTCCCGTCGCCGACGCGTGCGTCAGGGTGCTTTCCGGGATGCGTGGTGAACTGCCCGCCGATGAGCTGGAGGTAGTCGGAGCTGTCGCGGTACGAGTCCGCGATGCCACCATGCCAGCCGGCGAGGCCCGTCCCCCGTTCGACCGCGTCCCGCAGTCCGGCGACGGCCTCCGGTGAGATCTTCGACATCGTCACCGACTGCACGATCAGGTCCGTGCGCTCCATCGTCGCCCGGTCCGAGTAGACCTCGTTGTCCTCCTCGATGCGCACCGCGAAATCGTTCTTCTCGAGGAAGGGAACGAAGAAGTCGGTGGCTTCGACGGGCTCATGCCCCTCCCAGCCCCCTCGGACGATGAGCGCCTGCCGTGCGGTCATGCGGTGATCCCTTCCACTCGAATGCTTCTGCTGTCGGATGCCGCGCTCTCTTCGACCGCCGCGAGCACACGCTGCACCTGCGCAGCCTCCGCGAACGACGGGTGCGCCTCGATCTCTCCGGCGACGGCGCGGACGAAGTCGACGCTCTGATGCGTGAAGAGGTGCTCGTACCCGAGCCCATGCCCCGCCGGCCACCACGCTCCCGCGTACGGATGCTCCGGCTCGGTCGCGTCGATGCGCCGGAATCCCTGCTCCCCGGCGGGGAGCGTCGCGTCGGCGAAGAGCAGATCGTTCAGGTGGGAGAAATCGAAGGCGACGGCGCCCCGGTCGCCGCTGATCTCGATGCGCTTCGCGTTGCGGTGTCCCGTCGCCATGCGCGTGGCCTCGAAGACGCCGAGCGCCCCGTCGGCGAAGGATGCCGTGAACGCGGTCGCGTCGTCGACGGTCACCTTCTCGGTGGACGCACCGGCATCCGCTCGGCCGCCGAGCCCGACGCGCTCGTGCAGCACGGGACGCTCGTCGACGAAGGTGCGGAGCGTGCCGGAGACGCTCGTGATGCGCGAGCCGGTGAGCCACTGCGCGGTGTCGATGCTGTGCGCGCCGATGTCGCCGAGGGCGCCCGATCCGGCACGATCGCGATCCAGGCGCCAGGTGAAGGGCGCGTTCGGATCGGCGAGCCAGTCCTGGAGGTACTGCGCGCGCACGTGACGGATGCGGCCGAGGCGCCCCTCCTCGATCAGTCGACGGGCCAGGGCGAGCGCGGGGGTGCGCCGGTAGCTGAAGCCGCACATCGCAACGGTTCCGCGGGATGCCGCGGATGCGGCGGCATCGGTCATCCGATCGGCGTCGGCGACGTCGTTCGCGAGCGGCTTCTCGCACAGCACGTGGCGTCCGGCGGCGAGCGCGGCGAGCGCGATCTCGGCGTGCGTGTTCCCGGGGGTGCAGACGTCCACGGCATCGATGTCGCCGCGCCCGATGACGCTCCGCCAGTCGTCGCTCGACTCGGCGATGCCGTAGCGGGATGCAGCGGCTGCGGCGCGCTCCGCGTCGCTGCCCGCGAGCACGACGACCTCGGGCTGCAGCGGCAGATCGAAGAAGCGGGGAGCGGTGCGCCACGCGTGCGCGTGCATCCGACCCATGAACCCGGTTCCGATGATCGCGATGCGCAATCGTCCCGACATGCTCGTCTCCCTTCGCTCCGGTGCGCCTGGCTGTGCACCACGATGCCACAGCAGCCGACACGAACCGCGGGCATTGCGCAAATACCGGCCGGCTCGGCCCACGCCATGCGCCACCGCACTCCTGGCGCGGCATCGTAGGCTGAACGGATGCCCGACCTCGCCTCGCCGCTGATCGCGTGGTACCGCGACAACGCGCGGGATCTGCCGTGGCGTCGGCCGGGGTTCGGCGCGTGGGGCACCCTCGTGAGCGAGTTCATGTTGCAGCAGACGCCCGTGAGTCGCGTCGTCCCCCTCCTCGAGGCCTGGCTCGAACGGTGGCCGACGCCGGCGGATCTGGCGGCCGCTGCGCCAGCCGACGCCGTCCGGCAGTGGGCGAACCTCGGCTACCCGCGGCGGGCTCTGTGGTTGCACCGCGCGGCCGTCGAGATCCGCGACCGTCACGCGGGAATCGTCCCGCGTGACGTCGACCATCTGCTCGCGTTGACAGGGATCGGCGACTACACCGCCCGCGCGGTCGCCGTCTTCGCGTACGGCGACCGGCATCCCGTCGTGGACACCAATACGCGGCGTGTACTGGCGCGCGCCGTGGCCGGCCGCTCGCAGCCGGGACCGTCCGCGAAACGCGATCTCGCCGACATGGCCGCGATCCTGCCCGACGATGTCGCGGCCTCCGCCGTCGTCAACGCGGCAGCCATGGAGCTCGGGGCTCTCGTGTGCACGGCGCGCTCCCCGCGCTGCGGGGTCTGCCCGCTCGCCGACCGCTGCGCATGGCGAGCGGCCGGCTATCCCGATACGGGCGACACCCGCACGAAGCAGGCGAAGTACGAGGGCAGCGACCGCCAGGCGCGCGGCGCGATCCTCAAGGTCCTGCGGTCTGCGACGACGCACGACGTCGCGGCGGACGACGTCGCCCCTGACTGGCCCGACCGTCTGCAGCGCGACCGTGCGATCGACTCGCTCATCGCGGACGGACTCATCGAAGCCGTCGACAGACGGCTGCGCCTCCCCCGCTGAAAAGACGGAACGAGGGATGCCGGAGCGGCATCCCTCGTTCTCGAATCCGACGACCCGGTCGTCAGTCCTCGTCGTCCTCCGCCTCACGGGGCTTGACGTACGGGTCGGCTTCGCCCGCGTAGCTCGCACCCGTCGCGGTGGCTGCCGTCGCGGCATCGCGCTCGCGCGCTTCGCGGAGCAGGTGCTCGATGTGCCCCGCGTTCTCGGGGATCGCATCGAGGATGAACTCGAGGGTCGGCGTCACACGGACGCCGAGCTTTCGCCCGACCTCGCTGCGCAGCATGCCCGTGGCGGCCCGGAGCGCTTCGGCCGAGTCGGCGCGCTCCTGGTCGGAGCCGTAGACGGTGTAGAACACCGAGGCGTGCTGCAGATCACCCGTGACCCGCACGTCCGTGATGGTCACGAATCCGAGGCGCGGGTCGCGCAGCCCCTTCTCGAGACGCTCCGCGACGAGGACGCGGATGCGATCGGCCAGACGCGACTGACGTTCGCTGGGCATACCTTCTTCTCCTTGTTCAGGCCCGCACGGCGGCGGGCAGAGACGGCGAAGGCGTTGGACGCCTCCCCGGTGGCCGCGATCCCGAGGGATCCGTCACCGGAGGAGACGCCCAACGCCGGAGCGCCTGACGAATGTCAGCCGCGCGGCTTCTCCACCATCTCGGTCGTCTCGATCTCGTCGCCGATCTGGATGTCGTTGAACTTGCCGAGGCCGATACCCGCCTCGAAGTCCGTGCGGACCTCGGTGACGTCGTCCTTGAAGCGGCGCAGCGACTCGATGGCGAGACCATCGGCCAGCACGACACCGTCGCGGATGACGCGCGCCTTGGCGTTGCGCGTGATCGTTCCCGACCGCACGATGACACCCGCGATGTTGCCGAACTTCGAGGAGCGGAACACCTCGCGGATCTCGGCGACACCCGACTGGATCTCTTCGTACTCCGGCTTGAGCATGCCCTTCAGCGACTGCTCGACGTCGTCGATCGCGTTGTAGATGACCGAGTAGAACCGGACGTCCACGCCCTCGCGGGCAGCACGCTCGCGCGCCTTCGTGTCGGGACGGACGTTGAAGCCGATGACGATCGCGTTGTCGATCGTCGCCAGGTTGATGTCCGACTCGGTGATGGCACCGACGCCGCGGTGGATGATCCGCAGCTGCACGGAATCGTCGACCTCGATCTTGAGCAGCGACTCCTCGAGGGCCTCGACGGCACCCGAGACGTCACCCTTGATGATGAGGTTGAGCGACTCGACCTTGCCCTCTTCGAGAGCACGGGTGAAGTCCTCGAGCGAGATGCGCTTGCGGGCCTTGGCCAGCTGGGCGTTGCGCTCGGCGGCCTCGCGCTTCTCGGCGATCTGACGAGCGAGACGGTCCTCCTCGGTGACGATGAAGACGTCGCCGGCGCGGGGAACCGAGTTCAGACCCTGCACCTGCACCGGACGCGAAGGCCAGGCCTCCTCCACCGGGTCGCCGTTCTCGTCGATCATGGCGCGGACGCGGCCGTAAGCCGTTCCCGCGACGATCGCGTCGCCGACGCGCAGCGTTCCGGACTGGATGAGCACCGTGGCGACAGAACCGCGGCCCTTGTCGAGCTTCGCTTCGATCGCGACACCGCGGGCAGCCTTGTTCGGGTTCGCGGTGAGGTCGAGCCCGGCGTCAGCGGTGAGCAGCACCGCATCGAGGAGCTCCTGGATGTTGGTGCCCTGACGAGCCGACACGTCGACGAACATGACGTCTCCGCCGTACTCCTCGGCGACGAGGCCGTACTCGGTGAGCTGCTGACGGACCTTGGCCGGGTTTGCGTCGGGCTTGTCGACCTTGTTCACCGCGACCACGATCGGCACCTGGGCCGCCTGGGCGTGGTTCAGGGCCTCGACCGTCTGCGGCATGATGCCGTCGTCGGCCGCGACGACCAGGATCGCGATGTCGGTCACCTGCGCACCACGGGCACGCATGGCGGTGAACGCCTCGTGACCCGGAGTGTCGATGAAGGTGATCGCACGCTCGATGCCGTCGTGCTCGGTCCAGACCTGGTAGGCACCGATGTGCTGCGTGATGCCGCCGGCCTCACCGGCGACCACGTTGGTCTGACGGATCGCGTCGAGCAGTCGCGTCTTACCGTGGTCGACGTGGCCCATGACCGTGACCACGGGAGGACGGATCTCGAGGTCGTCCTCGCTCTCGGCCTCCAGCTCGGCGTCGAGGTCGAGACCGAAGCCCTCGAGGAGCTCTTTGTCCTCGTCCTCGGGCGAGACCATCTGGATCTTGTAGCCGAGCTCCTCGCCGAGCACCTCGAAGGTGGCCTCGTCGAGCGACTCGGTGGCCGTGGCCATCTCACCCAGGTTGAACAGGATCGTCACGAGCGTGCCGGGCTGCACGGTGTAGCCGCGCAGCGCCTCGAGCTTGTCCGCGAAGTCGGCGATCGATGCGCCGCGGCGCAGGCGGATGATCTCGCCGTTGCCCTTCTGAACGTTGACACCGCCGACGACCGGCGCCGACCGCATCTCGAATTCCTGGCGCTTGGCCCGACGCGACTTGCGCTGCTTGGACTTGCCGCCTCCCTTTCCGAAGGCGCCGGCGGTGCCACCACCGGGACCGCGACCGCGGCCACCGCCGCCGCCGGGACGACCGGCGAAGCCGCCGGCGGGAGCACCACCCGGGCGCTGGAAGCCGCCACCGGCACCGCCGGGACGACCGGGACCGCCGGGACGCTGCTGGAACGGAGCGCCGGGACGCCCGCCGCCACCGGGGCGGCCTGCGCCGCCGGGACGCGGTGCGCCGGGGCGCGGAGCACCGGGACGCGGAGCCTGCGGACGGGGGATGTTGCCGGGCGTCGGCCGCTGGCCCATGCCCTGCGCCGAAGCGAAGGGGTTGTTGCCCGGGCGGGGACCGGCAGGACGCTGGCCCATGCCCTGCGAGGGAGCGAAGGGGTTGTTGCCGGGGCGCGCTCCACCGGGACGCGGGGGCTGCGAGCCTCCGGGCGTCGGACCAGCGGGCTTGGCGGGGCCGGGCTTGCCCGCGCCGGGCGTCGGTGCGGACGATGCAGCGGGAGCCGCCGGCTCAGCGGCGGGGGCTGCCGGCTGCTGTGCGGGAGTCGGCGCGGGAGCGGCCGGAGCCGATGCTTCGGGAGCAGCCGGAGCCGCGGGCTTCGCGGGGCCGGGCTTGACGGCCGGTCCGGGCTTCACAGCACCGGCGGGACCGGGCTTGACAGCGCCGGGGCGTCCGGCACCGGGACGTGCTGCGCCGGGGCGCGCGCCGGTCGAAGCCGAGGTCGCGGGGGCTGCAGCGGCAGCGCCGCCCTCAGCCTCGAGCGCAGCCCGCAGCTTGCGAGCCACGGGGGGCTCGATGGTGGATGAGGGGCTCTTGACGAACTCGCCGAGCTCCTTCAGCTTCGCGAGCGCGACTTTGCTGTCGACGCCGAGTTCGGAAGCGATCTCGTGTACGCGTGGTTTTGCCACAATTCTCCTGTCTGAAGGCCCACCCTCGGACAGGGCGGACCGTTTAAGCGCGGACGGGTCTCATTTCGAGCCGTTCACTTCGTGTCCATAGCCGTTCAGCCTTTGCGCTGGTGATCAATCGGGAAATCCTGCGTGTCCAGTGGGCCGGACACTCGCAGGGCTCGTCCGAACGCTCGGCGCCGCAGGGCGGCATCCATGCATTCGTGCGTCTCGTGCACCCACGCGCCCCTGCCCGGAAGCGCGGCGGCTGGATCTGCGATCAAGACGCCGTCGCGGGCCACGACTCGGAGGAGCGAGGACCGGGAGGCACGCGCGCGGCAGCCCACGCACGTTCGAACAGGTTCCATTCTACCCCCTCGACCGGCTTTCCGGTTTCGTCACGACTCCAGGATCGAGTCGGGCTGGATGTCGATCTTCGCGCCGGTGAGCTTCGCGGCCAGGCGAGCGTTCTGCCCTTCCTTGCCGATCGCGAGCGAGAGCTGGTAGTCGGGGACGAGGGCTCGCACGGCCTTCGTCGCGGCGTCCAGGACGAAGCTCGAGGTCACCTTCGCGGGTGAGAGCGCATTGGCGACGAAGGCCGGCAGGTCGGCGTTGTAGTCGATGATGTCGATCTTCTCGCCGCCGAGCTCCTCCGTCACGGCGCGGACGCGGCGTCCGAGCTCGCCGATGCAGGCACCCTTGGCGTTGATCGACGGGTCGTTCGCCTTGACGGCGATCTTCGTGCGGTGTCCGGCTTCACGCGCGAGCGAGGTGATCTCGACGAGACCGTTCGCGATCTCGGGAACCTCCATCGCGAAGAGCTTGCGGACCAGTCCCGGGTGCGTCCGCGAGACGGTGATCGAGGGGCCCTTGGCCCCCTTCGACACCGAGGTGACGTAGACGCGCAGACGCGCGCCGTGACGGTAGTCCTCACCGGCGACCTGCTCCTCGGGCGGAAGGATCGCCTCGATCGTCCCGAGGTCGACGTGCACCATGCGGGGGTTGGGCCCCTGCTGGATGACGCCGGCGACGATGTCGCCCTCCTTGCCCTTGAACTCCCCGAGCACGGCGTCGTCGGCGATGTCGCGGAGGCGCTGGCTGATGACCTGCTTCGCCGCGAAGGCGGCGATGCGGCCGAAGTCGTCGGGCGTGGACTCCTCCTCGCCGATCACGGCACCGTCGTCGTCACGCATCGGGACGTAGACCGCGACATGACCGGTCTTGCGGTCGAGCTCGGCGCGCGCGCCCTCGGGCAGCTCGCCGTCGGGCGAGGTGTGCTTGGCGTAGGCCGTCAGCACCGCCTGCTCGATGATGCGGACGAGTTCGTCGAAGGGGATCTCCTTCTCTCGCTCGACGGTGCGCAGCAGTGAGAGATCGATGTCCATGAGGGCCCTCCGTATTCAGCTCTTGCCGGGGCGCGTTCGCCCTCCCGGCATCCATCCAACGTTACCCGATGGTGCTGCGGTGGTGTTTGTCCCGCCGGAACACCCGGCGCACTCCCACGCGAGTGCCGATACTGGTGGACATGACCGAACCTGCGCCCCGCCTCGCCGACCCCGGACTGATCGGGTTGCTCGGATTCGTCATCGCCACCCTCACGGCACAGCTCGAACACCTCGGCCTGCAGAACGAGAGCCCCGTCTTCTGGATCGGGGCGGTGTTCGGCGGGGTGGTGCAGGTCACGGCGGGGATGCTGTCGTACTTCGCCGGAGACGATTTCCACTTCATCGTCTACAACGCATTCGGCTGGTACTGGATCTGCATGCCCGGCTTCCTGCTCGGCGGCGAGCTCGGGTTCTTCGAGGTGGAGGGACCGGCGCGCGGCGTCTTCACCCTCATGTTCTCCATCCTGGCGGTCGTGTTCGCCGTATCGGCCGCATCACGCAACACCGTGCTGCCGATCACCCTGCTGGCGGTCGCGGCGGGCCTCGGCCTGCAGACCGTGAGCGCCTTCGGCGGCCCCTCAGGATTCGGTACGGCAGGTTCGGCCGCGTTGCTCCTCGCCTCGGCGCTCGCGGCATACATGCTGCTCGAGAAGTTCTACGCCCGCACCCTCGGGCGCTCCTTCGTGCCCCTCGGCCGGCCGTGGTTTCACGCGGCTGCCTCCCGTGCCACCTCTGCGGAGTGAGTCCCCGGTCGAAGTGCGCGGGTCCGGCATCCGTGTATCGATTCAGGCGCATACTGTTTGTGGACCGGGCGGCCCGCGCTGCGGGAGAGACGCCCGATCGTGACATCGGTCGCGACGACGGCATTGCCGCCGCAACCGCAACGCGAAAGGAACCCCATGACCACCACCGCGCACGCTGCCGTCCTCCACGGCCAGGATGCACCCTTCACTTTCGAGGACATCACCCTCGACGACATCCGACCCGATGAGCTGCTCGTCAAGATCGCTGCCACCGGCCTCTGCCACACCGACCTCGCCGTGCAGCACGGGCACATCCCGGCGGCATTCCCCTTCGTCCTGGGCCATGAGGGTGCGGGAGTCGTCGAGCAGGTCGGCGCCGCCGTCTCCGGCTACGCGGTCGGCGATAAGGTCGCCGTCTCGTTCGCGTCGTGCGGACACTGCACCAACTGCCTGACCGGCCGAGAGGCCTACTGCCGCAACTTCATGGCGCTCAACTTCGGCGGGGCACGGGAAGACGGCTCGGCCACGATGACCGCTGCCGACGGGTCGGCCGTGCACGGGTCGTTCTTCGGCCAGTCCTCCTTCGCGAGTCACGTCATCGTCGAGGCGCGCAACGCGGTGAAGCTCCCCGAGAACGCCGACGTCGAGATCGCCGGTCCGCTCGGTTGCGGCGTCCAGACCGGGGCCGGCACCGTCCTCAACTCGCTCGACGTCCCCGCCGGAGCCTCCATCATCGTGGCCGGAACCGGCGCCGTCGGCCTCTCTTCGATCATGGGCGCGAAAGTGGCCGGAGCGACGACGATCATCGCCGTCGACATCATCCCCGAGCGTCTCGAGTTCGCGGCGAAGCTCGGCGCGACGCACACCGTCAACAGCAAGGACGAGGATGCTGTCGCCCGCATCCTCGAGATCACCGGCGGAGTCGGCGCGGACTACGCCGTCGACACCACCGCTGTTCCCGCCGTCGTCGACACGATCGTCGCGGCCACTGCGTTCGGCGCGAAGATCGCACTGGTCGGCGTGCCGAAGCCCGGCACGGAGATCGCTCTCGCGTCGATCTCCGGATCGGGAAAGACCTTCGTCGGCGCGATCGAGGGCGACGCGGTGCCGCAGAAGTTCATCCCCGAGATGCTCGCACTGCACGAGGCGGGCCGCTTCCCGTTCGACGAGCTCATCACCAAGTACCCGTTCGCGGAGATCGAGCGGGCCATCGCCGACACGCAGTCGGGCAAGGCGGTCAAGGCCGTCCTCGTCATGAGCTGAGTGGTCCCGGCACATGCGGGCCGAGAGCCGACACAAGGTTCTCGGCCCGCCGCCTCGGCGGTGTGAGCCCCCGCGATAAGGTCGTAGGCTCTCGGGATGGCCGAACACGGGGTGCACGACGCCGCTCGAGCCGTCGAGAGGCAGCCGGTCGCCCGTGCGCTGGCTCGTGGCGGCTACGTCGCCAACGGTGTGGTGCATCTGCTGATCGGCTCGCTCATCGTGGCGGTGGCCTTCGGCGGCGAGCGCGACGCGGATCAGACCGGAGCCTTCCGCGCGGTCGCGGAGCTGCCGCTCGGATTCGTCGCCCTCTGGGCGGCGGCCGCGCTCCTCACGGCACTCGGACTCTGGCATCTCGCCGAGGGGATGCTCGCCTCGCGGCGGCGACGCGGCGCGGCCGTCTGGGGGCTGCGGGTCTCGGAATGGGGCCAGGCGCTCGTGTTCCTGTTCTTCGGCGGACTTTCGGCCGCCGTCGCCCTCGGCGCCCGCCCGCACGCCGACGAGGCCGCCCGTGACGTCAGTCGCGGCATCCTCGCGGTTCCCGGAGGGGTGTTCGCGATCGTGCTCGTCGGCGTCGGCGTCGCGATCGCCGGAGTGGTCTTCGCCGTCATGGGCGTGCGGCGTTCGTTCCGGTCGAAGATGACGATTCCCGACGGCGCGGTCGGTCGCGTCGTCGAGGGTCTCGGTGTCGCCGGGTTCATCGCGAAGGGCGTCGCGCTCGGATCGCTGGGCGGTGTGCTCATCGTCGCCGCCGTACGCTCGCGTGCCGATGAGGCCGGCAGCCTCGACGCCGCGATCCGGGCGTTGCTCGATCTCTCGTTCGGTCGCGAGATCGTGGTCGTCGTGGGCGCGGGGCTCCTCGCCTACGGCGTGTTCACCGTCTGCCGCGCGCGCTACGCCGACCTCTGAGCCACCGGCCGTTCGGCCGCTCGCCGCTTTCGGGCGCAGTTCGGCCCCTCGAGCGCACAAAGAGGTGCGCCGGATGCCGCAGACTGCGCGGCATCCGGCGACGAGAGACGAAGCTCAGCGAGCGGTGAGTCGCGCGACCGCGTCGGCGACCGCGATGGTCTCGCGCTCCCCCGTGCGACGGTCCCAGAGCTCGACCTGGCCGTCGGCCGCGCCACGGCCGACGATGACGATGCGCGGCACGCCGACGAGCTCGGCGTCGCCGAACTTGACGCCGGGTGAGACCTTCGGCCGGTCGTCGTACACGACCTCCAGGCCGGCGCCCTCGAGATCGGCCGCGACCCTCTCGGCGAGCTCGAATGCCGCGGCATCCCGGCCCGTGGCGACCACGTGGACGTCGAACGGTGCGATCGAGGCGGGCCAGATGAGCCCCCGCTCGTCGTTGTTGAGCTCGGCGATGATCGCGAGGATGCGCGTGACACCGATGCCGTACGAGCCCATCGTGACCGTCACGAGCTTGCCGTTCTCGTCGAGGACCTTCAGCCCCAGCGCCTCGGCGTACTTGCGTCCGAGCTGGAAGACGTGGCCGATCTCCATGCCGCGCGCGATCGAGACCGGACCCGAACCGTCGGGGGCCGGATCGCCCGCGCGCACGGTGGCGACCTCGACGAATGCGTCGGCCGTGAAGTCTCGGCCGGCGACGAGCGAGTGCACGTGCTTCTGATCGATGTTCGCGCCGGTGATCCAGGCGGTGCCGTCGACGACGCGCGGGTCGAGGACGTACCGGATGCCGGTTGCCGACTCTTCGCCGAGCACCGGACCCTCGGGCGACCAGGGGCCGATGTAGCCCTTGACCAGCAGCGGATTCTTCGCGAAGTCCTCCGCCGTCGCGGGCTCGACCTCGGCCGGGGCGAAGGCGACCTCGACCCGCTTGTCGTCGACGTCGCGGTCGCCGGGCAGACCGACGACGACGAGCTCGCGCGTACCGTCGAGGTGCGTGAGGGCGAGCACGACGTTCTTGAGCGTGTGGGCGGCGGTGTACTCCCCCTCGAGGTTCGCGTTCACGTGCGCCACGAGCGTGTCGATCGTGGGAGTGTCCGGCGAGTCGAAGACGACCGGCTCGGGAAGGCCCTCGATCGGGCGAGCCTCGGGCACGACGGTGGTGAACGCCTCGACATTGGCCGCGTAGCCGCCGTCGGAACGCACGAACGAGTCCTCGCCGACCGGCGTCGGGTGCAGGAACTCCTCCGACCGCGATCCGCCCATCGCTCCGGCATCCGCCTGCACGATGACGTACTCGAGCCCGAGGCGCTGGAAGATGCGCTCGTACGCGTCGCGCTGCGCCTGGTAGCTGGCTTCGAGTCCGGCGTCGTTCGCATCGAACGAGTAGGCGTCCTTCATCGTGAACTCGCGGCCACGCAGCAGGCCGGCGCGGGGACGCGCCTCGTCGCGGTACTTGTCCTGGATCTGGTAGATCGTCAGCGGCAGGTCCTTGTACGACGAGTACAGGTCTTTCACGAGAAGCGTGAACGCCTCCTCGTGCGTGGGGGCGAGCAGGTAGTCGCCGCCCTTGCGGTCGTGCAGGCGGAACAGCAGATCGCCGTACTCCTCCCAGCGGCCCGTCGCCTCGTACGCCTCGCGGGGCATCAGCGCCGGGAAGTGGACTTCCTGAGCACCGGCGGCAGCCATCTCCTCGCGCACGACGCGCTCGATCTTCGCCTTGACGCGCAGCCCCAGCGGCAGCCACGCGAAGATCCCGGCGGCCTGCGGCCGGATGTAGCCGGCGCGGATCAGCAGCTTGTGGCTGGCGACCTCGGCGCCCGCGGGGTCTTCACGGAGGGTACGGAGGAACAGGTGCGACAGACGGGTGACCACGAGTCGAGTCTACGGATGCCGCGGAGGTCGGGTGAGCGCGGGATCGCTCACGCTCGTGGATGTCGGCGACGGGTCATAGCCTGGATTCATGAGAACGGTGCTGCTGACCGGATTCGAACCCTTCGCCGGCGACGCGACGAACCCCTCGGGCGACGCCGTCCGTCTGGTCGCGGACGATTGGGCGGGCCCTGAACGTCTGGTCGCGGCGGTCCTGCCGGTCGCCTTCAACGCGGCCCGCCTGCAATTGCTCGAGCTGATCATCGAGCACTCCCCCGACGTCATCATCGCGACCGGTCTCGCGGGCGGCCGCGCCGACGTGTCCATCGAGCGCATCGCCATCAACCTGATCGACGCCCGCATCCCGGACAATGCCGGCGATCAGCCAGTGGATGTGCCCTCGGTCCCGTACTCGCCGGCCGCGCACTTCGCGACGCTCCCGGTCAAGGCGGTCACCGCTGACATCTCAGCGGCCGGCATCCCGGCATCCGTCTCCTACTCGGCGGGCACGTTCGTGTGCAACCACGTGATGTTCACCGCGCTCGACGGCGGCGAACCCGGTGACCGTGCCGCAGGTTTCATCCATGTGCCCTACGCGACCGAGAGCGCGCCGCAGGGGCAGCCCTCGCTCCCCCTCGCCGACATCGCGCGAGCCCTGCGCATTGCGATCCGCACCTCGCTCGACACCGAGATCGACGTGTCCTACGCCGCGGGCGACATCTGGTGAATCAGCGGGACAGCTCGCCCCACCCGCGAGACCTCAGATGCGCCCCGAGACCGGCGGTGGAAGCCAGGGTTTCGGGGCGAACCTGACGTCTCGGTGTTCTGCGCGGGCGCGGGCGCGGGGGCGTTCTCAGGCGGTGACGACCTGCGGGGTGCCGAGCGGCGCGTCGGGGCCGAGCTCGTCGGCGAGGCGGCGGGCCTCCTCGATGAGGGTCGCGACGATCTCCGACTCGGGCACGGTCTTGATGACCTCGCCCTTGACGAAGATCTGGCCCTTGCCGTTGCCCGAGGCGACGCCCAGATCGGCCTCGCGAGCCTCGCCGGGGCCGTTGACGACGCAGCCCATCACCGCGACGCGCAGCGGCACGGTGACGTCCTTCAGCCCCTCGGTCACGTCGTCGGCGAGCGTGTAGACGTCGACCTGCGCACGTCCGCACGAGGGGCACGACACGATCTCGAGCTTGCGCTCCCGGAGGTTGAGTGACTGCAGGATCTGGTGGCCGACCTTGACCTCTTCGGCCGGCGGCGCCGACAGCGAGACGCGGATCGTGTCACCGATCCCCTCGCCCAGCAGGATGCCGAACGCGGTCGCGCTCTTGATTGTGCCCTGGAAGGCGGGACCGGCCTCGGTCACGCCGAGGTGCAGCGGCCAGTCGCCGCGCTCGGCGAGCTGCCGATAGGCCTTCACCATGACGATCGGGTCGTTGTGCTTGACCGAGATCTTGAAGTCGTGGAAGTCGTGCTCCTCGAAGAGCGACGCCTCCCACACGGCGCTCTCGACGAGCGCCTCCGGCGTCGCCTTGCCGTACTTCTCGAGCAGGCGCCGGTCGAGAGAACCAGCGTTGACACCGATGCGCAGCGAGACTCCGGCCGCCTTCGCGGCATTCGCGATCGCGCCGACCTGGTCGTCGAACTTCCGGATGTTGCCGGGGTTGACGCGAACCGCCGCGCACCCGGCGTCGATCGCCTGGAAGACGTACTTCGGCTGGAAGTGGATGTCGGCGATGACCGGGATCTGGCTCTTCTTCGCGATGATGTGCAGCACGTCGGCGTCGTCCTGCGAAGGCACGGCGACACGGACGATCTCGCAGCCGGATGCCGTGAGCTCCGCGATCTGCTGCAGCGTCGCGTTGATGTCGGTGGTCGGCGTCGTCGTCATCGACTGGACGCTGACCGGCGCGCCGCCCCCGACGAGAACCTTGCCGACGCGGATCTGGCGACTCTTGCGGCGGGGGGCGAGGACGTCCGGAACCTGGGGCATCCCGAGATTGACAGCTGGCACGCGCACAGCCTACGCGGCACGGCCACGGACCGGCTGGGAGCGGCGGACGGCGCCACGGCGCACGCGGTTGTGATAATTTCGGCCCATGCGCACGCGCCTCTCCTGGTGGCACACCGCCTAGGCGGTGTGTTCGACGTGCACACGTTTCAGACCGCCCGGCGTTGAAGGCCCGGCGGTCTTCTTCGTGGGGCGGGCGCTCCGACGAAGAAAGACGACGATGACCGGTTCCCTCCCGACCCTGTCCGAGCTCGCGGCGAGCGGAGAGCCGTTCGCGCTCATCGCGCGAGACGGCGCGAACGTCGAGGTGCTGCGCGGCGACGTCGTCGACGTCGACCTGCTCGCCGACATCCCGCTCGACGACGCCGACGGCACCCCGCGCGAGGTCCTCGCCCTGGTGCCGTTCCGCCAGGTCGTCGAACGCGGTTTCGTCTGCCACGACGATCGCGCGCCGCTGCGGTGCCTGCGCGTCGCCGAGCACGGCTCGCTGCCTCTGGCCGAGGCCCTGCGCCAGCTGCCGTCCGAGCGCGTCCCGCTCGAGGACGCGGGGTTCGACATCTCGGACGACGAGTACGCCGACATCGTGCGCCGGGTCATCGCGGAGGAGATCGGGCGGGGCGAGGGGGCGAACTTCGTCATTCGGCGCGACTTCACCGCCACGGTCGAGACGGATGCCGTCACCGCCGGCCTCACCTGGTTCCGGGCACTGCTCCAGCACGAGCGCGGCGCCTACTGGACCTTCCTCGTCGTCACCGACGGACACGTCGCTGTCGGTGCGAGCCCGGAGGCCCACGTCAGCGCCCGCAGCGGAGCGCCCGCCGACCCGGGCACGAGCATCGTCACGATGAATCCCATCTCCGGCACCTTCCGCCATCCTCGCGGCGGCGCCACGGCGGAGACCCTGACGGAGTTCCTCTCGTCGACGAAGGAGACCGAGGAGCTCTTCATGGTGGTCGACGAGGAGCTGAAGATGATGTCGGCCGTGTGCTCCGACGGCGGCCGCATCACCGGGCCGCACCTGAAGGAGATGTCTCGCCTGACCCACACGGAGTACATGCTGCGCGGCTCGAGCACGATGGATCCGCGTGACATCCTCCGCGAGACGATGTTCGCACCCACCGTCACAGGTTCGCCGATGCAGAACGCCTGCACGGTGATCGCCCGGCACGAGCGCACCCCGCGCGGCTACTACTCCGGCGTCGCGGCCCTGTTCACCCCCGCGGCCGGTGGCGGCCACGACCTCGATGCACCGATCCTGATCCGCACCGCCTATCTGGTAGACGGACGGCTGCGGGTTCCCGTCGGCGCGACGCTCGTGCGTCACTCCGATCCCGCCGGCGAGGTCGGCGAGACCCACGGCAAGGCGGCGGGCGTCTTGGGCGCCATCGGCGCCGTCGACCGCGACGACGCCCCCGCACCGATCATGGCGACGACCGCCGTCGACGAAGACGCCCCTGCCGTCCACCAGCCCCGACTCGGCGACGACCCGACCATCGCGGCCCTGCTCGCGTCGCGCAATGCGCGGCTCGCGCAGTTCTGGCTCGACCCGCAGGCGGCCGAGGGCGGTCCGTTCGCCGGGCGCGAGGTGCTCGTCGTCGACGCCGAAGACCGGTTCACCACGATGCTCGGTCACCAGCTCCATCACCTGGGCTTCGCGGTGCGCATCGCCCCGTGGCATGAGGTGACCGATGCGGCGGTCGACGACGCAGGGTTGGTCGTCTTCGGCCCCGGCCCCGGCGACCCCCGCGACGGCGGCAGCTCCCGCATCGCCCGCATGCGCGAGCTGGTGGCCCGCCGTGCCGACGCGGGGCGGCCTCTGCTCGCCGTCTGCCTGAGCCACCAGATCCTCGCCCACCGGCTGGGGATCGGGCTCGCACCGCTCGCGTCGCCGCATCAGGGCCTGCAGAAGAGCGTCGATGTGTTCGGTCAGCCGGCATCCATCGGCTTCTACAACACGTTCACCGCGCGTGTGGCCCCGGGAACCACCCGGCTCGGCGAGGCTGAGATCGCCGCCGACGCGACGTCGGGCGACGTCTACGCGCTGCGCGGACCCGGGTACGCGTCGGTGCAGGGTCACCTCGAGTCGATCCTGTCCCGCGACGGACTGCCCACGCTCGAGCGGCTCATCGGCTTCGCGCTCGAACCCGTGGCGGCCTGAGCGCAGCCGGCGCTCAGCCCGCACGCGGCGGGCCGGCGCGCACAGGCGTCAGCCGAGGATCGAGATCGGGTTGAAGACGTCGGCGAGGATCAGGGTGCCTCCCATGACGATGAGGCCGATCACGACGACGAAGGTCACCGGCACGAGCTTGGTCGCATCGACCGGCTTCGGCCGCGCGCGACGGAAGAGCTTCGCCCACGCGCGCTTCAGGCCGTCCCAGAGGGCGACGACGACATGCCCGCCGTCGAGGGGCAGCAGCGGCAGCAGGTTGAACATGAACAGGGCGATGTTGAGCGATCCGAGCAGGCTGAGCAGGTCGACGACGCGATCCTGAATCGGCGCCTCGGTGGCCGCGACCTCTCCCGCGATGCGCCCGGCTCCGACGACCGATAACGGGCCGTTGGGGTCGCGCTCCCCGCCGGTCACGAGCGCCACACCGGTCTCGTACACCTTGACCGGCAGTTGCCAGATCACGCTCGCGACGGCGCCCAGCCGCTCGATCGCGACCTGCGGTCCGGCCCAGATCGGCTGCGGGACGTTCACGCGGGTGCCCGTCATACCGACGAAGCCCACCTGGGCGATCTCGGTCCCCCCGTCCGGAGTCGCCACGGGGCGCTCGGCGCTCACGGGCGTCACATCGAGCGTCACGCGCTCGCCTGCGCGCTCCACGACGATCGGGATGGTGCGGCCGGGCGAGGCCTGGATGATGGCGGTCGCCTCGGCGTATCCCGACACCTCCGTGCCGTCGACGGCGACGATGACGTCACCGGGACGGATGCCGCCGGCGGCCGCGGGCGAGACCGGGTCTCCCGGCTCGCAGGTCGTGCGGTCCGCCCCCGTGGGGATGACGCACTCGCTCACCGCGGCGATCGTCGGCGAGACGCTCGGCACTCCGATCGCGCTCAACGCGATGCCGAAGAGCACCATCGCCAGCACGAGGTTCATGAACGGACCACCGACCATGATCACGATGCGCTTCCAAACCGCGAGCTGGTAGAACGCGGGTCGGGTGTCGCCATCGACCAGGGTCTCCGCGTTGGCGAGGCGGGCGTCCTGGACCATGGTCGCGAAGAAGCGGCCGCCGGCTCGGCTCGGCGCTCCCGGCTCGTCGGATGCCGGCGGGTACATGCCCGACATCGAGATGTAGCCGCCGAGGGGCAGCGCCTTGACGCCGTACTCGGTCTCGCCGAAGCGTCGCGACCACAGCGTCGGGCCGAGGCCGATCATGTAGCGCCCGACCCTCACCCCGAAAGCCTTGGCGGGAACGAGGTGCCCGACCTCGTGCAACGCGATCGACACGGCGAGCCCGACGACGAGCAGCACGACGCCGATGACGAAAGCGAGAACGGTCACGAGCGCTGAGGGTACCGGTCGAGCCTTTGAATTGTCCCAGGCCCTAAACTCCAACCATGGAGCGGGCGCGGGGTGCAGCGGAGCGTCGCGCGCGCGTCGTCCGCGGAACCGGCTCGGCAGCGGTCGCCACCGTTCTCGCTGCCACGGCTCACACGATCTCGGGCGGTCTCGCCCCGCTGTGGCTGATCGCCGTCGCGATCCTGTTGGCCGCTCCGGTCGCGGTGTGGCTCGCCGGTCGCACACCGTCGCCATGGCGCACCGGGCTTGCCGCGCTCGCGAGCCAGGGCCTGTTCCACACGTTCTTCTCGATCGTGGGTGCAGCCGATCCGGCGAGACCGGTGCCGCACGTCCACGGCCACCTCGCGAGCCTCGCACTCTCCGCGCCACTCGAGCACACCCATGCCCTGACGGCCGACATGACCGTGACGCACCTGCTCGCGGCCGGGGTCACCGTCGCGGCTCTCGTCGCGGCGGAGCGGCTGATCCGCATCATCCACCGCGGCATCCGGCGGTTCGTCCGCCTCCTGTCGCCGGTCGCGCGGCCCCGGACCCCCCTGCTTCGGCCCGTCAGCCGCGGCATCCGGATCCTGCCGGTCCGCCGCCTCCGATCGTCTCTGTCCCTGCGGGGTCCTCCGGTCGCCACCGCGTGACCTCCCCTTCCCGTAGGTATGCGGCGCGGCACGACGCCGCCCGCACGTTCTGAGAGACGACAATGACCCGCAACATCCCCGCGCGCCGCCGTGCGCGCCTGGCCATCGGCGTGACCGCCGGCGCCGCCCTCGCCCTCGCCCTTCCCCTCGCGGCCTCCGCCCACGTGCACGTGACGCCCGAGGACGTCGCCGCCGACGGCTCGAGCCGCATCGACTTCTCGTTCAGCCACGGCTGCGACGGTTCGCCGACCACGGCCCTCGTGATCGACATCCCCGCCGAGGCGCAGGGCGCGACGCCCGTGGTCGACGGGGCATGGACCATCACGACCGAGGCCGGCGACAGCGGCATCCCGACCCGCATCACCTACACGGCCGTCGCCCCGATCCCCGACTCCTACGCCGCGTCGGCCGGGATGAACGTCATCTTCCCCGGATCGACCGAAGGCGAGAGCTTCGCCTTCCCCGTGACGCAGCAGTGCGAGACGGGCGAGGCCGCGTGGGTCCAGATCGCCGAGGACGGCCAGGACCCCCACGACCTGGAGTACCCCGCTCCGGTGGTCGTCGTGGGCGCCGCCGCGGCCGATGAGCACAGCGACCACTCCGAGGCCGAGTCAGCGGGCGAGCATGGCTCGACGGATGCGTCCGACGCGGAGACGACGGCGGCATCGACCCCCGCGGCGGACCCGCTGCCGATCTGGCTCTCGGCCGGCGCTCTCGTCGTCGCGGCAGCCGCGCTCGTGCTCGCGATCACCCGACGCCGCGCCTGAGCACTCCGCGGGCGGCGGCGTCGAATCGGCGCCACCGCCCGCGGACCGGGATGAGATGATGGTGGGAATGCCTACCGACGCCCCGAACCTCCCTCCCGTTCTCCGCCCCGAGAGTCCGCCGCGCCGCTCCCTGACCGAGCTCGCCGCGCACGTCGGCGGCCGGATCGTCGGTGATGCCGCCGGCGTCACCGTGTCCGGGATCACTCTCGCGACCGCTGATCTGCGGCCCGGCGAAGCCTTCGTCGCCGTCCGCGGCGCGACCCGCCACGGCGCCGAGTTCGCGCGTCAGGCCGCTGCGACAGGAGCTGCGGCGATCGTCACGGATGCCGCGGGCGCCGAGCTCGCCGCCGACGTCGGTCTGCCGATCGTCGTGGTCGACGACCCCCGTGGGCGGCTCGGCGAGCTCTCGGCCTGGGTCTACGGAACCGGCCGCGACGACCGTCTGCCGCTCCTGTTCGGCACGACGGGCACCAACGGCAAGACCAGCGTGTCGCACCTCCTCGAGGGCGTCCTCGGCCAGCTCGGCGCCGTCACCGGGCTCTCATCGACCGCCGAGCGCCACATCGCCGGCGAGGTCATCGTCTCGCGGCTCACGACGCCCGAGGCATCCGAGTTCCATGCCCTGCTCGCCCTGATGCGCGAGCGCGGTGTCGAGGCGGTCGCCGTCGAGGTCAGCGCGCAGGCCCTGACGCGGCACCGTGTCGACGGCGTCGTCTTCGACGTCGCGGGCTTCACGAACCTCTCGCACGATCATCTCGACGACTACCGCGACATGGCGGAGTACTTCGAGGCCAAGCTGCCGCTGTTCCGTGCCGACCGGGCACGACGCGGGGTGGTGTGCCTCGATTCGGGGGCCGGCCGCAAGATCGTCGCTCGGGCGGAGATCCCCGTGACGACCATCGTCACCCCCGCGATCGCGGAGAACCCCGCCGAGACCGCCGACTGGACGGTGGAGATCGTCGAGGAGCGACAGAGCGGGACCGAGTTCCGCCTCGTCGGCGCCGACGGGCGACAGCTCACCACGACGGTTCCCGTGATCGGCCGGCACATGGCGGCCAACGCCGGCCTCGCGATCGTGATGCTGCTCGAGGGCGGCTACCCGTGGGACGAGCTCGTGCGTGTGCTCGACGGCGAGCGCATCCGCGCTCATCTCCCCGGCCGCACCCAGCGCGTGTCGGGCGACAGCGGCCCGGCGGTCTACGTCGACTTCGGGCACTCCCCCGACGCGTTCGAGAAGACCCTCGCGGCTGTCCGTCGCGTCACGCCGGGGACCGTTGTCATGGTCTTCGGCGCCGACGGCGACCGGGACAAGACCAAGCGTCACGACATGGGGGCCACGGCAGTCCTCGGCAGCGACATCCTGATCGTCACCGACCACCACCCGCGCTTCGAGGATCCCGACGCCATTCGCGCCACCCTGCTCGAGGGCGCCCGCCGCGCACGGCCGGACGCCGACATCCGTGAATCGTCGCCGCCGGAGAAGGCGATCGTCGAGGCGGTCTCTCTCGTGGGCGACGGCGACGCCATCCTGTGGGCGGGACCCGGGCACCAGGACTACCGCGACATCCGCGGAGTCCGCACCCCGTACTCGGCGAGGGAGCTCGCCCGGCGGGCCCTGCAGGATGCCGGATGGCCGGTGCCGGAGCCCAGTTGGGTCGTGCCCTACACCGACTGAGCGCGTTTGTGGTCGGACCACTGTGAAAAAGCCCCGGCCTGTCACCGTCCTGTCCCCCACGTGCACGATTGCCGTCGCGCCCGTGAGGCACGCGTAGCGTCGCCGGCAGGCACGCCGCGGCAGGCACGACCAGCGCCTTCCCCGCTCCCCGGCGGGCCTTCCGACAGGACGAAGGACCCACGATGAGCACAGTCATCCCGACCACGACAGCGCACGACGACGACGCGGTCCCCGCGGCGTGGGCGGGGTTCGCGCCCGGGCCGTGGCAGGACGACATCGACGTCCGAGACTTCATCCAGCGCAATTACGAGCCCTACACCGGCGACGCGTCGTTCCTCGTCGGGCCGACCGCGCGGACCACCGGCTTGTGGGACACGCTGAGCGGGATGTTCCCTGCCGAGCGGGAGCGGGGCGTCTACGACGTCGATGCGTCGACCCCGTCGACCATCACCTCGCACGCTCCGGGCTACATCCGCCGCGAGGACGAACTGATCGTCGGGCTGCAGACCGACGCTCCGCTGCGGCGCGCGATCATGCCGAACGGCGGATGGCGCATGGTCAGGGGTGCACTGGAGACCTACGGCTATCCGGTCGACCCGGCGCTCGAGACGATCTTCACCCGCTACCGCAAGACGCACAACGACGGCGTGTTCGACGTCTACCCGCCCGCCGTACGGCGCGCTCGCAGCAGCCACATCATCACGGGCCTCCCCGACGCCTACGGCCGCGGCCGCATCATCGGCGACTACCGCCGCGTGGCCCTCTACGGCACCGACGCTCTGGTCGCAGCGAAGAAGGTCGAGCGCGCGGAGCTCGACATGCACCCCTCCACCGAGAACATCCTCCGCTCGCGGGAGGAGAACGCCGAACAGATCCGCGCTCTGCAGGAGCTCGCCGAGATGGCCGGCTCGTACGGCTTCGACATCACCCGGCCGGCCGCCACGGCACGCGAGGCGATCCAATGGCTGTACTTCGCCTACCTCGGCGCGGTCAAGGAGCAGAACGGCGCCGCGATGAGCTTCGGGCGCAACACCTCGTTCCTCGACGCCTACATCCAGCGCGACATGGCAGGCGGCATCCTGACCGAGGTCGAAGCGCAGGAGCTCATCGACGACCTCGTCATCAAGCTGCGGATCGTGCGGTTCCTCCGCACTCCCGAATACGACGCCCTCTTCTCGGGCGACCCGACCTGGGTCACCGAGTCGATCGGCGGGGTCGGCGAAGACGGACGCACGCTGGTCACGAAGACGGCCTTCCGCTTCCTGCAGACCCTCTACAACCTCGGGCCGGCGCCGGAGCCCAACCTCACCGTGTTGTGGAGCGACGCGCTGCCCGACGGCTTCAAACGGTTCTGCGCCCAGGTCTCCATCGACACCTCGTCGATCCAGTACGAGTCCGACGACCACATCCGCGCCATCTGCGGAGACGACGCCGCCATCGCCTGCTGCGTCTCGCCGATGACGGTCGGAAAGCAGATGCAGTTCTTCGGCGCCCGGGTCAACCTCGCCAAGACGCTGCTGTACGCCGTCAACGGCGGGCGCGACGAAGTGAGCGGCAAGCAGATCGCGCCGGCCGTCGCCCCCGTCTCGGGCGACGTGCTGGAGTACGACGATGTGCGCGAGCGCTTCCGCGGAATGATGGAGTGGCTCGCCGAGACCTACGTCGACGCGCTCAACTGCATCCATTTCATGCACGACAAGTACGCCTACGAACGGCTCGAGATGGCCCTGCACGACGGCAACGTCCTGCGGACGATGGCATGCGGCATCGCCGGACTGTCGGTTGCGGCCGACTCGCTCTCGGCCATCAGGTACGCACGGGTCGAGCCGGTGCGCGACGCCTCGGGTCTCGTCGTCGACTACCTCGTCCACGGCGACTTCCCCACCTTCGGCAACGACGACGACCGCGTCGACGAGATCGCGCGCGAGCTGGTGTCGGACTTCATGTCGATGATCCGCCGGCACCAGACCTACCGCGACGCGGTGCACACGCAGTCGGTGCTGACGATCACGTCGAACGTCGTCTACGGTAAGGCCACGGGCAACACCCCGGACGGGCGCCGGGCGGGGCAGCCCTTCGCCCCGGGCGCGAACCCGATGAACGGTCGCGACACCCACGGGATGCTGGCAGCCGCGCTGTCGGTGGCGAAGCTTCCCTTCGATCAGGCGCAGGACGGCATCTCGCTGACCACGACGGTCACTCCGGGCGGTCTCGGCCGGACGGCAGACGAACGTGTCGGGAACCTCGTGGGCCTGCTCGACGCGCAGATGGCGTCTGACGGGTATCACCTCAACGTCAACGTCCTGACGCGCGAGACGCTCGAGGATGCCATGGTCAATCCCGACAAGTACCCGCAGCTGACCATCCGCGTCTCCGGCTACGCGGTCAACTTCGTGCGCTTGACCCGAGAGCAGCAGCTCGACGTCCTGAGCCGCACGTTCCACACCGGGCTCTGAAGCCCGTGTCCGCCATCCTGGTGCCGGCGGCTGCGCCGGCATCCGATCCGAGCGACCCCCGTCACGACCGTCTCATCGCCAGACGATCCGGAAATGTCGGGAGCGTGCACTCCTGGGAGCTCGTGACGTCGGTCGACGGCCCCGGCACCAGGATGACCCTGTTCCTCGCGGGATGTCCGCTGCGGTGCCAGTACTGCCACAACCCCGATACGTGGCGTCAGCGCGACGGTGAATCGACGACGCTCGACGACGTCGTCGCTCGGCTCCGCCGGTACCTGCCGGTGTTCCGCGCCACGGGCGGCGGCCTGACGATCTCCGGCGGCGAACCGCTGCAGCAGTCGGCATTCGTGACGCGGCTCGCCCGCGCGGCGTTCGAGCTCGGCGTCCACGTGGCGCTCGACACGTCCGGCAACCTGGGCCGGGCGGCATCCGATGCGCTGCTCGACGACGTCTCGCTCGTGCTGCTCGACGTCAAGTCGGGGTTGCCCGACACCTATCGCGAGGTCACCGGGCGCGAGCTGCAGCCCACGATCGACTTCGGTGACCGGCTCGCCGCGCGCGGCATCCCGGTCTGGATACGCTTCGTGCTCGTTCCGGGGCTGACCGACGCGAGCGAGAACGTCGACGCCGTCGCGGACATCGTCTCGCGGTGGCCCAACGTGCAGCGGGTCGAGGTTCTGCCGTTCCACCAGATGGGGACCTCGAAGTGGGAGCGGCTGAGGATCCCGTATCCGCTCGCCGGGCGCCCGACACCGGACCCGGCTCTGCTGGCTCGTGTCCGCGCGCAGTTCGCCGCTCGGGGGCTCACGGTCTACTGAATCAGCGGGTCAGGCCGCGTCGGTGATCACGCGGTCGGCGGCGTCGCGAGCCCACGACTCGGCCTCGGCGAGCGACTCGCGGGTCAGCTCGGTCGGCGGCCGATGGGCATCGACGACGCGCTCGATGGTCTCCACGATGCCGGGGAAGCTCAGAGCTCGCGCATGGAAGGCCTCGACGGCCTGCTCGTTCGCGGCGTTGAAGACCGCCGGGTACGTTCCCGCGGCGCGACCGACCTGCTTGGCCAGATCGACGGCCGGGAACGCCTCGGTATCGAGCGGCTCGAAGGTCCACGCGCTCGCCCGGGTCCAGTCCAGCGGTGCACCCACGCCCGCGACCCGATGCGGCCAGTCGAGGCCGAGGGAGATGGGCAGCCGCATGTCGGGTGGCGAGGCCTGGACGATCGTCGAGCCGTCGACGAATTCGACCATCGAGTGCACGATCGACGACGGATGCACGACGACATCGATGCTGTCGTAGTCGACCCCGAACAGCAGGTGGGCCTCGATGACCTCGAGCCCCTTGTTCACCAGCGTCGCCGAGTTGGTCGTCACGACCCTGCCCATGTCCCACGTCGGATGCGCGAGCGCCTGGGCGGGCGTGACCGCCGCCAGCTCGGCCCTGCTGCGGCCGCGGAACGGTCCGCCGGATGCCGTGAGCACGAGCCGTCGGACCTCGTCGGGCTCACCCGACCGCAGGGCTTGCGCGATGGCGGAGTGCTCGGAGTCGACCGGAACGATCTGACCGGGCGCGGCGAGGGACGTGACGAGCTCACCGCCGACGATGAGCGACTCCTTGTTCGCGAGTGCGAGGGTGCGACCCGATTCGAGGGCGGCGAGAGTCGGCCCCAGTCCCACCGACCCGGTGATGCCGTTGAGCACGATGTCGGCGTCGACATCACGCACGAGGCGTTCCGCGTCGGCGGCGCCCAGCGCGATGTGGTGGACGCCGAAGCGCGCTGCCTGCTCCTCCAGCAGGGTCCGGTTCGAGCCGGCCGCGAGCCCGACGACCTCGAACCGGTCGCGGCGGGAGTCGATGACGTCGAGAGCCTGGGTCCCGATCGATCCGGTGGAGCCGAGGATGAGCACGCGACGCATGCGGTCAGCCTAGGCGTTCGCCGGTGTCAGCCTGCGGCGGGGAGGGGCGGTTCCGGGCGCGGCGGGCGGTTCCGGGCGCGGCGGGGCGGGGCGGGGTCAGCCTGCGGCGGGGGCGGGCGTGCGCTGCACCCCGAGGATGTCGACGACGAAGACGAGCGTCTCGTTCTGCAGCTCGTTGCCCTCCTGCGCGCCGTATCCGGCGGCCGGCGGGATGACGACGAGCACCTGCGATCCGACCTGCTGACCCTCGAGCGCCTGCTGGAAGCCGGCGACGACGCCGTTCGTCGGGAAGGCAGCGGGCTGGCCGCGGTCCCAGCTCGAGTCGAACACCGACCCGTCCGACCACTTCACACCGGTGTACTGAACGAAAGCGGTGTCGCCCGGCTGCACCGTCGCACCGTCGCCGGTCTTCAGGTTCGCCAGCTGCACCTCGGTCGGCGCGTCGGTGCCGGGAAGGGCGATGGTGGGAGCGCCGTTCTCGGCGAGCTCGACCGTCGGCATGCCGTCGACGGGAGCCTGATCGGTGCCGTCGGCACGCGTCGGAAGCTTTTCGACTCCCTCGGCCACGACGACGACCGACGTGCGCCCCTCCCCGAAGGCCGACCCGGGAATCGCGAGCGCGGCGGTCGAGCCGAGCGGAGCGCACTCGAGAGCGGCGACGAACACCGAGTACTGCTGCGGGTCGAGCAGCACCGGCACGAGACCGGAGTCGTCGGGTGAGGTGTCGCGCGACTGCTCGAGCAGCTCGCCCGTCGCACCGTCGTAGATCGCGTAGGACCCCGACACCAGATCGCCCGAGACGAGGTCGTCACCGTCACCGCGGGTCGTGAGGGTGCGCTCGATCTCGGTCGGCTCGAGGCCCGGGGTGACCGTGGCGCTGAGCTCCGGCGCAGAACCCGACACCTCGATGCTGTCCGACGCCTCGCCCGGCTGAGCGTCGACGAGGCACTGCGACGAGGCCCCGGACGCGTTCGGGCTGGGGGTCTCGGTTGCCGCATCCCCGCCCGCGCACCCGGCGAGAGCGAGCGCCGAGACGGCGACGACAGACAGAGCGGCGAACGGACGCAGACGCACGAGTGACCTCTTCGATCGGGGGATGGAGTGTCCATCCTCTCGCACCTCCATCGGTGCCCGCTGAGAACCGGCGGTCGACGGCGGTGCCGGTGGGTTCCAACCGTTGCAAGTCAGGCTGTGGAAAGTCGGGGTCCGATGTCGGAGGTCCGTGACAAGATTCGAACATGCATTCGAACGGCGGATCGGGCGGCGGGATGGGAAGCGACGGCGACATGGACGCCCTCGCCCGACTCGTCGCGGACGCCGAGACGGCCGCGGATGCCGGGCGCGCGGCGCAAATTCACGAAGTACGGGTGCTCGCCGCCGCGGGAGTGCTCGCCGAGAAGCAGTCGGCGGGCTCGTCCGTGAAGGTAAAGGCTCGTGAGATGGCGTTGCGTGGGATCGCTGCGGAGCTCGCGGGAGTGTTCGTGGCGACCGACCGGACGCTGCAGCGGCGGATCGACGAGGCCGGGGACCTCGTGGAGAACTATCCGCTGACGATGACTGCATGGGAGGAAGGGCGGATCGTGCGGGGGCACGTGCGCGTCATCCAGGACGTGGGATGCATCATCCCCGCGAACGCGCGCGAGGAGTTCGAGCGGGTCGCGATCGAGAAGTGCGAGGGTGAGACGCCGAATCGGGTGCGGGCCTCCTTGGAGTTCCTCGCGCAGCGCCTGCACCCGCGGACGTTCACCGAACGCCATGAGGAAGCCGCAGCAGGGCGGTGTGTGCGCGCCCAGGCAGGGCCCGACGGGATGTCCGACCTAATCGCGACGCTCCCCACCATCATCGCCGACGGCATCGTCGACCGGTTGACTCGGCAAGCGCGGGAGATCATCAACGCGCGGCCCCACGCGGATGCGGCCGACGGTGCGGATGGCGCGGATGGCGCGGTCGGTGCGGATGCTGCGGGCCTGGCTGCCGAGGGATCGACATTCGGCGACGGGGAGTTGTTCGGCCCGACCGGAGAGGGATCGTCGTTCGTGGGCGATGCCCGCACCATCGATCAGGTCCGGGCAGACGTGTTCTCCGACCTCCTCCTCGCCGGAACACCCACCCTCGACCCCACCGCAGCGGGTGACGGGGAAGGGACGCTCGGAGCGATCCGTGCGCATGTGCAAGTCGCGGTGTCGGCCCTGACGCTCATCGGACAAGAGGACGGGCCAGCCGATCTCGTCGGCCGCTCCCCCATCGACGCAGCCACGGCAAGGGAGCTCGCCGGGAACAGCACCTCCTGGCACCGCCTCCTCACCCACCCCGTCACCGGCACCGTGCTCGAATGCGACTCCTACCGGCCCACCGCCGCGATGATCCGGCTGCTGCGGGCCCGTGACCGGCACTGCCGGTTCCCCGGATGCCGGCAACCCGCGATCCGGTGCGAGATCGACCACACCACCGCCGCCTCCCACGGCGGACCCACCCACGTCTGCAACCTCGCACACCTCTGCAAACGCCACCACGACGTCAAACACCACACCCGATGGCAACTCCGGCAACTCCCCGGCGGAAGGCTGGTGTGGACCTCGCCGACGGGGCGGATCTACCGCGAAGACGCACCACCACCCCTCGTCGCCTTCACCATCGCGGAACCATCCGCAAACTTCGATGCACCGCCATCGCGGGGCCGTCCCGAAGTACCGGAATCCCTGCGACCTGCGGGACCGCCGCAACGTCCGCGACTTCCGGAACCTCCCCGACTTCCGGAGCCGCCGCAACGACCGCGACCTCCGCGACCTCCGCGACCTCCGCGACCTCCGCGACCTCCGCGATCATCGGGCGGAACCGCGATGCCGCCCGGCGCGCCACCCTTCTGATTCGCTGGCCACCGGGCCCGAGGCCGGGCCCGGGCCCGAGCCTGGGCGTGAGCCTGAGCCTGGACCTGGACCTGGACCTGGGCCGGGGCCTGGGCCTGGGCGAGCGTGCGCGTAACGCCAGCACCAGGCCGCGGCTGAGACTCGGCCGGCCGGTACCGGCAGCCCAGCCGGCCCAGCGCTGTCCTGCTGATATCCGCGGGCAGACGGCCTCTCCGGCTCGCACAACATGTCCGCGGGGTTATGCGATCCGCAGTAGCCTCGTCAGGTGACCGCTGACGCAACCGAGCCGCAGCCCGGCGAGCCCGGCGAGCGCGAGGACGCACCCAGCGAGGCCGAAACGGTGCCGGGTATCGGCCTCACATACGTCGTCGGCCGCTGGGTGCTCGCTCCCCTGGCACGACTGATCTACCGCCCGCGCATCGAGGGACGAGAGCACTTCCCACGCAAGGGCGCCGTCATCCTCGCCAGCAATCATCTCTCCTTCATCGACTCGTTCATCATCCCGATGGCGTCGCCGCGTCCGGTGCGCTTCCTCGCGAAGTCGAGCTACTTCGACGGCACCGGATTCCGCGGCTGGCTGTCGCGCGAGTTCTTCTACGCCGCCGGCGCCTTCCCGGTCCGCCGCGGCGCCGGGCAGGCAGCGCTCGACGCGCTCGACCAGCAGAAGAAGATGCTCGAAGCCGGGTGGTCGACCGCGCTGTACCCCGAGGGGACGCGCTCCCTCGACGGCCGCCTCTACAAGGGGCGAACGGGCGTCGCCTTCCTCGCCCTGCAGACGGGCGCACCGGTCATCCCCGTCGGCCTGATCGGCACGAGCGACATCATGCCCGTCGGCGCGAAGTTCCCGCGCGTGCGCCCCCGCGTCACCGTGCGATTCGGCGAGCCGCTCGACCTCAGTCACCATGGACCAGCCGACTCCGGCCGCGCCCGCCGCAACGCGACCGACGAGATCATGGCCGCCATTCACGCCCTGTCCGGCCAGGAGCTCGCGGGCACCTACAACGAGGCACCCCCGCAGAACACGGTCGAGCGCATCAAGCAGGCGCTCCCGCACGAACGCCGCTGACACCGACGCCGGTGCTGACCGGCTTCATTCCGATCCGGCGACCACGACCGTCGGCTCGTGACGCACCGGGAAGTTCACCGAGTTCGCGATGAAGCACCACTCGTTCGCCTGCGCGTGCGCGGCGAGCGCAGCCTCGCGCATCGACTCCTCGGCGACGACGACACGCGGCCGCAGGACGACCTCCGTGAACGCACCCCCGCCGCGCCCGTCCTCGCGCATCGTCCCCGCCGCGTCGTCGGTGTAACCCACCACGACGACTCCCGCGGTGACGCAGGCGTGAAGGTACGACAGGAGGTGGCACTCGGCGAGCGCAGACAGCAGGAGGTCTTCGGGATTCCAGCGCGCCGGGTCACCGCGGAACGGCTTGTCGGCGGATGCCGCGAGGTCGGGCTTGCCGTCGATGCGGAGCGTGACGGCCCGGTCGTAGTCGCGGTAACCGCTGGTCCCGGTGCCGCGATTTCCGGTCCACTCGGCCCTCACGCGGTAGCGGTGCTCACCCAACATGCGCACAGTCTGACACGCGGCGTGCCGGACGTCGCAACGGTAGGCTGGCGGGGTGCCGCAGACCTTCGCCGTTCCCGCCGCCGTCGAGCTCGCGGTCGTCGAGCGCAGCGGATTCGTCGAGTCCCGGCACGCGGGAGCAGCCGTCGTCCTCGGCGCCGACGGGTCCCCGATCCGGACGCTCGGCGACGTCGATGCCCTGATCCTCCCGCGCTCCACGCTGAAGCCGCTGCAGGCGCTCGCCAGCCTCACGGCGGGAGCATCCCTCGAGGGTGAACGTCTCGGCATGGCGACGGCCAGCCACTCCGGAACCGACCGACACGTCTCGGTCGTCCGCGGCATCCTCAACGACGCCGGCCTGGGCGAGGACGACCTCGGCTGCCCGCCCGCCTGGCCCACCGACACCGCGACCCGCGACGAGATCGTGCGCGAGCTCGGTGCACCCACGCGCATCCGGATGAACTGTTCGGGCAAGCACGCCGCCATGCTCGCCGCGTGCGTCGCCAGCGGGTGGGACACCGCTACCTACCTCGACCCGGAGCACCCCCTTCAGGTGCACACGCGGGAGGTCATCGAACGGCTGACCGGCACGAAGGCGGCGGCCATGGCGATCGACGGCTGCGGAGCGCCCGTCTACGCGATGAGCCTCATCGCACTCGGACGCGCGATCCAGCGCATCGGGACCGCCAGCGAACGATCGCCCTTCGCCCTGCACCGCATGGCCGGATCGCTCGTACGCGCCGTGCGCGAGAACCCGTGGACGATCGACGGTCCCGGCCGCCCCGACACCATCGCCATCGAGCGCCTCGGGGTCTTCGCCAAGACCGGGGCCGAGGGCGTGCTCGTCATGGTCGCGCCCGACGGCACCACGGTCGCGCTGAAGGTGCTCGACGGCAGCGGACGCGCCGCGACCGCGATCGCCCTCACGCTGCTCGTGCGAGCCGGCGCCCTCGAGGCTGCGCAGGTCGCCCCCGTGATCTCCCACCTTCCGCTGGCCGTGCTCGGCGGCGGACAGAACGTCGGCATCATCCGGCCGACGGTGTAGCGGCTCCTCACGAGGGAGCGCAGAAAGGACTGCCATGCGCATCAGCGTTCCCAGCGAGGTCAAGAACAACGAGTACCGCGTCGCACTCACCCCTGCCGGCGTGCACGACCTCGTCGTCGCCGGTCACGACGTGTTCGTCCAGCGCGGAGCCGGCGAAGGCTCATCGCTCCCCGACGCCGAGTACGACGACGCCGGGGCCGTTCTGCTCGACGACGCCGACGAGGTCTGGGCGCGCGGCGAACTGCTGCTGAAGGTCAAAGAACCGATCGCGAGCGAATACCACCGGTTCCGCGACGACCTGGTCCTGTTCACTTACCTGCACCTCGCAGCGGATCGACCGCTCACCGACCGGCTCGTCGAGAGCGGCATGACGGCCATCGCGTACGAGACGGTGCAGCTGCCGGGAGGCGGGCTTCCCCTTCTGGCCCCGATGAGCGAGGTCGCCGGACGGCTCGCCCCGATGGTGGGGGCCTCGACGCTCCTCCGCTCGGCGGGCGGCCTCGGTCTGCTGATGTCCGGCGTTCCCGGAACCCGACCGGCCGCCGTTACGGTCATCGGCGGCGGTGTCGCCGGCGCGAACGCCGCCTACATCGCTGCCGGCCTCGGGTCGGATGTCACGATCTTCGACACGAACATCCAGCGCCTCCGATTCCTCGACGACCACTTCCAGGGACGCGTCAAGACAGCAGCCTCCAACCCGCTCGATCTCGAGCGCGCCGTCATCGCCTCCGACCTCGTGATCGGCTCCGTGCTGATCCCGGGCGCCAAGGCTCCCAAACTCGTGCGGAACGAAACCGTCGCGCGGATGCGGCCCGGCTCGGTGCTCGTCGACATCGCCGTCGACCAGGGCGGTTGCTTCGAGGACACCCGGCCGACGACCCACGCCGATCCCACGTTCCGCGTTCACGACACCGTGTTCTACTGCGTGGCGAACATGCCCGGCGCCGTGCCCAACACCTCGACAGCGGCACTGACGAACGCGACCCTCCCCTACGTCCGGCAGATCGCTCGTCACGGATGGCGCCAGGCCCTGCGCGCCGACGACGCCCTCGCCGCCGGCCTCAACACGGCCGCCGGCCACGTCGTCAACGAAGGCGTCGCCGCCGCGCACGGCCTCGGTGCGGGCTCACTGGCCGACGCGCTGGCCTGACGAGCCCGGAGGGAGCTCCATGATGCCCCACGGCGAGGCGTGACCCTCGGGAGAGGCGAGGAGATCGAGGAACGGCGTGGCGGGCAACGCCTCGGGACCGAGAACACCGGTTCCCGCCCACGCGCCGGTCGCGAGCAGTTCGAGAGCGATCACCGGCCCGAGCGCGGTCTGCAGCACCACGGCCTGTGAGCCGTACTCGCGCATCGTGTCCTCGTTGTCGGCCACGTGATAGAGGTAGCTCGATCGCGGCCGACCATCACGCCCCGTGCCCGAGACGACGACGCCGGCGCAGGTCTTGCCGGTCATCCGATCGCCGAGGGTCGCCGGATCCGGCAAGCACGCCGCGACGACGTCGCGCGGTGAGACCGAGACACCCTTCACGGTCACCTGGTCGGTGCGATCGAGACCGAGCTTGTGAAGCACCTTCAGCACCTCGATGAACTCGTCGCCCAGGCCGTACTTGAAGTCGACGCGCTTGGCCGAGGTCCAGCGCGGCATGAGCAGCACTTCCTCGTGTTCGACGTTGACGCACTCGACCGGTCCGATCCCCTCGGGGAAGTCGAAGACCTCGGGCTCCGAGAACGGCGGCGTCGTGAACCACCCGCGCCCCTCTTCGTAGATCACCGGCGGGTTCAAGCATTCCTCGATCGTGGTCCAGATCGAGAACGACGGCGCGAAGTCATACCCCTCGACGACGAGGTTCGAACCGTCGCGGACCCCGAGACTGTCGATCTCGCTGAACAGTTCGTCCTCGGCATACCGCGCGAAGACATCCGACATCCCCGGCTCGACCCCCATACCCACGAGCGCCAGCAGACCGGCATCCTCCCAGTCGGCGGCGGCGGCGAACTGCTCGTCGCCGAGCTTGACCCCGGTCTCTTCGTGCGGGCGCTCGGGATGCGGCCGCGACAAGCTCATCGCCATGTCGAGGTAGGTCGCACGCGCCGCGAAGCATCCCTCGAAGATCGGCATGACGAACCGTGGGTCGACCGCGTTGAGCACGTGCGTGACGGCGTGCTCGGCGATGAGCGCGGCGACCGAGTCGGCGGACGACGCATCGACCTGCGCGGCGACGAGCCGGGCGTCGCCGACGTCGGCGACCAGTCCCCGCGGCCGCTCCGGGTCGTAGTCCGCGACGACCAGCGTCTCGAAGAAGTCGCGGCGGACGGCGAGTCTGACCGCCGCCGACCCGACTCCCCCGGCTCCGATGATGAGTATGCGCGTGCCCACGTGTCAGCCCCTTCCGCCGTCGACCGAGCGCGGATGCGCGATCTGCTCGTCGGGGACGAGCACGTCGGTGTCACGATTGAGGCTCTCACCGCGGAAGAACGGCTTCGCCCGCGGGAAGAGGAACCACAGGACCATCAGCACGACGCCCAGTGCGAGCGCGCCGATGCCGAGCACGAACGTGCCCCCGACGCCGAGCAACACGGTGTAGCCGTAGTCGACGTCCCACATGTCGATGGCCGACTGCACGAACGCATAAGTCAGCATGAGCGCGCCGAGGACGGGGAGGATGCCCTTGACCACCAGATCGCGCGTCGAGCGGCGCAGGTCCCGCCGGAAGAACCAGGCGCAGGCGTACCCGGTCAGCGCGTAGTAGAACGCGATCGCCAGGCCGAGCGAGAGGATGGAGTCCTGCAGGATGTTGTCGCTGATGAGCGTCATGCCGATGTAGTAGACGATCGCCACCGTGCCGCCCACGATCGTCGACACCGACGGCGTCTTGTAGACCGGATGCACCGTGCGGAACGCTTTCGGGAGCGCGCGATAGGCGGCCATCGCGAGGGTGCCGCGGGCGGTCGGCAGGATCGTCGTCTGCGTCGAGGAGATCGCCGAGATCATCACCGCGACCACGAGCGCCCAGGAGAAGGGCCCGAGCAGACCGTCCTTGAGCGCGAGGAAGATGTCGTCCGCGATGTCCTCGTTGCCGAGGCCCGTCGGCCCGTCTCCGAGCCCCGCATACATCATGGCGGAGATGGTGACGCCGACGTAGGTGACGAGCAGGATGATCGTGGTGAGCACGGCCGCACGCCCCGGGATACGCGTGGGATCCTTCGTCTCCTCGTTCAATGCGAGGCAGGTGTCCCATCCCCAGTAGATGAACAGCGCGAGCAGGATCGCCTGCACGAATCCGCTCCAGTCGGAGAAGGCGAACGGGTTCAACCACTCCCACGAGAAGGCGGTCGGATCGGGTGCCCCGCCGGCGAAGTAGTGCCACAGCGCCGATACGACGAAGACGGCGAGCAGGAGGTACTGCACGGCCAGCAGGACGTTCTGGAGCTTCTCGCCGATCTCGACGCCGCGCCAGCTGACATAGGTCATCGCAGCGATGAACACGACGCCGGTGGCCGTGACGAGGGGGACGTTCTCGCTCAGCGTCCCGTCGCCGAAGAGCGACCAGAAGTAGATGCCCGCGACCTGCGCGAGGTTGGCGAGCACGACCATGCCGGCCACGGCGACGCCCCACCCGCCCATCCATCCGATCCACGGCCCGAAGGCCTTCGTGCCCCATGTGAACGTCGTGCCGCAGTCGGGCACCGCATTGTTGAGCTCCCGGTACGCGAAGGCGATGAAGAGCATCGGGATGAATGCGATGACGAAGGCGATGGGCGCCTGCGCGCCGACGGCGAGGACGACGAAGCCGAGGGTGGCGACGAGGGAGTACACCGGGGCGGTCGAGGCCAGCCCGATCACCGTCGACCCCCACAGTCCGAGCGTCCCCGCCGCAAGACCCTTGCCGTCCGCCGGCCGCATGTCGATGGGAGAGGTGGTCACAAGCTGCACGCTAGGGCCGGGGATCCTCGCCGCGCAAGACTCACCTCGCCGGGGATCGCGCTCCGGGGAGCGTGACGCGACGGACCCGGTCGCTGCGCGTATCGAACACCCACGCGCGACCGCGGCCGGGGGTCGCGAACGGCGGAAGGTCACGGCTACCCGTCAGAACGCGCAGCTCGCCCGCGCACGACGCGTCGACGACGAGCTGGCAGCGCCCGGCCGATGCCGATGCGGCACTGCGCCAGCGCCCGATCCACGCGTCGGGAGCGCCCCAGACGACCCGTCCGCGCCGCAACGCCGTCGTCTGCTCCACCCCGACGACCTCGATGCCCTGTCGGCGCCAGTGTTCCAGCGCGGCATGCGCCGCGGCGGTCGGCGGCGCGACGAACGCTGTGGCGTACCGGGGTTCGAACTCCCCCGGCGGACAGATCGCCTCCCGCGGAGGCAGGAAGCCCCCGGCATCCGCGAACTGCACCAGCGCACCACCCCACCTGCCCCGGCCCGCCGGCGCCGCCGGATCGTGATGCGGCGCCTCACCGCCGAACGCGACGTGTTCCGAGCGCGAGACCACCGCCAGAAGTGCCCGGTCGGGCAATTGGTCGAGGATCCTCCCGACCGCTCCGGTGACCCGCTGCGCCGCACAGGCGAGCCGGATGCCGCGCGAACGGGCATCCCTGGCGGCGCGCTCGAGGATCTTCGCGCCCTCCGCCGCGTAGTCCTCGGGCAACCGGCCGAGCAGTCGATCGAGATCGTCGACGATCACGACCCATCCGCTCGGAACATCATCGAGACCGGCGATGAGGTCCCACGCCGATTCGGGATCGTCGGGCAGCCAGCACAGCCGATCGGGTGGAGTCTGCGCGGCGATCGTGCGCAGCAGCGTCGTCCGTCCCGACCCCGCTCGGCCGAGGACGGCCAATCCCGGCGCCTGCGGATCGAGCGTCACCACGCGTTGCCGCTGCTCGGCCGGCTCGTCCGCGAGTCCGAGCACGACGGCGTCGGGGCGCCGGAGCTCGGCCAGCGCGACGCGCTGTGGCAGGGGCGGCAGCCAGGGGCGGCGAGCGGGCGCGGCGCCCTCCGCCGCCCGCGCGATCGCCGAGATGGCCGTCGGCGGGCACAGGCTCGTCCGGAGCGGGCGCGGCTGCGCGTCGGCGGGGCGCTTCACGAGCGCTGTCCCCCGCTCGCTGTGCCCGCCGGGGAGCTCAGCCGCGTCGGCGGAGCCGAGGACGGTGCGCGAGTCGGCCGCGTCGGCCACGCGCAGCGCGATCCGCAGCGGTGCGTTGGCGAGCACGGCTTCGCGGAACCCCGCCGCGCGCTGCGTCGCGAGCACGAGGTGCAGTCCGAGCGCGCGGCCCCGGGCGGCAATATCGGCGAAGACGTCGTGCATCGTCGGGTGAGTGGAGGTCAGGGCGGCGTACTCGTCGACGACGATGACCAGCCGGGGCATCGCGTCGGCCACCTCGGCGATGTCACGCGCGCCGAGGTCGGCGAGAACGCGTTCGCGCCGACGCACCTCGGCCGTCAGGCTGTCGACCGCCCGCACCGCGTTGCGCTCGTCGAGATCGGTCACCACGCCCGTCACGTGCGGCAGCGAGGAGAGCGCATCGAACGCCCGACCCCCCTTGAAGTCGACCAGCAGGAAGTTCACGCGCGCGGGCGGCAGGCTTCGCGCCAGTGCAGCGACCCACGTCACGAGCAGCTCGCTCTTGCCGCTGCCGGTCATGCCCACCACGACCGCGTGCGGGCCATCGTCGACGAGATCGACCTCGACGATCTCGCCCACGCCCGCACCCAGCACGGCAGGGAGGCCCTCCGGCCGCGGCGCTGGAAGGTCGTCGAAGGCGATCGGAACGATCCCGTCCCCCCGAGCCGTCGCAGCGCGCTCTCGGAGAAGCTCGACGAGCCCGGCCGCCTGTCCCAGCCCGAGCGGCTCGGGATGGATCGTCACAGAGGAGCCGGCGTAAGCGAGCAACGCCTCATCGACGTCCACCAGTCGCACCACGGCGGCGCACTGCGGCGGCGGCGCACTCGGGCCGGCGCAGACGATGGCGACATCGGCATCCGCGGGAGGTGACCCGGATCCCCACCAGAGCCGTCGTCCGCGAGAGGCAGCAGCATGCGGCAGTCGCAGCGCCCATTCCTCGGCGGCGGCGGCGATGCGCACCTCGCCCGGTGGATGCACGAGACAGATCTGGACGACGAGCGCTCGCGCCACCGATGCCGCCGCGGCGGGAGGCCCGACGATGGCGATGCCGGCCGTAAGCGGCACGGTGACCGGCGCATCGGCGACGGTCACCGCGGCTCGCCGGAACTCGGCGGCCGCCTCTCCCTCGACCCGCACGCGCGAGGGTGCACCGCCCGACCCGACGACCACGACGTCGCGGCTCGGCCCCGGCCGCCAGAGATCGTCGGGCTCGCCGAGAAGACGAGCGGCATCCGGGGTCGCTCGCCAGAGCTCGGCGCGCTCGAGGCCATGCCTCCGCGCCAACTCCGCTGTCGCCTCCCGCAGGGCGTCGGCCGCCCGCGCAGCCGACCGCCGGCGATCGCGCCGGGAGACCCGCGCCGCGTCGAGCATCGCCGCGACGGCCACGAGGGGTCCGAGCGCCGCGAACCAGAGCACGGTAGGCGAGCCGGTCACCTGCCAGAAGACGACGGCGCCGGCGACGGGGACGACCAACGCCCACAGCGGGAAGGACGAGCGTGTCGTCTCGGGCTGGGGCGGAGGCAGACGGATGGGATCGTCGAGCGGTGTCGCGGAATGCACGCCGCTCAGTCAACCCGGGGCGCCGCGGCCGCTGCCGCGCCTCAGCGCTCAGCGTGGAAGGCGGCCGTCAGCCGGCATCCGGGGAGGAGCCGCCCTCGGTGGCGGAATCTCGAACATGGGCGTCGAGCACGATCACCGTCACGTTGTCGCGGCCGCCGTTCTCGAGCGCCGCCGTCATCATCGCCGACACGGCGTCGGCCGGGTCGGGGTTCTCGAGCAGGAAGTGCAGGATGCCGTAGTCGGTGAGCTCCTTCGTGAGCCCATCGCTGCAGATCACGAAACGGTCGCCGTCGACGACGTCGAGGCGCACGTAGTCCGGGGTGACGCCGTCGCTGGGGCCGACCGCGCGCGTGATGACGTTGCCGTACGGGTGCTGCTCCGCCTCTTCGGGGCTCAAGCGCCCGGCGGCGACAAGCTCTTGGACCACGGAGTGATCGGTCGTGACCTGCGCGATCGCCTGGTCGCGCAGCAGGTAGACGCGCGAGTCGCCGATATTCAAGGTCGTCCACTGCGGCTCGCCGTCGACGATGTCGAGGTACACGCCGGTGACGGTCGTCCCCGTTCCATCGTCCGTGGTCTCGGGGTGATCGGCGATGTCTCCGACCGCGCGTTCGAGGGCGTCCTCGATGTCCTCGGGGGTGACGACGCCCCGGTCTGCGACGCCGCGCAACCGTTCGACCGCGCTCGCACTGGCGATCTCGCCGCCGATGTGTCCACCCATGCCGTCGGCGACGATGAAGAGCGGATACTGCGCGAGAACGGCATCCTGATTGCTGTCACGGCGGCGTCCGGTGTCGGTCGCGGCGGCCCACCGGAGTTCGATCGCACCGGACGGGACGTCCACGATCCGGGATTGGGTCGTGGGGTCGGGCACGCTGTCACTCTTCTTTCGTCGACGGATGGGCGTGTCACACTCTAGTAGACGCACCCGCTGAGGTCATTCGGCTAGCCGGCGGCGGGATCGGCCGGTAGGGGGAAGAGCCCGTCGATGGTCGCAAGGTCGTCGGCGTCGGGCTGCCATGCCGAGGCCGCCGCAGCGTTGGAGCGGATCTGGTCGGGCGAGGTCGCCCCGGCGATCACGCTGCTGAGCGCCGGCTGTGCGAGCAGCCACCCGAAGGTCGCATGCACCATCGTGATGCCGCGCTCGTCGCAGAAGAGACGATAGGCATCGAGCGCATCCCACGGCGCCTTCTCCCACAGGTGTCGGCGTTCCCGGGCGACCCGGGAGTCGGCGGGCACGTAGTCGCGCGTGAACTTGCCGGTCAGGAGGCCGTTGTGAAGCGGGAAGTACGGCAGGAACCCGCGACCGTAGTGGCGAACGGCCGGCAGCACCTCGCGCTCCGCGCCGCGAGCGAGAAGGCTGTACTGGTTCTGCGCCGAGACGAACGGCACGTCACCTCGGGCTCGCGCCACGGCCTCGGCTTCGGCGATCTGCCACCCGGCGAGGTTGGAGTGGCCGATGTAGCGCACCTTCCCTTCGCGCACGAGGTCGCTCAGGGCGTCGAGCGTCTCTTCGATCGGGGTCTCCGGGTCGGACGTGTGCAGCTGGTAGAGGTCGATCCAGTCCGTCTGCAGCCGTTCGAGCGAGGCTTCCACCGCGCGCCGGATGTACGCCCGCGAGCCCTTGGCCCCCGGCAGCCCGAGATCGACGGCGCTGTGACCGAACTTCGTTGCCAACACCACCTGGTCGCGCCGCCCGCGGAGCGCCTCACCCATGAGGGTCTCGGAGAGACCGGGCTCACTGCCGTAGATGTCGGCCGTGTCGAGGAAGGTGACGCCGGCGTCGAGAGCGGCGTCGAGCACGGCGACCGTGCCGTCCAACGTCTGGGTGGGCGTCCCGCGTCGGCCGAAGTTGTTGCACCCCAGTCCCACCGCCGACACCAGAAGTCCGGAGGATCCGAGGCGGCGCGTCTCCACTGCATCGTGCATCTCCCCACGCTAACCCCGAATGCACCGGTGCCGGGGCCGCTGACGACGAGGAGCCCCCGTCATTCGACGAAGGCTCCTCGGGTGGTCACTGCTGCGGTGCGTCCGGAGTCGGCGGCTGCGTGGTCGGCGGCGGCGTGGTCGGCGGCGGGTAGGCGCCAGCGGGGGGCGTCGCCGGCGGAGCGGGCGGCGGGTAGGCACCCGCGGGAGGAGCGGCAGGAGCAGACGGCGAGGCGTAGCCCGACCCGGTGGCCCCGTATGCACCCGCTGCGGGGGCGGCGCCGCCGTCGGGCTGGACCGGGATGCCCTGCCAGACCGTGGTGTCGCGCAGGAACGACGTCCGCCACGGCGAGGGCTGCACGTTCGGGTTCCAGGGCGAGCTCGAGAATGCGGCGATGCCCAGCCAGATGAGCTGACCGATACCGGGGATGATGTAGAGCAGGACCAGCGGCCAGTCCTTGCCGAGCTTCAGCCCCACGCGCACGCTCGCGAGAGCGAGCGCGATGATGGCGAGGTAGCCGAAGATGAAACCGATGCCGGGGATGTTGCTCAGCACGCCGGTCGCGATGATCGCGCCGAGCATGACCCACGGCGACAGGTCACCGAGCTTCGCGAAGACCATCTCGCGATAGAACGGCACCCAGGCTCGCCACTTGCCCTGCACACCCGCCTTCTCGAAGATCTTCATGAAGAAGAACGAGGTGATGAGGTACCCCGCGAGCGCGAGGATCAGGATGATGGGCAGCAGCAGGAAGATGAAGGCGAGTGCTGCGCCCACCCCTGCACCGTCACCGTCGTAGTAGTCCGGCATGAACGACCTCCTCAGTCGTGATCCACGACGCACTCGCGCCGACGGTCGCCGCTCATGCTAGCGAACCGCGCGTCTGGGCGTGGGACGTTGACGAGGCCGTCCGCTGACGATCAGACGACGAGTTCGAGCTCGGCGGAGTCGGCGGGCTCGCGCACCGCCCAACCGTGCGACGCCGCCCAGTCGACGAAGTGCTCCCGCGACTCGACCGTCGGGGCCGACCGAGCGAGCGCGCGCGCCAGCTCGCCCTTCGCGTGCTTGTTGAAGTGATTCAGGGCCCGAACCGTGCCGTCGCCGCCCTCGGTGACCACCCGCACGAACGCCGACGGCACGGTATCCGGGATCGGGGCGAGCGCCACGTACGCCTCCGACCGGAGGTCGAGCACGAACGCGGCGCCGGTGGCGCCGAGCGCTGCGGTGCCTGCCTCGGCCCAGTGCCGGCGCAGTGCCGGGATGCCGGGGAGCGCGGTGCCCGCGGCCAGGCGGTAGGCCGGGATGGGGTCGAGGGCGCCGACCGGACCGAACGGCGCCGATTGGATCAGCACGTGCGCACCGAGCCACTCGCGAGCCGCGCTGTCGAGAGTCGCGGGGTCCAACGCGTCGAAGAGCACACCCGTGTACCGGTCGACCGCCGGCATCGTCGGCGAGGTCTCGAGCGCAGCGTTGACGGCGATCTCGCCGAGACGGCGCTCGCTCAGTTTCAGCACGCGGGCCGCGGCGTCCGGATCCGCAGACAGCGCGACGAGCGCGGTCACCGCCGCGCGACGCTCGGGAGCGAGCTGCGGCAGCGTGAGGGCGTCGATGTCGAGCGGCGCGCCCGCACCGCCGGCGCGCTTGGTCTCGGAGGGCGGCAGCAGCACCAGCATCCGGATCTTCCCCTCTCAGCACGAGAGACCACACCCCGGAGGGTGTGGTCTCTCGGTGACGTGATGTGCGTCAGGCCAGCGTGGCGTTGCCGGCCACGATGGTGAGCTCGTCGCCCTCCATCGACAGGAAGCCGTCCTGCGCATTGGCGACGATCTTGGCGCCGCCCGGCTGCGTGATGCGGACCTGGCCCTCGGCGAGGATGGCCAGCACGGGCTCGTGACCTGCCATGAAGCCGATCTCGCCCTCGACCGTCTTGGCCACCACGAGGGAAGCCTCGCCGGACCAGACCTCCGCCTCGGCGGAGACGAGCGTGACCGTCAGAGCCATGTCAGCTGTTCTCCTTCTGGATCTTCGCCCACTTCTCTTCCACGTCGCCGATGCCGCCGACGTTGAAGAAGGCCTGCTCGGCCACGTGGTCGAAGTCGCCCTTGACGATCGCGTCGAACGACTCGATGGTCTCCTTGATCGGAACCGTGGAGCCCTCGACGCCGGTGAACTTCTTCGCCATGTAGGTGTTCTGCGAGAGGAACTGCTGGATGCGGCGTGCGCGCGACACGACGATCTTGTCCTCTTCGGAGAGCTCGTCGACACCGAGGATCGCGATGATCTCCTGCAGCTCCTTGTTCTTCTGCAGGATCTGCTTCACGGCGGTGGCCACACGGTAGTGGTCCTCACCGATGTAGCGCGGGTCGAGGATGCGGCTCGTGGAGCTCAGCGGGTCGACGGCGGGGTACAGACCCTTCGACGCGATCTCGCGGGAGAGCTCGGTCGTGGCGTCGAGGTGCGCGAACGTCGTCGCGGGGGCCGGGTCGGTGTAGTCGTCGGCGGGGACGTAGATCGCCTGCAGCGAGGTGATCGAGTGACCGCGCGTCGAGGTGATGCGCTCCTGGAGCACACCCATCTCGTCGGCCAGGTTCGGCTGGTAGCCCACGGCCGAGGGCATGCGGCCCAGCAGCGTCGAGACCTCGGAGCCGGCCTGCGTGAAACGGAAGATGTTGTCGATGAACAGCAGCACGTCCTGCTTCTGCACGTCGCGGAAGTACTCCGCCATCGTCAGCGCCGACAGGGCCACGCGCAGACGCGTTCCCGGCGGCTCGTCCATCTGGCCGAAGACGAGGGCGGTCTTCTCGAAGACGCCCGCCTCTTCCATCTCGTGGATCAGGTCGTTGCCCTCACGGGTGCGCTCGCCGACGCCGGCGAACACCGACACACCACCGTGGTCCTGCGCGACGCGCTGGATCATCTCCTGGATGAGGACGGTCTTGCCGACGCCCGCACCACCGAAGAGGCCGATCTTGCCGCCCAGCACGTACGGGGTGAGGAGGTCGATGACCTTGATGCCGGTCTCGAACATCTGCGTCTTCGACTCGAGCTGGTCGAAGCTCGGCGCCTGGCGGTGGATGCCCCAACGCTCGGTGACCTCGATGGTCTCGCCCTCGGCGGCGTTGAGCACGTCGCCGGTGACGTTGAACACCTTGCCCTTGGTGACGTCGCCGACGGGGACCGTGATGGGGCCGCCCGTGTCGCGCACCTCCTGGCCGCGGACCATGCCGTCGGTCGGCTTCAGCGAGATGGCGCGGACGAGGTCGTCGCCGAGGTGCTGAGCGACCTCGAGGGTGATCTCGGTCGACGCGCCGTCGATCGTGATCGTGGTCTTGAGCGCGTTGTAGATGTCGGGGATCGAGTCGTGCGGGAACTCGATGTCGACGACGGGGCCGGTGACGCGCGCAACGCGGCCGACGACCGACGTGGCTTCGGCAGTGACGGTGGTCATGTCTGTCTCTTTCGGTTGGTCTTATTTGCCCGACGCCAGAGCGTCGGCGCCGCCGACGATCTCGGCGATCTGCTGAGTGATCTCGGCCTGGCGAGCGTTGTTGCGCAGGCGGGTGTAGTCGGTGATGAGCTTGTCGGCGTTGTCGCTCGCCGACTTCATCGCCTTCTGCGTCGCGGCGTGCTTGGCGGCGGACGACTGGAGCAGCGCGTTGAACACACGGCTCTGGACGTAGACCGGCAGCAGCGCGTCGAGCACCGTTTCGGGGTCGGGCTCGAACTCGTACAGCGGATAGACCGGAGCCTGGTCCGCCGTCGCGGCATCGGCCTCGACGACCTCGAGGGGCAGCAGACGAACCGTTTCCGGCGTCTGCGTGATCATGCTGACGAAACGGTTGTACACGAGGTGGATCTCGTCCACGCCGCCGTCTTCGCCGCCCTGAGCGTAGGCGTCGAGGAGAGCCCCGGCGACCTGCTCGGCCGTGCTGAAGTGAGGCGTGTCGGTGTCACCCGTCCACTCCCCCGCAGCCCGCATCCGACGGAACTGGAAGTACCCGACGGCCTTGCGGCCGATGAGGTAGTAGTCCACTTCCTTGCCCTGCGACCGCAGCAGCTCCGCCAGCTCGAGACCCTCGCGAAGGATCTGCGAGTTGAACGCGCCGGCGAGGCCGCGGTCGGAGGCGAAGATGACGACGGCCGAGCGACGGATCGTCTCGCGCTCGGTCGTCAGCGGGTGCTCGACGTCGGAGTGGGTCGCCACCGCGGAGACGGCACGCGTCACGGCCCGCGCGAAGGGAGAGGACGCGCGGACGCGCCCCATCGCCTTCTGAATGCGCGAAGCCGCGATGAGCTCCATCGCCTTCGTGATCTTCTTGGTCGTCTGAGCAGAACTGATCTTCTGCTTGTAGACCCGGAGTTGTGCGCCCATAAGTGTGTGTCGTCCTCCGCGTCAGCCGCGGCGGCCCTTGACGATCTGCTCCTGGTTCACGTCGTCGGCCTCGGCGGCAGCGGTCTCCTCGCGGCCCAGCTTGTTGATGGCCTGGCCCTTGCCGCCCTGGAACTCGAGCACGAAAGCGTCGACGACCTTCTCGAGCTCGGCGACGGTGTCATCACCCAGCACGTTCGTCTCACGCAGCGTGTCGAGGATCGACGTGTTGCGCTTGAGGTAGTCGAGCAGGTCGCGCTCGAAGGTCAGGACGTCCTCGACCTCGATGGTGTCGAGCTTGCCGTTCGTACCGGCCCAGATCGAGACGACCTGCTCCTCGACGGGGTACGGCGAGTACTGCGGCTGCTTCAGCAGCTCGGTCAGGCGCGCACCGCGGGCGAGCTGACGACGCGACGCGGCGTCGAGGTCGGAGGCGAACATGGCGAACGCTTCGAGCGAGCGGTACTGCGCGAGCTCGAGCTTCAGCGTGCCCGAGACCTTCTTGATCGACTTGACCTGAGCGTCGCCGCCGACGCGCGACACCGAGATGCCCACGTCGACCGCGGGACGCTGGTTGGCGTTGAACAGGTCGGACTGCAGGAAGATCTGGCCGTCGGTGATCGAGATCACGTTGGTCGGGATGTACGCCGAGACGTCGTTGGCCTTCGTCTCGATGATGGGCAGACCCGTCATCGAACCGGCGCCCAGCTCGTCCGACAGCTTCGCGCAGCGCTCGAGCAGACGCGAGTGCAGGTAGAACACGTCGCCGGGGTATGCCTCGCGGCCCGGCGGGCGGCGCAGCAGCAGCGACACGGCACGGTAGGCCTCGGCCTGCTTCGACAGGTCGTCGAAGATGATCAGGACGTGCTTGCCCTCGTACATCCAGTGCTGGCCGATGGCCGAGCCGGTGTACGGGGCGAGGTACTTGAAACCGGCGGGGTCGGATGCCGGGGCCGCGACGATTGTCGTGTACTCCATGGCACCGGCGTCCTCGAGCGCGCCCTTCACCGAGGCGATGGTCGAGCCCTTCTGGCCGATCGCGACGTAGATGCAGCGGACCTGCTTGTTGACGTCGCCCGACTCCCAGTTGGCCTTCTGGTTGATGATCGTGTCGATCGCGATCGCCGTCTTGCCGGTCTGGCGGTCGCCGATGATCAGCTGACGCTGTCCGCGGCCGACGGGGATCATCGCGTCGATGGCCTTGATGCCGGTCTGCATCGGCTCGTGGACCGACTTGCGCTGCATGACGCCGGGAGCCTGCAGCTCGAGGGCGCGGCGTCCGGTCGTCGCGATCTCGCCGAGGCCGTCGATCGGGTTGCCGAGCGGGTCGACGACGCGGCCGAGGTAGCCCTCGCCGACGCCGACCGACAGCACTTCGCCCGTACGGGTGACCTTCTGACCGGCCTGAACGCCGGCGAAGTCGCCGAGCACGACGACACCGATCTCGTGCTCGTCGAGGTTCTGTGCGAGGCCCTCGGCGCCGTTCTCGAAGCGGACGAGCTCGTTCGCCATGACGCCGGGCAGACCCTCGACGTGGGCGATGCCGTCGGCCGCGTCGACGACGGTGCCGACCTCGGTCGCGGCGGCCCCGGTGGGCTCGTACGCGGCGACGAAGTCTTTCAGCGCGTCACGGATGACATCCGGGCTGATGGACAGTTCTGCCATGGTGTTCCTTCGGTCCTGAGTCTGTGGGTCCGGATGCGTCCGGCCGGTACGCCCCTGCGGGCGATGAGGTGGGTCAGCCCGCCAGTCGCTGGCGGAGATCGGAGAGGCGGGAGGCGACGGTCGCATCGATCACGTCGTCGCCGATCTCGATGCGCAGCCCGCCGACGACCGCGGGGTCGACGATGAGGTTGAGCGAGACGGGCGTGCCGTAGCGGCTGGAGAGCGTCTCAGCGAGACGCGAGCGCTGCTGGTCGTTCAGCGTCGTCGCCGTGCGCACGCTCGCGACGACGCGGCCGCGCTGACTCGAGACGATGCGGATCGCACGCTCGAGCAGCTGGCGCACGCGACGCTCGCGCGGACGCTGCACGATCGCCGATGCCACGAGACGTGCGCCGGCACCGGCGCGCCCCTCGAGCAGACGATCGACGAGCGCGCCCTTCGCGGACGCTTCGCCGAGGCGACTGCCGAGCGCGAGCTCGAGCTCGGGGTTGCCCGCGATGGCGTGCAGCACACCGAACAGCTCGTTCTCGATGTCGCCGGTGTCCGAGACGGCCGCAACACGGATCGCGATCTCCTCGACCGCGTCGACGAAGTCGTCGGCCGACGACCAGCGCTGCTCGGCGGCGACCTGCAGCAGCGCCACGGTCTGCGGCGCGAAGGTCGAGCCGAAGACCTGGGTGACGACCCGGTCGCGAGACTGCTGCGACGCGGCGTTGTCCGTCAGCGCGCCGCTCAGATGCGGCGAGTCCGCCAGAGCCCGCGCGGCGACGAACAGCTCGCCGGACACGTCGAGCGTGAGCCCGGGCGTCTGTGCGATGGCCGCCGTCGTCGCAGCGAGTGCCTGAGTGGTCGCGCTGCCCATCAGTTCGACGCCTTCTCGGAAGCCTCGAGCTCGCTGAGGAAGCGGTCGACGACCGCCTGCGCCTTCTGGTCATCGGACAGGGTCTCGCCGATGACGCCGCCGGCCAGGTCGAGGGCCAGCGTACCGACCTCGCTGCGCAGCGAGACGACAGCGGCCTGACGCTCCGCTTCGATCTGCGTGTGAGCGGCAGCGGTGAGGCGCTCGGCCTCTGCCGATGCGTTCTGCTTCGCCTCGCTGACGATCTTGCGACCGTCCTCGCGAGCGGCGTCGCGGATCTCTCCGGCTTCCTTGCGCGCCTCGGCGAGCTGGGCGGTGTACTCCTCGAGCGCTGCCTCAGCCTTGCGCTGAGCCTCATCGGCCTTGGCGATGTTGCCCTCGATGGCGGCGCTGCGCGCGTCGAGCACCGTGTTCATGCGCGGCATCGCGTAGCGCACCACCACGAAGATGATGACGACGAAGCAGACGCCCGACCAGATGATGTCGTACATCGCCGGGAGGATCGGGACCTGGTTGGATCCCTCCTCCGCCGCAAGCGTGACAAGAGCGTTCAGCATCCTGTCTCCTTATCTGTGGGTCGCGTCGGGATCAGAGCGCGTTGAAGATGAACGGCGTGACGATGCCGATCAGCGCGAGGATCTCGATGAACGCGACACCGATGAACATGGTGCTCTGCAGGCGGCCTGCGAGCTCGGGCTGACGGGCGGTCGACTCGATGGTCTTGCCGATCATGATGCCGAGGCCGATGGCCGGGCCGATGGCCGCGAGGCCGTAACCCACGGTCGCGATGTTGCCGGTGACCTGGGCGAGAACCGTCGTTGCGTCCACTGGTGTTTTCCTTTCGTAGGGCGAGCAGCCGGTCAGCTGCTCGTCAGTGCTCTTCCGCGACCGCGAGCTGGATGTAGACCGCGGTGAGGATCGTGAAGACGTAGGCCTGGAGGATCGAGACGAAAATCTCGAAGAGGGTGAAGGCGAAGCCCATCGCGAGCGTTCCCGCCGCGAGAGGCGTGAAGGCGTTGAGCCCGAGCAGGAAGAACTGCGTCGCCGCGAAGAACAGCACGAGCATGAGGTGCCCGACCATCATGTTCAGCAGCAGTCGCAGGAACAGCGACACCGGACGGGCGATGAACGTCGAGATGAGCTCGACGAGCGCGATGATCGGCAGCAGGTAGATCGGAACGCCGCTCGGCACGAGCGAGTTCTTCAGGAAGTGCCCGACGCCGTGCTTGCGGATGCCGGCGTAGATGAACATGACGTACGCCACGAGCGCGAACACCAGCGGCGCACCGGCGACCGAGGTACCCGCGATGTTCATGCCGGGGATCACACCCGTCAGGTTCATGAACAGGATCGTGAAGAACATCGCCGTCAGCAGCGGCAGGAAGCGCCGCCCGTCCTTCTCGCCCAGCACTTGGTACACGACCTGGTCGCGCACGAAGCCGAACCCGAACTCGACCACGCTCTGGAAGCGGCCCGGCACCACCGACAGGCGGCGGGTGCCCAGCACCAGGAAGATCACCAGCGCCACGGTCGCGATGACCTGGACGAGGCTGATCCGCGTGAATTCGAAGGGCGTGCCTTCGAACAGCAGAGCAGGCGGGAAGAAGTCGGAGATGGACGGCGGGTGGAACTCGTTGTCCGATGCCGCCGCTGCGACAATCGTCGTCGCTTGAGTCAACGTATTGGCTCCAGCTTCTCGGGCCAGCCTGGACTAGCTCGGTGAGGGTTAGAAGGGAACAACTCCAGCGGGGCCTCAGTGTCGCCACTGCACACCGGCCGCAGAGTGTACTCCCACACTACCAAAGGTTGCGGCTCGACCTAATCGTTGATCGAGTCGGATGTCGGAAGCTCGACATCGGAGGCTCCGGAGAGGCGCATCCGGCTCAGCACGACGAGGTCGACGACGAGCGACGCGACGGCAGCGACGATGACGGCGAGGGCGAAGATCCCCCGCTCGAGCCACTCCACCTGGAACAGCAGCAGGAGCGCGACGATGACGAGGACGAACTTCAGCAGCCAGCCGCCGAGCACCACGGCGAAGAAGATCTGCAACCACTGCGGGTGCCCGTACCAGTGATTCCCGATCAGGATGCTGAGCGCGGTGAATGCCGGGAAGATGATGCCCACGAGCGCGCCGATCACACCGCTCCAGGCGCCGTCCGCGCCCGCGATGAGGCCCCCGCCGAGCGCGAAGGCGGCGGCGACGATGACGCCGACCGCGAGCCCCCACGTGAGTGCGGCGCGGAGGATCGGCGTGCTGGAGATGCGGCGGCGATCGTTCGGGTCAGGGGTGTTCGCAGTCACGAGGAGGGCTCTTTCACGAGGGAGGTCGGGCGCAGGGGGCGTGCGGGGATGAAGGTCACGACGAGGCAGGCGGCGACGCCGAGGATGAGGAAGCCGAGACCGAAGAGGTAGTCGCCCGGCCACCCCGCCGTCGTGCCGATGTACATCAGCAGGACCGACAGGCTGACCACGGTCGTCCAGGCGTAGAAGACCAGGACGGCGTCGCGGTCGCTGTGGCCCATGTCGAGCATGCGGTGATGGAGGTGCTTGCGGTCGGGCGAGAACGGCGACTTCCCGCGCGACATCCGGCGGATGACGGCCATCCCGAAGTCGAGCAGGGGCAGGAGCACGACGACGACGGGCAACAGGATGGGGATGAACGCTCCCAGCAGCTGTGAGCGACCGAAGACGTCGTTGTCGCCGGTGGCGGGGACGAGCGTGCCGGTGACGAGGATGGCCGAGCAGCTCATGAGCAGGCCGATCATGAGAGCGCCGGAGTCTCCCATGAACAGCTTCGCGGGGTTCCAGTTCAGCGGCAGGAAGCCGGCGCAGACCCCGAGCAGCACGACGGCGAGGAACGAGGCGAGGTTCGCGTAGCTGCTGGCGCCGAAGTCGCGGCCCAGCAGATAGGTGTAGGTGAAGAACACGCCGTTGGCGATCAGCGCGACGCCCGCGACGAGACCGTCGAGCCCGTCGATGAAGTTGACGGCGTTCATCACCACGACGATGGAGAACACCGTGATCGTGAAGCTCGCGGCGCTCGAGACGACCGTCTGCCCGCCGACGGGGATGGTGTAGAGCTGCACTCCCCCGAAACCGACGACGATCGCGGCGGCGGCGAACTGTGCGCCCAGCTTGATGAGCCAGTCGAGATCCCACAGGTCGTCCGCGACGCCGACGGCCACGATGAGGGCGGTGGCCGCGAGGATCGCCCAGATCGGTTCGGGTCTGGCCCAGAAGATCGCGAAGAAGGGGATCTGCGATGACGCCAGGATGACGGCGGTCGCCCCGAGGAACATGCCGACCCCGCCGAGCCGCGGCGTCGGCGTCTTGTGGACATCCCGCTCCCGGATGGCGGGATACAGGCGGTAGCGCAGGCTCACCTTGAGAACGAGCCACGTCAACCCGAAGGTCACCACGGCCGTGACCACGAATGTGGCCAGGTAGAGCCTCACGCGACGCTGCCGCCGGCGGCCTCGCCGGCGCGTCCCGGCGAGCCCGGTTCCATGGGGGTGCGGTTCGCAGCCTCGGCGTGCTCGGGCTCGGGGTCGGGTTCGAGCAGGTCGCCGAGCACGTCGCGCAGCGCCTCGCGACTGACGGCACCCTCGCGCAGGACGCGGACCGGCGCGGGGTCGGTGCCGATGAGAGTGGTCGCGTCGACGATCGTCGAGGCGATGCCGGTCGCGGCCGGTCCCCCGTCGAGGTAGACCGACACGCTCTCACCCAGCATGCCCACCGCGTCATCGATCGAGACCGCGGCGCTCATCTTGGTGAGGTTCGCGCTCGAGACCGCCAGGGGTCCGCACTCCTCGAGGAGCTCGAGGGCGAAGCGGTCGGCGGGCATGCGCACGGCGACGGTGCCGCGCGTCTCACCCAGGTCCCACGACAACGAGGGCTGGGCGGGCAGGACGATGGTGAGACCGCCGGGCCAGAAGGCCTCGACGAGCCGCTCGACCGGTTCGGGAACCTCGGCCACGAGGGCGCGCATCGTGGAGATGCCGGCCACGAGGACCGGGGGCGGCGACTGGCGGCCCCTGCCCTTCGCCGCGAGCAGCTTGGCGACGGCGGACGCGCTGAAGGCGTCGGCGGCGATGCCGTAGACGGTGTCGGTGGGCAGGACGATGAGGTCGCCGCGACCGATGGCCTGGCGCGCCTGGCGCATGCCGGGAAGGACCTGGGTCTCGTCGCGGCAGTCGAAAACGGGAGACATGACCGCTCCAGTGTACGGCGGCGCCCGCCGGGGCTCAGGAACGGACGGCTGTCGTCGTGCGGTCACGCAGGGTCAGATCGGGATGCGTCGCCGCCGCCGACCACCCGTCGGCGGCCAGGATCGCGCGGATGGCGGCTCCCTGCAGCTCGCCGTGCTCGATGACGATGCTGCCGCCCGGATGCACGAGACGCAGTCCGACCCGCGAGAGCGTCCGCACCACGTCGAGCCCGTCGGCTCCGCCGTACAGCGCGGCCGGCGGGTCCCACAGCCGCACCTCGGGGTCGCGGGGCACCGCGTCGTCGGGGACGTAGGGCGGGTTCGAGACCAGCACCGAGACCGTTCCGTCGAGCTCGGGGAAGGCGTGCTCGAGGTCGATGAAGGCGAGTCGCGCGTTCGAGGCGCCCACCAGGGCGAAGTTCTCCTTCGTCCAGATGAAGGCGTCGACGGAGTTCTCGGCGGCATGAACCCGCGCATGGGGCACCTCGGTCGCCAGAGCGAGGGCGATGGCACCCGAGCCGGTGCCGAGGTCGACGGCGACGGGTTCGGGCCCGGCCGCCGCACGGAGCAGGTCGATCGCGATCTGCGCGACCGACTCGGTCTCGGGGCGCGGGACGAACACGCCGGGTCCGACCCGCAGCTCGAGGTGGCGGAACGGCGCCAGCCCCGTGAGGTGCTGCAGGGGCTCGCGCGCGGCGCGCCGGGCGACGAGGTCGGCGAGTCGTTCGGCGTCTTCGCGGTCGATGGCGTCGCCGCGGAAGACGGCGGCCGACAGCTCGCCCCGGCCGACCCCGAGGACGTGGGCGGCGAGCAGCTCGGCGTCGACCTGCGGGGTGGGGACGAACGCGGCCTCGAGCTCGGCGGTCGCGGCACGCAGGACCTCGGTCAGGGTCGGTGCAGAGACGGGCGCGGTGCTCATGGCGCCGACAAGCCTAGTCAGCAGCGCGGCTTCGTCACATTCGGCGCCCTCATCGGATGGCGACAATAGGCTGGGCGACGATCCCGCCGCGACGCGGCATCCGCTCGAAAACCCCGAAAGGCAGACATGTCCGACCCGGTCACCCACGGCATCCACCCCGACATCACCACCGCGTACGGCAACACGCCTCTCGTGCGACTGAACCGCGTCAGCGAAGGCCTGCCCGGCACCGTGCTCGCCAAGCTCGAGTTCTACAACCCCGCGTCCTCGGTCAAGGACCGCCTCGGCATCGCCATCGTCGACGCCGCGGAGAAGGCCGGCGCGCTGCAGCCCGGCGGCACGATCGTCGAGGGAACCAGCGGCAACACCGGCATCGCGCTGGCGATGGTGGGGGCCGCGCGCGGCTACCGCGTGATCCTCACGATGCCCTCGTCGATGTCGACCGAGCGCCGCCTGCTGCTCAAGGCCTACGGCGCCGAGCTCGTGCTGACCGACCCCTCGCTCGGTATGAAGGGCGCCGTCTCGGAGGCTGAGAAGATCGCTGCCGAGACGCCGGGGGCCGTGCTCGCGAAGCAGTTCGCCAACGAGGCCAACCCCGACGTGCACCGCCGCACGACGGCCGAGGAGATCCTCCGCGACACCGATGGACAGATCGGCTACTTCGTCGCCGGCATCGGCACGGGCGGCACGATCACGGGCGTCGGTCAGGTGCTCAAGGAGCGCGTCTCCGACGTGCAGGTCGTCGCGGTCGAGCCGAAGGACTCGCCGCTGCTGACCGAGGGCAAGCCCGGACCCCACAAGATCCAGGGCATCGGCCCGAACTTCATCCCGCCGATCCTCGACCAGAGCGTCATCGACGAAGTTCAGGATGTCACCTTCGACGATGCCGTACGCGTCGCGCGCGAGGTCGCGTCGAAGGAAGGCATCCTCGTCGGCATCTCGTCCGGTGCGGCCGTCTGGGCGGCTTTGCAGGTCGCGGCGCGTCCCGAGGCCGAGGGCAAGAACATCGTCGTGATCATCCCGTCGTTCGGTGAGCGCTACCTCTCGACCCCGCTGTTCGAGGACCTGCGCGAAGACTGATGACCTCGCTCCGAGCGCGCATCCGCGAAGATCTGGCCGCCGCGAAGCTCCGCGACCCCGCGGCACGCAGCAGCCTCGAGATCGCGCTGCTGTACCCGGGGCTGCACGCGGTGTGGTCGTACCGCATCACGCACCGGCTGTGGCTCCGGCGCGCGCGCCTCCTCGCGCGCGCCGGGTCGCAGCTGACCCGTCTCCTGACCGGCATTGAGATACACCCCGGCGCGCGCATCGGGCGCCGCTTCTTCATCGACCACGGCATGGGCGTCGTCATCGGCGAGACGGCCGTCGTCGGCGACGACGTCATGCTGTACCACGGTGTGACCCTCGGCGGCAGGACGCGTCACGCCGGCAAACGTCACCCGACGCTCGAGGACGGCGTGGCCGTCGGCGCGGGCGCCAAGATCCTCGGACCTATCACGATCGGCGCCCACAGCGTCGTCGGGGCCAACGCCGTCGTCACGAAGGACGCTCCGCCCGACTCGGTGCTGGTCGGCGTCCCCGCCCGGCCGCGGCCACGCGGTGAGGGCGAGGACACACGAGCCATGCTCACCGCTCCCGAGTACCACATCTGACTCACCCTCGCCCCCGTCGATCCGTCGGAAACGGGGGTGCCGGGCTCGCGACATCCGCAGATGCCGGCGAGTCGACGGGCGCCGAGGAGAAGCAGGGGTCAGTCGTCGGCGAGGGCCGCGAGACGCGCTTCCTCGTCGGCGGCGATGCAGCTCTCGACGACGGGTCCGAGCGCACCGTCCATCACCTGATCGAGGTTGTAGGCCTTGTACCCGGTGCGGTGATCGGCGATGCGGTTCTCGGGGAAGTTGTATGTGCGGATGCGCTCGGAGCGGTCCATCCCGCGGATCTGCGAGCGACGGGCGTCGGATGCCGCGGCATCCCGCTCTTCCTGCTGCTTCGCGAGCAGCCGTGCCCGCAGCACCCGCATGCCCGCCTCGCGGTTCTGCAGCTGGCTCTTCTCGTTCTGCATCGACACGACGATGCCGGTCGGCACGTGCGTGATGCGCACCGCCGAGTCGGTCGTGTTGACCGACTGACCGCCCGGGCCCGACGAGCGGAAGACGTCGATCTTCAGGTCGTTCGGGTCGATCGTGATCTCTTCCGGCTCATCGACCTCGGGGAACACGAGCACGCCGGTGGTCGACGTGTGGATGCGCCCCTGCGACTCCGTCGCCGGAACTCGCTGCACGCGGTGCACGCCGCCCTCGTACTTCAAGTGCGCCCACACGCCCTGCGACGGATCCGACGACGAGCCCTTGATCGCGACCTGGACGTCCTTGTACCCGCCGAGGTCGGACTCGTTGCGCTCGAGCAGCTCGGTCTTCCATCCTCGAGAGGCCGCGTACTGCATGTACATCCGCAGCAGATCGGCGGCGAACAGAGCGGACTCCGCTCCCCCCTCGCCCTGCTTGATCTCCATGATGACGTCGCGCGCGTCGTCGGGATCGCGCGGGATGAGCAGGCGGCGCAGGCGTTCCTGCGCCTCGCGCAGCCCCTCCTCAAGGGCGGGGATCTCGGCGGCGAAGGCATCGTCCTCGCGAGCGAGCTCACGAGCGGCCGCGAGGTCGTCGGACGCCGCGACCCACGCATCGTGGGCCGCGACGATCCGCGACAGCTCGGCGTACCGACGGTTGACGCGCTTGGCGCGTGCCGCGTCGGCGTGCACCGCGGGGTCGGAGAGCTCCTCCTGAACCGCGCGGTGCTCGTCGAGCAGCCCCCGGACGGACTCGAACACGATCAGCGGATGCTGTTGTCGTGCCCGCCGGAGTGCGTGGCGGTCGCCGGGATCGACTTCTGCATCTGCACGAGGAACTCGACGTTGGACTGCGTCTCCTTGAGCTTGTCGAGGATGACGCCGAGCGCGTGCTGCTGGTCGAGACCGGCCAGGGCCCGGCGCAGCTTCCACGTGATCTTCACCTCGTCAGGCGACAGCAGCATCTCCTCGCGACGCGTGGACGATGCGTTGACATCGACGGCCGGGAAGATGCGCTTGTCGGCGAGCTGGCGCGAGAGGCGCAGCTCGCTGTTGCCGGTGCCCTTGAACTCCTCGAAGATGACCTCGTCCATCTTGGATCCGGTCTCGACGAGCGCCGTCGCGAGGATCGTCAGCGAGCCGCCGTTCTCGATGTTGCGCGCAGCACCGAAGAAGCGCTTGGGCGGGTAGAGAGCCGAGGCGTCGACACCACCCGTGAGCACGCGACCCGACGTCGGTGCCGACAGGTTGTAGGCGCGGCCGAGACGCGTGATCGAGTCGAGCAGCACCACGACATCGCGGCCGAGCTCCACGAGACGCTTCGCGCGCTCGATGGCGAGTTCGGCGACCGTGGTGTGGTCCTCGGCCGGACGGTCGAACGTCGAGGCGATGACCTCGCCCTTCACCGTGCGCTGCATGTCGGTGACCTCTTCGGGGCGCTCGTCGACGAGCACGACCATGAGGTGGACCTCGGGGTTGTTCTGCGCGATCGCGTTCGCGATCTGCTGCAGCACGATCGTCTTGCCGGCCTTGGGGGGCGCGACGATGAGGCCGCGCTGACCCTTGCCGATCGGGGCGACGAGGTCGATGATGCGCTGGGTGAGCTTCTCGGGACCGGTCTCGAGACGCAGGCGCTCCTGGGGGTACAGCGGCGTGAGCTTGCCGAACTCGACGCGTCCCGCGGCATCCTCGACCGACAGGCCGTTGATCGAGTCGACCTTCACGAGCGCGTTGTACTTCTGGCGGCTCGACTGCTCGCCCTCGCGCGGCTGCTTGATCGCACCGACGACGGCGTCGCCCTTGCGCAGGTTGTACTTCTTGACCTGTCCGAGCGAGACGTAGACGTCCTGCGTGCCGGGAAGGTAGCCGGTCGTGCGCACGAACGCGTAGTTGTCGAGCACGTCGAGCACACCCGCGATCGGGATGAGGATGTCGTCGTCGTTGATCTCGGTGTCGAACTCGTCGCCACCGCCCTGGCTGCGCCGCTTGTTGCGCTGGCGGCCGCGGCCGTTCTGGCCCGACGCGTCGTCGTCATCGGGGCCGGTGTTTCCGCCCTGATTCTGACCGCCCTGGTTCTGGCCGGCCTGGTGCTGGTTGCCGCCCTGGTTCTGGCCGGCCTGGTTCTGGTTGCCCGCGGCGCCGTTCTGCGCGCCGTCCTTGTTGCGGTTGCGGTTGCGGCTGCGCGAGCGGCTGCGCGAGCGACCGGTCGACTCGCCCTCGCCGTCGCCGGCGTCGGACTTCGCCGTCTCATCGGAGGGCGTCTCGCCTTCCGCGGCCTGCTCGGCCGGGATCTCGGGAGCGTCGTCGGTCGTCGCTGCCTCGGCGGCTCCGGTCGTCGTGTCGGCGACGGGCGCAGCGTCGGCCTCGACGTCCTTCTTCACGTTGCGGCCGCGGCCACGTCCGCGGGCCGGCTTCTTCGGGGCCTCATCGGCCTCCGTCGGCTCGGTATTCGCGGCCGGCGCGGCGCCGGCAGCGGGCTGCGCCTCGGCGGCGGCCGGCGCCTCGTCCGCGGCGGGCGTAGCGGCGGGTGCGGCGTCGCTCACGGCTGCGTCGTCGTCCGCAGCGGCCGCGGCGGGCGCGTCCGTGGCGGGCTCGGCGGCGGCCGGCGTCTCGTCGGCAGCGGCGGCGGGCGCGACGTCCGTGCTCTTCGCGCGGCGCGGGGCACGCTTGCGCGGCGCCTTCGCCGGCTTCTCGGCGGGGTCGGCGGCGACGGGCTCGGCCGGCGCCTGCTCGGCAGTCGCAGCCGTCTCTTCCGGCGCGCTCTGCTCGTCGGATGCCGCTGCGGCGGACTCCGACGGGGCCTCAGCGGCGGCGACCTCGACGGTCTCCTCCTCGGGCGCCGCGTCCTCGGCCGCAGTGTCCTCGGGTGTGGGGGCCCCGGTGGGGGCGTTCGCCGCGGGCGTCTCGGCGACGGCATCCCGCTGCTCGACGACCCCGTCGGTCGGGGCGTCGACGGTCTCGTCGATCGTCAGGTTCTCGGAGTTGGACTCCACGAGTTCTCCTCTTACACGGTGGATATGACAGAACCGCGTCCGGCGCCGTCCACGGCGGGCGCCCTCCACCTGCCACACGCTTCCGGCCGACGGCACGGGGTATGGATCAGGGGTGTTCGCGGTGATTCGCAGAATTGCGACGGAGGCTCAGATCACAGTGGTGTGGAACCCTCCGTATGGTCCCTCACCATACCACCGCGCACATCGACCGCGAGCATCCGCGCATCCCACGGGGTGTCTGTGGTATTCGCGGCCACCTCGGCGGCCGCCAGGCGCTGCCCCGGGCCGTCCGCCAGCACCAGCACGCTGGGACCTGCGCCCGACACGACGGCCGCGAAACCTTCGGCCCGGAGCGCCCGGACGAGTTTGTCGGTCTCGACCATCGCCTGGGCGCGGTACGACTGGTGGAGCTTGTCCTCGGTCGCGGCGAGCAGCAGATCGGGGCTCTGCGTGAGGGCAGCGACGAGCAGCGCCGAGCGCGAGAGGTTGAAGATCGCGTCTTCGCGCGTGACCTGAAGGGGGTCGAAGCCGCGGGCGACGGATGTCGACATCGTGAAGTCCGGCACGAACACCAGCGGCGCGACGCCGCGGTGCACGAGAAGCTTCTTGTGCTGCGGACCGTGCTCGTCGACCCACGCGATCGTGAGGCCGCCGAACAGCGCGGGCGCGACGTTGTCGGGATGTCCCTCGAGCTCGGTCGCGAGACGCAGCAGAGCATCGGCACCGATCTCGACGTCGCCCGCGAGCAGTCCCTTGGCCGCGAGCAGCCCCGACACGACCGCGGCCCCCGACGACCCCATGCCGCGCCCGTGCGGGATGGCGTTGCGGGCCTCGAGGCGGACGCCGGGCATCGTCCGGCCGAACGCCTCGTACGCATAGGCCATCGCCCGCACGACCAGGTGCGAGGCATCGGTGGGCACATCGGCGGCACCCTCGCCCGACACCGTGATCTCGAGGCCGGGCTCGGGCAGCTCGGTGACGATCAGCTCGTCGTAGACGCTGAGAGCGAGTCCGAGCGTGTCGAAGCCCGGACCGAGGTTGGCGCTCGTCGCGGGAACGCGGACCTGGACCGACCGGCTCATGCCGTCGCCTGCGGTGCGAGATCGAGGACGGAGGCCACTTCCGAGGTCGTCGCGTCGACGACGATCGGCTCGGCGTCGGTGCCGTCGGCATTGCGCAGCGCCCACTGCGGGTCCTTCAGGCCGTGACCGGTGACGGTGAGCACGACCTTCGCACCGGCGAGGATGACGCCCGCCTCGGCCCGGTCGAGGAGACCCGCGACGGTGATCGCGGAGGCGGGCTCGACGAACACGCCGGCGGTGCTGGCGAGGAGCTTCTGCGCGGCGAGGATGCGGGTGTCGTCGATGGCGCCGAACCATCCCTGGGTCGCATCCCGCGCCTCGAGGGCGAGACTCCACGACGCAGGATTGCCGATGCGGATCGCGGTCGCGATCGTGTCGGGGCTCTTCACGACCTCCCCGCGCACGAGCGGCGCCGAGCCGGCCGCTTGCAGGCCGAACATCCGCGGGACGCGCGTCGCGGCACCGCGTGACGCCTCGTCGCGATAGCCGCGCGCGTGCGCGGTGTAGTTGCCGGCATTGCCGACGGGGACGAAGTGGAAGTCCGGCGCGTCGCCCAGTTGCGAGACGATCTCGTAGGCGGCGGTCTTCTGTCCGTCGATGCGGTCGGGGTTGACCGAGTTGACCAGGTGCACCGGGTAGTGGTCGGCGAGTTCGCGCGCGATCTCGAGGCAGTCGTCGAAGTTGCCGCGGATCTGGATGAGCGTGCCGCCGTGCGCGACGGCTTGGCTCAGCTTGCCCATCGCGATCCGGCCCTCGGGGACGAGGACGGCGGCCGTGATCCCGGCGTGCGCCGCGTACGCCGCCGCCGAAGCGGAGGTGTTGCCCGTCGAGGCGCAGATGACGGCCTCGGCCCCGTGCTCGACCGCGCGGGAGAGCGCCACCGTCATGCCGCGGTCCTTGAAGGAGCCGGTGGGGTTCATCCCCTCGAACTTCACCCAGACGTCGGCGCCGGTGAGGCGTGACAGCTCGCGTGCGGGGACGAGAGGCGTGCCGCCTTCGCCGAGGCTGACGACCGTCGAGGAGTCGGTCACGTCGAGGCGATCCGCGAACTCGCGCATCACGCCCTGCCAGAGATGAACCACCTCAGTCCCCCTCCACCCGCAGCACCGAGACCACGCGCTGAACGACGCCGCTCTCGCCGAGCGAGGCGACCGCGTCGCTGAGGTCCTGCTCGCGGGCCGTGTGCGTCCCGATCACCAGACGCGCCGTCTGCACGTCGCCTGCCGTGACGATCGTCTGCTCGAGCGTGGCGACCGAGACGCGTCCGTCGCTGAGCAGTCCCGCCACCGCGGCGAGCACGCCCGGGCGGTCTTCCACCTCGAGGGTGATCTGGTACCGCGTGGTCACGTGGCCGATGGGAACGACGGGCAGGTTGGCCCGCGTGGATTCGCCCACGCCGACGCCGCCGGCGATGTGACGGCGGGCCGCCGACACCACGTCGCCGAGGACCGCCGACGCGGTCTGCACGCCACCGGCGCCCGCACCGTAGAACATCAGGTCGCCCGCCGCCTCGGCCTGCACGAACACGGCGTTGTTGGCGCCGTGCACGCTCGCGAGCGGGTGCTCACGCGGCACGAGTGCGGGGTACACGCGCACGGAGATGGTCTCGCCCGAGGGAGACACCTCGGCGTTGGAGAGCCGCTCGCAGACGGCGAGGAGTTTGATGACGTATCCGGCCTTGCGGGCGGCATCCATCATGTCGGCGTCGATCCGGGTGATGCCCTCGCGATGGACGGCGTCCAGCGGCACCGCGGTGTGGAAGGCCAGCGACGCGAGGATCGCCGCCTTCTGCGCCGCGTCATAACCTTCGACGTCGGCCGTGGGGTCGGCTTCGGCGTACCCGAGGGCCTGCGCATCGGCGAGCACGTCGGCGAAGTCCGAGCCCTCGCGGTCCATCCGGTCGAGGATGTAGTTCGTCGTGCCGTTGACGATGCCCATGATGCGCTGCACCCGGTCTCCGGCGAGCGAGTCGCGCAGCGGTCGGATGATCGGGATGGCGCCGGCAGCAGCCGCCTCGTAGTAGATCGACGCGCCGACCTGGTCGGCCGCCTCGAACAGCTCGGGGCCGTGCGTGGCGAGCAGGGCCTTGTTCGCCGTCACGATGTCGGCACCGGCGCCGATCGCCTTCAGGATGCTCGTGCGAGCGGGCTCGATGCCGCCCATCAGCTCGATGACGATGTCGGAGCCGACGAGCAGCGACTCGGGGTCCGTCGTCAGCAGCTCGCGCGGCAGGTCGACGTCTCGGGGCGCGTCGAGGTCGCGCACCGAGATCCCGATGAGGTCGAGGGCGGCCCCGGCCCGGTCGGCGAGCTCGTCTTGGTGCTTGAGCAGCAGCGCGGCGACCTGCGAGCCGACGGCGCCGGCTCCGAGCAGGGCCACGCGCAGGCGGCGGTAGTCCGTCACTTCGACTCGCTCCGTTCGCTCAGTACGTCGCATTCGGCTCCTTCTGTGGGAATGCCCGCATCGCGGGCGAGCAGGTCGTCGATCGTCTCGCCGCGGACGATCACCCGCGCGCGGCCGTTCGAGACGGCGACGACGGGCGGGCGCGGGACGTAGTTGTAGTTGCTGGCGAGTGAGAAGCAGTAGGCGCCCGTCGCGGGAACGGCCAGCAGGTCGCCCGGAGCGACGTCGGCCGGCAGGTACTCGGCGTCGACGACGATGTCCCCCGACTCGCAGTGCCGCCCGACGACGCGCGCGAGCGCCGCGGGTGCGACGCTGGTGCGGTTCGCCACGCGGGCCGAGTAGGCCGCGCCGTAGAGGGCCGGACGCGCGTTGTCGCTCATCCCGCCGTCGACGCTCACGTAGAGCCGTTCGAGGTCGTCGCTGACGCGCACCGGCTTGGTGGTGCCCACCTCGTACAGGGTCACACCGGCCCGGCCGACGATCGCTCGGCCGGGCTCGAAGGCGAGGGCCGGGAGCGGGATGCCGTGGACGGCGCACTCGCGGGCGACGGCCGCGACGATGCCGTCGGCCAGTTCCTCGATCGGAGTCGGGTCGTCCACGCTCGTGTAGGCGATTCCGAAGCCGCCGCCGAGATTCAGCATGGGCACGTCGCCGCCCGCGAGCAGGCGGGCGTGGACGGCCACGAGGCGCGAGGCCGACTCGGCGAAGCCCGCGGTGCCGAAGATCTGCGATCCGATGTGGCAGTGCAGCCCGATGAAGCGCAACGACGGGAGTTCGCGGATGCGGGCGACGACCGCCTCGGCATCGGTGAGTGCGAAGCCGAACTTCTGGTCCTCGTGCGCCGTCGCGAGGAAGTCGTGCGTCTCAGCGTGCACACCGCTGTTGACGCGGACGAGCACGGGCTGAACCGCGCCGCGAGCCGCAGCGATCTCGGCGAGTCGGTCGATCTCGACGAGGCTGTCGACGATGACGGAGCCGATGCCGAGCTCGACGGCGCGTGTGAGTTCGAGACGTGACTTGTTGTTGCCGTGCAGCCCGATACGGGTCGGGTCGGCGCCCGCTGCGGTCGCGACCGCGAGCTCTCCTCCGGTCGCGACATCGACCGCGAGCCCCTCGGCCGTCACCCAGCGCACGATCTCGGTGCTCAGGAACGCCTTGCTCGCGTAATAGACGCGCGCGGTCGTGCCCTGTCGGGCGGCCGCGTCGTCGAAAGCCTCGCGGACGCGTCGCGCTTGAGCCACGACGGCGTCCTGGTCGAGCACGTACAGCGGTGTGCCGAACTGCTCGGCGAGGTCGGTCGCGGTGACACCGCCGATCGTCAGCGTTCCGGCGTCATCACGCCCAGCGAGCGGCGGCCAGACCGATTCGACGAGCTCGTTGGCGTCGTCGGGAGGGAGCAGCCATTCCGGCACGGCAGGACGGACGTCGGACGCGGACACGGGAACACCAATCGGGAGAGACGCTGACCACGCGGCAGACGGGGCCGCGACGGTGCCGCCAGTCTAGGACACGCGCCGTGCGGGCCCGGCTCGCGTGACGCCCGGCGTCGGACGCTCCGGCGGGCCGCGACGTCACGGGCGTCGACGCGTCAATGCCGCGAGGAGACGTCGCCCTCCCCCACCAGACGCGCGACCGCACGCCGCACGCGGGCGGCCCGAGCGGCATCCGACGGGGCGCTCAGTATGGGGTGCAACACGGAGTACCGGGCTGCCGCGCCGAGGGCCGCGAAGCGTCGCGATGCCTCGGGCTCGTCCGCCAGCGCCGCCTCCAGGTCCGGCGGCACGGCTGCGGAGGCCTGCCCCGCGTAGGCACGGTCCCAGCGGCCGTCGGCACGCGCGCGGTCGATCTCGCGCTGCCCACGCGGACGCATCCGTCCCTCGGCGACGAGTCGCTGGATCAGCCCGACGTTGCGCTCGGACCAGATCGAGCGGGCTCGGCGCGGAGTGAACAGCTGCAGGAAGGTGCTCGCGTCGCGCGCGTTCCGTCGGCCGTCGATCCAGCCGCTGCAGAGCGCCTCCTCCAGCGCCTCGGCGTACGTCAGCGACGTCGGGAGCACGACGTCTTTCTTGGCGAGGACCAGCTGCACACCGTCGGATGCCGTTTCGTTCGCGTCGAGCCACGCGCGCCACGCCGCGGCATCCGCCACGATCAGTGGCGCGGGGCGCGCATCACCCGCTGCTGTCATGAGCCCTCCCGGGTCAGCCGCAGGTGCCTTCGGCCTGGAGCGAGGCGTCGCGGATGATCGCCCCGTCGACATCGACCTCCGCCACCAGCGCACCCGGCTCCACTCGGACCTCGCGCAGCGTCAGCCCGGCGGGCAGCCGATCTCGGATGCAGATGGGGTAGTCGCGCACGACACCGTCGGTGACGGAGCCGAAGCGGTCACGCAGCGCGTCTCCGGTCAACTCGGCATTGCCCAGCCGCACCGCCGTCGGCGTCAGCACGATGTCGCCGTCGACGGCGCTCGGCGCCAGGTCGAGGCCCACCGCCACCGAGACCGCGAAGATCGGCATCTCGACCTCCACCGTCACGTTCGGGGGGTCCAGCACCAGCCCGGCCCCCGAGACGCCGGATACCTGCGAGAGCAGGGTCTCGAGCTGGTCCTCCGCGAAGACGACGGTGGCGTCGGCGGACCCGATGTCGCCGTCGCCGCGGATCGGCACATCGCTCGCACGCACCAACACGTCGGCGAGGACGTCTCCGAGGGGCACGTCGTCGCTCGCGATGTCGAGGCGTTCGAGGCGCCCTCCGATGACCTGCGGGAGCACCGGCTCGTCGAACCCGACGTCGATCTGCTGGTCCTCCGGCAGTGCGAGCTGGGTGATCACCTGCTCGCGCACGGTGTTGGTCAGGATGCTGCGCGTGACGCTCTCGGCGATGAACCAGGCCGCGACCGCGAGGCCGATGACCACGATGAGCGCGATGAGCCACGGGAGTGCGCGGCGCCGGCGGCGCGCGGGAGCGGCGGTCGCCTCGGGGAGCGGAAGGGTCGGTTGGGCGTCACCGCTCACGTCGGTCACATCCGCTCGGGAGCGCTGACGCCCAGCAGGTCGAGACCGTTTCGCAGCACCTGACCCGTCGCGTCGTTGAGCCAGAGCCGCGTGCGGTGGAGGTCGGTGACCTCCTCGTCGCCCAGCGGCGTGACCCGGCACGTGTCGTACCAACGGTGGTAGAGGCTCGCGAGCTCTTCGAGGTAGCGGGCCACGCGGTGCGGCTCGCGCAGCTCGGCCGCGAACGCGACGATGCGGGGGAACTCCTGCAGCGCCCCGAGCAGCGCCGACTCGGTCTCGTGGTCGAGCATCTCCGGAGCGAACGCGTCGCGCGCCACGCCCGAGTCGGCGGCATTGCGCGCGACGTTGTGCGTGCGGGCGTGGGCGTACTGCACGTAGAACACGGGGTTGTCGTTCGTGCGCTTCTGCAGGATCTCGGGGTCGAGCGTCAGCGGCGAGTCCGCGGGGTAGCGGGCGAGGGAGTAGCGCAGTGCGTCGGTGCCGAGCCAGTCGCGCAGGTCGTCGAGCTCGATGATGTTGCCGGCGCGCTTGGACAGCCGTGCGCCGTTGATCGACACCAGCTGGCCGATCAGCACCTCGATGTCCTTCTCGGGGTCGTCGCCCGCCGCGCCCGCGAGCGCCTTCAGGCGGTGGACGTAGCCGTGGTGGTCGGCGCCGAGGAGGTAGATCTTGTGCGCGAACCCGCGGTCGCCCTTGTTGAGGTAGTACGCCGCGTCCGCGGCGAAGTAGGTGTATTCGCCATTGGAGCGGCGGATGACGCGGTCCTTGTCGTCGCCGAAGTCGGTCGTTCGCACCCACACGGCGTCGTCCTGGTCGAAGACGTGCCCCTGCGCGCGCAGGCGGTCGACGGCCTGGTCGACGAGACTCGGGCCGCCGTCGGCGGGACTCGCGTGGAGCAGACGCTCGCTGAAGAACACATCGAAGTGCACGTTGAACTTCTCGAGCGAGTCCTTCAGATCCGCCATCTGGAGCTCGTAGCCGAGGTCGAGCGCGACCTGCTCCTGCTCCTCCTGCGCCAGCTCGAGCAGATCGGGCCGGGCCGCGAGCACGCGCCGCGCGAGGTCGTCGATGTAGGCACCGGGGTAGCCGTCCTCGGGCGTGGGCTCGCCCTTCGCGCTGGCGAGCACCGACCGCCCGAAGCGCTGCATCTGCGCGCCGGCGTCGTTGATGTAGAACTCGCGCACCAGCTCTGCGCCGCTCGCGAGCAGGAGGCGCGCGATGGCATCGCCGAGAGCGGCCCACCGCGTGTGGCCGATGTGCAGCGGCCCCGTGGGGTTGGCGCTGACGAACTCGAGGTTGATGGAGTTGCCGGCCTGACTGTCGTTGCGGCCGAACGCGTCGCCCGCCTCGACGATCTGGCGAGCGAGGGCGCCCGCGGCAGCGGCATCCAGGCGGATGTTGATGAAGCCGGGGCCGGCGACCTCGACGGATGCCACACCCGGAGTCTCGGCGAGCGCCGCGGCGATCTCGGCGGCGAACTCGCGCGGGTTCGCGCCGACCCGCTTCGCGAGCTTCATCGCGGCGTTGGAGGCCCAGTCGCCGTGATCGCGGTTCTTGGGGCGCTCGAACACGAAATCGGCGGCGCTGAGGCCATCGCTCGACCCGGGGCGTCGCGCCTCGGCGAGCGGGGCGACGACGGACAGGAGGGCTTCGGCGAGGGCATCGGGATTCATAGCCCTCCGATTCTAGGCGCGCCACCGTGCCCCGACGATGAACGCGGGACCCGACGAGATCAGGCGATGGTGACGAACGCCTCGTGGTCGTCGCGAGCCGGGTCGTCGAACGCGGCATCGCCCCCCGCGACCTCGGCGTCGACCCGGAGGTGCGTGAGGGCGACGTTGCCGCCGTAGAAGCTCAGGAATGCGCAGTCGGCGGCATCCCGTCCGGTCGCGATGCGTACGAGGCCGCGACGGTTCGACAGTCGCGTCGCGTCGACGACGTGCCAGGCACCGTCCAGGTACGCCTCGGCGACCGCATGGAAGTCCATGGGGCGCAGTCCGGGCGCGTAACAGGCGGCATAGCGGGCGGGCACGTCCATCGCGCGCAGCAGCGCGATGACCAGGTGGGCGTAGTCGCGGCACACACCCTGACCGCTCGCGAGGGTCGTGACCGCCGAGTCGGTGCCGAGGCTGAGTCCCGGCGCGTACGTCGTGCTGGTGGCGACGAAGTCGCTGATCGCCGAGACGAGCTCGCGCCCCTGCAGACCGCGGAACTGCCGTCGCGCGTGCGCGAAGACCTCGTCGGACTGGGCATAGCGGCTCGGACGCAGATAGGTGATCGTCTCGAGCTCGTTCGTCGGTGCGGGATCGGCGATGCCGTCGACGACGGCCCGATACCGGACCGCGATCGTTCCGGCCTCGCCCGCGATGCGGTGGATGCGGCTCCCGCCCGTGACGGCGGGCGGGTCGAGGATCTCCGTCGCTGGCAGCTCGCGGCCTTCGAGCGTGATGCTCAGCAGCTCCTCGCGCATCGACGCCGTGCGGGATGCCGCGATCTGCAGGATGACATCGACGGGACCGCTCAGCTGGAGGTCGAGCTCGGCGGTCAGGATGCGCTGCACCGGGTAATCCTCGCACGCGCGACAGGGCTGACGGGCCGGCGCCGACAGCGGTCATGGCAGGCTGGAGTGCGACCCGCGTGTGCGTCCTCTCCGGTCGGATGACGTACCCTCAGCGTGTGCAGAGCCGAAGCGCCCGTCCCCGTAGCAGAACCGTATGGGCCGTTTCGGCGATCTCGGCGGCCGTCGTCGCCCTGGCGCTGACGGCATTCCTCCGTCCGTGGGCGGCCCCGACCGCCACCCCGGTTGCGGCCGCAGCCGGGCCGGTCGCCGCGAACGATGCGCCCCTCCTCGCGCTGCCGCCCCAGGCTCGCGTGCTCGTCTTCGGCGACTCGTGGACCTACGGCTCGGCGGCATCCGACCCGTCCCTCGGATACGCGTACGTGATCGCCGAGCGCACGGGCTGGACGACAATCGTCGACGGCGTGCGCGGCAGCGGCTATCTCAAGCCCGGCATCGACGGTCCGGCGTTCGGCGACCGGATCGCCGCGCTCGACCCGACGCTCGACCCTGATCTCGTCATCGTGCAGGGCTCCATCAACGATCGGAAGCAGGGCGCCGAAGGTTACCGGGATGCCGTGAACGCGGCGTGGGACGCCCTCGCGGCCACCTATCCCGACGCGCGCATCGTGGTGCTCGGTCCGGCACCGCAGGTGCTCCCGATCGAGACCGAGACCGCGCGTATCGACCGCGACCTCGCCGACCTCGCCGCCGCGCGCGGCTGGTGGTACCTCTCCCCCATCGCCGAGCAGTGGATCACCGACGCCAACTATCTCGAGGTCATCGACACGAGCGCGACGGGTCGCGACCACCCCTCCACCGCGGGCCACGCGTACCTCGCCGACCGCCTCGCGGCAGACATCGCGGCGATCAGCGAGGCACCCGTCGTCGCAGCCGAGCCCGCCCCGGAACCGCTCGTTCCCTGACCCACGTGGTCGAGTCGTCACCGCGCGCGGTGATAGTCTCGATCGGCACGCCTCCGTAGCTCAGGGGATAGAGCGTTGGTTTCCGGTACCAAAGGTCGCTGGTTCGATTCCAGTCGGGGGCACAGACGGGAGAAGGGGAGTCGGTTCGCCGGCTCCCCTTCTCCGTACCCAGCGGCGTGATTGAAGCCTCAGCCGGCGAGATGGATGCCGAAGTCCGTCCGGCCGGGATGGATGTCGCTGCGGAGCGCCCGCGTTTCCCGGTAGTCGCCGTCTCGCAACGCCCGGTATCGACGCGGCGTCTCGCTGCCCAGGCCCGCGATGCGTGCGCGCAGGCGCTCGGCCTCGCGGTCGACGCCCGCGGCATCCAGCCCGTCGGCGTCGTACACCACGTGCAGGTCGAGCGTCTCGATGCCGACGTACCACAGGGCTCCGTGGGTGAGCGGGAACAGGAGCGAGCCGAGGTCGCCGCTGATGCCGCGTTCGCCGATGGAGCGCTCGTCCTCGCCCACGGTGACGACGACGAGCGCTCGCCGGCCTGACAGTCCGCCGTCGCCGTATCGCCGCGGCACCCCGAGCTCGTGGTCCATGTCGCCGTAGGCGAAGCCGTTGGTGAGCACGCGATCGATCCAGCCCTTGAGGATCGCGGGAGGGCCGTACCACCACAGCGGGAACTGCAGCACGAGCAACTCGGCTGCGGCGAGCTTGCGCTGCTCTACAAGCACGTCGTCGGGGAACGGGGTCGCGCCGTACTCCCCTCCCGCCGGGCCGGAAGCCGTGCCGAGGGTGACGTCGAGCTCGCTGTCGGGAAACACCGGGTTGAAACCCTGTGCGTAGAGGTCGGATGTCGCCACGGTGCGCGTCTGCGACAGTTCGGCGACGCCCTCGCGGAACAGTCGTGCGTTGAACGAGGACGAGCGCGGGTGAGCGAGCACCCAGTGTGCCGCGCCGGGCGTGGAATCGTGCGAGATAGTCATGCTGCCTCCGGTCGGTCGGCGGATGGGTCGGCGAGTGCGCGCAGCACGCGGGAGAGCGAGGACCGCGCCGATGCGGCGCTGATGCGGTGTTCGAGCACCGCTCGCGCGAGAGCGTCGCCGGCGCCGATGACAGCCCGCGCCGCGGCGTGATCGAGCCGGCCACCGCAGGTCGCGAGCGCGTCGCGGCACAGCGCGAGGTAGGCGTCCTCCGCCTCGCGGCGCACCTCGGCGAGCGTCGCCGAGCCGGCCAGCGCCGACACGACGTCGGCGAGCTCATGCCCCTCGGCGAGCGAGCAGTCGATGTAGGCGCCCGCCACGGCGGCGCAGACCGAGCCGAGCGTCGGGTCCGCACCCGCCAGGGCGGCGGTCAGAGTCGCGCGCTGCTGCTCCTCGAACGCGCGATAGAGCTCGGCGAGCGCGCCGGCGCGGTCGCCGAAGTGGTCGTAGACGATCGGCTTGGTCACTCCCGCGCGCTCGGCCAGACGCCCGAGGGTGAACTGGTCGGTCCCCGCGTCGCGGATCAGTTCACGGGCGGCGGCGAGCAACTGCGTCCGACGCTCGTGTCGCGGCATCCGACGCCGCGGTTCTTCCTCGTTCATCTCACCCCCCTAAGTTACTGACAGTAGCTTAACGGGGCATAGCCTACGCGGACGGCTTGGGCGTCGCCCTTGTCCGCCCGGGCGGCCATGCGCGAGCGGTCGACGAACATGTACAGCCCGGGTCGAGCGCATCGAACTCCCTCGGCGAGGCCTCAGCACCCTGTTAGGTTTCTCTCGTGCCGATCGACGACAACGAGACTCCGCGCGCTGCGCGCGCCGTGAGCCGCCGGTCGGTCCTGCTGGGAACCGTGGCAGCGGGCTCGCTGGTGCTGGCATCCGCGGTGCCGGCGCAAGCGCTCACCTACACGATCAAGACACCCGCCGAGCACGCTGCGCTGCCGATCACCTGGGGCTACCCCTTCGCCACTCGCGCCTCACGCGGGTCAGGAGTGGATGGCTACCCGGGCCAGACCTACAGCGGTCACATCGGCGCGGACTACTACGTGACGCCGCGCATCGGAACGACGATCCTCGCGGTCGCCGACGGCACCGTGACGGCCGTCGGCGACGACGGGGACCTCGGTCGCGGCGTCTTCGTCGTCGTCCAGCATGCGGCCGGCGTGCGCTCGGAGTACCTGCACATGGAACGAGGTAGCCCCCGAGTCAGCGTGGGCCAGCGGGTGTTCCGTTGGACGCCGCTCGGACGCACCGGCAACACCGGCGACGTCCGCCCCCGGACCGTCAGCAACGCGCACCTGCACCTGGCGATCTTCTCCGGACCGCACCGCACAGGCACCGTGTGGAACCCGGCCTGGCTGATCGAGACGGCACCATTGCCGGTCACTTCCGCCACCGACGCGACCCCCGTATACCGGTTCTGGAGCGCATCGAACGACAAGCACTTCTGGACCGCCGACGCGGCCGAGCGTGACAACGTCGTCGCCCGGTGGCCGCACATCTGGACGCTCGAGGGGCCCGCCTACTCGGCGTTCACGTCCCCCGCACCGGGAACCGTGCCGCTGTACCGCTTCTGGAACCGATTGCTGGACGGGCACTTCTATACCGCGAACACAGCCGAGCGCGACGACGTCATCGCCCGTTGGTCTGACACGTGGAAATACGAGGGCGTAGCCTTCTACGTCTATCCCGTCGGCTCGGCAGCAGCCGGTACGGTCACCGTCGCTCGATTCCTGAACCGGCAACGAGGACACCACTTCTACACGGCTGACGCCGCGGAGCGTGACACGGTCATAGCGCGCTGGCCGCACATCTGGTACTACGAGGGCGACAACTTCCGAGTGCCGACCAGTAGCAACGGATTCTGACGAGCGAGGAGAGCCACGTGGCGACAACAAGGCCCATATCGCAATTTCTTGCGCCACTGGGCGCCCTGCTCGCGGCGGCGACCCTGACTCTGGCGGGATGCGCGACGCCGAACGCAGGTGGTGCGGATGCCGCTGCTCCCGCCGCTCCCTCACCGGCGCAGACATTGACGAGTCCGGTCCCCTCTGACACGCCGATTGCCACGGAGACACCCACGCCCGAGCCGTCGCCCGCGGTCATCAAGCGGTCGACGATGGAACTGCTGGATGCGTGCCTCGCAGCCGTCGGAGAGGACAACGACCCGGCATCCGAGCAGCTGAGCCGATCGACGATCGAAAGCGACCGCGCGCGCTCGGCGTTCCGGCCGGACGGGCTCTGGTACGTCGTCGTTCCTGTCGACGACCCCACCGTAGACGTGCGCGTCGAATATGCATGCCTGCTCACGACCGACCTGGCGGTCGACTCGAGCTGGGGCCGCATCGCCCCCGACTCCGATGATTTCGATCAGTGGTCCTCCGCGACCGAGCCGGCCGACGGCCTGTGACTCGCTGAACGGCAGCCGCCCCGACGAACGCCGAAACGCCCGGAGAGGAGCTCTCCGGGCGTTCGGCTGGGGTCTTCAGGACTTCTCGTCTTCTTCCGGCTCGAACGTCGAGGCGGTTCCGGTGTGGCCGGCGGCCACCCCGTCCGGGTCGCTGGGGATCGTGCCATCCTTGCCGAGCCCGCCCGGCTCGCGCGTCCCCTCGCTGTCGGTGTCCGACGTCGACACCTCGACATCGGGACCCTCGTAAGCGTTCTCGTCGGTTTCACGACTCGTGTCGTCGTGGCTCATGTCGTTCTCCTTCTCTCTGCTGACGGCCGGGGCCGTCCGGTCTCAGATGAACGGGGCGAGCGCGCCGGCGGTGAGGGCGAGCGCCCCCGCAACGGCACCCGATGCAGTGGCGGTCATGCGCAGCTGCTGGCGCACGCGAGTCTTACGTGCGCGGTTGCCCGGCGCATCGGTGGTGAGCAGCGAGCGCTGCGCTTCCTTCAGCGTCGCGTAGCGCCCGATGGGCGTCGCGTGCCCGTCGAGGGCGATGAAATGCCCGTCGGATGAGGTGTCGATCGAGCCGACGAACTCCCCGTCGGTCGAAGCCACGTAGAACCCGGGCGCGACGGTTGACCAGGTGATGGTGCGGGCACTGAGGATGCGCGGCGCACCCTGACCGCGTTCGAGCAGAGTCACGCTGCGGCCGCCATCTCGGTGCGAGCCGTCGCGGCGCGTCCCGTCGCGGAGGTGGCGATCGGTGTGGCCGCGGGTCCTGCGAAGTCAGCGAGGTCGACGACGAGACCCACCGATGAGCTCGCGGCGCGCGCCATCTCGTTCAGAAGCACCGAGTCGAGCTTGTCGGCGTCCGCCGACTCGAAGACGAAGCGCAGCGGGATCGAGGGCTGCAGCCAGATCGTCGACCGTCCTGCAGCACTGTCGGCACCGTGGCGCCACGTGAGCGTGAAGCTCTCCGAGCGGCGCAGCTTGGTCGCGGCGAGCACCTTGAGGTGCGCGAGCAGACGGTCCGGGATCTCGATCGACTCGGACGCGTTGCCGTAGAAAAGCTGGCCCATGGTGGCTCCTCACACATGCTGGATGACTTGATCGAAACGCTACTAGGTGGGCAAGTATCTCGTCAAGTTAGATATCTGGTAAGCTATAACCACAAGCCAGGACCGCGGAGGTGTACACATGACGGGCTTCTTCTACGACAGCGACCGCGAGCGTGCGACCAGCGCTCTCGAGGCGCTGCGGCTGTATCAAGCCGCCGAGGCGGCGATGCGCCGGCGCACGCGCGAATCGATGTCGATGGGTGAGAACGAACTCCTCGTCGTACGACAGCTGCTTCGTGCACAGTCGCGAGGCGTCCAGGTCAAGCCCGGCGATGTCGCGAAGTACCTGGGCATCTCGACGGCCAGCACGACGAGTCTGCTCGACCGACTCGAGACCGCCGGCTATCTCCGCCGCGTGCCCCACCCGAGCGATCGTCGCAGTGTCTATCTCGAGCCGACCGAGCGGGCGGACGACGAGGTCAGGTCCACGTTGTCCGCGATGCACGACCGCATGCACCAGGTCGCCCACGACACGACTCCCGAGGCGACCGAGGCCGTCATCGACTTCCTTTCGCGGATGCAGGATGCCGTCGACTCCGTCGAGCCGACCCCCACCCTGCAACGCGGTGCCGGAGCGACCCGCGTCGGCTGACCGGTCACCTCCGCCGCGGCTGACACGACGGGCACCACCAGGTCCGCCGGCGCTCGGGATCGCCGGCTGTCTCGGATCGCACCCTGATCGGAGTGCCGCAGCGGAGGCACGGCTTGCCGGCTCTGCCCACCACCCAGTGCGCACTCCCCCGCCGCGTGCTGCCGGTCGTCACCTGATACATCGCCGGAACCGTCGCCGAGAGCCGGAGCACTCGTGCCGCGCGCTCCACGAGCGACGTCGCGTCGGCGATGCCGATGGGATCGAAGGGGTGGATGCCGGAGAGGAACGCGAGCTCGTTGACCCAGAGATTGCCGAGTCCGGCGAGGTTTCGCTGGTCCAGGAGCGCTGCGACGAACATCCGCTCCGGCCGACGGCCGAGGCGGCGCACCGCCTCGGCCGCATCCCAGTCGTCGCGCAGTGGATCGGGGCCGAGGTGCGCGAGAGCCGCGGGGACGTCGCGGGCACGCAGCAGGTCGACCACCGGCATGTCGATGCCCCACAGGGTGCTGCCGTCGTCGAACTCCGCTCGCACCCGGACGGCGGGGCGCACCCGTACCGGAAGCGACCGGCCCGGCCGGGTCACCGTCCAGGATCCCTGCATCAACAGGTGGGTATGCAGCGCGAAATCCGGATCGAGCCAGGTGATGAGGTGCTTGCCATGCGTCTCGAGACCCGCGATCCGCCAGCCGGCGAGCGACGACCCCGCCGCCGTGCCGGAGCGCAGCTCACCGGCCACAATGCGCCTCCCCGACACCTGGCCACGCAGGCGCGCCGCGAGCCGGAAGACGCTGTCACCTTCGGGCACGGTCGCCTCCCCGGTTCACGCGAGCCTCATGCGCCCAGTGTGCCGCGCTCTAGCCCCGCTCCGGCGATTGGTCAACTGTTCGATATCGGACCCGCAGCGGATCACGATGGCGTCATGACTGAGATCACCGCACATAAGGGCCTCTTCAACGACGTCGAACTGCACGTCGACGACACCGGCGGTTCCGGCCGACCGGTCGTACTCATCCACGGCTGGCCGCTGTCGGCGGAGTCGTGGTCGGAGCAGATCCCCGCGCTGACCGCCGCCGGTTACCGCGTCGTCGCTTACGACCGCCGTGGTTTCGGCCGCAGCGACAAGCCGCGCTCGGGCTACGACTACAACACGTTCGCTCAGGACCTGGCATCCGTCCTCGACACCCTCGACCTGCGCGACGTGACCCTCGTCGGCTTCTCCATGGGCGGCGGCGAGGTGGCACGCTACATCGCCAACCACGGACAGGACCGCCTGCGAAGCGTCGTCTTCGCCGCCGCGGTGCCGCCGTATCTCGCTCAGACGTCGGACAACCCCGACGGCCCGCTCACGCAGGAGGCCGCCGACGAGATGGAGAACGGCCTGAGCAGTGACGAGGCGACCTTCTACGACGGCTTCACGACCCAGTTCTTCTCGGTCGACGGCGAGCTCAAGGTCACCGAGGAGCAGCGTCAGGAGGCGCTCGCCCTCACCCGCCAGGCCGACCACCACGCGGCACTGAAGGCCATGGAGGCGTTCGGCACCACCGACTTCCGCCGCGACCTCGACGCGGTGACGGTTCCGGCGCTCATCATCCACGGCGACGGTGACGGCACCGTCCCCTTCGAGGGGTCGGGCAAGCGCACGCACGAGCAGCTGCCGGGAAGCGAGCTCGTGCTCATTGAGGACGCGCCGCACGGTCTCAACGTCAGCCACGCCGGCGAGTTCAACGCCGCGCTGCTCGCGTTCCTCGCGAAGTAACCGGCTTCCGACACGAAGAAGAGGGCCGTCCCGCGATGTGCGGGACGGCCCTCTTGACTTCGGCGGGAACGCTCAGAGCTCCAGCTTCTCGTTGCGCCCCTCGTAGGTCTCGCCGGTGATCTTCGACTTGATCAGGCCGATGGCCGTGGCGATGCGGCCGCCGGCGCTGCTCCAGTACTCGCCCGACACGGCTTCGACGCGCAGAAGGGTGATGCGGGGGTCGTCGGGTCCGTCGGGGAACCACGCCTCGAGCGTGCTCGACCAGTAGTGCTCGAGCCGGGCGCGGTCGTCGACGACGGATGCCTCACCGGCGAGCGACACCCAGGCGTCGTCCTTGCTCAGCGCGACGCCCACGACGGGACGGGCCGACACCTGCGTCACGACCGACGAGCCGCGGTCGACGACGAACCACAGGTCACCGTCGAACTCGGCCTCCTGGACAGTCAGCGGACGCGCCGTCAGTTTTCCCGACGCGTCGATCGTCGTCACCATCGCGAACCGGAACTCCGGCAGCAGTTCGGCGAGGATCGCCCGCGGGTCTTCGTTTTCGCTCATCGTGTCTCCTTGCGTAGGACTTCTCCGTCGTGGTCGCCCCAGGCTGTCACCACGACGCCCGGCCCGTCGCTGTCTTGACACCGGCGGACCGCGCGGCTCCGCGGAACACCGGCGATCAGGGCATCATCCGCCCGAGGGGTTGTCCAGCGGCTGTCCGCCGTCGTCTGTCGTGGTGTCGACGTCGGTCGCGGAGTCATCGTCCGGGGCCGGTTCGTTGGGCGCCGCGCTCGGCGCGCCCGGGAACGCGGAGGCGCCGCCCGTCGCGGTGCCGGTCTCGACATCGTCGCCGGGCACATCCGAGCCGTCGAATTCGTTGCCCTCGTCGTGCGGCATTCGGGGATCGCTCATCAGGTCGTCCTTTCGTCGATTGCGTACTGGCGACGGTACGCCCGGGGTGCACCGGAGGTGAGGGCGTTGACAGGGCGCACCTCGGGATCATCCCCCAGTCGGATGCCTGTCAGCCGCACGACCGACGCGCTCGCGGGTCACCGCTCCGTAGCGTCGGATCGTGACCACAGCGCCCCTCTCATCTCTCGACCGCATCCACGTCGCCGCCGGCCGCGGCCGGGCCGTGCTCGGCGCGATCCTGGGCAACATCGTCATTCTCGGGATCATCGCCGCCGCCGCCCTGGTCGTGCCGATCGCGGCTGTCCTCGCGTTCGGCCCCGCCCTCTTCGCCCGCCTGTGATCCCGCATGAGCAGACGGCCGTCCACTCGGGACGAGCTTCAATCCGATGACGGCCACGATGACGCCGGCGATGAAGACGACCTTGCCCGGCGCGAACGGCTCGGCGCCGGTCGCCATGGCCCAGCCGACCGTCAGCGCGGCTCCCGCACCCACCCAGACCGCGTAGGCCGTACCGATCGGGATCTGCTTCATCGCCCGGCCCAGTCCGAGCATGCTGAGCAGAAGACCGAAGACGAACACGACGGTCGGCAGCGGTCGGCTGAGCCCTTCCGACTGGCCGAGCGCCGTCGCCCAGACGGCCTCGCAGACGGCGCTGGCGAGGAGGATCACCCAGGCCACCTCAGCTCACCACCTTCAGGCCGATGACGCACGCGACGAGCAGCAGGAGCAGGAGGATGCGCGCGAGCGAGGCCCGTTCACGCCGCGTGACCATCGCCCACACGACCGTCAGCGTCGCGCCGACACCGACCCAGACCGCGTAGGCCGTCCCCGTCGGCAGCTGGGTCATCGCCAGCGCGAGACCCGCCATGCTGCCCGTGAGGGCGACGACGAACAACAGCGCGGGTCGTCTGCGACGGAAGCCTTCGGATGCGGCGAGCGCCGACGCCCACACCGCCTCGAGAACACCGGATGCGATCAGGATCACCCATGCCATGACAGACCTGTCCGAGTCAGTCTTGTCAGGTGCGGGTACTGCTCCCTCGTCCGCGGGCCCACGCCCGGGGCCCCGCGTCGCAGCGTAGCCCAAACGTCTGTGCACCCGCTGGGCAGGTCGCCTCGTGGCCGCCGCGGACGAGCCCGATCAGGGTGCGGGGACCAGGAAGAGCCCATCGAGCAGCCCCGGGTTGTGCGCGTGGACGAGCACGCCGAACACGACCGCATCGAAGAGGAGGTGCACCGTCACGACGTAGGCGAGCGACCGGGTGCGCAGGAAGATGTAGCCCTGCAGCAGCGCGAACGGGATCGTCAGGGCTGGGCCCCACGCCCGGTACCCGAGCTCCCACAGGAACGAGACGAAGACGATCGCCTGCAGGACGTTCGCCGAGACGTCCGCGAAATGACGCCGCAGCAGGGCGAAGCAGGTGCAGATGAAGAACAGCTCGTCCCAGATACCCACGGCGCCGACGCCGACGAACAGGCGTGCGATGAGATCGGGAGTGTCGACGACCGGCCAGTTCGTGTAGACGCCGGAGGTGATGAAGTAGAACGGCAGGATCAGCCAACCGAGCGCGAGGACGGCGGCCAGCCACACCCACTGGAAGGTGCTCCACCGCCCGCCCCCGCGCCAGGGGAAGCGGATGGCGTGGTCACGGTAGACGAAGCGCGAGACCAGGTACGGCAGCAGCACCGCTCCTCCGAGGGCGAGCGTGAACCTCAGCATCGCGAGGTTGTCGAGCTCGGCCTTCAGGTCGATGAGGCTCACCACGACGAGCCCCAGTGCGATGAGCGAGAGGTCGCGCGCCAGCGAGGGGCGGGCCGTCTCGCTCACCCGCCACCGGTCGACGCCCAGGGCGGCGACGAGCCCGGCGACGAGGAGCGCCCACCCGAGCCACGGCTGCAGCAGCACGAAGAATGCGGGGGCCGCGAGGCACACCAGCAGCGCCGGCACGGTGCTGGCCGAGAGGTAGGGACGGGCGGCGAGACCCGGGTGCGTCTTCACGGCGACCTCGCCCCTCACACCGCGTCGGTGCGACGGTAGGCGAGGTCGCGGATGTCGCGTCCCTTCGCGATGCCCTTGCGCTCGAAGGCGGTCATCACGCGCCCCTCGAAGCGGGCCGCCCAGTCGCCCTCGAAGTCGGAGGCGAACCCGGCGGCGTCCGCCATCACCTCGCGCATCTGCCGCGCGTAGTCCTCCCAGTCGGTGGCCAGGCGCAGCACCCCACCGGGCTTGAGCACCCGCGCGGCCAGCGGAGTGAAGTCCGGGGAGATGAGCCGGCGCTTGGTGTGCCGGGTCTTGTGCCAGGGATCGGAGAAGAAGATCCACAGCTCGTCGACCGACGCGGCGGGCAGAAGATGCTCGAGCACCTCGGGGGCGTTGGCCTCGACGAGGCGGAGATTGCGCGCACCGGCGCGGTCGGCGTCGAGCATCGTTCGCGCGAGCCCCGCGCGGAAGACCTCGACGGCGAGGAAGTCCGTCTCGGGTGCGGCCTGCGCCGCCGCCACGATCGCGTGCCCCTGCCCCGATCCGATCTCGACGATGAGCGGGGCGCTGCGCCCGAAGAGCGCCGCGGGGTCGACCTCCGAGCCGGGCCGCACGCTCAGCAGCGCCTGATCGCGCTCGACCGGAACCGCGTAGAACGATCCGAGTTCGTTCCAGGCTCGCTCCTGCCCGTCGCTCATCCGCCCGCTGCGACGGGCGAACGACACCGGCCGCTCGCGGTAGCGGGGTTCGTCACCGGTGTCGGGCGCGTCGGTCTGGGACATGAGTCCAGGGTATCGAGCCGCCGGCGCTGTTCCGGGTGAAGATCTGCCGCGTCAGGCGGTGACGAAGTCGATGAGCTCCTCGACGCGTCCGAGCAGGGCGGGATCGAGATCACGGTAGGTGCGGACGGATCCGAGGATGCGCTGCCAGGCACGCGCGATGTCGGCCTGATCCTCGGCGGGCCAGCCGAGCGCACGACAGACGCCGGTCTTCCACTCGATTCCGCGCGGGACGGTGGGCCACGCGCGGATGCCCACCGCCTCCGGACGCACGCACTGCCAGACATCGATGTGGGGATGACCGACGATCTTGAGGTGCGCGCCGTGCGGACCCCGGAGGATCTGCTCGGCGATCCGTGTCTCCTTCGAGCCGGCGACGAGGTGGTCCACCAGCACTCCGTAGCGGCGCTCGGCGGAAGGCGGCTCGTCGCGCAGAAGGTCCTCCAGGAGGTCGACGCCCTGCAGATACTCCACGACGACCCCCTCCACCCGGAGGTCCGTGCCCCACACCTTCTCGACGAGCTCCGCGTCGTGGCGACCCTCCACGAGGATGCGCGAGGCCCGCGCGACCCGTGCGCGCTGCTGCGGCGCCACGAACGAGCCTGACGCCGTCCGCAGCCGGCCGCTCGGCGCCGCAGCCTGTGGCGCAACGAGCCTGACCGGCTGACCGTCGACAAGGAAACCGCCCCCGAGCGGGAAGATCCGAACCTTTCCGAGCCGGTCTTCGAGTTCGACGTTGCCGGCGCGCACCGCGACCACCGCGCCGCAGTACCCGTCGGATGCGACCTCGACGACGAGGTCGGGGTCGGCGGTGACCTCCGGCACGACTTTGCGGCCGGCGTCGCGCCACCCTGCTGCGAGCACGTCGGTGCCGTACCTGTCGTCCATGAGCCCTCCCGCCTCTCGGCCCCTCGGGCCGCGGGTCAGCGTAACCGCCGACCGTCGCGCACCCGGGTATCCGCGCCGCGATTCCGCTGGCCGCTGATTCACAGTCCGCGCCTAGGCTCGGACTCGAGGCCCTCAATAGAGTGGGAGCGAGGCCGGCCCTCCGACCTCGGAAGGGGAACGGATGCGCGCGCTTCGAGCAGTGACGCTCTCGATCGTGACGAGCCTGGTGCTCGTCCTGGGAGGGTCTGCCGCCGCGTGGGCCACCGCCCCCGTCGACCTCGGCGCAGGGCGCGTCGTCGATCAGGTGGGCGCTCTCTCCTCGGGTGAGGAGAGGGCGGTCGATGAGCGTCTCACTGCACTGAGCGGCGAGGCCGGCGTCGACCTGTGGGTCGTCTACGTCGACGCGTTCTCCGATCCCTCCGACGCCGAGGGGTGGACCAACGCCGTCGCGGAGCGCGGCGGACTCGGCGTGAACCAGTACGTGCTCGCGATCGCGACCGAGCAGCGGAACTTCTACCTCTCCGGAGACACCAGCGGGCCCGTCGACGGTGACACGCTGGGTCGGATCGAGACCCGTGACATCCTGCCCGAACTCCAGTCGGGCGACTGGGGCGGAGCGGCCTTCGCCGCAGCCGGCGGGCTCGCCGACGCCGTGGGCGGCGCCGGCGGCGGGTCGAGCGGCTCGTCGGGGGAACCGGGCGTCTCGGGCCTGACGATCGTCCTCGCCGTCCTCGCGATCGGCGCGGTGATCGCGGTCGTCGTCGTCCTCGTGCGACGCCGCCGACGGGGAACCGCTGCGGGTGGTGGCGCGCCCGCCGAACCGATCGAGGACCTCGCCCGATGCTCCGCGAGCGCACTGGTCGCCGCGGACGACGCCATCCGCACGAGCGAGCAGGAGCTGGGGTTCGCCACCGCTCAGTTCGGCGACGAGGCCGCCGGTGCCTTCGCCGAGACGCTCGCCCAGGCGCGACGCGATCTCGACGAGGCGTTCTCGCTGCAACAGCGCCTCGACGACGATCAGCCCGACAGCGAGGCCGACGTCCGAGCGATCCACACGCGCATCATCGAGCTGTGCGCCCACGCGGACTCCGAGCTCGATGCCCGGGCTGAGGAGTTCGATCGCCTCCGCGCCCTCGAGCAGAACGCCCCTGAGGCGCTCGCGCGCGTCCAGCAGGAACGCCTCGCCGCCGGCCCCGGACTCGAGGGCGCCACCACGACGCTCGACCGGCTCCGCTCCTCCTATGCGCCCGAGGAACTCGCGACGATCGGCGACAACCACGACCAGGCGCAGAGCCGCCTCGAGTACGCCGACGAACGAATCGCGGCGGCGGAGCGCGCGATCGCGGCGGGCGACGGCGCGAGCGCAGCAGTCGCGCTGCGCTCCGCGGAGAGCGCCGTCTCGCAGGCCGCGCAGCTGGAGGCCTCGGTCGAGAAGGTCGCCTCCGACCTCGCGACCGCCGAGCGCGACGCAGCCGCCCTCATCACAGAGCTCGAGCGGGATGCCGCCGCCGCGGTCGGCGTCCCCGATGCCGACGGCTCGCTCGCCGCCGTCGTCTCCGCCACACGCCAGCAGATCGACGCCGCCCGCTCCCAGCTGACCGGAGAGCACCGTCGGCCGCAAGCCGCGCTGTCGGCCCTCCTCGGCGCGAACTCGGCGATCGACGCGGCCCTCGCCGGCGCTCGCGACGCGGCCCAGCGAGCCGCCCGGGCGCGGCAGACCCTCGACCAGCAGCTGCAGCAGGCTCGCGCACAGGTGTCGGCCGCGGAGGACTACATCGGAACGCGGCGCGGCGCGGTCGGTGCGACGGCGAGAACCCGCGTGGCGGAAGCACGAGCCTCCCTCGATCGCGCCGAGGCCACCGCTCAGGTCGAGCCCGAACGCGCTCTGGCGGATGCGGCACGCGCGACCCAGCTGAGCGGGCTCGCCATCGACGCGGCTCGCACCGATGTCGGCGGCTTCGCGCCAGCCTCGTCCGGTTCCGGCTCCAACGGCATGATGGGTGCCATGATCGGCGGCATGGTGCTGAACTCGCTGCTCGGCGGCGGATCGTCCGGACGCCGATCGTCCGGCTTCGGAGGCAGCGGATTCGGCGGCTTCGGCGGCAGCGGCTTCGGTGGCTCGCGCGGCGGATTCGGCGGCGGATCACGCGGCCGCAGCGGTGGCGGCGGCTTCGGCGGCGGGGGCGGACGCTCTCGCCGTGGCGGCGGACGCTTCTGACCTCTCACTTCTCCTCCCAGACCACCCATGAAAGGAACCCCGATGGCAAAGCAGTCCATCTTCGGTCGCATCTCGACGCTCATGAAGGCGAACATCAACGCCCTCCTCGATCAGGCCGAGGACCCGCAGAAGATGCTCGACCAGCTCGTGCGGGATTACACCAACTCCATCGCCGACGCCGAGTCGGCCATCGCCGAGACGATCGGCAACCTGCGCCTGCTCGAGCGCGACCACCAGGAAGACGTCCAGGCGGCCGCCGAGTGGGGCAACAAGGCGCTCGCCGCCAGCCGCAAGGCCGACGAGCTGCGCGCGGTGGGCAACACGGCCGACGCCGACAAGTTCGACAACCTCGCCAAGGTCGCCCTGCAGCGGCAGATCAGCGAGGAGAACGAGGCCCGCACGATCGCGCCGACCATCGCGACCCAGACCGAGGTCGTCGAGAAGCTCAAGGACGGCCTCAACGGCATGAAGGGCAAGCTCGACCAGCTCCGCGCGAAGCGCTCCGAGCTCCTCGCGCGCGCCAAGACCGCCGAGGCTCAGAACCGCGTCCACGACGCCGTCAAGTCGATCGACGTGCTCGACCCCACGAGCGAGCTGGGCCGATTCGAAGACAAGGTCCGCCGTCAGGAGGCCCTCGCGGCCGGCAAGCAGGAGCTCGCCGCCTCCAGCCTCGACGCTCAGTTCGAGAGCCTGGAGGACGTGGGCCAGCTGACCGAGGTCGAGGCGCGCCTGGCCGCGCTGAAGACGGGCGGGGCAGCCGGCGCCATCGAGCGCTGATCCCCGACACCGACGTCCGGGTCTCAGCGCCCGGACGTCGGTGCTCCCTCCTCGCAGAAGCGGTGAACGAAGGATGACGAGATGACCCGATTCATCGTGGTCCCGCAGTGGCAGGGGTCGCCCTCAGCTCGGTCGATGACCCTCATCGACGGCGCCGAGGCGATCGCGGGCGACCTGCCCCGGAGCGCGACCGTCCGGGTCGAGGTGCCCGTCGAGGCCGGTGAGGCCCTCGGCAGCGGCATCCGGCGATTCAGCTCCCTGCAGCGCACCCGCGATCTCATCACCGCCGCTCTGGAAGCCCCCGGCGCCGGAGCCGACGGACCCGGCGCGGCAGGACACGCCGTCGTCGTCGGTGGCGACTGCGGCGTCGCCGTGCCCGCCATCGCCCACGCGGCTGCGCTGCACCCCGACACGGCGGTCGTCTGGTTCGACGCGCACGCCGACCTGCATACGCCTGAGACCTCCCCCTCGGGCGCTTTCGCGGGAATGGCCCTGCGCGCGGTCTTCGACGGGAGTCCCCTGTCGGATCCCGTCGTCCCGGCCGACCGGGTCGTCCTGGCGGGTGCGCGCGAGTTGGACGACGACGAGGTCGAAACGGTGCGCTCGTCCGGGCTCACCCATCTCGGCACCGACGATCTCGTCGATCCGGCACGATTGGCAGAAGCCGTCGCGGCGACGGGGGCGCGCTCGGTGTACGTGCACGTCGATCTCGACGTCCTCGACCCGGCCGCCATCACCGGAGTGGCCGCGCCGGTGCCGTTCGGCCTCGACGTCTCGGCCGTGACCCGAGCGATCGGGATCCTGCGCGAGCACCTGCCACTCGTGGGCGCTTCGGTCTCGGGTTTCGCCCCGCCGCACGACGGTGCCGTCGTCGACGACATGGGAACGGTGCTGCGGGTGGTCGGGGCGTTGGCGTGAGTCCGCGGATGCCGCCCGCCGGATGGCGCCGTCGCGCCGACGAGGCACTCGCCCGAGGTGCGGCGGTGGATCGCGTCCTCCCGTCGATACTGCTGGACTCCCCCATCAGCGCGTTCGGCGCCCGCATCGGCACCGCCTTCGGCTTCGTGTGGGGCACCCTGTGGTCGACCGGCCGCGTCGAACGCCGGTCCGGACTCTGGGTCTTCCGCGGCATGCCGGGCTGGACCTTCGGCCGGGGCGGCGTCTGCGTGGGATCCTGTTTCCTCACCGGCGACCGTGAGCCGAGCGAACGGATCCTCATCCACGAAGCGGTGCACGCACGGCAGTGGCGACGCTACGGCCTCCTCATGCCGCTGCTGTACCTCTTCGCGGGTCGCGATCCGCTGCGGAACCGGTTCGAGATCGAGGCGGGACTGGCGGACGGCAACTACATCCCCCGTCGGGCCGAACGCTCCTGACGAGCGTCAGCGCGCTGTCGCGAGGCCGAAGCGTTCGGGAGTGTGGATGGTCGCCGTCGTCATGCCGCACCGCGAGGTGAGATGGTCGACGATGTCGGCCGTGCCGAGGAATCCGCCGAGGAGGTGCACAGGCGTCGCGTGAGCGGCATCCGTGCACAGCATCTCGTCGGCCCACGCCGCGACCGCACGCGAAAGCGCCTCACCGGGCGCGCACGCACGACCCGAGCCCGGGGCGCCGCTGCGCGACGAGCGGTCGAGCCACGTCACGACCATCCGCGGGGGCGCCGACACGCTGCCGATCCATGCGGCGTCGGGAACCTCGATGAAGACCCGTCCGGTCGAGCACAGCGGCAGCGTCGCGAGCAGCGCCTCGAGCTCGGCGAGTGAGTGCTCGTCGGCCGTGACCAGGTGCTGCACCCGGACATGCTTCGAGGCGCGACAGGCGGCGGCGCTGTGGAGCTCGGTCATGATGCCTCCACTATACCCGCGGCGTAGGCATGCCTTACCTTCGTCGCGGGATGGAAACCGCCATCGGCATCGGTTCCCGTCAGAGCAGGATGATGCGACGCAGCTCCGTCAGCTCCGCGTCGGCGAGCCCGTGGGCGCGGAGGTAGTCGGCGGGCGAGCCGTAGCGCTGCCGAAGATCCGACAGGAGCGCACGCATGACCGGCGCCGGCGAACGCGTCGCGAGATCGACCAGCTGCGGGGCGTCGGGGTGGTGCGCCCGCAGGTACGCGAGAATCGGTGCGTTCCGCTCCGCGGGCAGGAGCGTCTCGGTGCGGGCGTAGTCCGCTACGACGGCATCCTCGTCGACTCCCGCCGCCGCGAGGATGAGCGCGATCGTCACGCCGGTGCGGTCCTTACCGATCGTGCAGTGCACGAGGACCGGCTGCTCCGCGATGACTCCGCGGACCACCTCGAGCACACGGGGCGCGGAATCGTCGACGAGCGAGCGGTACATCGACTCGAGCGACATGTCGGCGCGGAACAGCGAGGCTACCGAGCCCAGGAACAACGGAACACGCTGCGTCGGGATGAGGAGGTCGCCGAGCACCGTCGGCTCGGAGCGCACCTCGTCGTCGTCGCGGAGATCGATGATCCGCCGCAGACCCAGGTCGCCGAGCGCGCGGCGACCGTCGTCGTCGACGCGGAAGAGGTTGCCCGAGCGATAGAGCACACCGGAGCGTGTCGTGGTGGTGCCGGCCGGCAGACCGCCGGTGTCGCGGAAGTTCAGGGCTCCCGGCACCGATAGCGACGCGTCGCCGCTCATCCGGCTGGCCGCGGAAGCGGCGGAACCGGGTACCGACCCGCGATCGTCAGGCGGTTGAAGGCGTTGATCGAGATGAACAGCCAGCTGAGGGCGACGTACTCGGCTTCGGAGAACACGCCGCCGACGCGGTCGTAGAGCTCATCCGACACGCCCTCGTCGGCGATGTGGACATAGGCCTCGGCCAGTTCCAGCGCCGTGCGCTCGCGGTCGTCGAAGACCCCCGATTCGCGCCATGTCGCGAGCTGAGCGATCTCGTCGGCCGAGACACCGGCGGCGACGGCCCGCCCGACGTGCACCCGGACGCAATACGCGCAGGCGTTGAGCTGCGAGCTGTGGACGAGGGCGAGCTCTTTGAGGCGCTCGTCGATGCCGGCATCCTGCGCGATCGTCCCGACGGTGCGGGCGAACGCGTCGAGGGCGTCGTAGGCCGGACGCGCCGCCTTGGCCAGGTGAATGCGCCGCTCGGGACTCATGCGTCAAGCCTAGCCACCGCCCTCCCCCGGCGCGCGAGAATGGACACCTCCCGAGACGAAGGAATCCCGTGCACGACGACACGTTCGACGAGTTCTCGTTCCTGCCCGTGCAGGCCGCCGAGGCCGGGGTGCCCTCCCCCGCGGCGCAGCGCCTGTTCACGTTCGCTCCCGACGGCCGGCCCGTGAGCGCGCTGCGTATCGGCGACGGCGACCCGGAGGTCACGCTGCTGCACGGCGCCGGGCTCAACGCGCACACCTGGGACCGCACCGTCCTGGCTCTGGGGCGTCCGGCCCTGGCGATCGACCTGCCCGGGCACGGCGACTCGGGCTGGCGCGACGACGCCGACTACACGGGGCGCACACTCGCCGCCGACGTCGCCCCCGCGGTCGCGCAGTGGACGGACACGCCGCAGATCGTCGTCGGGCAGTCGCTCGGAGGCCTGACAGCGGCGGCGCTCGCCGCGACACATCCCGAGCTGATCCGGGCACTCGTCGTCGTCGACATCGCCCCCGGCCTCGACCCGGCGGGCGGCGCCGCGCAGATCCGGCAGTTCTTCGCGGGCCCGACCCACTGGGCCTCTCGCGCTGAGATGGTCGAGCGTGCCCTCTCGTTCGGGCTCGGCGGCGACCGCACCGCGGCCGAGCGGGGGGTCTTCCTGAACTCGCGGGTGCGCGAGGACGGTCGCGTCGAGTGGAAGCACCACTTCGCGCACATCGCCAACGCGCTCGCCGCCGATCCCGGCGCCGCAGCGGCGGCATCCGAGCGCCAGGACGCGCTGACGGCCGCACTCGCCGCCTCGGGCTGGGACGACCTCGCCGCCGTGACCGCACCGATCACTCTCGTGCGCGGCACGCGGGGGTATCTCACGGACGCCGACGTCGAGCGCTTCGCGCACCGGCTTCCCGCTGCACGGATCGTGACCGTCGAGTCCGGCCACAACGTGCAGGAGGAGCTGCCGACCGAGCTCGCACGGATCATCCGGGACGCCCCGACCCCCTGACCGACCTCGCGCAGCCCGTGCACGGCCCGCCCCCGGTGAAATAGCTGGACGCCGTGCGACGCTAGAGGTCGGCGAATGCGTCTCACGGTCGCGCCGGACCCTAGGCTGTATGCCGCACTGAGTTCGCGGACGTGCATCCCACAGCGATGATGCCGCCGCCCTTGCGAAAGGAACCCTCCGCCACATGCTTCGCCGCACCACCGTGACCGCCGCCGCGCTGCTGGCCGCAGGCACGCTGCTCCTCGCCGGCTGCACCGGATCCACCGATCCCGCCCCGTCGGCCACCATGGGCGTGCCCGACCCGGACGCGAGCGTCAACATCCGCCTGGTGCTCGAGCCCTCGAACCTCGACATCCGTCAGACCGCCGGCATCTCGCTCGACCAGACGCTCATCGACAACGTCTACCAGGGCCTGGTCGCCCGCACCGCCGAGGGAGAGATCGTCGATGCGCTCGCCAGCGGGCACGAGGTGTCCGCCGATGGCCTGACCTATACGTTCACGCTGCGCGAGGGAGTCACCTTCCACGACGGCCAGCCGCTCACCCCGCAAGACGTCGTCTCGTCGTTGACCACCCGGCAGGCCACGCCCGGGTGGGCCGACAGCGAGCGACTCGCGAACATCACGTCGATCGCAGCGGAGGGCCAGACCATCACGCTGACGCTGTCGCAGCCCGACTCCTCGCTGCTGTGGAACCTGACCGGCCGGGCCGGCATCATCCTCAAGGAGGGCGACGCCGTCGATTACAACACCGCGGCCAACGGCACCGGCCCGTTCCGACTCGCGAACTGGCGTCAGGGCGCCAGCCTGACTCTCGAGCGCAACGAGGCGTACTGGGGCGACGCAGCACAGGTCGCCGACGTGACGTTCGATTTCATCCCCGACAACCAGGCCGCGATCAACGCAGCCCTCGCCGGCGAGATCGATGTCGTCGTCGGCTTCGACGCGAACCTCGCCGATCAGGTCGAGGGCGGCGGCGACTTCGTCGTCGAGACCGGCAGCGCGACCGACAAGAGCGTGCTCGCGATGAACGCGACAGCGGGCCCCTTGGCCGACGCGCGCGTGCGGGAGGCGATCAGAACCGCGATCGACCATGACGCCATCGTCGAGGCTGTGGGTGCCGGTCAGACGCTCTACGGCCCGATCCCGGAGGCCGACCCCGGCTACGAGGATCTCTCGGACGTCGTGTCGTACGACCCGGATGCCGCGCGCGCACTCTTGAGCGAGGCGGGCGTGAGCGACGTCGCGCTCACCCTGACGATCCCGTCGGCTTACGGCACCACCCTGCCGCAGATCCTCGTCTCGAACCTCAACGACGTCGGCATCGACCTCAAGGTGAACCCCGTCGACTTCGGCACGTGGCTGAGCGACGTCTACACGAACAAGGACTACGAGCTCAGCGTGGTCAACCACGCCGAGCCCCGCGACTTCGAGAACTGGGCGAACCCCGACTACTACTTCACCTACGACAACGCCGAGGTGCAAGATCTCTACGCGCAGTCGCTGCTCGCCACCGACGAGCAGGCCGCCGACGATCTCCTGAAGCAGGCAGCACGCATCGTCTCGGAGGACCACGCAGCCGACTGGCTCTACAACTGGGCTTCGGTGGTGGCGGTCGCCACGAACGTCTCGGGCATGCCCGTCGACAACGTGAACGCCCGCATCAACCTCGCCGAGATCGCCAAGAGCGACGGGTGATCCGGTACGCGCTGACGCGACTGGCCCTGCTGCTGCTGGGTCTGGTCGTCGCCAGCGTGCTGATCTTCGTGACGTTGCGGGTTCTTCCCGGCGACGTCGCCCAGCAGATCGCCGGCACCAACTCGACCCCGGAGCAGGTCGCCGCCCTTCGTGAGCGTCTCGGCCTCGACGTGCCGTTGCCGATGCAGTACCTCGAATGGATGTCGGGGCTGCTCTGCGGCGACCTCGGCACCTCGCTCGTGACCGGCACGCCCGTCGCTGCGGAGCTCGCAGCCAAGGCGCAGGTCACCGTCCCCCTCGGGCTGATGTCGATGGTCGTCGCGCTGGTCATCGCGCTGCCGTTCGGCTTCGTCGCGGCGATCCGTCGCGGCCGCGTCGACGGCACGGCTCTCTCGTTCGGCGCGCAGGCTCTCGCCGCCGTTCCGGTCGTGTGGGCGGGGATGATGCTCGTCGTGGTCTTCGCCGTCTGGCTCGGCTGGTTTCCCGCGCAGGGTTTCCCGCGCGCAGGCTGGAGCGACCCGGGCCGGGCGTTCGCCTCGCTCGTCCTGCCGGCCGTCACCATCGGCGTCGTCGAGGGCGCGATGCTGATGCGGTTCGTGCGCAGCGCGACGCTCTCGGCGATGGGGCAGGACTTCGTCCGGACGGCTGCGGCGAAGGGGCTCACCCGCCGGACTGCACTCGTACGCCACGGCCTGCCGACGGTCGGGCTGTCGATCGTCAGCGTGCTCGGACTGCAGGTCGCGGGCATCGTGGTCGGCGCGGTCGTGATCGAGCAGCTCTTCACCCTGCCCGGCATCGGACGCATGCTCGTCGCCGACGTCGGTCTGCGCGACCTGCCGAAGGTGCAGGGTGAGCTGCTGGCCCTCACCGCCGTCGTGCTCGTCGTCGGCTTCGTGGTCGACCTGCTGCACCGCGGCCTGGATCCGAGACAGCGGGAGGCGTCGTGAATGCGCGGATGTCGTGGCTGCGGCGGCTGTGGACGCTCCCGGCCGGGCGCTTCGGCCTCGTCGTCGTGGTCGCCATCGGCGTCCTCGCGGCGGTGTCGTTGGTGTGGACGCCGTTCGACCCGCAGCGGGTCGACATCCCCGCGCGCTGGAGCCCGCCGGGCTGGCCGCACATCCTCGGCACGGATGCCTCGGGTCGCGACATCCTGTCGCTGCTTCTCGCAGGAGCACGCACGACGGTCCTCGTCGCCGCGGGCGCCGGCGCCGTAGCCACCCTCATCGGCATCGCGCTGGCGTGCCTCGGGGCGCTCACGGGCCGCTGGACCCGCGAGGTCGTCGCCGTGCTCGTCGACATCCTGATCGCCTTCCCTGTGCTGTTGATCGCGATGATGATCTCGGCAGTGTGGGGCGGCTCGCTGTGGGTCGTCGTGATCTCGGTCGGCATCGGCTTCGGGGTCAACATCGCGCGGGTGACGCGGCCGGAGCTGCGCCGCACCCTGCACAGCGACTTCGTGCTCGCGGCGCGCGCCAACGGCCTGACGCCGTGGCAGATCGCGGTGCGTCATCTGCTCCCCAACGTCGCTCCGGTCTTCATCGTCCAGCTGTCGTGGGGCATGGCCGTCGCGGTGCTCGCCGAGGCGGGCCTGAGCTACCTCGGATTCGGAGCTCCCCCGACGCAGCCGTCGTGGGGACTGCTGCTCAGCGAGCTGCAGAACTACCTGACGGCACATCCGCTGAGCGTCGTGTGGCCGGGGCTCGCGATCACGATCACCGTGCTGGGTCTGAACCTCCTCGGCGACGGCCTGCGCGAGGCGACCGACCCGACGCTCGCCCGACGCCGGTCGCCGGCCGCCTCGCACACACCGGCGGTGGTCGCATGAGTCTCGAGGTCACCGGCCTGTCGATCGCGCTCGACGGCCGCCGCGTGGTCGACGACGTGTCTTTCATTGTCGCCGACGGCGCCCGTGTCGGGCTCATCGGCGAATCGGGCTCGGGCAAGTCCGTGACCGCCCTCGCCGTCCTGGGCTTGCTGCCCGACGGCGCCGAGGTCGACGGCAGCATCCGGTGGAACGGACGGGAGCTGATCGGGCTGCCCGATCGCGAACTCGCCGCTGTGCGCGGCGCGGAGATCGGCATCGTCTTCCAGGAGCCGCAGACCGCCTTGAACCCCCTGCGGACGGTCGGACGTCAGATCGCCGAGCCCCTGCGCATCCACGGCCGGACCGGTCGCCGCGAAGCTCTCGCGCGAGCGCAGGCCGATGCCGACCGGGTGAGGCTGCCCGAGGGCGCCCTCCGGCGGTATCCGCATCAGCTCTCGGGCGGCCAGCGTCAGCGGGTCGCCATCGCCATGGCCCTCGCGTCGCGGCCCCGCCTGCTGATCGCCGACGAGCCGACGACGGCGCTCGACGTGACGATCCAGGCCGAGATCCTCGGGCTTCTCGAAGACCTCGTCGCAGACGACGGGATGTCTCTGCTGTTCATCACCCACGACCTCGCGGTGCTGTCGCAGGTCGCCACCGAGGCTGTCGTGCTCGAGCGCGGCCGCGTCGTCGAGGCGGGAGCCGTGCGCGACCTGCTCACCGCGCCGCGCTCGGAGGTCACGCGCGGCCTGCTGCGGGATGCGACGGCCACGGTGTGGCGCCCGGAGGGAGCGTCGTGACCGGCGAAGCGCTCATCTCGGCACGCGGGCTGAGCAGACGTTACCGCTCGCGTTCCGGCCCCGGCGCCGCGCGCCGCGAGACGGTGGCCCTCGACGACGTCGACGTCGATGTCCGGGCGGGGTCTGCGCTCGGCATCATCGGCGAGTCCGGATCGGGTAAGTCCACACTCGTACGCCTTCTGCTGGGCCTCGACGCACCGTCGGCGGGGACCGTCACGATCGACGGGCGATCCGTCGACGCCCGGGCGTCGGCACGCAGCCTGCACTGGCTCCGCCGGCGCACGGGCATCGTCTTCCAGGACCCGTACGCCTCGCTCGATCCCCGCATGAGCGTGGGCCGCATCGTCGCCGAACCGCTGTGGGCGCTCGGCATCCCGGGCGACCGGCGCGCTCGCGTGCACGAGGTGCTGTCGGACGTCGGACTCGACGCCGATGCCGCCGAGCGCTTCCCCCACGAGTTCTCGGGCGGACAGCGCCAGCGCATCGCCCTCGCGCGGGCGATCGCCCATCGCCCCGAGATCCTCGTCGGCGACGAGCCGCTGTCGGCCCTGGACGTCACGGTGCGCGCGCAGATCCTCGAGGTCCTGCGCCGGCTGCGGGCGGAACAGGGGATGACGCTGCTGCTCGTCTCGCACGACATCGGGGTGGTCCAGAACCTCTGCGACGACGTCATCGTGATGACCGGGGGCCGCATCGTCGAGGAGGGGCCGACGGAGAAGGTGCTGCTGCAGCCGCAGGCCGCCTACACGCGCCGCCTCCTCGCCTCGGTGCCGGTCATCGACCCTCACCGCGCACACGACTGAGCCCCGGCACGCGCCGAAACGGCCGCGACAGGGCTCGGTGTCGGCGGGCGGCGCTACCGTGGGGCCATGCGCGCGATCATCCCCCCGTACCTCCTCGCCCGCGTCGCCTCCGCCCGCGAGCCGCATCTCGCCCGCGCCGCCGTCGCCGCACGCACCACCCTCGCTGCCCGCCCATCCGACCTCGCCGGGCGTTCGCAGCTCCGACTCTCCGTCGAGCCGGGCGGCACCCTCGTCGCCGAACGCATCGCGGCAGCCGACCGTGCGGTGTCGGACGCGCAGAACCGCGAGGATCTCCCGGGGGTCCTCGTCCGACGCGAGGACGATCCGCCCACCGGTGATCGCGCGACCGACGAGGCGTTCGACGGACTCGGCGCGACCTTCTCGTTCTTCCTCGACGCATACGGTCGCGACTCGATCGACGGTCGTGGCGGCGTGCTCGCAGCCACCGTCCACTACGGCGAGGCCTACGACAACGCGTTCTGGAACGGCGAGCGCATGGTTTTCGGCGACGGCGACGGCGAGGTGTTCACCGGGTTCACCGGCTCGTTGACGGTCATCGCGCACGAGCTCGCGCATGGCGTGACCGAGTTCTCGGGGGGCCTGACGTATGCGGGTCAGTCGGGAGCTCTCAACGAGTCGCTGTCCGATGTGTTCGGCGCCCTCACCGAGCAGTATCAGCTCGGTCAGCGCGCCGACCGGGCGTCCTGGCTCATCGGCGAAGGCATCTTCACCGACAGCGTGCAGGGGCGCGCGCTGCGCTCACTCGCCGAGCCCGGGTCGGCGTACGACGACGACGTGCTCGGGCGCGACCCGCAGCCCGGACACATGCGCGACTACGTCGAGACGACGAGCGACAACGGCGGCGTCCACATCAACTCGGGAATTCCGAACCGCGCCTTCCACCTCTTGGCGACGCGGCTCGGCGGCTATGCCTGGGAGCGGGCGGGTCTCATCTGGTACCGCACGCTCACGTCGGGCGCCCTCTCCCCCGAGTACGACTTCGCGGCGTTCGCCGTTGCCACCGTCGACACTGCCACCGACGAGTACGGTGAGGGATCGGAGGAGGTCGCCGCAGTTCGTGCCGGATGGCACGGCGTCGGCGTGCTGGAGGATGCCTGACACCGAAGACGGCGCGTCGAGCCCCCTGCTCATCGTGGTCGAACGCAGCGGCGGGTTCGCGGGGCTGACACGGACCTGGCGGGTCGAGCCGAGCGACGCGGACCGCGGTCCCTGGCTCGAGCTGATCCGGCGATGCCCCTGGGATGCGCCGGCACCGTCCGCTTCAGCGCCGGGAGCGGATCGCTTCCGCTGGCACATCGTCGTCTCCGACAGCGAGGCCACGCATCAGGCGGAACTCGCCGACGACCTCGAGTCGCCGTGGCGCTCGCTGGTCGAGGCGGTGCGATCGGGGCGACCGCCGGAGCCCGAGGGCCGGACATCCCCCGAACCGGCCTGACGGCTCAGTCCGCCTTCTGCGCGAACAGACCGCGCAGCCCCTTCTTCTGCTGCTCGAGCGACTTCTGCAGGTAGATCGTGCCGAGCCACCGGCCGAACTTGTGACCGACGCGCCCCATCCGACCGACCTCGACGAAGCCGAACCGTTCGTGCAGGGCGATGGATGCCTCGGCTCCCTTGTCGCTGACGACTGCGACGATCTCGCGCAACCCGAGCTGCTGACACGCATCGATGAGCGACGCGAGCAGAGCACGCCCGAGGCCCTTGCCCGTCGCCGCCTGGCCGAGGTAGATCGAGGTCTCGGCGGTGTAACGGTAACCGGTCTTCCCGTTCCAGGGTGAGGCCAGCGCGTAGCCGAGGATCTGTCCGGTGGGCGACACCGCGACGAGGAAGGGGAGCTTGAGCTTGCTCAGATAGTCGAACTTCTCCCGCCACTGCGCGAGGGACCACTTCTTCTCGTCGAAGGTCACCACGGAGTTCGTCACGTAGTAGTTGTAGATCTCGCGGATGTCGGGAAGGTCGTCAGACCCCGCCGGACGGATCTCGTAGGCGAAGGGCCGTTCGGGTTCAGGCGGTCGACGCAGATGCCGGGGAAGGCGTCGGCGATCGCGGTTGTAGTCCTCCTCGAGCATGAGACAACTTTACGGGCCGCACGTTTCACGCCGATGACGACGGCGGATCAGGCCTCCGGGATGCGCCAGTCGATCGGTGCGCCGCCACGCTCGACGAGCAGCTCGTTCGCGCGCGAGAACGGTCGCGAGCCGAAGAAGCCGCGGCTCGCGGAGAGCGGTGACGGATGCGGCGACGCGACGATCGCCGTGTCGCCGAGCAGCGGTCGGAGGCTCGCGGCATCCTTCCCCCACAGGATCGCGACGAGCGGCTGCTCGCGGTCCACGAGTGCGCGGATCGCGTGCTCGGTGACGCGTTCCCAACCCCAGCCGCGGTGCGACGCGGGCGCGCCGGGCGCGACCGTCAGCACCCGGTTCAGCAGCAGTACCCCCTGAGAGGTCCAGGCCGAGAGGTCTCCGTGCGCAGCCGGCGGGATGCCGAGGTCGGCTTCGAGTTCGCGGTAGATGTTGCCGAGGCTGCGCGGGATCGGACGCACGTGCGCGTCGACCGCGAAGGAGAGCCCGATGGGGTGTCCCGGGGTCGGGTAGGGGTCCTGGCCGACGATCAAGACCCGGACGTCGGCCATCGGTCGCTGGAAGGCGCGCAGCACCCGGTCACCCGCCGGGAGGGAACCGCGACCGGCGGCGGTCTCCGCGCGCAGCCGTTCGCCGAGGGCGGCGATGTCGGCGGCCACGGGCTGCAGGGCTTCGGCCCAGTCGGGCGCCATCGATCCGTCGGCGGCCAGTTCGGTCAGAGAGCGCGGCGTCACCCTCCCAGGGTAGGCGGGGCCCGGCGGTATGCTCGCCCCGTGTCGACGAGCCTGCGCACCTCAGCCCTGGGCGTCACCGCGGGCCTCATCGGGTGGTTCATCCTGGTCGAGATCGTCAGCGGCATCCTGCAGGGGTACTACGTTCCGCTCTTCAGCGACATCGTCGCGGAGCTCGGGATCCACGACTCCGACGTGAACTGGTTCGAGGCCGCGCAGCTGCTGCTGTCCGCTCTCGTCGTCCCGGTGCTGGCCAAGCTCGGCGACATGTACGGCCACAAGCGCATCCTGCTGATCGCCGCCGTCCTGACCGCGGCGGCGACGTGGTGGCTCGCGTTCGCGGCATCCTTCTGGACCTTCCTCATCGCGTGGGCGCTGCAGGGCTTCTACGTCGTCTGGCTCCCGCTCGAGATCGCCCTCATCTTCGAGCGGGGCAGGCGGCAGCGCCACGGGGTGTCGCTCACCCGCCGTGCCGCGGGACTGCTCGTCGTCGGGCTGCAGGCCGGAGCCATCATGGGCGCCCTCGCCGCCGGACGGATCTACGCCGCCACAGCGGGCGACCTGACGGTGACCCTCATCGTGCCGGCCGTGGCGGTCACTCTCATCGCCGTCGTCATCTGGCTGGCGGTGCCCGAGTCCGCGCCCGAGCCGGGCCGGCGGCAGCTCGACTCGCGCGGATTCGTGCTCCTCGCGGTCGCGCTGCTCCTCGTCACGAGCGCCCTGACGTTCCTGCGGCTGAACGGCCCGGGCGCCGTCTGGGTGTGGGGACTCCTCCTCGCCGGCATCGCCGGATTCGTCGCGTTCGGGCGCTTCGAACTGCGACAGCCCGATCCGGCGGTCGATGTCCGGATGCTCGCGCGGCCGGAGATGTGGCCGGTGCAGGCCACCGCCTTCCTCGTGGGCATCAGCCTCCTCGGGGCGCAAGGCCCCCTGTCGACGTACGCCGGCACCGATCCGGCCCTCGGGTACGGGCTGGGCCTCGACGCCACCGACCGTTCGAACATCATCGGGGTCTACCTGGTCTCACTCATCGTGGGGGCGGTGCTGTTCGCCGTCTCGTCACGACGCGCGAGCCCGCGGATCGTGCTGATCGCCGCGGCGCTGCTCGTCGGGGTCGGCTACGCCCTCTTCCTGCCGTTCCACCGCGAGCTCTGGCAGGTGCTGCTCAACCTCTGCATCGCGGGTCTCGGCTGCGGCGCGCTCGTGGGGGCCATGCCTGCCGCCGCCGCCGCCGCGGCTCCGCGCGGACAGACGGGCGTGGCGTCGGCCATGACCAACACGACCAAGACGATCGGCGGCACCTTCTCGTCGGCCGTCTTCGGTGTCGTGCTCGCCGCGGGTGCCGGCGTCATCGCGAGCGAGACGGCCGCATCCCTCGGCGGTTACCTCACGGTCTGGGCGATCTGCGCCGCGGGCGGCTTCCTGGCCGCGATCCTTCTGTTCGTCGTGCCGCGGGTCGCGTTCGCCGACGCGGACGAGGCCGCGGCTGTCGCGTCATCCTCGGGTGGCGACGACCCGCTGGCACACCCCCGGGCGTGACCTCGGCAGGGTGCCGCCAGGACTCAGGCCTCGGGCGAGCGCGGAACCAGGGGGCCGCGGGCCAGCAGGTGCTGCGCCGACTGGGCGACGGGACGCATCGTGACGAGGTCGAGGTTGACGTGACCGGGCGCATTCAGCGCGTAGGCCACGACATCCGCGACGTCCGCGGCGACGAGGGGCTGCTCGACCCCGTCGTACAGCCGGTCGGCCGCCTCCTGGTCGCCGCCCAGGCGGTTCAGTGTGAACTCCTCGGTGCGGACCATGCCCGGAGCGACCTCGACCACGCGGATGGGCTCGCCGTTGACCTCCAGCCGGAGAGCGTGGACGAGCATCGACTCCCCCGCCTTGGCCGCGTTGTAGCCGGCGCCGCCGGGGTAGGCCGTCTGGGCGGCGGTGGAGGTGACGTACACCGTGTCGGCATGACCGCCGCCGGCGGAGACCGTACGGCGCAGCAGCGGGAGCAGGGTCGCCGTGATGCGCTGCGCCGACAGGACATTCACCTCGAACATCCACTGCCAGTCCTCCGCCCGCCCATCCTCGACCCGGTCGGTGCCCCGCGCGCCGCCGGCGACGTGGATGAGCGCATGGAGGTCGCCGGAGGCCTCGAGGTGCTCGGCGAGGGCGGCGACGTCGGCCGCGCGGGTCAGGTCTGCGGCGAAGGACGCCGAGCCGACCTCGGCGTCGAGGGCCTCGAGCCGTTCGGCGCGGCGTGCGACGCCCACGACGTCCCAGCCCGAAGCGCGCAGTGCGCGCACGACTGCCTCGCCGATTCCCGAGCTGGCACCGGTCACCACTGCGCGTCGCGTCATGATCCCACCGTAGCGGCCTCCCCCCGGGCGCACCCGCGACCTCCGGCAACCACGTTACGCAGCGTGTCCGCTGCATTGTCGCGCGCCGGGGGTTTCCGTACGCTCGACCCAGGCCGGCGACCGTCGCCGCTTCCCGACCCGATGGAGCCACGCATGTCCGCATCCGAGAACTGGCGCTTCGAGACGAAGCAGATCCATACGGGAGCCGCGCCCGACCCCGTCACCAAGGCGCGGGCGACGCCGATCTACCAGACCACCTCATACGTGTTCGACAACTCCGACCACGCCGCGAACCTCTTCTCGCTGGCCGAGTTCGGCAACATCTACACCCGCATCCAGAACCCCACGCAGGATGTCGTCGAGCAGCGTCTCGCCGCGCTCGAGGGCGGCACCGGTGCCCTCCTCGTCGCGTCGGGCCAGGCGGCGGAAACGATCGCGATCCTGAACATCGCCGAGGCCGGCGACCACTTCGTCTCGTCGAGCTCGATCTACGGCGGCACGTACAACCTGTTCAAGTACACCCTCGCCAAGCTCGGCATCGAGGTCACCTTCGTCGAGAACCAGGACGACCTCGAGGAGTGGCGGCGCGCAGTCCGGCCGAATACGAAGCTGTTCTTCGCCGAGACGATCGGCAACCCGCAGATCAACGTCCTCGACATCCGCGGCGTCTCCGAGGTCGCCCACGAGGCCGGTGTGCCGCTGATCGTCGACAACACGATCGCTACGCCCTACCTCATCCGTCCGTTCGAGCACGGCGCCGACATCGTGGTGCACTCGGCCACCAAGTTCCTCGGCGGACACGGCACGGTCATCGGCGGTCTGATCGTCGACGGCGGACGCTTCCCCTGGACCGAGCACTCGGAGCGCTTCCCGGGCCTGACGACACCCGACCCGTCGTACCACGGCGCGGTCTACACGCAGGCCGTCGGCGATGCCCTCGCCTACGTCATCAAGGCCCGCGTGCAGCTGCTCCGCGACCTCGGCGCAGCCATCTCCCCGCAGAGCGCCTGGCTGCTCATCCAGGGCATCGAGACGCTCTCGCTGCGCATCGAGCGCCACGTGCAGAACGCCCAGGAGATCGCCGAGTGGCTCGAGAACCACGATGACATCGCCTCGGTGAACTACTCGGGCCTGCCGACCTCGCCGTGGTACGCCGCCGCGAACCATTACGCGCCGAAGGGCGTGGGCGCGGTGCTGTCGTTCGAGCTCAAGGGCGGGGTCGCGGCCGGCCGGGCCTTCGTCGACGCACTGCAGCTGTTCAGCCACCTCGCGAACATCGGCGATGTCCGCTCGCTCGTCATCCACCCCGCATCGACGACGCACTCGCAGCTGACCCCCGAGCAGCAGCTCACCACCGGAGTGACCCCGGGCCTCGTGCGTCTGTCGGTCGGTCTCGAGAACATCGACGACCTCAAGGCCGACCTCGAGCAGGCCCTGGCCGCTGCCCGCCAGGTCGTCGAGGCGGCGCGCGCCTGATCGTTCCTCCTCAGAACGACCGGATGCCCCGGCCCACCGTCAGCGGTGGGGCCGGGGCATCCGTCGTCTACAGGGACGTCAGTCGGCGTCGGAGGCCGTGGTGATCTCCTCGCCCTGAACCTGCTCGCGGTCGCTCTTCTCCTTGTCGCCGCGGGTCTTGGCGAGGCTCGCGACGGTGGCGACGGCGACGGTGGCGGCGATGAACAGCAGCGAGAACCAGATCGGGATCTCGGGCACCCACAGCAGCGGCTCGCCGCCGTTGATGAAGGGCAGCTCGTTGACGTGCAGCGCGTGGAAGACGAGCTTCACGCCGATGAACGCCAGGATGACGGCGAGGCCCTGCGCGAGGTACACCAGACGCTCCAGCAGGCCGCCGATGAGGAAGAACAGCTGACGCAGGCCCATCAGCGCGAACGCGTTCGCGGTGAAGACGATGTACGCCTCGTTGGTCAGACCGTAGATCGCCGGGATCGAGTCGACGGCGAAGACGAGGTCGATGAAGCCGATCGCGATGATGACGAGCATCATCGGGGTGACGAACCGCTTGCCGTTCTTCTTCACGGTCAGCTTGTCGCCGTTGTACTCGTCGGTCACGGGGAGGTGACGACGCACGAACCGCATGAACTTGCCGTTCGCCGGGTCGGAGTCACCGTGCGAGAACGCCTGGCGGTAGGCCAGGAACAGCAGGAGGGCACCGAAGATGTAGAAGATCCACGAGAAGTTCTCGATGAGGGCCGCGCCCACCGCGATGAACGCACCGCGCATGACCAGCGCGATGATGATGCCGATCATGAGCACCTTCTGCTGGTACTTCTTCGGCACCGCGAACCCGGTCATGATGATGAGGAAGACGAAGAGGTTGTCGATCGACAGAGCCTTCTCGGTGAGGTAGCCGGCGAAGTACTCCCCCGCGAACACCCAGCCCCAGCCGGGCACGAAGCCGATGACGACGCCGAAGATCAGGGCGAGGCCGATGTAGAAGGCCGACCAGCGCGCCGACTCGGCGATGGACGGTTCGTGCGGGGTACGCACGTGGGCGAAGAACTCGTATACGAAGAAGGCGATCGTCACAGCGATGGTGATGATCCAGACGAGCGGAGTGATTTCCACGAAGGCTCCAAGGGGTCGACGGTAGCGGACGGCCAGGTCTCCTTCATCCCTCGTGAGAGGGACCGGCGCCCCGGAACGCGACTTCGGGTTCGTAATGACGGGCACGCCGCAGGTGGAAGTACTCCCCTTGCTTCGCGGTAGCTTACGCGACGATCGAGGCGCTCAGGCGCACATACCCTGAAGCATGGACGCTGCAACCTCGCACCGCTACCGCTCCTTCGCCGCGTGGGCCCGGGAGAGCTCGCCCCGCTATGCCGAGTGGGCCGATGCGATCGCCGATGACCCGGGCCTCAACGGGCGTATCGCCGCGCTCGGGGAGCGCCGCGGCCAGCCCAACCTCGTCTTCGCCGCCGCACGCTGGGCCGGCTGCGGCATCGAGCCCTTCCCCCGCTGGCGCGAGAACCTGTTCGAGGCCTGGGACCGGGTGGCCGCGATCACCGCCGAGCGGCGCACCCAGACCAACGAGGTCGGCCGCTGCGCCACCCTCCTGCCGGTGCTCTCGCGCATCGACGGCCCCGTCGCACTCCTCGAGACCGGCACCGCCGCCGGCCTCTGCCTCTTCCCCGAGCGCTACTCGTACGCCTACGCGTCGCCGGCGGGCGAGCATGTGCTCCGCCCGCCGGCGGGGGTCGTGACGGATGTCGGCGCGGGTCCGGTGCTCGGCTGCCGTGTCGACGCCGCCGACGTCGTTCCGGACACCCTGCCCGATGTGGTCTGGCGGGCGGGCATCGACCTGGCCCCGATCGATGTGCGAGACGAGGATGCCGTCGCCTGGCTCGAGACGCTCGTCTGGCCGGGCACCGTGCACGACGAGCGCGTCGGCCGGCTCCGCGCCGCCGTCGAGGTGGCGCGCGCCGACCCGCCCCGGATCGTCGCGGGCGACATCCTGGACCGGCTTCCCGAACTCGCGGACGAGAGCCCGCGCGAGGCGACCCTCGTCGTCTTCCACAGCGCCGTGCTCATGTACCTCGACGCGGATGCGCGGCTCCGCTTCACCGAACTCGTCCGCACGCTCGGACAGCGGACGGGCCGGAGGGTCGTCTGGATCTCGAACGAGGCCCCGGGGGTCCTGCCGAAGGCCGACGAGCGGATGCCGCAGGGCGTCGACGCCACCGGCAGCTTCATCCAGACCGTCGACGGCGTTCCCGTCGCGCTCGCAGGTCAGCACGGCGCCACCTACGAGGTCGCACCGTTCCGGCCGTGACGTAACACGCGAGCACGCCGCGCCTGCAGCCGCGAGAATGGCACGCATGGACTGGCAGACCTCCGAAGACACGGTGCCCAGCGCGCCGATCACGGAGGCCGATGCGCGCCTGCTGGGCGGGCGTCCGCCCGCGACGGGCGCCTGGCGCGACGGCGACCCCGTCGGGCACCGCAGCTTCGGCGTCTTCGGTCCGCTCGTCACCGAGAGCGGCGAGCAGCTGCCGAGCTTCCGCCTCGCCTACGAGACGTGGGGCGAGCTCTCGCCGGCGCGCGACAACGCCGTCCTCGTCCTCCACGCCCTCACCGGCGACAGTCATCTGCGCGGCGACGCCGGCCCGGGGCATCCGACGGCCGGTTGGTGGGAGGACATCGTCGGGCCCGGCGCGCCGATCGACACCGACCGCTGGTTCGTCGTGGCGCCCAACATGCTCGGGGGCTGTCAGGGTTCGACGGGCCCGTCATCGATCGCGACCGACGGCTACGAGTGGGCGGCACGGTTCCCGCATCTCACCATCCGCGATCAGGTCGCAGCTCAGGCCCGTCTCGCCGATGCGCTGGGGATCGACGTCTGGGCCGCGGTCATCGGCGGCTCGATGGGCGGGATGCATGCGCTCGAGTGGGGCATCGGTCATCCCGATCGGCTCGAGCGTCTGGCGGTACTCGCCGCGCCGCCGGTGAACACCGCCGACCAGATCGCGCTCAACTCGGTGCAGCTCGAGGCCATCCGCATCGACCCGCGCTTCCAGGACGGCGAGTACTACGACTCGGGCGCCGGAGACGGGCCGCACCGGGGTCTCGCCCTCGCGCGACGGATGGCACTGCTGAACTACCGCAGTCCCACCGAACTGAATCTGCGGTTCCAGCGCACCTGGCAGTCGGGCAAGAGCCCGCTCGGCGACGGCGGGCGCTTCGCCGTCGAGAGCTACCTCGACTTCCACGGCAACAAGTTCACGCGACGCTTCGACGCGAACAGCTACATCACCCTCGTCGAGGCGATGAACTCGCACGACGTGGGCCGGGGTCGCGGCGGCGTCGAAGATGCCCTGTCGCGCGTGAGCGCGCGCACCCTCGTCCTGGGCATCGACTCGGACCGGCTGTTCCCCGTCGAGGGTCAGCACCGGATCGCGCGCGGCATCCGCTCTCTGATCGACGACGACGCGGTGGTCATCTCGAGCGACTTCGGGCACGACGCGTTCCTCATCGAGACGCCGATCGTCGGCGCGCACCTGCGCCGCCTGCTCGAGGGCTGACGCTTCAGCGCGCCGGCGTCGCGGAATCCGATGACCGGTCCTGAACCGGTGCCTGCCGCCGTGCACGTTCCTCGGCGACGAAGCTCGCCGCGGCCACCACGAGCCCGCCGAGCGCGAGCACGACGCCGACCCAGACCGGTGCGACATATCCCAGCCCTGCGGCGATGACCGCGCCGCCGAGGGCCGCTCCGAGGGCGTTGCCCATGTTGAGCGCCGAGTGGTTGAGCGCCGCGGCGATCGATTGGTTGTCGCCGGCGACATCCATCAGGCGCGTCTGGATAGTGGGGCTGAGCGCCGCGGAGAAGAACCCGACGAGGAAGACGAACACCGCGACGGTCACAATCCAGCCCGCCGTCAGCGCGAGGAGCACCTGCACGAGCGCCAGAGCCACCAGTCCGCCGATGAGGCTCCGCCGCAGGTCGCGGTCGGCGAACCTGCCGCCAACGAGGTTTCCGGCCGTCATCCCGAGGCCCGCGACCACGAGCACGATCGGCACGGCCCACTGCGGCGAGCCCGCCACCTCGGTGACGAGGGTGGCGACGTAGCTGTAGACCGCGAAGAATCCGCCGAAGCCGATCGCGCCGATGCCGAGGGCGAACCACACCTGTCCGATGCCGAAGACGCGCAGCTCGGCGCGAAGGGTCCGCGAGGGCTCGCCCGCGTGATGCGGAACCGTCAGAGCGATCGCGATCGTCGCGGTCGCGAAGATCGCGGCGACGACGAGGAAGGCCGCGCGCCAACCGAACTGCTGCCCGAGGAACGTGCCGAGCGGGACGCCCACGACGTTGGCGATCGTCAGCCCCGTCAGCACGAACGCCACGCCCTGCGCGCGTTTGCCCGGCCCGAGCACGTCGGCTGCGACGAGCGCGCCGATCCCGAAGTAGGCGCCGTGGGGCAGGCCGGCGAGGAAGCGCGAGACGGCCACGAGCTCGAAGGAGGGCAGCACGAGGGTCAGGCCGTTGAAGACCGTCAGCGCGAGGGCGAGGAAGACCATCACCCGGTGCCGGGGATACTTCGCCACGACACCGGCGATCGTCGGCGCGCCCACGACGACACCGGCCGCATAGAGCGTGATGAGCAATCCCGCCTGCGCGATGGCCGCCTCGGGATCGGTCGCATACACGCCGGGCATCAGCTCGCCGGCGATCTCGGGCAGGAGGCCCATCACGACGAACTCCGTCATGCCGATCCCGAAGCTGCCGATCGCCAGCGAGAACAGAGCCCAGCGGGCGTTCGAGCGAGGAATGGCGGGTGTCGTCACTCCGGGAGCGTAGCCGCGCCGTCCCCCTCGTGTCGAATCGATTCGAGAGCGCCCTCGAGGCGGTCGATCTTGGCGTCGAGCTCGCCGCTGTACCCCGGGCGGATGTCGGCCTTGAGCACGAGCGAGACGCGCGAGCCGAACGGCATCACGGCCTCCGTGGCCCGCTTGACGACATCCATCACCTCGTCCCACTCGCCCTCGACCTCGGTGAACATCGACGTGGTGCGGTGCGGAAGGCCGGATGCGCGGACGACGGCGACGGCTGCGGCGACCGCGTCGTGCACCGAACCGTCGGCACGGCCGGTGCCGCTGGGGGCGACGGAGAAGGCGATGAGCATGGTGACCTCCGGATCAGGCGGGGATGGACGGGGACGCCCGGACCGGCACGCGCACGAGGCGCACCACCATCCAGACGCCGAGGACGACGAGGAGGGCGTTCCGCACGGTCAGCACGCCGACACCGAGCGGGTGTGCCGCCAGGACCTGGCCGTACAGCAGCGGGTACACGAGCTGAGTGAGGGCGCAGAGCACGAGGACGAGCATCGCCGGACGAACCCACGCCCGCCGGGCGAGGACGAGCCCCAGCACGACCGGCGGGACGAGCCAGCACAGGTACTGGGGCGATCCGACTTTGTTGAGCGCGATGAAGACGACGACGATCGTCAGCGCGGCCACCGGCAGCAGATCCTTCACGGCCGCGCCGCGCCGCGCCTTGAGCGACGCGACGATGGCGACGCCCCCGACGCCGAGAGCGAGCACGGGAGTCATCGCGGCGATGACCGGGTCGATGTCGGCGCCCGTGACCTGGAAGGTGAGGATCTCCGTCGAGTAGTAGACGAAGAACCCGGGCATCCCGAGCATCTGTCCCCAGAGGTAGTACGTGCTGACGGGGGCCTCGACCTGCAAGCCTCTGCCGGTCTGGTCCCCGACGAATCCGAACGCGTGCTCGATACCGCCGGCGGCGGCCACAGCCGCAAGGGTGAGAGCGGAGACGGCGAGACCGGCGCCGACGAGGGCCGATCGGCGCCGGAGCGCGATGACCGCCGCCGCGATGATCGCAGCCGGCCAGACCTTGATCCAGGTCGCGACCGACAGCAGGATGCCGGCCAACCACGGCCTCCCCCGGAGCCACAGACAGCCCATGACGGCGAGCGCGACCGTGACGGCGTCGAGCCGGTAGAGCCCGACAGGACCGAGGAGGAGGATCGCAGCGAGCCAGAACCATGCCGCTGTCACGCGGCCGCGCGAGCGCGCACGCCCGACGAGCGCGGCGAACGCGACGGCATCCAGGACCGCGACGAGGATCGCCCAGGCCACCGTGTAACCGGCGACCCAGGCGAAGCCGTGGGCGAGGACGAGCGGGAGAAGGGCGAGCTGAGGGTAGACCCAGTCCTCGTCGATCCCGACGATGCCCTCACCGGCGAGGGCTCGCTGCGACCAGGGTTCGTAGACGAGGTAGACATCGCCCATCGGCTGGTTCGGGAGCACGAATCCGAGCACCGACACGACGAGGTGAACCACCGCGAACGCGACCCACAGCGTTCCCCGTCTCGACACCGTCACATCCTATGGCGAGCGAGCCGCGGTGTTCCGGGCGGGCTCAGCGGGCGGGGTCGCCGCCCGCGAGCAGGGTGGCGATGACCGCCGGGACCGCCTCGGCCACGTCGAGCGCCGTGATCGGCCCCGGGCCGGCGCTCCGCGCCGCGTGGCCGTGCACGTAGGCCGCGGCTGCGGCGAGCGGCGCGAGAGCCGCGGCATCCAGGTCGTGCTGTGCTCCCCGCGCCGCGACGATCGCGCCCAGGATGCCGCCGAGCACATCGCCCGTTCCCGCGGTCGCGAGCCAGCCGGTGCCGGCGCGGACGACGGTGCTCCAGCCGTCGGGTGCCGCGACGACCGTCTCGGCGCCCTTCAGGAGCACCGTGATCCGCGCGACGGCGGCCGTCTCCCGAGCCGAGGCGACGCGCTCCACGAGCGACGTGGGTTCGGCGTCGTCGAGCCCGAGCAGGCCGCGCAGGCGCGCGTGCTCGCTCCGGTGCGGAGTGACCACGAGCGGAGCGCTCGCGCCGGGCACGAGGTCGAGGGCACCGGCATCGACGACCACCGGCACCTCCCCCTGCAGGAGCTCGCTCAGACGCGCCGTCTCGGCCGCGGGGCGGGTCGCGGCATCCGTGCCCGATCCGATCAGCCAGGCCTGCACGCGTCCCGGCGCGGTGACCGTCTCGGGCCGCCGCTGGAGCGCGAGGTCGGCCGGCCGGTCGGGGCCGAGGTATCGCACCATGCCGAGCCCCGTGCGCCAGGCCGCTTCGACGCCGAGGACGGCGGCTCCCGGATACTCCTGCGATCCGGTTCGCACCCCGAGGACGCCCCGGGAATACTTGTGGTCGTCGGCAGTTGGCTCGCGCAGGAGCGCGACCGTGTCGCGCGCATCCCATTCGTGGATCTCGACCATGGCGCCACCCTATCGGCGCCCCGAAGGAGCCCGGCGTGAGCCAGTTGTTCAGCCCCCTGACCGTCCGCACCCTCGAGGTGCGCAATCGCCTTTGGGTCGCGCCCATGTGCCAGTACTCCGCGCGGGACGGCATCCCCAACGACTGGCATTTGGTCCACCTCGCCCAGTTCGCCTCGGGCGGCGCCGGGCTCGTCATGGCCGAGGCGACCGCGGTCGTACCCGAGGGACGCATCACCCCCGACGACACCGGCATCTGGAACGACGAGCAGCGGGATGCCTGGCGTCCCATCGTGACGGCGATCCACCACCGTGGCGCTGCGGCGGCCATCCAGCTCGCCCACGCCGGCCGTAAGGCGTCGACGTACTCGCCGTTCGCCCTCGAGCGCGGAACGGTGCCGGCGGCCGAAGGCGGATGGCAGTCCCTCGCGCCCTCGGCCGTGGCGTTCGACGGGTACGCCCGGCCCGATGAGCTCGATGCCGCGGAGATCGATGCGCTCGTGACGGCTTTCGCCGACGGAGCGCGGCGATCGCTCGAGGCGGGCTTCGACGTGCTCGAGATCCACGCCGCGCACGGCTATCTGCTGCACGAGTTCCTCTCGCCGCTGTCCAATCAGCGCACCGACGAGTACGGCGGGTCTCTCGAGAACCGCGCACGGCTGCTGCTGCGCATCGTCGAGGCGGTGCGTGCCGCCGCCCCCGACGCGCCGCTGCTGGTCCGCTTCTCGGCCACCGACTGGGCCGAGGGCGGATGGGATGTCGCCGAGACGGCGACGGTGTCGACCTGGGCGCACCAGCGCGGCGCCGACCTGATCGACGTCTCGAGCGGCGGGCTCGTCGCACACCAGCGCATCACGACCGGACCCGGCTATCAGGTGCCGTTCGCGAGCGAGGTCCGCAGCGCCACCGGTCTGCCGGTCAGCGCCGTCGGCGAGATCACGACGGGGACGCAGGCCGAGGAGATCCTCGCCGCGGGCGACGCCGACGCGATCATGGCGGGCCGGGAATGGCTGCGCGACCCGCACTTCGGCCTCCGCGCGGCCGACGAGCTCGGCGAGGACAGCTCGCTGTGGCCGCCGCAGTACGTGCGCGCTCGGCGCCGCTGACCGCATCGGCTGTCGCGCCAGGGCGGAAACGCGACGCCGCCGCATCCCGATTCACCGGGTGCGGCGGCGTCGTCGTTCGACGGGCTCAGCGCGGGGCGCGGCGGGTGGCGTCGTGCACCTCGCCGATGAGCTCCTCGATGATGTCCTCGAGGAACAGCACCGCGGTCGTGCGACCCTCCGTATCCCGCACCTGAGCCAGGTGACGGCTCGAGCGGCGCATGAGCGCGAGAGCGTCTTCGAGGTCGGTGGTCTCGGCGACCGGCACCATCAGGTGGATGCGCTTGGCCTTGATCGGACGGGATGCGGCATCACCGTCGTCCTCGGCCTCGCGCAGCACGTCCTTCAGGTGCACGTACCCGACCGGCTGATCGGCGTCGTCGACGATGACGTACCGCGAGAAGCCGTGCCGCGATACGGCGCGCTCGACGTCCTCGGGAGTGGCCGACTCGGGCAGGGTGACCAGTTCGGTCAGGGGCACCGCGACATCCGCCGCCTTCTTGTCGGTGAACTCCACGACGGCTGCGACCGTGCCGGAGGCGTCGTCGAGAACGCCCTCGATGCGGGACGTCGCGACGATCGTGGCGACCTCGTCCAGCGTGTAGGTCGAGGTCGCCTCGTCCTTCGGCTCCACGCGGAAGAGCCGCACCGCGTGGTTGGCGATCCAGTTCAGCGCGACGATGACCGGGTAGAACAGTCGCGACACCCATCGCAGCGGCGTCGCCAGCAGCAGGACCGCCCGGTCGGGCAGCGAGAACGCGAGGTTCTTCGGGACCATCTCGCCGAACACGACGTGCAGGTACGACACGACCAGGAGCGCGACGGCGAAGGCGATGACGTCGACGACCGCCTCGCCCCACCCGGTGAGTCCGAGCGGCACCGCCAGGAGGTGGTGGATCGCCGGCTCCGACACGTTCAGGATCAGGAGCGAGCAGATCGTGATGCCGAGCTGGCAGGTCGCGAGCATGAGCGTCGCGTGCTCCATCGCCCACAGCGCGGTCTTCGCCGAACGCGACCCCTTGTCCGCCAGGGGCTCGATCTGCGAGCGTCGCGCGGAGATGACGGCGAACTCGCTCGCGACGAAGAACGCGTTGAAGACCAGCAGCACGACGAGCCAGGCCAGTCCCGCCCAATCGCTCATCGGAGCCCCCCGTTCTCGGGTCGTTTCGCCGTTCGCATGGGTTCGAGCGCGGACTCGGCCGGAGCGGACTCGGTCGGAGCGGTCTCGGGTGCGAGGGTCGGTTCGAACCGCACCCGGTCGACCCGGCGTCCGTCCATGCGCTGCACCGTGATCGTTCCGTCCTCGATGTCGACGGTGTCGCCGACCACCGGGATCCGCTCGAGCACGCTCATGACGAAGCCGCCGACGGTGTCGTAGACGTCGCCCTCGGGCACGCGGATGCCGGTGCGGTCGAGCACCTCGTCGGGACGCAGCTCGGCGGGGAAGACGATGCCACCCGCGACGCGAAGGACGCCCGCACGGTTGCGATCGTGCTCGTCGAGCACCTCACCGACGATCTCCTCCACGAGGTCCTCGAGGGTGACGACTCCGGCAGTCCCGCCGTACTCGTCGACCACGATCGCCATCTGATACCCGCGGGCGCGCAGCTCGCTCAGCACGGCATCCAGGTGCACCGCCTCGGGAACCCGCAGCGGCTCTTCGGCGATCGCGGCGGCGGGGACGTCCGCTCGGCGCTCGCGCGGCACGCTGACGGCCTGCTTGACGTGGACGATGCCGGTGATGTCATCCATCGAGTCGCCGTACACGGGGAACCGGCTGTGACCCGTCCGCCGAGCGAGCTGGATGACGTCCTCGACGCTGTCACCGGCGGCGACGGCGTGCAGGCTCGGACGCGGCGTCATGACGTCGGCGGTCGTCAGCCGGGCGAAGGTCAGCGATCGGTCGAGGAGCGATGCGGTGTCCTTCTCGAGCACGCCCGCGCTCGCGGACCGGCGGACGAGACTCGACAGCTCCTCGGCGGACCGGGCGCCCGACAGCTCCTCCTTGGGCTCGACGCCCATCGAGCGGAGCACCCCGTTGGCGCTGCCGTTGAGCAGCGTGACCGCCGGGCGGAACACCGTGGTGAAGAGGGTCTGGAACGGGATCACGAGCTTCGCGGTCTGACGCGGGATCGCGAGCGCGAAGTTCTTGGGGACGAGCTCGCCGACGATCATCGAGAACACCGTGGCGATCGAGACGCCGACCACCGCCGCGACCGGGCGCGAGATGGTGTCGGGCCATCCCCACGTCTCGAAGGCGGGCGTCAGCAGGTTCGAGATGGCCGGTTCCATCGTGTAACCGGTCAGCAGCGTGGTCAGGGTGATGCCGAGCTGCGCGCTCGAGAGATGCGTCGAGGTGATGCGCAGCGCCGCGATCGTCATCGCCAGCCGCGACTCCCCCGCCGCCTGGCGCGCCTCGAGATCTGCGCGATCGAGGTTGACGAGGGCGAACTCACTCGCCACGAACAGACCGGTGCCGACGGTCAGCAGGAGCCCCACGCCCAGCATGACGAAGTCCATCAGGCGTCACCCCCGATCTGTCGGGGTCGGCGGGGCGAGGGTCGGCAACTGGGAGGGTCGTCCATCGTGCGCCCGATCTTACGCGCTCCGGCGCGCCGGAGCGGCTCCGCTTCGCTCTCCGTCCGCTCGGCTGGGTCGCACTTCGGGGTGTCCGGCGCGTTTCGAGCCGCGCTTGACCTCGAGAAGTGCGCCTCGCATCGGTTCCTCCCCCGGACGTCCTGGGATGCCGGAGTGCACGGTGAGGGATGCTGCTCGCACCGCGCCTCCCCACCCGGGCAGGCTTCCCGCATGAGCTGGGTGATCCGACCACCGCTGGCTGTCGTCGTCCGGCGGCGCGAGACGGACGAGGCCACCGCGCGGCTGCTCGATCGGGCGCGCCGAACCGTGGCCGCCACTCCGATAGCGCGCGGCTCGTATGCCGCATCCGAGGCCTGGGCGACGCTGACCCCGCGCGATGCGCACGCCCAGCGCGCGTGGGAGGCGGCGGCCCGCTTGCGCCCGGGCACCGTCTTCTCGCATCACGCGGCCGCCGCCGTGCTCGGCATCGATTTGATCGACTCGTGGCCGCGAACGATCGACGTCACCACGGACACGTCTGCGGGCTCGTCCGGCGTCATCCGCCGCCATCGTCGTCCGCTGGACGCCGACGAGGTGATGCCGTGGGGCGATCATCTCCTCACGACGCCCGCGCGCACGGCCGTCGACCTCGCCTCGATCCTGCCGTTCGTCGGCGGGGTGGTCGCCGCCGACCAGCCCCTGTGGCAGCGGCGCCCGAGCGGTGCGCTGTGCACGCGACACGAGCTCGCAGCGGCGGCATCCCGATACGGCGGCCGCGCCCACGCCCGGGTCGCCGCCGTGAGCGAGTTCGCCACCGGCCTCTCGGACAGCGTCCGCGAATCGGAGAGCCGCGTTCTGATCCACCGGCTCGGCTTTCCCGCACCGACGCTGCAACAGCGCTTCATCCTGCCGGACGGACGCGAGGCGTTCGCCGACTTCTGGTGGCCCGACTATGAGCACATCGGCGAATTCGACGGCACCGGCAAGTACCTCGATCCGGCGATGCGGCGGGGACGCACACCCGAGCAGGCGCTCCTCGCCGAGAAGGATCGGGGCGACGCGCTGCGGCGCCAGGTCCGGGCGCTCTCACGGTGGCGCACGCCGCACCTGCGAAGCCCCCGGCTGCTGTACGACATCCTGCGCGCCGACGGCCTCCCCTCGGCCCGCCCGCGTCCCGGGCGCTGACCCGAGCGCACGGCGCGGCCATCCGGCGCACTTTCGACCACCGGCCGCAGGACGAACCGCGCGCAACCTCACGGACTGCGCCTCAAGCACAGCTGAGCAGGCCCGCACCCGCGCCCGCGCCCGCGCTGGCGGCGAGCCCTACCAGCTGACGGGGAGCGCCTTGCCCTCTTCGTACCCGGCGGCCGACTGGAGACCCACCGTCGCCCGGTCGTGGAACTCGGCGACCGACGCCGCCCCCGCGTAGGTGAACGACGAGCGGACGCCCGAGGTGATCATGTCGAGCAGGTCCTCCACGCCCGGACGCAGCGGGTCGAGGTAGATCCGCGACGACGAGATGCCCTCGGCGAACAGCTCCTTGCGCGCTCGTTCATAGGCGTCGAGCCGTCCGAATCGGCCGACGACGGCCTTCGTCGAGGCCATGCCCCACGACTCCTTGAACACCCGGCCGTCGTCATCGACCTGAACCTCGCCGGGCGACTCGATCGTGCCGGCGAACCACGACCCGATCATGACGGATGCCGCACCCGCCGCCAGCGCCAGAGCCACATCACGCGGGTAGCGGACCCCGCCGTCGGCCCACACGTGCGCGCCGCGCTCGGCGGCTGCCTGCGCCGTCTCGAGCACGGCCGAGAACTGCGGCCGCCCGACGGCGGTCATCATGCGCGTCGTGCACATGGCGCCCGGCCCCACCCCGACCTTGAGGATCGTCGCCCCCGCCTCGACGAGGTCGGCGACGCCGTCGGCCGTGACGATGTTCCCGGCCACGATCGGAAGCCCGAGGTCGAGGGCGGCGACCTCGCGCAGCGCGCGGAGCATGCCTTCCTGATGACCGTGCGCCGTGTCGACGACCAGAACGTCGACCCCCGCCGCCGCGAGCGCGCGCGCCTTGGCCGCCGCGTCGCCGTTGATGCCGATCGCCGCCGCGACGATGAGGCGGCCGTCGCCGTCGACAGCGGGCCGGTAGATCGCCGTGCGCAGGGCGCTCCGCCGCGAGAGGGTGCCGACGAGCGCGCCCTGATGCAGCATCGCGACGACCGGTACGTCGGCCGCGTCGATGAGGTCGAAGGCGGCGCGCGCGTCGGTCACGTCGTCCGCGTCGATCGCGGTCGCGCGATCGCGGACGAGATCGCCCAGCCGCGCGTCGGGAAGCGCCGTCGCGAGCCGACGCGCCGGGACGATGCCCGTGATGTCGTCGATGCGCAGCGACGGCGCCGCCGGATCTGCGACGACGATGCCGTGGCCGTCGAGGGCGGGCAGGATGCGGGATGCCTCGGCCACGGTCGCATCCGGCGAGAGCACGATGGGGGTGTCCCAGGCGACCGGCTGATCCTTCACCCACCGGATGGCGGCGTCGAGATCCTGAAGCGGCATGTCCTGGGGCAGCACGCCGAGTCCGCCGCGACGGGCGAGCGTCGCGGCGAGGCGCGGGCCCGTGACGGAATTCATGTTCGCCGACACGATCGGCAGCGTCGCGGCCGTGCCGTCGCCGGGTGCGAGGTCGACGTCGAGGCGGCTCGTGATCGCCGAGCGGCGGGGCACGAGGAAGACGTCGGAGTACGTCAGGTCGACCGTGGGCTCGGCACCGGAGAAACGCATGTCTCCTACGCTACGCCGCCCACCGGACAGCCGGCCGGGAAGCCCCGCCGGCGACCGAGGGCGCTGCGCGCCACCGCCGAACGGACGGGATCACGATGCGGTACCACGGCCGCGGATACGGCATTCGCTCCGGTGATCTGGGCTACCCTAGGAGACTGTGCGCGGCGGCGGACGACCGCCGTGAGAACTGAACTTCACCGATGAAAGCAGGCGATCTGCCGTGTCCAGCCAGGCGACCGGAACCGGAACCTCGAACGACGGAGAGTTCGGAGCGAACGAATGGCTCGTCGCTGAACTGTACGAACAGTTCCGCGAAGACAAGAACTCGGTGGACAAGGAGTGGTGGCCGACCCTCGAGGCCTACGCCTCGCACCTGGGCGACGCCGGGGGGCGCGCAGCCGCCGAGCCGGCCGCACCTGCCGCTCAGCCCGCTCCCGCTCAGTCCGCGGCCACCCCGGCGGCGACGACGGCGCACCCGGTGACGGCTCCCGTGCCGACGGTCGGTTCGCAGCCGGTGGCTCGCACCACGGCCCGCCCTGCTGCGGCTCAGCCCGTTCCGGCACAGGCGCCCACCGCGCCCGCCGCCGAGGTCGAGCAGCGCGAGGACGTCGTCACCCCGCTCCGCGGCATGCCGAAGACGCTCGCCGCCAACATGGACGACTCGCTCACGGTACCCACCGCGACCAGCGTGCGCACGATCCCCGCGAAGCTGATGATCGACAACCGCATCGTCATCAACAACCACATGTCGCGCACGCGCGGCGGCAAGATCAGCTTCACGCACCTCATCGGCTGGGCGCTCATCCAGGCCCTCAAGGCCTTCCCGAGCCAGAACGTCTCGTACGCCGAGGTCGACGGCAAGCCATCGGTCATCGCGCACGCGCACGTCGGTCTCGGCATCGCGATCGACCTGCCCAAGCCCGACGGCACTCGCGCGCTCATGGTCCCGAGCATCAAGCGCGCCGAGTCGCTCACCTTCACCGAGTACCTCTCCGCATACGAAGACCTGGTCAGCCGCGCCCGGAAGAACAAGCTGACGGCGGCGGACTTCCAGGGCACCACGATCTCGCTGACCAACCCCGGCGGCATCGGCACGGTGCATTCGGTCCCCCGCCTCATGCGCGGCCAGGGCAGCATCATCGGCGCGGGCGCCCTCGACTACCCCGCCGAGTTCCAGGGGTCGAGCGAGAAGACGCTCGTCAACCTGGGCATCGGCAAGACCATCACGCTCACGAGCACCTATGACCACCGCGTCATCCAGGGAGCCGGCTCGGGCGAGTTCCTCAAGACCGTCCACGAGCTGCTGATCGGCAAGAACGGCTTCTACGACGAGATCTTCGCCGCACTGCGCATTCCGTACGCGCCGATCCAGTGGTCGACCGACATCAACGTCGACCTGGCCGAGCGCGTGGACAAGACTGCCCGCGTGCAGGAGCTCATCAACTCCTACCGCGTGCGCGGTCACCTCATGGCCGACATCGACCCGCTCGAGTATCGCCAGCGTACGCACCCCGACCTCGAGATCGAGCAGCACGGGCTGACCTTCTGGGACCTCGACCGCGAGTTCGTCACGGGCGGCTTCGGCAGCAAGCGCGTGATGAAGCTCCGCGAGATCCTGGGCGTCCTGCGCGACTCGTACTGCCGCACCATCGGCATCGAGTACATGCACATCCAGGATCCCGAGCAGCGGAAGTGGTTCCAGGACAACGTCGAGGTCAAGTACCAGAAGCCCGGACACGACGAGCAGCTGCGCGTCCTCGGCAAGCTCAACCAGGCCGAGGCGTTCGAGACCTTCCTCCAGACGAAGTTCGTCGGTCAGAAGCGGTTCAGCCTCGAGGGCGGCGAGTCGCTCATCCCGCTCCTCGACGAGATCCTCCAGGGCGCGGCGCGCACCGGCCTCGAGGGCGCTGCGATCGGCATGGCCCACCGCGGCCGCCTCAACGTCCTGACGAACATCGCCGGCAAGACGTACGGCCAGGTCTTCCGCGAGTTCGAGGGCTCGGTCGCGATCGGCTCGAAGAGCGGATCCGGCGATGTGAAGTACCACCTCGGCACCGAGGGGACCTTCGTCGGCGACGAGGGCCACGAGCTCCCGGTCTACCTCGCCGCCAACCCGTCGCACCTCGAAACCGTCGACGGAGTCCTCGAGGGCATCGTGCGCGCGAAGCAGGACCGCGGCCCGATCGGATCGTTCTCGTGGCTGCCGATCCTCGTCCACGGCGACGCGGCCTTCTCCGGCCAGGGCGTCGTCGTCGAGACGCTGCAGATGTCGCAGCTGCGCGGCTACCGCACCGGCGGCACCGTGCACGTCGTCGTCAACAACCAGGTCGGGTTCACGACCCTCCCCCTCGACGCGCGCACCTCGGTCTATGCGACGGATGTCGCCAAGACCATCCAGGCGCCGATCTTCCACGTCAACGGCGATGACCCCGAGGCCGTCGTCCACGTGGCCCAGCTGGCCTTCCGCTACCGCCAGGAGTTCAAGCGCGACGTCGTCATCGACCTCGTCTGCTACCGCCGTCGCGGTCACAACGAGGGTGACGACCCCTCGATGACCCAGCCCCTCATGACGAACCTGATCGAGGCGAAGCGTTCGGTGCGACGCCTCTACACCGAGTCGCTCGTCGGCCGCGGCGACATCACCGAGGAAGAGTACGAGCAGGCCAAGCGCGACTTCCAGGACCGACTCGAAGTCGCCTTCGCCGAGACGCACGCCGCCGAGACCGGCGCCTCGGGTCCGGTCGGACTCTCGGGACCCGTCGACCAGGCCGTCGGCGAGCCCGAGACCACCGGTGTCGGCGAGGACGTCATCCAGCAGATCGGCGATGCATTCGTCAACGCACCCGAGAACTTCACGGTTCACGGCAAGTTGAAGCAGCTCCTCGACAAGCGCCACGACATGAGCCGCAACGGCAACATCGACTGGGCGATGGGTGAGCTCTTCGCCTTCGGCTCGCTGCTGATGGAGGGCACGAACGTGCGCCTCGCCGGTCAGGATGCCCGCCGCGGCACGTTCGTGCAGCGCCATGCCGTCCTGCACGACCGCTCCAACGGCCAGGAGTGGCTGCCGCTCGCGAACCTGTCGGAGAACCAGGGTCGTTTCTACGTCTACGACTCGCTGCTGAGCGAGTACGCCGCGATGGCGTTCGAGTACGGATACTCGGTTGAGCGCGCCGACTCGCTCGTGCTGTGGGAAGCGCAGTTCGGAGACTTCGCCAACGGTGCGCAGTCGGTGATCGACGAGTTCATCTCGTCGGCCGAGCAGAAGTGGGCGCAGCAGTCGGGCGTGGTTCTGCTGCTCCCCCACGGCTACGAGGGCCAGGGACCGGATCACTCGTCGGCCCGCATCGAGCGCTATCTGCAGATGTGCGCGCAGGACAACATGACGGTCGCACGTCCGTCGACTCCGGCGTCGTACTTCCACCTGCTGCGTCGTCAGGCTTACGCCCGCCCCCGCCGCCCGCTGGTCGTGTTCACGCCGAAGGCGATGCTGCGCCTGCGGGGTGCGACGAGCCCGGTCGCGGACTTCCAGAACGGCAAGTTCGAGCCCGTGATCGACGACAGCTCGATCACCGACAAGAGTGCGGTCAAGCGCGTCCTGCTGCACGCCGGCAAGATCCACTGGGACCTGAAGTCGGAGCTCGACAAGAAGCCGAACCCCGCGATCGCCCTCGTGCGTCTCGAGCAGTACTACCCGGCGCCGATCGAGGAGCTGAAGGCGGTCCTGGCGGGCTACCCGGATGCCGAGATCGTGTGGGTCCAGGACGAGCCCGAGAACCAGGGGGCCTGGCCCTTCATCGCCCTCGAGGCGTCGGTCAAGCTCGACGGGCGTCCGGTCCGCGGCGTGACCCGTCCGGCCGCGGCATCCACGGCCACCGGGTCGCCCAAGGTCCACGCGGTCGAGCAGGCCAAGCTCATCGAGCAGGCGCTCACCCTCTGAGCCGGACACGAGAGAGGGGGCGGACGTCGAACGTCCGCCCCCTCTCTCGTTGCACCGTCGCGATCAGGAGATCGTGCGCAGCGCGTCGCGCTCAGGCGTGCGCGGCCTCCTGGGCCTGGCGAAGCCGGGCGAGCACCTGGTCGCGCAGCTCTCCCGGAGCCGATTCACGGCACGCTCGTGCCACGACCTCGGTCAATGTCCGCGAGACCAGGGCCTCGTCCCGGCATGCCGGGCACGATTCCAAGTGCTCGCGGATATCGGCGTGCTCGGTCTTGCAGACCTCGTCGCGCAGGTACTCTTCCAGGTCGCGTCGCGCCTTCTCGCAGCCGCAGTCGCTCATTTCTTGCTCCTCGTGGCGGGCGTGGCGATGCCCCGCTCTTTCGCATAGTCGGCCAGCAGGTCACGAAGCAGTCGTCTGCCTCGGTGCAGACGACTCATGACCGTGCCGATCGGGGTTTTCATGATGTCGGCGATCTCCTGGTAGGCGAAGCCCTCGACGTCGGCGAGGTACACCGCCAACCGGAAATCCTCGGGGATCGACTGCAGGGCATCCTTGACGACGGATGCCGGCATGCGGTCGATCGCTTCGGCCTCGGCGGATCGGCTGCTCGACGCGGTGGTGGATTCCGCCCCGCCCAGCTGCCAGTCCTCGAGGTCGTCGATGGTGCCCTGGTAGGGCTCCCGCTGCTTCTTGCGGTAGGTGTTGATGTAGGTGTTCGTCAGGATCCGGTACAACCAGGCCTTGAGATTGGTGCCCTGTGTGAACGAGGACCACGACGCGAAAGCCTTGACGAACGTCTCCTGGACGAGGTCGGCCGCGTCGGCGGGGTTCCGGGTCATCCGCATGGCTGCGGCATACAGCTGGTCCATGAACGGGAGCGCCTGCTCCTCGAACTGGGCGCTCGGATCGGTGACCGCTTGCTCTTCCATCAGCGGCCAGTCTACGTGGGCGTCCCACGGGGTGATCACGGGATCAGCGAGTGCGATCATGGACTCCCTTCCTCGACAGGATGAACGCGTTCGATACTGTGGAAACCCATGAGCCACGCCGCGTATTCCCCCCGTCCCGCCGACCACGGCGCACCGTGGCGCGCTCCCCTCGCCGACGGCCCCGTCCGGGCCGAGGTCGCGGTCCCCGGATCCAAGTCGCTGACCAACCGCGAGCTGGTGCTCTCCGCCCTCGCCGAGTCGCCGTCGCGCCTCGTCGCACCGTTGCATTCCGACGACTCCGCCCGGATGATCGAGGCCCTGCGGGCTCTCGGAGCCAAAATCGAGGCCGTGCCCGGCGAAGGCCGTTTCGGCCCGGACCTCGTCGTGACCCCCCTCGGCGCGGAGGCGGCCGACGCGGTCGTCGACTGCGGTCAAGCGGGCACCGTCATGCGCTTCGTCACCCCGCTGGCGGGCCTCGCCCGCGGCGAGGTCACCGTCACGGCGCACGAGAGCGCGCTCCACCGCCCCATGGCGGAGATGATCAGGAGCCTCCGCGAGCTCGGCGTCGACATCGACGACGGCGGCCGGTGGACGCTCCCCTTCCTCGTGCACGGACACGGTCACGTGCGCGGCGGCGAGGTCACGATCGATGCCAGCGCCTCGAGTCAGTTCGTCTCGGGCCTGCTCCTCGCGGCACCGCGCTTCGATGTCGGCCTCCGCCTCATCCATGACGGTCACCGACTGCCGAGCCTGCCCCACATCGACATGACTGTCGAGGCCCTCGGCCACCGCGGTGTCTACGTCGAGCGTCCGAGCGAACGCGAGTGGCTCGTCCCCGCCGGCCCGCTTCGCGGCAAAGAGCTCACGATCGAGCCCGATCTGTCCAACGCCGCCCCCTTCCTCGCGGCAGCAGCCCTCACCGGCGGCCGGGTCACGATCCCCCACTGGCCGGTGCACTCGACCCAGCCCGGGGCCTTGCTCGTCGACATCCTGACGGAGATGGGGGCGCGCGTCACGCGGCGAAGCGGCGTCCTGTCGGTCTCCGGGACCGGCGAGATCCGCGGGGTCGACCTCGACCTCTCCGCAGCGAGCGAGCTCACCCCCTCCCTGTTCGCGCTCGCGGCATTCGCCGACTCCCCCAGCACTCTGCACGGCATCGGCCACATCCGTGGTCACGAGACCGACCGCATCGCGGCCCTCGTCGGCAACCTCCGGGCCCTGGGCGGCAAGGCGGAGGAGCTGGAAGACGGCATCCGCATCACCCCGGCACCGCTGCGAGGCGGTCTGTGGCGGGCGCACCACGACCACCGCATGGCCACTGCGGGGGCCATCATCGGCCTGCGCGTGCCCGGGGTCGAGGTAGACGACATCGGCACGACCGCGAAGACGATGCCGGAGTTCCCGCAGCTGTGGGCGGAGATGCTCGGCGCAGACTCGCAGGCCGACCAGTGAGCTGGCTCGGCGACGACGACGATGAGGACTACGACGAGTCCGACATCCGCATGCGTCCGAACCCCAAGGCGAATCGGCCCCGCACCAAGCGGCGACCCGCGCACAACGATGCTCAGGTCGCCCGCGTCGTCGGCGTCGACCGCGGGCGCTACACCGTCCTCATCGACGAAGACGGCGACGACGAGCACACGACCCTCGCCGTCCGGGCCCGCGAGCTGCGCAAGCAGCCCATCGTCAGCGGCGACCGCGCGCGCGTCGTGGGAGACGTGACGGGCGACGAGGGCACACTCGGCCGCATCGTCGGCATCGAGCCGCGCACGACGCTGCTGCGGCGGAGCGCCGACGACACCGACCAGGTCGAGCGCATCGTCGTCGCGAACGCGGACCAGATGGTCATCGTCGTCGCGGCGGCCGACCCCGAGCCGCGTCCACGACTGGTCGACCGCTATCTCATCGCAGCGCTCGACGCCGGCATCCATCCGATGCTCGTCGTGACCAAGACCGATCTGGCCGACCCCTCGACGTTCCTCGCCCACTTCGAGGGCGTCGACGACCTCGAAGTGCTCACGAGCGGACGCGACCGGATGCCGGTGGACGAGCTCGGCGCAAAGCTCGTCGGTCACGCGACGGTGTTCGTCGGGCACTCCGGAGTCGGGAAGTCGACGCTCGTGAACGCCCTCGTCCCGACGGCCGCCCGGGCGACCGGTCACGTGAACGAGGTCACCGGACGCGGCAGGCACACCTCGAGCTCGACGGTGTCGCTCCGCTACCGCGGCCCCGCCGGACGCGGTTGGGTCATCGACACCCCCGGCGTGCGTTCGTTCGGTCTCGGGCACGTCGAGCCCGCCAACATCCTGGCCGCTTTCACCGATCTGGCCGCGGTCGCCGAGGAGTGCCCGCGCGGGTGCACGCACCTCCCCGACGCCCCGGACTGCGCGATCGCCGATGCCGTCGCCGCGGGCCGGCTGGGCGAGCGCGGGCCGGCACGGCTCGATTCGCTCCAGCGACTGCTCGGGACCTTCTCGGCCGGCGTCGACCCCGCCGTCCGCCGTTCTAGGCTGGAATCATGACGCGTCTGGAAGCGGGCGACCCCGCACCCGAATTCACCCTCGACGACCAGGACGGCGCGACCCTGTCGCTGTCGGATCTGCGCGGCCGGCGCACGGTCGTGTTCTTCTACCCGGCGGCCATGACCCCCGGGTGCACCCGCGAGGCCTGCGACTTCCGCGACAGCGTCGAGCCGCTTCGTGCCGCAGGCATCGAGGTCGTCGGCATCTCCCGAGACGACCAGGCCAAGCTGCGGCGGTTCCGCGACCAGGAGCAGCTGACCTACCCGCTGCTCAGCGACCCCGACCGCGCCGTCCACGAGGCGTACGGCGCGTGGGGCGAGAAGATGAACTACGGCAAGACCGTCGAGGGCGTCATCCGCTCGACCTTCGTCATCGATGCCGAGGGCCGCATCGAGCACGCGCTCTACAACGTCAAGGCGACGGGGCACGTCGCGCGCGTCCGCTCGCTGCTCGGCCTGGGCTGAGCCCGGCTCAGGCCTCGCCGCGGCGCGGGTGAGCCCGGCTCAGGCCTCGCCGCGGCGCGGCTGCGCCCCGGCTCAGGCCCCGTCGCGCTCGCTCGCCGCGCGCCGTGTCGCAGCGAGCAGCAGCACGAAGCCGACCGCGCCCGGTACCGCGATCAGCACGGCGGTGCCGGGATCGGCGTACTGGCCGGTCGCGGCCCCGAGGGCGACGGCGAGGATGAGCAGCTGGGCGACGATGCCGCCGGAACGACCCCAGGAGACCCGGCGCCACACCGAGACCGCGAACGCTGCCAGCGCGACCGCCGCGATAGCGGTGAGCACGATGAGGGCCACAGAGCTCGCGACGTCGACCGTGTCACCGCCCACCAGGGCGATGAGCTCCCACCCAACGACCGCGAGCAACGCGACGGCCTCGGCGGCCAGAACCGCTCCTGCGATGCGTTCGACAGCAGAGGATGCCATGGCGTCCGACCTTCGATCCAGGCCGCGCGATACCGGTGTTCACGGCCCGGCGGCGAGCAAATCCGCAGTTCACCCTTGATTCATCTGTCCGGGCTATGGGACGATAGATCAAGCCGTGTGCTCCCACAGCGAAGTGGGGCGAGCGTCCGCTCGCACACTTAACCAGGGTACCGGACTACCCGAGTCCGGCCCGACAGAATCACCACCCCAAGGAGCACCACATGGATTGGCGCGACAAGTCTGCCTGCCTGACCGTCGACCCCGAACTCTTCTTCCCCGTGGGAAACACGGGCCCGGCCGTCGACCAGATCGAGAAGGCGAAGGCTGTCTGCGCCCGCTGCACCGTCACGGAGATCTGCCTGCAGTACGCCCTCGAGACCGGTCAGGACTCGGGCGTCTGGGGTGGCCTCTCCGAGGACGAGCGCCGCGCGCTGAAGCGCCGCGCAGCCCGCGCGCGCCGCGCCTCCTGATCTTCCTCACGAACCGGTGTCGCGCTCGCGCGGCACCGGTTTCGCGTGTCCGCCGCGCCCGCCGGGTTCACCCCGCGTCGCGGTCGATCCAGCGCAGCGGGATGTCGATGGTCACCTCGGTGCCGTTGCCGACGAGGGTGTGCCAGTCGATCGTGCCGCTGAGCTCACCCTGGATGAGCGTGCGGACGATCTGCGTACCGAGACCGCGGCCGACCTGACCCTCGGGCAGGCCGATGCCCGAATCGCGCACCTTCACCTCGAGCCGCTCAGCCGAACGCTCGGCGACGATCTCGACGTCGCCCTCGGTTCCGGCCAGGCCGTGCTCCACCGCGTTGGTCACGAGCTCGGTCAGCGCGAGCGCGAGAGGCGTGGCGTACTCGCTCGGCAGCGTGCCGAACTCACCGGACGAGCGCGTGCGCGCGCGGGTGTTCGGTGCGGCGGCGACCTCCGCGACGAGCTTAAGCACGCGCGCGAAGACCTCGTCGAAGTCGACGTTCTGCGCGAGACCTTCCGAGAGGGTGTCGTGCACCACGGCGATGGCCGATACCCGCCGCATCGCCTGCGTCAGGGCGTCGCGCGCCTCCTCGGAATGCGTCCGGCGCGCCTGGATCCGCAGCAGCGACGCGACGGTCTGCAGATTGTTCTTCACCCGGTGGTGGATCTCGCGGATCGTGGCGTCCTTGGTGATGAGCTCCTGCTCCTGGTGCCGGATCTCGCTGACGTCGCGGCACAGGACGATCGCGCCGATGCGGGTGCCGTGGTCGCGGAGCGGGATGGTGCGCAGCGAGACCGTGACGCCGCGCGCCTCGATGTCGGCGCGCCACGGCGCACGGCCCGCCATCACGATCGGCAGCGACTCGTCGAACTCGCGCTTGCTGGGGAGGATCGCCGTGGCGACATCGATGAGCGGCTCCCCCTCGAGCTCGTCCTCGAAGCCGAGGCGGTTGAAGGCCGACAGCGCGTTGGGACTGGCGAAGGTCGTCATGCCGTCGACGTCGAGCCGGATCAATCCGTCGGATGCGCGGGGCGCGCCCCGGCGCGGAGCCGTCGGCGCGTTGAGGTCGGGGAAGTCCGCTGAGGCGACCATCCCGAACAGGTCGTCGGCACAATCGTTGAAGGTGATCTGCTGCCGCGAAGGCGTGCGGGCCTCGCCGAGGTTGGTGTGCCGGGTCAGCACGCCGACGACGTGCGCCGCGCGTCCTTCGCTGCCCCGCTCGCGCACGATCGGAACCGCACGCACGCGGGTCGGGGTCTCTTCGAACCAGTCGGGCGAGGCCGAGTCGACGATGCGCGCCTGCGTGAAGGCATCCTTCACCTGCGTGCGCCACTGCGGCCGAACGCGGTCGCCGACGATGTCGCGGTAGAAGAGCGTCGCCGCCCCGCCCGGGCGCGTATGAGCCACGGCGATGAACGAATCATCGGCGGTGGGGACCCAGATCACGATGTCCGCGAACGCGAGGTCGGCCAGCAGCTGTCCGTCACCGGCGAGACGGTGGAGCCACTCGACGTCGGCGTCGGTGGAGAGGCCCTGGGCATGGACGAGATCGCTGAGGGTCGACACCATCCCAGACTAGGGGGCCGATCCTCCGGCCGCGCTGCGCGCCGTGGCGCGGTGCCGCCGCAGTGGCGCCCTGGCTGCGGGAGGAGGGGGCGATACGGCCTCCCCCACGACTCGACGGACGGCCGCGGGTATCGCACCGCGCCCGTTCCGCTCGCCCACGGGACGTGCCGACAGAAGCGCCGCATCCGTCGCCCGAGGATCCCAGGGCACGAACCAGCACCGCTCGATGCCCGCATACCGCTCGAGGCTGCGGCGGATCTGGCCCCTCGGATCGATCCCGAGCGGCCCGCCCCGCACCTTGTTCACGACCACGTGCACCGGAACCGCGCCGACGACGGCCCGGAGATCGGGGTACGCGCGCAGGAACCGCGAGAGCCCGATCGGGTCGCCGGCCGCGACGGCGACGACGACGTCGGCGGATGCGAGGGCGCTGAGCGTCGCAGCGTTTCGTCTGGGCCCCTCGAGGTCGCTGACGATCTCCTCGTCCCGTTCGAGCGACGCCGAGACATCGACGAACAGATCGTCGACCCAGTCGCGGCAGGCCTCGAGCACGCGCGCGACACGCTCGAGCCCGAGCTCCGGCCACCGGCTGGTCCGGTTGATCCCCGCGAGGACGTCGAAGGCGCCCGCGGGCTCCGCGATCTGCGCGAGCTCGGCAGGCGTCAGCTCGCCGCGCGCGGCCCGCCGGCACGCAGCCGCGATGCCCGGACCCTCGTCGGGAACGCCCAGCGCGAGAGCCAAGGCGGGAGCGTGGGTGTCGGCGTCGGCGAGGGCGACACGGCGGCCGTCGCGAGCGGTCTCCCTCGCGAGCTCGATAGCCATGGTCGTGCGACCGGGAGACCCGGACGCGCCCCACACGACGATGACTCGTCCGCGATCCGTCGATCGGCGGGCCGACGCCGCGTCGGGAAGGGCCCGCACGGCGTCCAACGGCTCGGTCCCTGCGTCGACGACGGCGACGCCGAGCGTCTCCGCCGCTCGGCGTTCGGCCGGGCTCGGCTCCACGCCACGATTCTCGTGGCGGCGCGGTCGCAGAGCTCGACGACCTCCCGGGTGAGCCACGACCGCGACGCCGCCAGCACGAGCACGTCGGCGCTTGACACCGCCATCCTGGCCGTCGCTGCATCGCTCACGGATGCACCGACCGTCGGGGTGAGGCCGTGCGCCGCCGCGACCACGTCGTCGGGACCGAGCTCGGCCACGTCGACGAATCCGCCGGCGCGCAGTCGCTCGATGAACCGGGCGGCCTCGGGGAGCGCGACGACGACGCGCATCAGCGGGCCTCGGCCGACGTTGGGACGACCGAGATCGCGTCGCCGGCACTGATCGCGGCGAGCAGCGCGGCGACGTCCGCGCGCGGCACCACGAGTTCGACGGCCGCCGACTGCTGGGCCATGAGGCCGTCGCTGCTCTGCAGTGCCCGAACCGTCGCCTCCGGCACGAGGATGCCGGGATCGCCGAAGACTCCCCGTTCCCGCTGAGGGGCGCTCCACACCTCGACGCTCGTCCCCGCCGTCACCGAGCCGGGAACGGCGTTCGTCGTCTGCACGACGACGGTGGTCGCATCGACGTCCTCCCGCGCGGCGACGGCATCCCGCGGGAGGAGTTCGCCCGATCGGATCGTACGCGTCGCCACGCCGCCGGGTTCGAGAACGCCCGGCGCCGCGTACACGTCGTCGGCGGGGCCCAGCACGACGTCGACGACACGCAGATCCGCGGCCTCGACCACGTCGCCAACGACGATCGTGCGGGCGGCGCTGAGGACCGGCGTGGTCTGCCGCGCTGCGGACACGACGAACCACACCCCCGCGATCGATCCCAGCACGAGAACAGCGCCGATGACGACGCGGGCATCGGCCCGACGGAGCCGGCGTCGAAAGGAAGAGCCTGCAACCATAAGCTCATCGTCTGCCAGCGGCGACGACGGCGCTGCCGATTGTCCACAGGGCTGTCAAGGGCCGGGCGCACGAACGAGTGCCCGCGGATAATGAGGGCATGCCCGCTACGCCGGACAGCGCGTCCTTCCTGGCACCCTCCCAGGTCGCTGAGATGCTCCAGATCGAGGTCGAGGAAGTGATCGCGCTCATCCTCGAAGGACGACTGGTCGGAGCGAAGGTCGGCACCCCTTCGCGGTGGCGGATCGAGTCGGCGAGCGTCGAGGATTACCTCGACGCTCAAGTGGAGGACGCCCGCCGTGCGGCACTGTGGCAGCAGTCGCAGATCGCGAGCTTCCCCGAGCTGTGGGCGCGACGCAGGCGCCCCGACTGACGTCAGCCGTCAGCGCCGTCGAGGTGGACGACGCGTACGACGGAGAACCCGATCATCCGATGCCCCGTGACGGCGGTCGGCCGACGGGGCTCGCCGCTGTCATGGAGGGCGAGGTCGAGATGGTCGGCACCGGCACGGTCGATCGTCCCCGTCCAGACCTTCCCACCCGTCACCACGACCCGGACCCCCACCCGGCGTCGCGCGAGATCGCGCAGGACGAAGCCGAGCGTCATCCGGCCGGCCAGCGCGGTGCGGCCTGAGACGGGGCGCGCACATCGCAGGAGATCGGGCTCGGCGACGCCGACCGATGCGACGGCCGCGAGCGGCACGACGGCGGCGCCCGCCCGCCGGCTGGTCTCCAGGCTCAGCCAATCCGCGCCCACCCGGGCGAGGCGCCCCCGAAGGGCGTCCGCCGCGACCGGGTCGACGGTCACCTCCGTGTCGATCAACCCTTCGAGGCGCTCCCGCAGCGTGAGGCGCGAAAGCCGGAGGCGCTCGGCCTCGGTGTCGAGCGCCGCACGCTCGGCCTCCCACTCGGCGTCGAGCTGATGCTCGAGGTCTTCGAAGAACCGTTGCCATCGCACGGCGCGACGCTAGCGGGCCTTCAGCGGCGCTGAGCGCACTCTCCACAAGTTGGAGGATTCTCATCCAGCCAAATTCGGCATTGTGCTGTACTCGTCGGCGTTGACAGAGACCGATGAGAGGAGGTGCGTGCGATGATTTCGATGAGCGCGGACGAACCCCGTCGGTACCCTCGCATCGGCTCGTCGCTCGACATCGCCGAGTACTTCGCAGCGCAGCCGACATCGACGATCGATCTGCCCGATCCGGAACCGCTGGCGCGGAACCTCACTCGCGGCGTGCTCGAGGTGCTCGCCGGCGTGCGCGAAGTCGAGCAGCTCGCACGCTGGCTCAGCGAGGATGCCTTCCGTGTGCTCGTCACGCGCGCGAACCTCGCCGCGCGAGCGCGGAGCGCTCGGCAGGTGACGCCCGCGCGACCGGTCTACTCCATCGTCACCGTGCGGATGTGCGCGCCCGCCGACGGAGTCGTCGAGGCCACCGTCATCGTCACCACCCCGCATCGGACACGGGCCGTCGCGATGCGACTCGAAGGTCTCGACGGGCGCTGGCGCGCCACCTCGCTCGCACTCCTCTGAGCCGGCCGACCCGATGCTCCTTACTGCTTGTACGACGACAGGAAGTTGCCGAGCCTTTCGATCGCTTCCGTCAGCACCCGCGCCTCGGGCAGCGTGACGATGCGCAGATGGTCCGGATCCGGCCAGTTGAAGCCGGTCCCCTGCACCAGCAGCACGTGCTCGGCGACGAGGAAGTCGTAGACGAGCTTGCCGTCGTCGTGAATGTCGTACACCTCGGGGTCGAGCCGCGGGAAAGCGTACAGCGCCCCCGCGGGCTTGTGACAGGTCACGCCCGGGATGCCTTCCAGACCCTTCCACGCGGCATCCCGCTGCTCGTGCAACCGACCCGTCGGCGCGATCAGCGCCTCGATCGACTGCACTCCCGACAACGCCGCCTGCACCGCGTACTGCGCCGGAACGTTCGGGCACAGGCGCGTGGAGGCGAGCAGTTGGATGCCTTCGAGGAAGCCCTTCGCGTGACCCTTGGGCCCGGTGATCACGAGCCAGCCCGACCGGTATCCGGCGACACGGTAGGTCTTGGAGAGCCCGTTGAAGGTCAGGCACAGCAGGTCGGGAGCGAGTGTCGCCAAAGGGATGTGCGTCGCGTCGTCGTACAGGATCCGGTCGTAGATCTCATCCGAGAGCAGCAGCAGCGAGTTCTCGCGGGCGATCTGGACGATGCCCTCGAGAACCTCGCGGCTGTAGACGGCGCCCGTGGGATTGTTGGGGTTGATGACGACGATGGCCTTCGTCTGCGGCGTCACCTTCGAGCGGATGTCGTCGAGGTCGGGCTCCCAGCCCTGCGTGGCGTCGCATAGGTAGTGCACGGGCTTGCCTCCGCCGAGGCTCGTCATCGCCGTCCACAGCGGATAGTCCGGGGCGGGGATGAGCACCTCATCACCCTCGTCGAGGAGCGCCTGCATGGTCATCGTGATGAGCTCCGAGACCCCGTTGCCGAGGTAGACGTCGTCGGGGTCGACGTGGGGGAACCCCGGGACCTCCTCGTAACGCGACACGACGGCGCGCCGCGCCGACAGGATGCCGCGGCTGTCGCTGTATCCGTGCGCGTGGGGCACCGACTCGATCATGTCGCGCACGATCTGGAAGGGGGCCTCGAAGCCGAAGATCGCGGGGTTGCCCGTGTTGAGCTTGAGCACGCGGTGGCCGTCGGCCTCGAGTCGGTCGGCCTCGGCCAGGGCGCTCCCACGAATCTCGTAGAGGACGTCCTTGAGCTTGGATGACTGATCGAGGATTCGACGCTTCATCCGATCAGGATATCTGCGAGCCCTCGGTGCCAATCGTCGTCCGGTGGCCCGCTGCGCCTACGCGTCCAGCAGGGCGACCAGACGGCGGCCGACGCTCACGGTGGCTGCCGCCTGCGAGCCACGCGAGAACCGCAGCGCCGGGTCGTATGGCAGCACAAGGGTGCGGGAATCGGTCGCGGCCTGCTGCAGCCGGATGCGCGCTCGTCGCTGCTCGCCGCGAGAACGGGCGGCGATGACGAGCGCGGCGAAGTCCCGACCGGCGCCGCGCTCGCCCTCCATCGCGAGGAGGGCACGCGCGCGCTCGATGGCGCCGGTGTTGGCCGCGCAGACGAGGATCGCGACATCGCCTGGGCGACCCGTGCCGTCCACGCCGTGCGGCCCCGCATCGACGACGATGTGCGGGCCCGCGAGGCCGCCCCCATCGGCGGGTGCCGCGGGCCCGGGATCGTCGGGACGGCTCAGGACGCCGCCGGGCCTCCCGGCCGCGAACGCCGCGACGGCTACGACCCGTGCCACGGTGGAGGCGCCTTCGCCCCCGGCTGCCCCGACCACCACGAGGCGGCGCATCGCGCTGCTCACGCGAGGGCCCCGTCGCCGCGGACGCAGACTCCGTCGCAGCGGTGCGCGATGGCGAGGGCCACTGCTTCGGCCGCTTCCCCGTCGCGATCGAGGCGAGCCCAGCCTTCCGTCCAGTACACCGGCCCCGGCAGCGCTTCGGCGGCGGCCGGCGCGAGTCGCTGCACCTCGGCCGCAACGGCGATCAGGCGGGTGTAGGTGAGCGTCAGGACCGGCCAGCCGTCGGCATCGCGGATGATGTCCATCGCGCCGTCCCGCACGCGCGCGACAGTGGCTCCGGCGATACCCGCGGCGGCCGCGGCGGCCCGGAGATCGGCGACGGACGGCGCCTTCCGGCTGAGGATGGTCAGTTCACGAGGCATCCGGCGCCCCCTCCTCATCGTGCGCGGGAGTGTGGATCAGGTGGACGAGCGTCGGCGCGCCGCCGCGCCGGATGATGCGTCCCCGCCCGGGGATCATCTGCTCCGCGTACAGGCGCGGGAAGATCGGCCCCTCGGCACGCTCCCCCGACAGCACCAAACCGGTGCCGCCCGTCTCGCGCAGCGACTGCAGACCGAGGTCGAACGAGGCCCGGGCCGCGCCGGCGACGGGTCGCGTGAGGAAGACGTGCAGGCGCAGGTCCTTCGCGGACGGGAGGAACGGGATGAGCGGAGCCAGCGGATCGTCCCCACCGGAACCCAGGATGTGGTGGTCGTCGACCATCACCACGATCCGCGGACCGGGCTTGACCGCGGCCTCTTCGGGGTCGCTGCGCCGTTCGAGCTCGTGGGCGACGGATGCCGCGAGCGCTTGCGCCTTACGCGTGTTCGGTGCGTGCCCGCCGAGGTACTCCTCGGGGATGGCGGGCGCGACCGAACCGCGCACGTCCATCACCGCGAACACGATCTCGTCGGCGGTGTAACGGTCGAGGAACGCGGCGGCCACGCCGCGCAGCAGGGAAGACTTGCCGCTGCCCGAATCGCCGAAGACGAGCAGATGCTGTTCCCGCCGCGGGTCGAAGAACTCCGGGGCGAGATCGTCCTGGCGGACGCCGATGGGGAGCCGCTCGGGTTCCTCGAGGACGTCGGGAAGCTCGGCAGCGGTCAGCATCTCCGGCAGCAGACGAATGGGCGCCGCTTCCGGACCGCTCCAGCTGTCGGCGAACCGCACCGCCAGTTCCTGCAGCTCCGGGCCGATCTCCTCGTCATCGACGACGGTGAGAACCGGGAGCGCGATCTGCCCGAACAGTCCGTCGTCGGTGACGCCGCGCCCCGGCCCGGCGGACTTCAGGGTCTCGGCGACCTTGCGCCCCACCTGCGACTCCATCGGGTCGTTCAGACGCAGCTCGATGCGCTGCCCCACGTGCGACTGGTGGCGGATCGGCAGATCGTTCCACCGGTTCATCGTCAAGACGATGTGCAGGCCGAACGAGCCGCCGCGGGCGAGGAGCTCGACGAGCCGCGGCTCGAACTCCTCGAACTCACCGCGCAGCTGCGAGAAGCCGTCGACCAGGAGCACGACGTCCGGGGCGACCAGCTCGGGGATCTCGCCACGCGCATGGCGGGCCCGCAGGACCGAGAGCGCATCGATCCCCTGCTCCCGGAAGACGGACTCACGCGTCCGCAGCATCGCGAGCAACTCGTCGAGCAGACGACCGATGCGCTCGCGGTCGGAACGGCCCGCCACACCGCCCACGTGCGGGAACGGCTCGATGCGGGCGAGACCACCGCCCGAGAGGTCGAGACCGTAGATCGACACCTCGTCCGGAGTATGGGTGAGCGCGAGGCTCAACCCCAGGGTCCGCAGGAACGTCGACCGGCCGGTCTGCGGCGCACCGTAGAGCGCGACGTGCCCGCCGCCGCGGGTCAGGTCCAGCAGCCACGCGTCCTGCCGCTGGCGGCTGGGGTCGTCGAGCAGCCCGATGGGGACGGTCAGGGGCGTCGGTCGTGCTGCCGTCCGCACACGCTCGAAGGCGAACTTCGTCGGTAGGGGCGAGAGCCACACCGGTGCGACGGGACGCCGAGCGTCGCGCATCACCTCCACGGCGGTGTCCAGTAGCGACCGGGACGCGTGCACGGGCGCGGCGATGCGGGCCTCGGCATCCGCGTCCGAGAAGCCGCCGGCGTCCGATTCGATCGTGTTGTAGTGGGGAAGCGCCATCGGCACCGCACGCTCCTCGGGGGCCGGCTCGCGCGGCTCGGGCAGCGGTCCGGACACGTACCCCGCACGGAACCGCGTGTACACCGTCGTATCGACCTTGAGGTAGCCGTGACCGGGGATGGCGGGCAGGTGGTACGCGTCGTTGGTGTCGAGGATGACCTGGCTCTCGGACTCCGAGAAGGTCCGCAGCCCGATCCGGTACGACAGGTAGGTGTCGAGGCCGCGGAGCTTTCCCTGCTCGATGCGCTGGCTCGACAGCAGCAGGTGCACTCCGATCGACCGGCCGATGCGACCGATCGTCAGCAGCAGATCGACGAAATCGGGCTCGGCCGTCAGCAGCTCGCCGAACTCATCGATGACGAGGAGCAGGTGGGGCATGGGCGCCATGTCGGGATGCTGTTCGCGCAGCGCCCGGTAGGCGGAGATGGAGGCCACGGATCCGGCGTCGCGCAGCAGCTCCTGCCGTCGTCGCACCTCGCCCGCGATGCTCGTCTGGGCTCGACGCGTCAGCTGCGCGTCGTCGGCGAGGTTGTCCATGACGCCCGCCACGTGCGGCAGCGGTTCGAGCGGGGCGAACGCCGCGCCGCCCTTGTAGTCGACGAGGACCATCGCGATGTCGTCGGGCGGGTGCGTCAGCGCCAGGCCCAGCACCAGGGTGCGAAGCAGCTCGCTCTTGCCCGATCCGGTCGCACCGATCGCGATGCCGTGCGGTCCCATGCCGAGCTGCGCCGACTCCTTCAGGTCGAGATCCACCGCGCGCCCCGCGTCGTCGACGCCGATCGGGACGCGCAGGAACGTGGCGGCGGGTCGCGGGCTCGCCCACGCGGCGGCGAGCGCGGCCGGCGTCAGCTCGTCGTAGCCGAACGATTCGAGCACGCCGACGGCATCCGCCGCGTCGGATTCGCGCGCGTCGGCGCGGCTGAGCCGGAGCGGCGCGAGCGCGCGCACGAGGGCCCCGACCGTGGTGACGGAGACGGCATCGGGCCGGATGCCGGTGATCGCGGAGTCTTCGCGCACATCGTCGACGTCCGCGCCGTCGGCCGTCGCCGTGATGCGCACCGACACCTCCGACGGCTCTTTCAGCCGGTCGTCGACGAGGTGGATGACCGTCACCCCGAGCTCGCGCAGCGTCGCCTCGCGGTCGGCCGCCGCCGTCGAGCGCGCCGTGCCGCTGCCGTGATCGGCGAACACGACGAGGCGCGACATCCGCTCGGACGCTCCGCGCCGCCCGGTCCGTCGCTCGGCGGCGACATCGTCGGCCCGCTGCACGAGCCACGGGTTGAGCAGCACCCAGAGCCGATCGAGGTCGGGGGCGACGCGCCGTGCGGGTAGCGGGCCGTCGAAGACGTCGGCGGTCTGGACGTGCCCCACCAGGTCGAGACCGTCCCAGTCCGCCGCGAGATCGGGCGGGTGCACCAGGCCGACGAGGACGTCGTCGGGCGTATGGAACGCCACCAGCTGCGCGAACAGCGCACGGGCGATCGGCAGGGTGTGCTCCCGAGCCCCCACGAGCGAGACGTCGCCGACCCGATCGATCGCGACGGATATCGGCATGTCGCGGACGACGGAGTAGTGGGCCAGTAGTTGCGCGAGTTCCCCTCGCAGCAGCTCGTCGTAGGGCTCGACGGGATTCGTGTCTTCCGGCAGGGTCAGGGCGTGCCAGTCCGTCGCGCCGAGCCCGACGCGCAGGCGCAGGAAGTCGGGGTCGCGCCGACGGCGCTCCCACAGCCGGGCGGGGTCGCGGACGATGTCGGCGAGCGCGTCCGGCGCGGGGGCGGCCAGCACGGCACGCTGCCTGGCGACCTCACCGTCGCGGCGCAGCTGCGCACGGCGTTCCTCGAGATAGGTGAGGAAGTTGTCGCGCTGCGCTCGGCGACGCCGCGCCGCCTGCCCGCGCTGCGTCAGCGCCATGCCGAGGCCGCCGACCACCGCGACGATGAAGATCATCGCTGCGACGAGGACCATGATCGGGTTCGTCCGGAGCACCGTGATCATCACGACCGACGACATCGCGCCGATCACGGGCAGCAGCACCTGCAGCGGGAAGCCGCGCGCGTCGTCGGGCGCGCGGGGCGGTGCCGCGACATCGCGCGGTTCGAGCGGCTCGGGCGGATGGACGATGCGCGCGGGCCGGTGGACGATGCGGACGGTCACGCGTCCCCCTCGTCACCGTCACCGCGTCCGCCGATGAGGACGGCGCCGAGTTCCAGCAACGAGCGGCGCGTGCGCCGGCCGGGCGCGGAGCCCTCGGCCAGCCACGCGTCGAAGCGGATGCGGCTGACGGGCGTGTCGAGACCGTCCAGCTTCACACGGGTCGCCGCCGCGCCTTCGCGGGCCCGGTCGACGAGGACGATCTCCGTGTCGGGGCGCGCGTCGTCGCGGCTGATCGCGGCGGCGAGCGACGCGGCGTTCTCCACACCGTCGCGATCCGCCGGCGCGACGAGGCACACCGCATGCGACGATCGGGCGATCTCCGCGATGACCCGCAGGTCGCGGCGCCTGCCCCAGTCGGTGACGACGACGGGGAAGAACCGGGCGACGGGCGCCACGGCATCCCGCCATTCCGACGGGTCGGACGGCCAGGAATCGGATGCCGGGTGCCCGAGCCCCAGGTACGAGAGAGTGCCGTCGCGCGGCAGGTCGCGCGTCGCGTCGGCGAACGATGCCGGGGGCTCCCCCGCCGTGTCGAGCGCCGTGACCCGCTCGGACTCGGGGCGTCCGAGCCGAGCGGCGAGGCCGTGGCGCGACCCCGCGGCATCCACGGCGAGCACCGGACCACCGCGCCGGCGTGCGGCCAGCGTGGCGACACCGGCCGCGATCGTGGATGTGCCCGCCCCGCCGACGAGCGAGAGCACCGCGATGCGGCGGGTCGTGGGGATCGGGCGCCGGATGCGGCGGTCGGCGTCGACGAAGAAGCTCTGCCGCTCGCCCCAGCCCCAGGTTCCGGCGGCGCGAGGAAAGCGCGCGCTCAGGTGAGATCTCGGGGGCGCGATCACGAGAACACCCGCAGCAGATCGGGGTACACGTGCAGCGTGCCGAGCAGCAGCGGCACCGTCGCCACGACCGCGAGCAGTTCGAGGGCGTTGCCCCACCGGCGGAGCCTGACGCGGACGTGCGCCGGCGGTCGGATGCCCGCCAGCAGAACCGCGCCGACGACGATCGCGGCGAGCAGAACCGCGCCCGCGAGCGGCGGCACGAGGGGCGATGCCGCCACGGCGAGCAGCACCGCGAGCGCTGCCGCCCACAGCGGCACGATGTGCACGATGAGCGGGAACTGGCGGGTTCGCAGAGCCAGGACGAGGCCGATCGCGACCGCCAGGAGCAGCCCGTACAGATCTCCCGACGCCGCCGATGCCGCGCCCGCGGCCCCGGCCGTCACCGCGAGCGCGCCGCCCGCCCAGGCGAGGGCGGCGTAGGCGTCCTCGAGCGATGCGGCGACGGCGCGGCGAGAGGGAAGACTCCCGCCGATCGCTGCGTCATCGAGAGCCGAGAGACCGGAGGCCCCGAGCGCAAAGGTCGGCAGCAGGCCGATGCCCACGATCGCCGCGAGCCCGATCAGGGCGGGGACGGATGCCGCCGGCAGCGGGGTGAGCAAGAGCGCGATCCACACCGTGGCGGCGCCCGCACCGATGAGCCCTCCCCACGCCGGCGGCGCCGAGCGAGCGGCGAGGCCGAGTCCGACGGCCAGGGCGATCCACACGAAAACGGCGGCGGCCAGCAGCACCGGTACCGCTCCGCCGGTCGCTCGCTGCACGAGCTCGGCCAGCGGCATGCTCAGCCCCACCGCCACCGCGGTGGTCCACATCCTTGCCCACGAGTGCCGCAGCAGCCCGAGGACGACAGCGGCGGCGAGAGCGAGCAACCACCCTCCCGCGAGCACGAGCGACGCAGCGTCGTCCAGGGCACGCCCGAGGGCGAGGCCGAGGACGCCGGTGACGATCGCGATCGCGGCGGCCGCCGTCCAGCGGCGGGCGGTCTCGCCCCAGCGGTCGTCGCGGCGCTGCAGCGACTCAGCCACCACGTCGGTGACGTCGGCGACCTCGGGCGGTGGGGGTGCATCCTCGGCGCGCACCACCCGGAGCACTTCGCCGTTCGGCAGCCGCGTCTCTGCGGGGGTGGCGGCCAGCTCGATCTGCTCGCCGGTGCGTCGGATCAGCCGCACCGAAGCACCTTCGTACTCCGCCGATTCCCCGAGCAGGTCGAGGACATCGGGCAGCAGCAGCGCGAACGGCTCGTCGTCCGGGACGACGAGATCGGCGCGACGGCTCGACCCGATGACGGTGAGACGGGTGTAGGTCATGCGTGATTCTCCTGAGCCTCGGGCCCTGCCCCGAGCGGCGGATCGATGACGACCAGCGACGACGTCTGCCGGTCGGCATCCCGTTGCTGCTGCGCGAGGATGCTGGTCACGAACGAGACCGCGACGCATACGGCGCATACGATCGCGGCGACGACGACGCTGCCGATGAAGCGCTTGATGTTGTCGCCGACCGAGCGGCGGGCCTCGGGCGGCCCGAACACCAGCGCGGACGACAGTCGTGACCGGTGCACGCGCACCGATTCGAGCAGCAGGCTGTCGCGATCGGTCATCGGGCACCCCCGCCGAACAGCATGCGGCCGAGCGCGGGCGAGGCGCCCGTCATCCGCTCCTCGCCGACGGCGTCGGCGAATGCACGCAGTCGCGTCCACGACGTCACCGGGTCGAGGGCCCCGAAATCGAGCAGCAACGACGGGATGCGGCGCTTGCCCAGGACGCGGCCACCGTGCGCGGCGGCCAGCTCGTCGGCATCCAGCTCGAACGCGCGCATCGCCGGGGTTCCGATCAGGATCGCGACGGGCCACGACGGCCGCGGCAGCCTCGCCGCTCGGAACAGATCGGCTCGTCCGGGCTCGGCGAACACCGCGGCGAACAGCGGAACCCCGGCCGCCACGCTCTCGAGGCCACGCACGGCCGTCTCCCGGCGCGCAGAGGTCTCCGGAGCGTCCTCGTCTCCCACCGACACGACGAGATCGGAGAGCTCCTCGACGCCCTTGCGCGTGGGGTGCACCGCGACCTGCCCGATGAGCGGCGCGTCCGCGCTCGCCCCGGCGACGACGTAGCGGGCGGTGCCGCCGCTCCCGCGCGCGTGGGCCGTGATCGCCGTCTTGTCCCACGGGATGCCGGCGGGCTCGTGCATCCCCCACCCGGCGGGCGCCGTGCCGGTGAGGTCGACGCTCAGCGCCTCGATGTCGCCGCCGATGACCGTCTCGAGCGCGTCACGGTGGCGCCGCGCGACCGAGACGCGCAGCCGCAGGGATTGCGGAGCAGTGTCGGCTTCAAGGAACCGGGGATGCAGGTCTTCCGGTCCGACGGGAAACCGGCGGGATGCCGCCTCGGCGAGCGACAGCCGCCGCCCGGTCAGACCGTCCCAGGTCTCGCCCTCGGGCCCTTCGACGCCCCAGGCGCCGCCCGTCTCCCGCAGCAGACGCAGCAGCGGCTCGCTCACGGCGGCATCCGCGCCGGTGACCAGGATCGGGCGACGCTGCGCGCGTCGGGCCGAGACGAAAAAATCGGCTCGACCCGGAGCGAGCGCGACGCGCGCCGACTCGGAACGGGTGATGACCACACCCTCGCCCCGAGCATCGAGAAGAGGATGCGGGTACACCGCGCGCTCGCTCATGCGGTCCTTCCGGTCGAGCCGTCGTCGATGCGCAGGGGCACCCCGGCGATGCGCAGCTGCGCGCCGGCGGGAACCTCGACGCGCTCGTCCGGCGTCAGCTCGCGGATGCCGGATGCCGTCACCAGCTCCGTGCCGTTGGTCGAGCCCAGATCCCGGGCGAACACGCGGCCGTTCTCGACGTCGAGCCGCACATGCGACTTCGAGATCGAGCGCGACATGTCGGGCAGCGCGACGACGGCGGTGCCGTCCGCAGCCGGCGAGGGGTTGCGCCCCAGGATGACGCTGCGGGTCACGGGGATCCGAAGCCGGCCGTCGAACGTGAGCACGACCGAGCGCGTCAGCCGCTCCCGCAGCACCGCGGCGGGCACGCGCGGTGGCAGGCTGCCGACTCCGCGCATCGATAGGGCGCCCGGGTCGGCGCCGGCACTCACCCGCAGTGTCACCGTCTGCGTCATCCGGCCGATCGGACCCTGCCGCGGGTCGCGGACGGCGTGCGGATCCCGACGCTCCGGCCGGCGCAGCCCCACGGGCGTGCCGTCAGCCGCGCGCACGGACCGCGTCGAGGTGAGGATGTTGCCGAGGGCTCGTCCGGAGCGCAGCCAGCCGACGGCTTGCGCCGCCGCAGCGAGGAGGGCGGCAGCCACGCCGAGGGCGAGCGCGGCGCCGACGCCCAGCGGCAGAGCCAGGCCAGCGACGACCGCTCCCGCCACAGCGACAGCGAGGAGCGAGATCGCGAGGGAGATGCTTCGCCGGCCGGCGGTAGCCGCGGGTGCGCCGGCCGCAGAGGCGTCGACATGGACCAACGGCAGCACGGCCCGCGCGACGGTCCCGTTGCACACCGCGCACGCGTCATCCGATCCCGTGACGGGCTCACCGCAACGCCCGCACACCGCGAGCGCGAACGCAGTCGACATGACGATCCCCCTTCGCCTCGCGAGCATATCGAAGCCGACGCTGTCGGCGCGGGGAATCCCGGCCGGATCAGCCGATGTCGGCGCCCGGGTCGCGGTCGTCGGAGATGCCGTGGCGCTCTTCTGCGCGCTCGATGTCGGCGTAGCGCTTCTGCAGGACAATCAGCTGCACAACGCGGTTGAGCTTCGCAACGGCGACGCGACCGCCGTTGTCGAGATCCCACGTGTAACGCGCATCCTTCCCGCCCTTCTCGCGGACTGGAGCACCGAGGACCGACGAGAGGTCATCGCGCAGCCGACGGGCGATGTCGGCGAAGGCTTTCGTCTGCGCCGCATCGGCGTTTCGAATGCGGTCGGTGAGGTCGACGTTCACCTGAGCGACAGCGCCGTCGGAGATGAGCGCCTCGGCGCGCGGCGAGCTGATCTCGTAGCCGGTGCCGAAGTCGACGCCTCGCGTGGCGTCCGCGTCGACCGTCCACCCGAGCCGGGCCGCCAACGGAGCGAGGATGCCGCGATCCTCGGGCCATTCCACCGCCTGGAACGCCTCGACGATATCGCGAACACGGGCGGGCGAGACGCTGTTCACATCGCTCATGCCCCCAACTTAACCGACCGCTCCCCCGGGCCGCCTCAGCCGCTGTTCCGCGCGCTCGATATCGGCATACCGCTTCTGGACGATGGCGACGATGCTCGTCACAACCGGCGTCAGTCCGCGGACAGCAATGCACGCAGCATCCGCGCACTGTCGAACGCTGCGTCCACCGCGGCTGCCTCCGACTCGAACTTCCGACAGGACGTTTCCACGACCGCGGCGCGCTCGTCGGTGATGACGACCGTCCACAAGCCTTCGTCAGCGAAGACGCATACCTTGTTCGCAGACGTCCCACCCGGATGTCCGACCTGCAGCCAGCGCGACAGCCGCTCTCGACGAGCTACCGCCAGCGCTTCATCGATCGACGTCATCAGAGTCCCTCGCGTGCTTCACCGAATTTGGAACCAAGCTGTTCGATATACCGCGCTTCTCGAGGAGAGGAACGAGGGTCGATTCGCACTGGAGTGTTGCAGCTGACGCAGCAGTTCCCGCGCCCACACCGCGACCGGCACCCCGAACGCACACCCCGCTATTGCATGATGTACGGGGTGAACAGTGGGGCGCCGTCGGGGGACTCGAGCGATCGCCGCAGGTCCGCGAGGTCTGCGTCGGCGTAGTACGAGTACTGCACCGCGGAGTAGGTGTCGGCAAAGCGCGCGTCGGCCGTGTCGCCGCCTTCGCGACGCAGGCCTTTCAGCCCGTCGCGGAACGTTCCCACGGCGAAGCCCGGGGCTGCGTCCTGGGCGGCGAACGGGATGCGGATGCGTGGCATCTGAGCCTGATCCCGCAGCTCTCGTCCGATCTGGACCGTGAGGTACCGCTCGATGGCGTCCAGTGAGTCCGTGTCGAGCGTGAACTCTTCTTCCTCAGCTCGTTCGGCATGCGTCAGGACGAAGCGCTGATTCGCCCTTCCGACGTAGTCGCGGATCTCACCGCCGTCGTTTGTTACGACGAGCCGGTCGCCACTCACCAGCACCGAGTACGCGTTGGAGATCCAGCCGATGAAGCCGGGGGTGAACTGGAACGGGGACGGGAACGGCTCGGTCACGTGATCACCGCGATGTCGATCAACTGCACAACGGGCACACCCGCTCCCCTCTCGTTCCTCACGAGAACCTGCAGGCTCCCCCCGTTCCGACCGAAACCTGGAGCAGCCTCATTGACCTCGACGATCCAGCCCTCCGGAAGAAAGCCCGCGAGTTCGTACACATGCAATCGGTCCTTCAGTGACGTGACCGGAAGACTGCGAGACTCGAAATTGGGCGAAATCCCGTCCGGGCGAAGCGTCAAGTAGTGACCGCGCGGACCACCGATTCGATCAAGATGCCGGCCGTAGTCCCGCACGAACGCCTCAATACTCGTGTACTGCACACGCGAGCCAGGCACCGCGCCGAGGTTCGGTGGGTACCTGTTCCAATTCAGCCGCGGATCATACGACATCACGAACCCTCCTCACCGAACTCTCGGAACCATGGGCGTGTTCTCGCGAGCGTGCACCAGCGGCCCACGATCGCTCAGGCGCTTGCTTCATGAAGTGCAGATGGTCGCATTCCTGCTCAGCTGATTTCAGCAGTGTGCGATCCATGAGCAAACCTGTCTGCCCCCTCAGATCTGTTGCCAGACGCGGCATCGACATCGCTGGTCTCGGTTGTGTTCATCACCATGCCCGATCTGCTACGACACATATCTCGTGAATAGGGGCGCACCGTCGGGCGCTTCCAGCGACCGCCGCAGGTCGGCGAGATCAGCGTCGGCGTAGTACGAGTACTGAACAGCGGGATGGACGAAGCAATCCGCGAATCGCACGCCGCGTACCTCGCCCGTCGATCGCCTCAGCCCTGCAAGACCATCGGCAAAGTTCACCGTCTCGTATCCAGGCGCAACGCTCTCCTCGTCGAAGGGCAACTTGACCGGGGAGAGCCCCGCGGCGGCGCGAGCATCAACGCTCAGAGCCCGGGTGAGATACCTCTCGACGTCTACGAACGCGCGAGCGCTCAGGACGAAACGCTCCGCCTCAGAACGGTCGGCGCGGGTGACCACATATTCCCCGCTTTGCGCACCAACATAATACCGAATCTCGCCACCCACGTCGAAGATTACGGTGCGGTTCTCCTCGACGGCTACGGAATAGCCCGCGCGACGCGCCCATTCACGAAACTCGGAGGAAAAGGCGAAATTACGATCGCTCATCACGCTCACATTAGCACTCCTGCTGCTTCCAGCGCTGACACGGGAACATGCTCGCCAGCTGCATTCTTCACGAGCACCTGCAGCGCCCCACCCTGACGGCCAAACGCAGGCGCAATACGGCTCACCTCGATGGACCACCCGTCAGGAAGAGAGCCCGAGAGCTGATAATCGAACAGGGGCTTGCCCAGTGAAGAAATGGGAAGAGAACGATCCTCAAACGTCGCACGCACGCCGTCCGGCATCAGCCCGAGGTAGGGTCCGTTGGGTTTGCCAACCCGGTCGAGATGCAAACCGTAGTCACGGATGAACGCCTGGATACTCGAATAGTCCACTCGCGTCCCACGCACTGCGCCGGCGTTGGGTGGATAGTTGTCCCAATTATAGGGGGCGGTTGTGTACCGTGCATCGTACTCGGCGGCACTCAACAGCGTTCCGTCAGGATGACGGCCGTAGGGGGCGCCTGTATCTCCGACGATATCGAAGCCCGACCGTCCGGTGGCCGGATCGGCGGGCATCGTGGCGTGTCCGTGCTGCACCATCGGCTCTCCGTAATGCAGATCCTTCGGCGTGATGGGATCGTCGGTGACACGCCGCCATTCGCCCGGAACGCCGTCCAAACCGTTGTTTACGGGGTCAACACCGGCCGCGATCGCGTCGGCCACGGGCGTGCTCGACCCCTGCCCCGGGTACCCGCCCGGGTCATGGCCGCTGCCGCCTCCGTTCTCCGATCCGTCGACGTTCGCGCCGAACAGGTCATGAGGTGAGCCCGGGCCATCGCCGATGACGGTCGCGGCTCCCCCGCTATGTCCGTCGCCCACCACGGTCGCCGATCCGTTGTCGGGCGTGTCGAGGCCCGGCGCATCCTGCACGATCGTGTCGACCACGGTCGGCGCACCGGCATCGGCGCGCACACCGCTGGCCGCGACGAGTTCGGGCTGGCGCGCCGGCATCCCCTCGCCCCGCAGGTCGAGAGCCCGCGAGTCGAGCGCCAGGTCCTCGATGCGCACGACGCCGTTCCCGTCGGTGCGAACCAGCTGATAGCGGATGTCGATGTCACCGTTCACGAGCCCACGCGCGATCGCGGGGTTGTCCGCGAGCCACTGCTGCAGCGTCGGATCGAGGCGGAACACCTCGTTGAAATACGCCGTCGAGCCCTGGGGAACCCGCGAGCCATCCGGAAGCAAGCGACCCGACGAGCTCAGGTCTGCCGTGCCTCCCTTCGCTTCCGCCACGATCAGCGTGGTCCCATCGCGGGTCAGACCGACCTGATCGAACTGACCCGCCGACGCTCCCCGACCATCGACCACGACATCCGCGCCCTGCGAACGGATGGCATCCCGAGCGCCCGCGTCGCCCATCGCCTCCGACGCGTTGACCTGCCCCACGAACGACTCGCGCTCGTTCCAGGCCGTCTCGCGCAACTCGCGAAGCGCATCGACGCGCTCGGCGACCTCGTCGGGTGTGAGCGAGCGGTCCTCTCGCACATCCTGAGCCCGTCAGAGCACCTATTCCTTGAGGGTCAACGTTGCCGCTCGTACCATTCGAGGTATTTATCGGGAATTCGTAACCGCACCCGCGAGTCGAGTTCGCGAACGATTGCGGGAATGTCGTCCAACGACAAGTCCGCTTGCCCGGACTCCAGCACACCCACCGACCGGCGGCCCTGCTCTATCGAAAACCCGAACAAGCCGCGATCGAAGGTGAAAACAACCACCCAATAGTCGTACATCTCGAAGCAATATGTCACTCTCGGGTGACTTCCCCCCGACACGTCTCGCACCTCAAATCCTGCCACAGCCCTCCCGAGCTGATCTGTGAGAGCGGCTCGAAGGGAACGATACAAATGATGCATATCATCAACGGGATGCAATCCATGCTCCATTTCCGTCGGGGACAATGTCATAACCAAATTGTTCGATATAGCGCGCTTCTCGAAAGAGGAATGATGCTCGATCCGCATTCGGGTCGTGCGTGAAGCGAATCGTCTTGCCGTCCATCAACGCCGCATCGAGGACAGGGCGGTTGAAGAAATTGAACATATCATCTGCGGAGAGCCCGAAGCCCCGGGTCCCTCGTTCCCACCCATCGTTGCCCATATCGAAGTAGGTGGAACCAGCGCGCCGAGCGACCTCGATGTAGGAGGTGTCGCTGCCTGCGACGTACCTCCCGAGCACCAACTCAGAGGCCTGCGCGTTGTGGACGGACGACGCACGCATCTCGGCATAGTCCGTTAGCGGAAGGGACGACGTGCCATTCTCGTGAGACCGAACCGCGTAGGGCGGGTCACCCAGTTCGATACGGATGTCCCGGGGAACATAGACGTCTACAGCTCCCACGGAGACCACACGTCCAAGAGCGGGCAATCGCTCCTCCCCGGGTTCGACGAGGTCGTCGGACAGGGTGGCTCCCTGGCTTTCGCTCGGCCCCACGGCGTCGTGTTCGTAGCCGCCGAAGTGACTGCCCGGGGTCGTTTCATGCGGCCCTCCCGCGTCCCCCGGGCTATGCTCAGCGCGGGCAGCCCCGACCGCCTCGACCGAATGGTCACGCGACGAAGAACTGTCCGCTGGCCCGAGAGTGTCCTGCACGATCGTGTCGACCACGGTCGGCGCACCGGCATCGGCGCGCACACCGCTGGCCGCGACGAGTTCGGGCTGGCGCGCCGGCATCCCCTCGCCCCGCAGGTCGAGAGCCCGCGAGTCGAGCGCCAGGTCCTCGATGCGCACGACGCCGTTCCCGTCGGTGCGAACCAGCTGATAGCGGATGTCGATGTCACCGTTCACGAGCCCACGCGCGATCGCGGGGTTGTCCGCGAGCCACTGCTGCAGCGTCGGATCGAGGCGGAACACCTCGTTGAAATACGCCGTCGAGCCCTGGGGAACCCGCGAGCCATCCGGAAGCAAGCGACCCGACGAGCTCAGGTCTGCCGTGCCTCCCTTCGCTTCCGCCACGATCAGCGTGGTCCCATCGCGGGTCAGACCGACCTGATCGAACTGACCCGCCGACGCTCCCCGACCATCGACCACGACATCCGCGCCCTGCGAACGGATGGCATCCCGAGCGCCCGCGTCGCCCATCGCCTCCGACGCGTTGACCTGCCCCACGAACGACTCGCGCTCGTTCCAGGCCGTCTCGCGCAACTCGCGAAGCGCATCGACGCGCTCGGCGACCTCGTCGGGTGTGAGCGAGCGGTCCTCTCGCACATCGTCGATCAGGTCGTCGATCGTCGTGTCGATCTTGCTCTTGGTCAGATCGGCCGGGTCGACCTCCACACCGAGATCGTTGAGCGCAGCGATCGCGGCGTTGCGGTCGGCCACTGCCTCGCGGCGATCGAGCACGGCCTGCTGGCGTGCGTCGACGGCGCTGTCGAACTCGGGCGACGCCTGGAAGTCGACATCGGTGTTGGGCGTACGGTTCGCCACCAGCGGGTCTACCGGAGCGCCCGGTCCGCCCGCATCGGGTCCTGCCTGCGAGCCATCGCCACCCGGCCGGTCACCCGGTACATCTCCGCCGGCCGACGGCGAGCCATCACCCCCACCACCAGGCACACCGCTCGGGCTGCCGGCGTCACCCTCGGGACCGCTCGACGAACCGTTCGGGCCTCCGCCCTCGGGAGCATTCGACGGTCCGTCGGGTCCACCCGTGGCATCGCCGACAACCGTCGCCGGAACGTCGGGGCGGCCGTTCGGCACGTCGGGACGCCCGTCGGGCAGATCGAGGTCGAGGTCGAGATCCCCGAAGTCGAGATCGATGTCGGTGTCGAAACGGATGACGGGAACGTCGAAGTCAGCCGCATCCAGGTCGACGTCCACGTCGGCATCCGCTCGGCCGGCGCGCCCCGCTTTGCCCACCTTGCCGATCTTCGAAACCAGCCCGACCACACCGATCGACGAGACCACGTTCAGCACGACATCCGTCGCCGCACCCTCCGGGTTCTCACCCCACCGGTCGTAGGCGATGAAGTCCTGGCCCACGCCCAGCCACGTTTCGCCGGCGTGACCCCAGTCGAACCACTGACCCGACTCGGGGTTGTACGTGATGAGCGACGCCATCCCGGTCCAGGTCTCGGCGAAGTTGTCCCACGTCCACGAGAAGTTGCCGTCCTCGTCCCACTGCATCCCGACGAGACCGGCGAGGTCCTGCCCGGCGCCGACGACCCAGCTGCCCGCCGCCTCCGCGCAGCTCTCGTCATCGGGATTCGCGGTGCCCCACGGGGTCGCCGCATCGTGCGGGATGCTGTCGACGCCGTACTGCCCGTTCTCGTACCCACCCTCGCCGGCGGTGAGCGCGGTGAGACCGTGCAGCGCGCGAAGCTCGGACGCGCACTGCCGCTCGGCCTCGTGCATCCGCTCGACGGCGTCGTTGAGCGCCTTGATGATGCGCTCGTTCTCGGCCACCAGCGCACTGTCGTCACGCCAATCGGTGCTTACGGGCGCGGCGCCGTATGCGTTCCACGACCCGTTGTACGAGCCGGTGGTCGTCGTCGTGCCGTAGATGCCCGTGCTCGTCGTGGTCGTCGTCGCGGGCTGCGGCGGCTCGTAGTTGTTGACGTTGTAGGTGTGGGTGGCGAGATCCGACTTCAACGTCGTCATCGTCGCCTTGATCTCGTCGGCGGTGTCTTTGAATGTCCGCAGGCTCCGCGCAGCCGATGCCGTGCGGTCCTTCACCGAGGTCGCCATGCTCCCCACCGGCGCCATGACGGCGATGAGCTCCGCATCACCTGGCCCCTTGTAGGCCGCGGAGATCGGCGCCCACGCCGAGACGGCCTGGGCGCCGTTCTCGCCCACGCCCGCTCCGAGCGCCTCGATGGCGGCGGCGGCCGTCTCGATCGACTCGGTGTTCATGTTGTTCAGCGGGTGAGCGCTGATGTCGGGCAGTTCGTGCTGTGCCATCGTCTCCCCCGGGTTCAGGCGTCAGCGAAGTACGAGAAGTCGCCGGACTCCGCGGCGTCGACGGCGTGCCCCTGAATGGTCTGGAGCATCTCGTCATCGGCGGTGCCGTAGGCCTGTGCGACCGTGGCGACACCGGCGAGGCTCGCCATGATGCGGTTGCCGATGCTCTCGATGACCGGCGCCTCGTTGCCGAGGAACTCGCCGAGCGCGCTCGCGACCCCCGGCGCGGGGACGCTCGCCACGTCCATGACTTGGCCCTCGAGAGCCTCGGTGTCGATGCCCTGCATCAGCTCGGCGGCTTCGGCCTGCACCGCGTTCACCACGGCCTGCACACCGGCCGGGTCGATCTCATACGACGACATGCTTCCCCCTGTCATGCAGAATGAGCGCCGCCGACACGCAGTCGGCGGCGCTCATACGTTCACGCGATGGCGTCGACCGCTGCCTTCGCCTTGCTCAGCGCGTTCTGCGCGGTGGCGTCGTTCTGGGTCATCGCCTGCTTGAGCGCCTGGACGATGTTCTTCGTGTTGTCGGAGATCGCGTTCCAGCGCTGCTCCTTGGCGAGGTAGGTCGCGTCGGCGCCGTCGATGCGGGCATCGGCCATGGCGGTCTTGACTTCCTTGTCACGCTCGGCGATGAGCTGCTCGAGGCGCGTCGCCACGGCGAGGAAGTTCTGCTGGGCGGACTCGGAGTCGCTGATGTTGAATGCGAGGCGGTCAGACATGTCGTGTCGCTTCCGTTCGTATCGATCGGGATGCCGCGCGTCAGGCGCGACCCGAGAAACCGGTGTAGTCCTGCGCGCCGTCGACGCTGCGGGTCTGGTCGGCCTGCTCCTGCACGCCCTGCTGCACGGAGGTGTCCATCCCGACCGACCCCTGCAGGATCGCGCCGAGCGCGCGGTTGATCTCGTTGGCGAGACCCTGCGCATTGGCCTGGAACAGGTCGAACACCTGGCGCGCCGGCCCCTGGAACGACTTCTCCACCGGCTCGGACGCCTGGGCGAGCTGCATGATGAGCGCCCCCAGGTTGTCCGACTGGGTGGAGGTCTGCTTGTTCAGGATGCTGAGCGTATCGGCGCCCATGTCGAACTTCGTGGCCATGACGGCTCCCCTCATGAGTCGTGGCGTGATGCAGCCCGCGGACCGGGCGACATCGTTACGGCATCGATGCTAAAGGGGCAGCGCGCTCAGGGCGACCCCGATGAGGGAACCTTCACGCAATTCACCCGATCGGGTGATGATCCGGCGCGAGTGTTACTTCTTCTTCCCCGCGGCGCGGCGAGCCGCACGGTTGCCCGCGTCGGCGGCATCCTCATCTGCGCCGGTCCGCTGACCGAACGCGCCACGCGGCGCGTCGGCGGGGGCGTCCTGCTCCGCGGCGTGCTGACGAGCCTTCGCCGTCGCGGTCTTCTGAACCTGGCCACGGTCGTTGCGCACCTCGACCTCACCCGAACCGGTGTCGCTCGGCGCGGAGTACTCGAGCTTCTGCGTCTCGACGGGCGTCGGAGTGAGACCCTTGGCGTCGACGTCGCCGCTCTCGGCGGAGCGCACCTCGACCTCGAGGTTGTAGAGGAAGCCGACCGACTCCTCCTTGATCTGGCTCATCATCGACTGGAACATCTCGTACCCTTCGCGCTGGTACTCGATGAGCGGGTCGCGCTGAGCCATCGCACGCAGGCCGATGCCGTCCTTGAGGTAGTCCATCTCGTAGAGGTGATCGCGCCAGCGACGATCGAGCACCTGCAGCACGACGCGGCGCTCGAGCTCGCGCATCGCGGGCTCCCCCAGCGCCTCCTCGCGGTTCTGGTAGGCGATCTTCGCATCGGAGAGCAGCTCGCGCTTGAGGACCTCGGGCGTGATCCGGCCCTTGTTCCCAGCCTCGGACACGACCTCGTCGATCGTGACGCCCACGGGGTAGAGCGTCTTCAGCTCGGTCCAGAGGGCGTCGAAGTCCCAGCTCTCGGTGTGCCCCGACGAGGTGTGGTCGTCGATGACGGCGCTGATGGCGTCTTCGATGAAGTGCTGCACACGCTCGGAGAGGTCGTCGCCGTGGAGCACCTGACGGCGATCGGTGTAGATCGCCTCGCGCTGGCGGTTGAGCACGTCGTCGTACTTGAGAACGTTCTTGCGGATCTCCGCGTTGCGCGCCTCGACCTGGGCCTGCGCGCTCTTGATCGCCCGCGACACCATCGACGACTCGATCGCGACGTCCTCGGGGAAGTTCGTGCGAGCCAGGATCGCCTCGGCCGCTCCCGACTGGAACAGCCGCATCAGGTCGTCCGTCAACGACAGGTAGAACCGGCTCTCACCCGGGTCGCCCTGACGGCCCGAACGACCGCGCAGCTGGTTGTCGATACGGCGCGACTCGTGACGCTCGGTGCCGAGCACGTACAGACCGCCGGCCGCCACGACCTTCTCGGCCTCTTCGGCGACGGTCTCCCGCACCGACGAGAAGACCTCGTCCCACGCGGCCTCGTACTCCTCGGGGGTCTCGACCGGGTCCAGACCGCGTGACTTCATCTCCTGAACGGCGAGGAACTCGGCGTTGCCACCGAGCATGACGTCGGTACCGCGACCGGCCATGTTCGTCGCGACCGTCACGGCGCCCAGGCGACCGGCGCGGGCGACGACCTCGGCCTCGCGCGCGTGGTTCTTGGCGTTGAGAACCTCGTGCTTCACGCCCTTCTTCGCGAGCAGGCGCGAGAGGTATTCGCTCTTCTCGACGCTCGTCGTGCCCACGAGCACGGGCTGCCCGCTCGCGTGACGCTCGACGATGTCCTCGACGACCTGCGCGAACTTGGCGGTCTCGTTCTTGTAGACGAGGTCGGGCTGATCCTTGCGGATCATCGGCTTGTTCGTCGGGATCGGGATGACGCCGAGCTTGTAGGTCGACATGAACTCGGCAGCCTCGGTCTCGGCGGTACCGGTCATGCCCGAGAGCTTGTCGTAAAGGCGGAAGTAGTTCTGCAGCGTGACCGTCGCGAGGGTCTGGTTCTCGGCCTTGACCGGGACGCCTTCCTTGGCCTCGATGGCCTGGTGGATGCCCTCGTTGTAGCGACGCCCGACGAGGATGCGGCCGGTGTGCTCGTCGACGATCATGACCTCGTCGTTCATGACGACGTAGTCGGTGTCGCGCTTGAACAGCGCCCGCGCCTTGATGGAGTTGTTCAGGAACGAGATGAGCGGGGTGTTCGCCGACTCGTACAGGTTGTCGATGCCGAGGTAGTCCTCGACCTTCTCGATGCCGGGCTCGAGCACGCCGACCGTGCGCTTCTTCTCGTCGACTTCGTAGTCCACGCCCGGTTCGAGGGTGAGCGCGACCCGCGCGAACTCGACGAACCACCGGTTGGCCTCGCCGGACGACGGGCCCGAGATGATGAGCGGGGTACGAGCCTCGTCGATGAGGATCGAGTCGACCTCGTCGACGACGGCGAAGAAGTGACCGCGCTGCACGAGGTCTTCGCGGCGCCACGCCATGTTGTCGCGCAGGTAGTCGAAGCCGAACTCGTTGTTCGTGCCGTAGGTGATGTCCGCGGCGTACTGCTCGCGGCGGATCTCGGGGGTCTGGCCCGAGACGATCGTGCCCGTGGTCATGCCGAGCGCTCGGTACACGCGCCCCATGAGCTCGGACTGGTACGAGGCCAGGTAGTCGTTGACCGTGATGACGTGGACGCCCTTGCCCGCGATCGCATTGAGGTACGCGGCGAAGGTGGCGGTCAGCGTCTTTCCCTCACCGGTCTTCATCTCCGCGATGTTGCCGAGGTGCAGGGCGGCACCACCCATGACCTGCACGTCGTAGGGCCGCTGCCCGAGGGTGCGCTTGGCGGCCTCGCGCACGGCGGCGAAAGCCTCCGGCATCAGCCGGTCGAGGGTCTCCCCGGCCTCGTGCCGCGCCCGGAGCTCGGCGGTCTCGTTCCGCAGTTCCTCGTCGGTGAGGTGGGCGTAGTCCTCTTCGAGCGCGCCGACGGCCTTGACGATCTGCTGCAGGCGACGCAGCACACGGCCTTCACCGGCGCGGAGCAGTTTCTCGAGAGGGTTGGCCACGTCGGATCTCCATCTGTCGGGTGCGCCGACGCCACGTCGGCCGCGCCCGCGCGCATGCACGGGCATATGGAGCCATGTTATCGGCCCGTGACCTTGGCGTCGCCTGCGAGTGGAGCGTGCGCCCCCGCCACTGCCGACCCGCGAGACCTAGGATCAAGACATGGCCGGATTCTGGGGCAAACGCAAGCGGGAACAGCAGGAAGTCGCCGACGCGGACGCGAATCTCGCTCGCGAGGCCGATATCGCCCTCGTCGGGGCGGACGAGCGCCTGCGCGTCACGAGCGACGAGATGGTGTTCGCCGAGGCCGAGCTCGGTGAGGAAGCGACCGCGCCGCTGCGCGAGGCCATCGCCGCGGTGCGCCACCACCTCGGCGAGGCGTTCCACCTCAAGCAGCTCAACCACGACGAGATCCCCGACACCCCCGAGGAGGTCCGCTCGCGCAACGCGCGCATCGTGCAGCTGTGCGAGTGGGCGCAGGACCTGCTCGACGACCGCACCTCCACGCTGTCCGAGGCGATCGAACGTGCGCGCCGCGCTCCCGAGATCCTGGCCGGCATCCGGGCCGACGTCGCCGCCCTGCGCGAGCGGGTCGAGCCCGCACAGGCCGTCATCGAGCGCGTGTCCAGCCGCTATCACCCCGACGCCCTGAACCGCGTGAGCGGCAACGCCGACGAGGCCGCCGGACTCCTGGAGTTCGCCGAGCACGGAGCGGATGTCGCCGAGCGCCGCCGCGCCGCCGGCGAGCGGGGCCCCGCGAACATCGCCCTCGAGACGGCGACCGAAGCGGTCCGCCGCGCACGCACCCTCCTCGACGCCGTCGACGACTTCGAGGTCGAAGCCCTGCGCGCCCAATCCACGCTCGCCGATGTCGTCGCCGACTCCCGCGACGACCTCGTGGTCGCGCGCTCGGCACCGCAGACACCGGCTGTCACGACCGCGATGGCCGAGCTGCAGCAGGCTCTGACCCGGGTCAGCCCCGCCGGCTCGAAGGGCGATCCCTTCGCCGAGCTGTCGATGCTGCGCGAGAAGAACGCGGCGCTGGACATCGCCGTCGACACCGCGCGTGAGCGCGCAGCCCGACCCGTCCCGCCCGAGAGCCACGTGCGCCACGCCATCGACGACGCCGATCGTCAGCTGTCGGTCGCGCGCAGCGTCATCGCCGGGCACCGCGGTTGGATCGGTGCGGACGCCCGCACGCGCCTCGCCGAGGCCGAGAGCCTGCGGCTCGGACTCGCCCCCGTGGGCCCGATTCCCGAGGACGACCGGGAGAAGGCCCTGGCCGACGCGCGGCGCTGCGCCGCTCTGGCCGGCGAGGCCCTCCAGCTCGCCCAGCGCGACATCGACGGCTCGCGTCCCGACGGCGGCTGGGGCGGACCCGGCGGTTACGGCGGCGGCTGGGGCGGTCGCAGCGGCGGCGGCGGCAACATGGTCGGCGGCATCCTCGGTGGCCTCGTGATCGGCAGCATGCTCGACGGCATGTTCGACTGACGCGGCGGCGCGAAGCCGAACGCGACGGGGGCGGATGCCGTGATGGCACCCGCCCCCGTGTCGTCCGCGCGATCAGGACGCCAGCTCGGCCTCCGGCGGAGCGGCCGCGGTGAGAGAGATGACGCCGTAGTCCCAGCCCTTGCGACGGTACACGACGCTCGGGTGGTCGGTGCGGGCGTCGATGAACAGGAAGAAGTCGTGACCGACGAGCTCCATGCGGTCGACGGCCTCCTCGACCGTCATCCATTCGGCGCCGAACTCCTTCGTGCGGATCACGACGGGGGTGTACTCCTCGTCGTCTGCTCCGTCTCCGACGATCGGCACCTCACCGGTCGCCACTGCTCGCAGCACTTCGACCGATGCCGGTTCGACATCGATGCCCGCCAGTGAGCCGGTGCCCTTGTCGAGCTTCGCTCCGCGCGGGTGGTTGCGCGCATCCACGCGCTTGTCCTTCGCGCGCCGCAGCTGCTCGACGAGCTTGTCGACCGCGAGGTCGAGTGCGACGAACTTGTCGCCGTCCGTGGCCTCAGCCCGGACGAGCGGTCCCTTTCCGGTGAGGGTCAGCTCGACGGTCTCGTCATCCATGCGCCCGTTGTGGTAGGCGCGATGCGTGACCTTGATGTCGAGGCGCTGCGCACGGGGTGCGAGCGTCTCGATGCGACTGGACTTCTCTTCAGCCACCGTGCGGAAGCGATCCGTGATCCCGACTCCCACGCCGACGATGCTGGTTTCCATCCTGACCTCCTTGCTCCGGTCCGCCCGGTTCAAGGGCGGACCTTCGTTCGCCTTGGTCTCCCCCACGCTACTGCCGTGAGCGACCGTTGTCACTCATGAACGCCGGGGAATATCTGCAGCGGCGTGTCGGCGAGTACCGCCGCACCCGTCACCCGCAGGCCCGCGGCGGTGAGCGTCCGCTGCGCCTCACGGAGCGTCGCGCCCGTGGTCATGACGTCATCGATGATGACGACCGAGCCCGTGCCCGGACGCGCGACGAACGAGCCGGCGACGTTGCGCTGCCGGTCGCTGCGTCCGAGCAGGCGCTGATCGGCGACGCGGCCGCGGGCGCGGAGCAACCGGGCGACAGGTGCGTCGCAGCGCCGCGCGAGCAGCTCCGGCACGGCATAGCCGCGGCGGCGCATCGCCGCGCGCGACGACGGGACCGGAACGAGCGCGACGTCGCTCCATCCCGCCGTCCGGATCAGCTGCGTCAGCAGCGCGCCGAGCGGGCGCACCAGTCCCGTTCGGCCGTCCTCCTTGAGCGCCCGGACGGCTCTGGCCGTCGCACCCTCGTACCGAGCTGCGCTCCAGACCTCGAGCCCCCGGGACTCGCGTCGGGCCGGCCGCGAGATCTCGGTCCGGCACGCCTCGCAGAGCGGACGCCCGGGCGCGTCGCATCCGGCACACCACACGGGCATGACGAGGTCGAGGGCGTCGGCGACGTGGTCCTGCCACGCCGGTCGAAAGGATGCGTGCGACGTCATCCACCCAGGATGGCGACGTCACAACGACGAGCCGCCGGCCGCACGTCCCCCTGTCGAGAGGGCGCCGTCACGGGAGGCTGGGGAGGATCAGCGCGGCGAGCCCTGCTGGGTGGCGAGCACGCGGACGCCACCGGCGACGGTCGGCCACGCCTGACCCTTCTGCGCGGAGAGCACGCCTTCTCCGTCGAGCAGGCGCACGGCACGCAACTGGTTCGTGGCCGCGATCGCCACCGCGTTCGCGGGTGCCGAGATCATCTCTCCGAAGCCGCCGACCGACTGCGAGATGACGACGTCGCCGTCGCCGTTCTCGGCGAGGACGGCGATGGTGGAACCGTCGACCCAGCTCGCGTCGAGGCCCGTGCCCGGCAGCTGCGCCACGGTCTCACGATCGCCGAGACCCACCGGGGCCCCGTCGTCGTCGCGCAGGATCCCGGCGATCCACAGTGCGGGACGGGATCCATCGCGCACCAGCGCCGCGATGCGCGTGCCGTCTCGGGAGACCTCGATGGTCGAGATCTGCGATGCGCCCGGCCAGGCGTTCGCGATCGAGACCACCGTGCCGTCGGCGCCGGTAGCCGTCAGGCCCGACGGCGCCCCGGCCGGCGCGCTCCAGATGAAGCCCTGCGGGTCGATGGTCGGGTCGATCAGGCCCGCGCGCTCGTCGACGACCTCGAACGACCCGTCGTCGCGTGCGCGCACGACGGCGCCGGCAGAGGTGCGGACGGCTGCGGCGCTGCGGTCCGCACTGACCTGTATCGACTCGGGCTCGAGCTGAGGGATCACGATGGACAGACCGGGCAGGGGCTCGATCTCCGATCCGGAGAGGAACCCGAACGCGTCCTCGGTCAGCACGACCGGACGCACGTCGACGCGGACCGGACGGACGTCCGCCGCCTGCGCCGCGACCGGCTCGCCGTCGACCGACATCTGAGCCCCGCGGATGCCGGCGGACTGCAGGCTCGCGTCGAGCTGCGCCTGCATCCGGTTCCGGATCTCGGGCACGATGGCCAGCGCGGACTGCGACAACGGCACCTGCGCCACGCCCGCCTCCAGCGGCACCGCCCGAGTCGCCAGCTCGAGGCTTTCGGGGAACGCGGAGTACACCGCGCCAGCCAGCCAGGGACTGGGGTCGCCGTCGATGAGCGCCTCGGTGATGTGGGTGGCGGCGTTGGTCGCGGGGAACCACCGGCGGTCGGGGACGAGGTACGACCATGAACGGTCGAAGTACATCACCGAGTACTCGCGGAACACCGCCTGGAACCGGGCGCGGTCGAGGACGACGCCGTCGGGGGCCTCGGAGATCCGCCACTCCCCGTCGACGTCGACGAGGGTGAAGTCCAGCGGCATCGACCCGCCGTCGGTCACCGAGAGCGCGCCCGTGGCGTCGACGGATGCCTCGGGTGTGATCGAGACCGTCACCGTCCCGTCACCGGCGACCGTGAACACCCGCTCACCCGGCAGGTCGATGGTGGCGCGGGCGGTGGGCTGCCAGGACGAGCGGAAGTCGGGCGTCAGGAACTGCCTCGCCGTCCCCCAGTCGTCGCGGGGACCCGACCCGGCGGCCAGGAATCCGGCGACGATCTGCTGCGGCGTGGCCCCCGGCGGCGGATCGTCGGGGAGGAACGAGAAGTCGACCGCTCCGGCCTCCTGGTCGATGGGGGCGCCCGCGACGACCGGGCCCGAGGTCGGCAGCCCGGTGCAGCCGGCGAGCAGGAGTGCGAGCAGCATCCCGACGACGGCGAGCGGGCGCTGACGCTTCACGACGTGCCTTTCGCGGGGCGGGGAAGGGAGATCGGCTGGGTGCGTCCCAGGTCGTCGAAGAGTACGCCATCCTCCCCCGGATCCACCGGGAGCGGGGAGTGCCCGTCGAGCGGCTCGCTGCGCCGCGGGATGGTGAGGACGAAGTTCGTGCCGCGCCCGAGCTCGGACCAGACCGCGAGCGTGCCGCCGTGCAGACGGGCGTCGCCGAGCGCGATCGACAGTCCCAGACCGGTGCCCCCGATCGTCCGCTTGCGCGACGGATCGGCGCGCCAGAAGCGGTCGAAGACCCGCTCGGCGTCGGCCGGCCGCATCCCGAGCCCGTAGTCCCGAACGCCGATCGCGACCGCGCGCGTGTCGCTGTCGACGCTCACGACGATGGGTCGCCCCTCGCCGTGCTCGATCGCGTTGCCGAGCAGGTTGCGGACGATGCGGCGGACCCGCCGCGGGTCCATCTCCACCGGCGAGTAGCCGCCCGGAGCCACCAGGCGCACATCGCTCCCGTGCTGTTCGGCGAGCTGGGCCATCGAGGCGATCACGTCCTCGGCGAGCTGCGTCATGCTCGTCGGCTCGCTCTCGAGCTGCACCGAGCCCGCGTCGTAGCGGCTGATCTCGAGCAGGTCGGTGAGGAGCACCTCGAACCGGTGCACCTGGTCGTGCAGCAGCTCCGCTGCACGCCCGGCGACCGGGTCGAAGTCCTCCCGCCGGTCGTTGAGCATGTCCGAGGCCAACCGGATGGTGGTCAGGGGGGTGCGCAGCTCGTGCGAGACGTCCGAGACGAAGCGCTGCTGAACCTGCGACAGCTCGGCGAGCTCTTTGATCTGCGACTCGATGCTGTCGGCCATCGCGTTGAACGACCGCCCGAGGGTGGCGAACTCGTCCTGGCCGCGCACCTGCAGCCGCACCGCCAGATCGCCGGCGGCCAGCCGCGAACTGCTCTCCGCGGCCTGGGCGATCGGCTCGGTGACCGAGCGCAACACGATCCACGAGATGGCCCCGATGAGGACGACGAGTCCCGCCCCGACGATCCAGAGGGTGATCTGCACGAAGCCGAGGGTCTGGGCCTCGCCCGCGAGGTCGTACCCGAGATAGAGCTCGTACGCACCGACCTCCGGCAGGACGATCTGCTGCCCCACCACGATCCCGGGTACCTGCCCGCCCCCCGAGACGGCGAAGCCGACGGGTTGCCACCACTGCAGCTCGTCGTCGCTCTGAACCTGTTCGCGCAGCTCGTCGCTGATGCGATCGGCCGGAAGGCCCGCCGAATCGAAGTCCTGCGGGGCGATGGCCGACGGCTCCGAGGAGATGCGGAAGGCCGCGATGCGATCGGTCGAGGACTGCCGCTGGATGGACGTGCGCACGCTCTCCATGAGGTTGTCGACGGCGACCACGTCTCCCCCGACCTCGGCCGCGTCGAGAGTGGACTGCGCCGACTGCGTCGCACGCTGAGCCTCGGCGAGCAGCTGCGAGGTGCGTGATTCGAAGAGGTCGTTCTGAATGGCGAGCGCCATCCAGACGAGCGCCACCGTGATCGTCAGCGCGGTTGCCCCGAGCGTGATCGCGACGGTGCGGAACCGCAGCGATCGCCGCCATGTGCGTGCGAGCCGACGCGCCCACGAGCGCCAGCCGTGGGTCGCGACCGTCGCCGTCGTGACGGTGCGGATGGGCATCGGCGTCTCAGATGACGGCGCCGGCGCGGTAGCCCACACCGCGCACGGTCGTGACGATGCGCGGGTTGTCGGGGTCGATCTCGACCTTGGCGCGCAGCCGCTGCACGTGGACGTTCACCAGACGCGTGTCGGCCTTGTAGTGGTAACCCCAGACCTGCTCGAGGAGCATCTCGCGGGAGAAGACCTGCTGCGGCTTCGAGGCGAGCGCGACGAGCAGCTCGAACTCGAGCGGCGTCAGCGCGATCACCTCGGAGCCGCGCCGCACCTCGTGCCCCTCGACGTCGACGACGAGGTCGCCGATGCGCAGCGACTCCGACGCCGCGGCGACGGCAGGACGCAGGCGCGTCCGGATGCGGGCGACGAGCTCCTTGGGGTTGAAGGGCTTGACGATGTAGTCGTCGGCGCCCGATTCGAGCCCGCGGACGACATCCGCGGTGTCGGTGCGCGCGGTGAGCATGATGATCGGCACCCCCGACTCGGCGCGGACCCGCGTGCAGATCTCGATGCCGTCGACGCCGGGCAGCATCAGGTCGAGGAGGATGAGGTCGGGCTTCTCGGTGCGCCAGGCCTCGACGGCCGCGGCGCCGTCGGCGCAGAACACGGTGTCGAAGCCTTCGGTTCGCAGCACGATGCCGATCATCTCCGCCAGTGCGGTGTCGTCATCGACCACCAGGATGCGAGAAGTCATGGGCGGCGTTCGTCTTTCGGCTCGGGCTCGCGCGACGTGCGCGTATTCACCGTACCCGACGCCCGGACGGTGGACTCCGGATGCCGTACCCGCGTGTGACACGATGGGGTGACCGAGCCGACTGTCCCAGGAGTGCATCGTGACGTCATACCCCGCGTGGACGCCAGCGCCGCGTCCGGGCATCATCCCGCTCCATCCGCTCTCGTTCGGGGTGATCCTGGGGCGTTCGTTCTCGGCTCTCCGGCAGAACCCCAAGGTGCTGCTGGGCTTCGCGCTGGTGGTGCAGACGGCCGCGATCCTGCTGGCGACCGCGGGCATCGTCGCGGTGGGCTTCGCGACCTTCGGCAGACTCGCCTCGCTCCGCCCGGGCACGGACGAGTTCGAGACGGTCCTCGCCGGCTCCATCGCGATCAGCGGGGCGACCGCTCTCGTGCTCTCGCTGGCCTCGGGGGCGCTCGGGGTGATCGTCCAGGGCGTAGTCGTCAGCGAGGTCGCACACGCCGTCGTGGCCGAGAAGCACACCCTCGGCGCGCTGTGGCAGCGGGTCAAGCCGGCGGTCTGGCGATTGATCGGGTACTCCGCTCTCGTCTTCCTCATCGTGAGCGTCGTCATCGGGGTGCTCGCCGCCGGCATCGTGGCCCTCGCGGTGAGCGTCGGCCCCGCGGCCATCATCCTCGCGGTCCTCGTCGCCCTCTCGGCCATCCCGCTCACCCTGTGGCTGAGCACGAAGCTGCTCCTCGTGCCCGCGGCCATCGTCCTCGAGCAGGCGACGGTGATGGGCGCCATCGCGCGGTCATGGCGCCTGACGCGCGGGCGGTTCTGGCCGACCCTCGGGATCATCGTGATCATCTCGATGAGCTTCGGCGTCCTGGCGCAGGTGATCAGCGTGCCGTTCTCCTTCGTCACGATGGGGCTCACCTCCGTCATCACTCCGACCGGTGACCCCGAGCCGGGTCAGATCATCGCCCTGCTCATCGGGACGCTGCTCGCCCAGGCCTTCGTCACTCTCATCCAGACGATCGCCGTCATCGTGCAGTCCACAGCGGGAGCCCTCGTCTACATCGACTGCCGGATGCGTCGTGAGGGGCTCGACCTCGACCTGTCGTCGTACGTCGACGAGCGCGACGCCGGCGTCATCGCCCCGCCCGACCCGTACCGCCGCAACGTCGGACGCGCGATGGACGCACGCTGGCAGCAGCCGACCGCCTACCCCGGCCCGCCGCCGGGGTACGGGTACCCGGGCCAGCCCGGCTATCCGGCGACGTACCCGACCGGGGATCCGGGAGCCCTCGCCTCCGGGGCTGCGGAAGCGCCGGCAGCGAAGGCTCCGGAGACGCCCGCGGCGCCCGCGGCGCCCGCAGCGCCCGCGGCGCCCGCGGATCGGCCGTCGTCGACCGAGTGGACCGCGCCCGGCTCCGAGCGCGCATGAGGTTCCTCGCCACGCCGGTCGCCCCCGATCCCGACGAAGCCCGCCGATGGGCCGAGGAGGAGCTGTCGAGGTCCGCCTACCGCGAGGCCGAGCCCACCCCGATCGACCGATTCGCTCGGAGTGTGGTCGACTTCCTCGCCGCGATCTTCAGCGGCCAGGTCCCGGCGACGGTCGGACCGTGGCTGGCCGCGGGAGCGATCGTCGTGCTTCTCCTGCTGATCGCCGTCGCCATCCTGATCTGGGGACGTCCGCGAGCGGTCGTGCGGTCGCGGAGCCACGTCGCGCTCTTCGGCGAGGACGAGGCGCGGAGCGCGGCCGAGCTGCGCGCCGACGCCGAGGATGCCGCCGGCCGAGCCGACTGGGACGAGGCGATCGTGCTGCGGGTGCGGGCCCTCGCGCGAGGTCTCGCCGAGCGCACGATCGTCGACCCGACTCCCGGCGCGACCGTGCACCGCTTCGCGGCCGACGCCGGGCGCGCCTTCCCCGCGGCACGCCTCGACCTGGAGAGCGCGGCCGACAGCTTCGACGACGTGCGATACCTGCGGCGCCCCGGCACAGCCGAGGGCTACGCCGCCGTCCGCGCCCTCGACGAGCGCCTGTCAGCCATGCGGGTCGAGGTTCCCGCGTGACCGGGGTGACCGGGGTGAACGCGGTGACCGCGGAACCGGCCGCGCCGCACGCACGCCGACGGCGAGCGCGTTCGGCCCTCGGCTGGGCGGGGCTGACGGCGGGTCTTCTCGTGGCCGGGCTCGCCGCGGCGGCGATCGCCGGCATCAACACGATGCCCGCGCAGGGCCTCCTCGACCCGGAGGCCGCGGGGCCGGACGGGTCGCGCGCGCTGGTCGAACTGCTTCGAGACCGCGGGGTCGACGTCGAGGTCGCGCGCGACCGCGCGAGTGCGCTCGCCTCCCTCGAGCGCGGCGACGCGACCCTCGCGATCGCCGATACCGCACCGCTGGACGATGACGACCTCGTCGAGCTCCGCGAAGCAGCCTCGGGGACCGTCCTCCTCGAACCGCGCACGCGCGACCTGCGCGTGCTGCTGGGCGAGGCGCGCAGCGCGGGTTTCGCCGACGGCTCGGCGGTCGCCCCCGCCTGCGACCTCGCGGCTGCCGCCGTCAGCGGACAGATCCGTCCCGGGGAGGTCTTCACGGGCGAGGGGACCGACAGTGCCTGTTATCCCGCGGCCGACGGCTACGGCGTGATCGCGTCCGGCGCCGATGCCGACCGCGTCATCGGCCTCGATGCGACCGCGCTCCTGGTGAACCAGAGCCTCGCCGAAGACGGCAACGCCGCGCTCGGACTGAACCTCCTGGGCTCGACCGGCACCGTCGTCTGGTACCTGCCGGCCATCGGCGACGGCTCCCTGACCGCCGCTCCCTCGCTCGGGGAACTGACCCCGCCGTGGGTGACCCCCGCCATCCTGCTGCTGATCGGTTCCGTGGTGGCCGCCGGTCTCTGGCGGGGCCGACGCTTCGGCCCGCTCGTGGCGGAGAACCTGCCCGTCACCGTCCGCGCGTCCGAGACGACCGAGGGCCGCGCACGGCTGTACGCCGCAGCCGCCGACCCCGTGCACGCTCTCGACCAGCTCCGCCGCGACGCCCTGCGCCGCATCGGGAGGATGCTGGGCCTCGGCGCAGCCGACGCCGGCGCGGTCGCCGACGCCGCCGCGGAGCGTCTCGGCGACGACCGCGCGCGTGTGCGCGGCATCCTGCTCGATGACCTCCCCCAGAACGATCGCCAACTCGTCGACGCTGCCGACCGCCTGCGCGAGCTCGAATCGGCCATCCTCCGAACCGTCCGTCCCGAAAGGAAAACCCCATGAGCGAGACCGCACCCGGCGACCTCCGAGATGCGATGAACCGCGTGCGGCTCGAGGTCGGCAAGGCCGTCGTCGGACAGGACGGCGCCGTGACCGGGCTTCTGATCGCTCTGCTCGGCCGCGGCCACGTGCTGCTGGAGGGCGTGCCCGGTGTCGCCAAGACGCTGCTCGTGCGCGCCTTCAGCCGGGCGGTCGGACTCGACACGGCCCGCATCCAGTTCACTCCCGACCTCATGCCCGGCGACGTCACCGGATCGCTGGTGTACGACGCCCGCACCGGCGAGTTCGAGTTCCGCTCCGGACCGGTGTTCACCAACGTCCTGCTGGCCGACGAGATCAACCGCACGCCGCCGAAGACCCAGGCGGCGCTGCTCGAGGCGATGGAGGAGCGCCAGGTCTCGGCGGACGGGGTCTCGCGGCCGCTCCCCGACCCGTTCCTCGTCGCCGCGACGCAGAACCCCGTGGAGCACGAGGGCACCTACACGCTGCCCGAGGCACAGCTCGACCGCTTCCTCCTCAAGCTCGTGATCGACGTCCCCGCCCGGGACGACGAGGTCGCGGTGCTCCGCCGTCACGCCGACGGGTTCCGTCCGGGGTCGCTCGAGACCGCGGGGGTGTCGGCGGTGGTCAGCGCCGCCGAGATCCGCGCCGCGCAGGAGGCTGCTGCCGAAGTCGAGGTGTCCGACGACGTGCTCGGCTATGTCGTCGACCTCGCCCGCGCGACCAGGCAGTCGCCGTCGGTGCAGCTGGGAGCGAGCCCGCGCGCCGCGACGGCCCTCCTCGCCGCGGCGAAGGCGTGGGCGTGGCTCGGCGGTTACCCCGCGATCACGCCCGACCACGTCCAGACGATGCTGGTGCCGGCCTGGCGACACCGCCTGCAGCTGCGTCCCGACGCCGAGATCGAAGGCGTCTCCGCCGACACGATCCTCACGTCGGTGCTCCAGCAGACCCGCGTCCCGATCTGAGTCGCCATGTACGTGTCCGGCCTGTTCGCCCTGCTCGTCGCCGTCGGCGTCGTGCCCGTCGTGCTCGCACCCGCCGCCGGGTGGGATGCCGCGTGGACGGCACTCGCCTGGGCAGGGCTCTGCCTGGTGCTCGCAGCGGTCGACGTCGTGAGCGCGGGACCGCTGGCATCCGTGGGGGTCGAGCGGCGCATCCCGGCTCGGGCACGATGGGGCGAGCCGGTGGCGACGACGATCCTGCTGCGCAACGGCGGCACCCGCCGCATCCGCGGACGTCTGCGCGACGGCTGGCAGCCGACGGCCGGCGCCGGGGAGGCCCGCGCCCACATCGACCTGCCGGCGGGAGAGCGACGCGCGGTCGAGATGCCGCTCCTCCCCCGTCGCCGGGGTGAGTTGCGGACGGCCTTCGTCGCGCTGCGCAGCCGGGGCCCGATGGGTCTGGCGGGCAGGCAGCGCGTCATCGCCGCCCCGGGCGCGCTCCGGGTGCTCCCTCCGTTCGCCTCGCGGCGCCACTTGCCCTCGCGGCTGGCCCGGCTCCGCGAGCTCGACGGCAACACCAGCGTCCAGGTGCGCGGACGCGGCACCGAGTTCGACAGCCTGCGCGAGTACGTCCGGGGGGACGACGTCCGCTCGATCGACTGGCGCGCCACCGCCCGGGCCGGAACGACGATGCTCCGCACGTGGCGTCCCGAGCGCGACCGCCACGTCGTCATCGTGATCGACACCGGCCGCACGAGCGCGTCACGTGTCGGTGACGGCGTGCGACTGGATGCCGCCATGGAGTCGGCGCTCCTCCTGAGCGCTCTGGCCTCCCGCGCCGGAGACCACGTCCACCTCCTCATGTTCGACCGCGCGCGCCGCGCCCGCGTCAGCCGTATCGACGGCCCGCGTCTGCTCCCCGCCCTCGTCGACGCGATGGCACCGGTCGAGCCGACGCTCATCGATACCGATTGGAGCGCCGTCCTGACGGAGGTCCGGGCACTGACCTCGCGCCCCTCGCTCGTGGTGCTGCTGACCGCGCAGGACGCCCCCGACGCCGCTCGCGGCTTTCTGGGGGCCCTCCCCTCTCTCACCGAGCGCGCGACCGTGCTCGTCGGCTCTGCGATGGACGCCCCCGCGCCGGCGCCGGCCGAGCGCGTCGCGGAGGACGTGTACCGCGAGGCGGCCATCGCCCACGCCACGCGCGACGCCGAGCTGGTCGCAGCAGCCATTCGACGCGCCGGCGGCGAGGCCCTGAGCGCCGCCCCCGACGCTCTGCCCCCGGCGGTCGCCGACCACTACCTGGCGCTGAAGGCCGCCGGCCGCCTCTGACCCGCTGGGCGCCGTGGCACCTGCCAGCCCAACGCTACGCCCCTGGCTCGCCTGGCAGTTGCTGCCCCTACCCAGCCCCACAAGGGGCCGCGACTGCCAACCCGAATCCGCACCGCCGGCTCACCTGGCAGTTGCTGCCCCTACCCAGCCCCACAAGGGGCCGCAACTGCCAACCCCAGCCCCACCTCCAGCCCAGACCCGGCGCGGCAGCAACGGCGACGGCCCGCCCCCGGGATGGGGACGGGCCGTGCGACGGATGCCGCGGGGTCAGCGCAGGTCGAACCGGTCGAGCTCGGTGACCTTGGTCCAGGCGGCGACGAAGTCGCGCACGAACTTCTCGCTCGCGTCGTCGGAGGCGTACACCTCGGCGATGGCGCGGAGCTCGGAGTTCGAGCTGAACAGCAGGTCGACGCGCGTGCCGATGCCGATCTCGGAGCCGTCGGCGTTCACGCCGCGGAAGGCGTGCGAGCCGGGGTCGAGGGGCTTCCACGTCGCGCCGAGGTCGAGCAGCTTGACGAAGACGTCGTTGCTCAGCACGCCCGGGCGCTCGGTGAAGACGCCGTAGGCCGAACCGTCGTAGTTCGCACCCAGCGCGCGGAGGCCACCGACGAGCACCGTCATCTCCGGAGCGCTCAGCGTCAGCAGATTCGCCTTGTCGATGAGGTGGTGCTCCGCCGGCAGAACCGCGTTCGGGCCGTAGTAGTTGCGGAACCCGTCGGCGGCCGGCTCGAGGTGGCTGAACGACAGCTCGTCCGTCTGCTCCGCCGTGGCGTCGGTGCGGCCGGGACGGAAGGGCACCGTCACCTCGACGCCGCCGTCGCGGGCGGCCTTCTCGACACCGGCGTTGCCCGCCAGCACGAGCAGGTCGGCGAACGAGACCTTCTTGCCGTCGGTGCGAGCGGCGTTGAACGACGCCTGCACGTTCTCGAGCACGCCCAGCACGCGCTGCAGCTGCGCCGGGTTGTTCGCCTCCCAGTCCTTCTGGGGCGCGAGACGGATGCGGGCGCCGTTCACGCCGCCGCGCTTGTCGCTGCCCCGGAACGTCGAGGCCGCGGCCCACGTCGTCGACACCAGCTCGCTCACGGTCAGCTCGGTCGCGAGGATGCGCGCCTTCAGGTCGGCGGCATCCGCGTCGTCGATCAGGTCGTGGTCGACAGCGGGCAGCGGGTCCTGCCAGATGAGCTCCTCCTGCGGAACCTCGGGGCCGAGGTAGCGAGCGATCGGACCCATGTCGCGGTGAGTCAGCTTGAACCACGCGCGAGCGAACGCGTCACCGAAGGCGACCGGGTCGTCCTTGAAGCGGCGCGAGACCGCGTCGTACGCGGGGTCCATCCGCAGTGCCAGGTCGCTCGTGAGCATGCGGGGCTCGCGACGCCCATTCGAATGCGCCATCGGCACCATGTCGGCGCCCCCGCCGTTGATGGGACGCCACTGGTGTCCGCCTCCGGGGCTGCGCATGAGCTCCCACTCGTAGGCGTAGAGGATGTGGAAGAACTCGTTGTCCCAGCGGGTGGGGTGGTAGGTCCACGTGACCTCGAGACCCGACGTGATGGTGTCGTCGCCGTGGCCCGTGCCGTGGTTGTTCTTCCAGCCGAGGCCCTGCTCCTCGATGCCCGCGGCCTCGGGGTTGTCCTCGAGGTTCGAGTCGGGTGCGGCGCCGTGGGTCTTGCCGAAGGTGTGGCCACCGGCGATGAGCGCGACGGTCTCCTCGTCGTTCATGCCCATGCGGCCGAAGGTCTCGCGGATGTCGCGCGCCGACTTCAGCGGGTCGGGCTCACCGTTGGGGCCCTCGGGGTTGACGTAGATGAGGCCCATCTGCACCGCGGCGAGAGGCTTCTCGAGGTCGCGGTCGCCGGAGTAGCGCTCGTCGGCCAGCCACGTGGTCTCGGGGCCCCAGTACACGTCGTCGTCCGGCTCCCAGACGTCGGGACGTCCGCCGGCGTAACCGAAGGTCGAGAAGCCCATCGACTCCAGCGCGACGTTGCCGGCGAGGATCATGAGGTCGGCCCACGAGATCGACTGGCCGTACTTCTTCTTGACGGGCCACAGCAGTCGGCGGGCCTTGTCGAGGTTGACGTTGTCGGGCCAGCTGTTCAGCGGTGCGAAGCGCTGCTGACCGGCACCGCCGCCGCCGCGACCGTCGGTGACCCGGTAGGTGCCGGCGGAGTGCCAGGCCATGCGGATCATGAGCGGGCCGTAGTGCCCGAAGTCGGCCGGCCACCAGTCCTGCGAGGTGGTGAGCGCCGCTTCGATGTCCTTCTTCACGGCGGCCAGGTCGAGCGACTCGAAGGCGGCCTTGTAGTCGAAGTGCTCGCCGACGGGGTTCGCCACGGCGGGGTTCTTCTTCAGGATGCGGAGGTTCAGCTGGTTCGGCCACCAGACGTGGTTGGCGTTGCCCACCGTCGGATGGGGCTGTCCGCCGTGCGAGCCGTGTCCGGTGCCCTGCTCGGCGCCGCCGTGGATGATGGGGCATCCGCCGGCGTCGTTGGAACGCGGACGGGTCTCGCCGTCGGCGCGCTCGTCCTCGGGCGTGTCGATCGGAGTGACCGCCTGATCGGTGTCGGTCACGTTCTCGCCGATGGGCGCGGACTGCGGGTCGCGATCGCTCATGGGGATCCTTCCGTTTGGGGGTTTTCGGGAGAGAGGAAAGTCAGGATGCGGCTGTGGCCGAGGTCGCGGCAGCGGCGCACGCCGCGCACCGGCCCCAGTAGGTGACCTCGGCGGAGGCGACCTCGAAGCCGTGGTCGTCGGAGGGGTGCAGGCACGGGGCGTGCCCGACGGAGCAGTCGACGTCTTCGACGCGGCCGCACCCGGTGCAGACCAGATGGTGATGGTTGTCGCCGACGCGCAGCTCGAAGAGCATGGAGCGGCCGGCGGGCTCGATGCGGCGCGCGAGGCCGGCGTCGGCGAAGTCGTTCAGGGCGTTGTACACCGACTGTCGACTGGCCTGCGGCATCCGGTCGACGACCGCGGCATAGACGTCGTCGGCGCTGGCATGCGGGCGCGAGTGCAGGGCACCGTAGACGGCGACGCGGGACTCGGTGACGCGCAGTCCGAAGGCTCGGATGGCCTCGGGAGCGGTCGTGATCGTCATGAGGCGATCCTAGCGAGTAATTTTGATGAGATCAAAACAGGGCGTTCGGGACGCCGCTCACCCGGCGACCAGGCGAGGAGTCCCGGCCTCGTACTCAGTGAGGTCGCCCGTCTCGCCCCGGCGCGCGGCGACGCGCCCGAGCCCCAGCATGTAGGCCAGGAAGACCCCGAGCGCGAGCGCGCCGATGCCGATCTTGACCGGCCACGGCCAGGGCTGCGCCGTCACAAATCCTTCGACGAGCCCCGCGAGGGCGAGCGCCAGGATGAGCCCGATCGCGACCGTCGCCAGCGAGCGGCCCGCCGCCGCGAGCGACTCTCCCCGGCTGCGACGCCCCGGCGCGATCCATGCCCAGAAGATGTGGAGCCCGGTCGCACCGGCGACGAAGATGCAGGTCAGTTCGAGCAGGCCGTGCGGCGCGATGTGCAGCAGAAACACATCGCCCCGGTCGAACGAGATGAGGATGGCCGCAGCCTGGCCGATGCTGACGGCGTTCTGCATCAGCACCATCACGGGCCAGAGTCCGGTAATCCCGAACAGGACGCACTGCGCGGCGATCCAGGCGTTGTTCGTCCAGACCGTGCCTGCGAACACGGCCGCGGGGTTCTCGCTGTAGTACGCCGTGAAGTCGTTCTCGGCATACTGCTCCAGCTGCGCTTGCGAGCCCAGGGCGGCCACGGCCGCCGGATCACCCGAGACCCAGAACGCCACGAGGGCGGCGACCGCCACGAACGCCGTCGCGACCGCGAGCGTGGTCCACCGGACGCGATAGAGCGCCGCCGGGAGCTGCTGCAGGAAGAACCGCGGCAGTTGCCGCATGACGTTCTCCGGCGCTCCGGTCAGCCGCAGGCGTGCCCGCGACAGGATCATCGAAAGCCGGTCGCCCTCGACGCTGCGGCCGGCCGAGGTCTTGATGTCGGCGAGATCCGCCGAGGCGGCACGGTAGCGGGTGACGAGCTCATCGACGTCGTCGCTCGAGAGCCGCCGAGCGCGGCCCAGCGCGTCGAGCCGATCCCACTCGGCGCGACGCGCAGCGACCAGGGCGTCGAGGTCCATTTGCTTAACTGTACCCATGACGACGCCCGCTCCCCCGGTGCAGATCCGCCAGGACGAGATCCTCACCGGCGAGGCGGTCGCGCTGGATGTGCAGCCGCTGGGCTTCTTCCTCCGCGCCCTCGGCGCGCTCATCGACGTCCTGTGCAGCGTGGCGCTCCTGCTGCTGTTCTACTTCGTCGGCGGCTTCGTCGTACGCGGGATCGGGCTCGACGCACTCTCGCCGATTCTCGTCATCTCAGCGCTGGTGCTCGTGCTCGTCGCCATCCCCACCGCGGTGGAGACCTTCACGCGCGGCCGCAGCCTCGGCAAGCTGGCCGTCGGAGGGCGCATCGTCCGCACCGACGGCGGTGCGACCGGCTTCCGTCAGGCGTTCATCCGTTCGCTGGTGGGTGTGCTCGAGATCTGGTTCACCTTCGGGGCCCTCGCCGGCGTCGTTGCGGCGTTCACCCCGCGCTCGACGCGGCTCGGCGACATGATGGCCGGAACGTACTGCGAACGCACGCGCGCGCCGCGCCTGCCCGAACCCGCCGGGCCCGTCCCGGCTCAGCTGCAGGAGTGGGCGCAGCTCGCCGACGTCGCCCGGCTGCCCGACCGCGTCGCCCGCCGGGCCTCGCAGTTCGCGCGTTCGGCGGAAGGCATGGATCCGGGGGCGCGGATGCGTGCGGCGGCTACGATCGCAGCCGAGGTCACTCCGTACGTCTCACCCGTGCCCGAGGCTGATCCCGAGACGCTCGTCCGTGCGGTCGTCGCTCTGCGGCGCGACCGCGAGTACACCGCGATCCTGCGCGTCGACGATCGCGCTCGCGCCCTCGTCGGCACGGCTCACGAGACGCCGCGCGGGTTCCCGGTCAGACCCGCAGGGTCTCGTGCCGGATGACGACCCATCCCTTGGGGACCGAGAGCCGCTCCGTGTGAATGGCGCAGAGATCGTGCGCGTGCGGATCGGTTCCGCCGCCGAGAGGGCCGAGAGCGGCCATCTGGTCGCCGTAGTCGAAGGTCAGGGTCGTCACGGCCTCGCGGGCGCAGCCCACCTTCGAACACAGTCTCTCGCGCATCGTGTCCACGCTAATGCCGCGCGCGATCGGAGCCCGGATGCCGCGCCGGAACGCCCCTGCCCCGCCGCATAGGATGGCCTCATGATCCGGCGTCGTTCTCGAGCCGTACCGCCCCGGCGGAATCGGCCGTCCCGGCACGGTCGTCACGGCCGCGACGACCGCAGTCCGGTCGTGCGGCCTCCGCTTCCCCCTCTCGAGACCCGCTCGGAGCGTTTCGACCTCTCCGTCGGCACGGCTGCGGAGTTCCTGCGCAGCGCGTGGCCGGAGTTGCGAGAAGTCCGGTTCGAGGTCGCCGGCATGCCGACGGCGAGCGACGAGGACGGCATCCCGCGCTGGCGCGTCTTCGCCGAGGAGAAGCGGATCGTGCTCTACCGCCTGCCGATCGAACGCTTGAACCGGCTGCACCGCAACGACGACCTGCACCGGCGGATGATGGTCGAGAGCTGCGTCTTCCGCGCCGCGGCCGAGTACCTCGACCGCGACCCATGGGACCTCGGTCCCGACCGGTTCCGCTTCCTCTGAGCCGCGCCGCGGCGCCAGCGAACCGCGTCAGGGGTGGACGGTGAGCTCTGCAGCCGCGGCAGCCGATCCGGTGAGAGGGTACGTCCCGAGCTGGCCGGCAGCCGAGAAGCCGACGGAACCGCGAACGCCACCGGCACCCGGGTCGACCCGGTAGACCGTGCCGGCGGTCACATCGAGCGTGCGCGACTCTCCCGCGGAGATCTGCACCGTCTGCGGCGCGCCGCCGTCCACCGGCGTCACCGTCGCGACCGTGTCGCGGTCGGCGGTCAAGGTGAGCGTCGGACCGGGAGCCGGCGCGATCGCGACGAGAGTCGGTGCGTCCACGAGGGGGGCACCGACCGCCCAGGCGAAATCGGCGGGTGCGGACACATCCGTCGACGTCCACGCCGCGGCCACGAGCGGCGCCGAAGCCGTCGCCGTCACGGTGTAGTCGCCGACCGGCATGCCCGTCACCTCGAGCTCCACCGGCCGCGTGGCGGACAGCGCGACGCCGTCCTGCTGCGACACCACACTCCCGTCGGCGACCGACCGCACGGTCACAGCAGCGACGGTGTCGCCTGCCGTGGCCATCAGGCGGACCGAGAGACCACCGGCGGCTGCAGCGGCATCGGGACCGACGGTCACATCGACGGCGGGGATCACCTGTTGCGGGGCGGGGAGCGCACTCGCGCCGATCTGGTCCACGCCCCCGGCGATCAGCGTGCGCGTCAGCGCGGACTGGAGCGACGCCCGTACCGGAGCGCCCTCCGCGGTGACCTGCACGACGGGACTCTCCTCGCCGCGCCCGAGAGCCGCGAGCGGGATGACGCGCTGCGAGCGGGCGGCCACCACGATGTCACGGCCGGCGACCGGGTCTTGCGCGCCGTCGACACCGAACATGCGGAGGTCGACGGTCGCGGCAACCTCCCCCGGGTTCGTCAGGAGAATCAGGTCGCTCGCTCCGGTGGCAGCCGACCCGCCGACGAGCCACGACTCCATCGCCGGGCGCGTGCAGGCCGAGACGGCGAGGCCGCGAAGGTCGTCGTCGGCGAGAGCGGATGCGGATGCCGCGGCGAGATCCGTCGGGAGACCTCCCGTGGGTTCGGCCGAGAAGGCGGCCGGGGGTGTGCCCTCGTCCGCCCGGTCCGGCGTCGCGAGCGACGACGGGGTCGGTTCGGCGCCGTCCGCCGCGGACACGACGCTCGCGGGAGCGGCGGCGGTGATGGCGCCCGCAGCCGCGGCGTCGCGCCCGAGGGCGAGCAGGGGTCCGTCGCAGGCCGCGATCGAGCGTGCCGCCTCCGGGACGACCTCCAGCGACATCGGCTCTCGGGAGAAGGTCGGCCAGGGGGCCGCGGCGGCGGCGATGACCCCACCGCCGATGACGACGGCGGTGGCGACGCCGGCGACGAGGCGGGTCACGAGTGCGGTTCGCGTGGTCATCGGTCCCTCCTGCGCAGTCCCCGGATCCCCACGAGGCGGGGAGCTGCCCGAGAGGCGGACCGGCTGCCGCGCGTGGGCAGAGCCAGCAGCAGTGCGATCGCGAAGACGACGGCGATGCCGGTCCACGCCGCCGTCGCGAACGCACGGGCGGAGGCCGGCGCGTCGCTTCGGGGCGCCACGTCGCCCGAGAGCCGCCACAGTTCACCCTTGTCGGTCGCCCCGACGGCGTCGAGTCCGTCGCGGCTGCCGAGCGCCGTCGCCGCCGCGAGGCGCGTGGTGCGCGCCGCCGCGGACTCGGCGTCGCCGCCCGACGCGAGGAGGATGAAGGCGACACCGTGCTCGCGGAGCTGGGCGACCACGTCGTTCGCGGTATCGGTGACGAGGTCGGCCGCGACCTGAGCGGCCTCGCGGTCGGCGTCCGTGAGGTCGGTGCGCGCCGTCACGAGGGTCGACTGTCCGCCCAGCGTCGCGCTTCCACCCCACACGACGTCGACGGCGACACCGTCGTCGACGGGGGTCAGCACGATCGTCCCGAGCCCCGGCGTATTGGCCCCCTCGGCTGCGACGAACGCGGGGAGGGTGCTGGTCTCACCGCGACCGACGGCCGCCGTGTCGCGCGCCTGCGCCGTGAGGGTGGGAACAGCGGCGACCACGAGTCCGGCGACCGCGATCGCTGCCGCGACGGTGCGCGCGGCGCGTGCCGGGACGACGCTGTCGAGCGTGAGCACGGCCGCTCCGGCCACACCGATCCACGCGAGGCTGAGGGCCGCCCCGGGCCACAGCGCCACCGCGGTCGTGCCGTCGATCGCGATGGAGATGCCGGCCGCGGCGAACGCGGTGACGACCCCGAGACCGGCGACGACGAGGAGCGCGATCCCGACGAAACGGCGAGCGGATGCGGCGGCGGCGAGGGCAAGGGCGAGAAGCGGCGCGGTGAGCAGCAGCAGCCACCACAGCGGGCCGGAGGCGCCGGTGAACGCCGCCCATCCGGCGTCGGCGGGAAAGCCCGCCGCGAGGAGGAAGCGACCCGGGACGTCATCGGCGAACCGCGGTCCCGTCCACGGCACGCCCGGGTCGGCGAGCAGCGACCACGGGTCGCGTGCCCGCACCCGCGCGAGGACGAGCGGTGCCGAAAGGGCGAGGGACGGCACGATGATCCACAACCAGCGGAAAGCCGCGCGCCTGCCTCGGAGCACCATCGACAGGACGACGGCGAAGACCCAGATCACGACGACGGGAGCCGCGAGCACGGGCGAGCAGGCCAGCACGACGGCGAGCAGAACGGATGCCGTTCCGGCATTGCCCCACGATCGGTGGGCTGCGGCGGCGGTGAAGGCGAACCAGGGCAGCGCGAGGTGGACGATGACGGCTGCGGGACGGCCGTCTCCCAGCGCGACGAGGAACATCGGCGCAAGCGCCCAGGCGACCGCTCCGAGGATGCGGAGCACCGCGCGTTCGGTGATCCGGGTGCTGGCGAACCAGCCCCCCAGTACCGCGAGGGGCAGGGCCAGCAGCCACAGCACGACGAGCGCGCGGGACGGGTCGGTCGGAGAGAACGTCGCGAGGGCTGCGACGACGGCGCTGAAGGGGTCGGCCGGGCCGACGGCATCCCAGCCGAGCGGGCGCTGGGCACCCGTCGCCTCGGCCCAGGCGCGGCCGGCGTTCGCCGCGAGCGGGGCGAGCGCGCCGCCGCCGATCGAGGGCCAGCTCAATGCGGCGGGCATGGCCGCGATGGAGACGACGAGCGCTGCGAGGACCGCCCACGCCCCGCCGCCGGAGAAGAAGCCGAGCTCGGTGCGACGGGGGCCGGCGTCCGCCGGCTGATCCTCGATGAGCCGCTGCCGCATGACCCGCGCGCTCACGCGCAGCGGCGCCAGCTGGGCCCACGACGCCCGTCGGTGGCGGGCGATACGGCGACGGGCGCGAGCGACCGCGGCGACCCGGACGAGCACCGTCACCGCGGCGGACCACTCCGGGCCGATCCGGGCTGGCCGCTTGCCGACGAGATCGAGGATGCTGCGCCACAACGCCAGCGGCAGCAGCGTGAGCCAGTGCAGCAGCACCAAAGGCGGGGCCGCGTAGACGAGGCGCCGGTGCAGCTGAGCGACCCGTGCGGCGTGCGTCACGCGAGCGCGTGCTCCGGTCGTGCGCGGCGCCGGGGCTCCGGCCACGCCGTCGTGCGCGACCGCGATACGCGCGCCGGGCGCGAGAACGACCCTGCCCCCGGCCAGACGCACGCGGACTCCGAGATCGAGCCCCTCGTCGGCGCCCGCGAGCGCATCGTCGAGACCCTCGAGCTCGCGCCAGGCCGCCGTGTGGACGAGCATCCCGCGCACATCGCCGCCGAGCACGTCATCAGTTCCGTCGTGCTGACCCTGGTCGTGCTCGCCGTCGGCGAGGCCCACGGACGCGCCCAGTCGGGTCAGGGAACGTCCGAGCGAGACGATGCGGGTGTTGTCGTCCCACTCGACGAGCTTCGGAACCGCGATCGCGACGGACGGCGCCGTCTCCAGAACGGCGGCCAGTCGCTGCAGCGCGTCCGGTTCGGGGGCGACGTCCTGCGCCAGCAACCACACCGCGTCGCCGTCGATCCGCCGCGATGCCAGCCGGAGCGCAGCGGCGAAGCCCGTACGTGCCGGCGCGGTGATCACGACGTCGGCGCCGGACTCCTCGGCGAGCGCACGGATGCGCTCGTCACCGCCGCACAGCACGATCGTGAGCGCGTCGACGGCGCGCGTCTGAGCGCGCAGCGCTGCGAGCGTGCGCGTGAGATGGAAGGCCGCCGGTGCGCGTCCATCGGGACGCACGACCAGGAGCGCGTGTACACGGGCGGGCATGACGGAGCAAGCCTAGGTGGCGATGCCGAGAGCCGACGACAGCGGCGGCGCGGTTCGCCGTTTTCCAGGGGGTCCGAAGAGCCGGAGGCCGGAGTCAGACGGCGCGACGCTTGAGCTTGCGACGCTCGCGCTCGCTGAGGCCACCCCAGATGCCGAAGCGCTCGTCGTTCTGCAGGGCGTACTCGAGGCACTCCCCCCGAACGTCGCACGAGGTGCAGATGCGCTTGGCGTCGCGGGTCGATCCGCCCTTCTCGGGGAAGAAGGCCTCGGGATCGGTCTGCGCGCACAGCGCATCCGTCTGCCAGGCGAGGGCGTTGTCGTCGCCGTCGGTGTCGACACGACGCACGCCGGGCACGCCCAGGTTGACCGGATCGACGAACCAGTTGTCGGGAACGCCCGAACGGTATGCCGTCATATCGTGTTCCCTCCTCGCCGGCCGGCACGCGAACCGCGTGTCTCGCATTAATTACACCCGTGTCATTCCCTCGGGTCAAGTCGCGGATCGTAAACCCTCAAGCGGGTGTTTAAGCTTTGCGACGATGCACCGGCGTGTCGTGGCTCGGTCGCGGCTCGGTCGCAGCTCAGTCGCGGCCCGGCTGAGCGACGAAAGCCTCCCCGGCTCCGCCGATCGCCACCGAGGCGGCCGACACGACCGCCGCCGTTCCCGGCACGAGTTCCAGGCGTTCCCCGTCCGCCTCGACGACGATGTCGCCGACCGTCGCGAGCACGATGGCCGTGCCTGCGAGCGCGATCTCGGTCACCGCCTCGAAGGTCGTCTCGACACGCGCGAGGCGGAAATCCGACACGCCGACGTCGTACCCGAAGACGCCGTGCGCGACCTCGAGCGGTTCGACGACCGGGGCCGGCCCGCTCTCGGTGCTGACGATCCGGAGCAGCTCGGGCACATCGACGTGCTTGGGGGTCAGCCCGCCCCGCAGCACGTTGTCGCTGGCCGCCATCAGCTCGACGCCGAGTCCGTCCTGATAGGCGTGAAGCACCCCGGCGGGCGCGAAGAGCGCCTCTCCTCGGCGGAGTTCGACGAGGTTCATGAGGGTCGCGACGACGAGTCCGGCGTCGCCGGGGAACTCGCGCGCGATCTCGCGGAGCACGACTCGTTCTGCGCCGAACTCGTCGCCCTCGGCCGCAAAATCGTCGGTCTCGGCCAGCGCCTCGGCGAGATCTGTCACGACCTCCGGCGCCTCGCCCGAGAGGACCCACCCGATCACCCGGCGCAGCGCCGCGGGTTCATCTTCGGCGGCGGTCGGTTCGAGGGCGGCCGACAGGGCGCGAACGCCCTCGCGTTCACCCAGCCCGTCGAGGAGGCGCTGCGTCTCGGCGACCGGTCGCAGGCCGACGAGCGCGCGGAAGGTCTCCGACAGGGCGACGATGATCTCCGGCTTGTGGTTCTCATCGCGGTAGAGGCGGTCGGCGGCATCCCGCGGAATGCCCGCCGCCTCCTCGCGCGCATAGCCGGCCGCGGCCTGCTGTCGTGAGGGATGCGCCTGGATCGACAGCGAGGTCGCCGCGGCGAGGATCTTCAGCAGATACGGCAGCGGCGCGATCCCCGCCTCCGCCAGCGCGAGGTTCAGCGGACGCTCGGTGCCGTCGCCGACGCGCGAGGGGCTGCCCGGGTGATCGCCGAACCAGATCTCGGCCTCGGGCGCTCCCGACGGCTCGCGCCCCTGCAGCTCGGCGATGAGCGTCGTGGAGCCCCACGCGTAGTCCCGGGCGATGTTCGAGATGGGAATCAGCACGCCCCCAGCCTAGGACGCGGGACCCGCCGACCGGATGCGGAATGTCGGCCCGCGATAGCCTGTCTGCACCATGGCCGTCCACTCCCGACACCCCGTCTCGGCGCCGCCCACAGCGCCCGTGCGCGAGACCACCGGTCACCTGCTCCTGCGTGCGTGGTGCGTGTTCGTCATCGCCGCGTCGACGGCCGGAACGAGTTGGCTGATGGTGTTCGGCTCGGTCGGGGCCGCGGTGGTCGTCGTCGGCACCGGCGTCGTCTCGGCGATCCTCTGGGTGTCGCTGCGGCCCCGCGTGCAATGGCGCCGCCTGCCGTGGTTCGCCCTCGCCTACGTCGCGTGGGCCATCGCGTCGATGCTGTGGTCGAACTGGCTGGGCGCGACCGAGCTCACCCTGCTGCTGCTCGTGTCGACGACCCTGCAGGCCATGTTCGTCGGCGCGGTGTTCACCTGGCGCGAGATCGTCCGCGCGATCGCATCCGCGCTGAAGTGGATGCTCGCGCTGTCCATCCTCTTCGAACTGTGGGTCGCCCTCATCTGGCGCGGCGACATCCTGCCGGGCTTCGTGCGGCCGGATGCGTCTTACGACGACCACCCGATCACCCTCTGGTCGCGGGACAACCTCTTCAACGGCGGCCGGCTGCAAGGCATCTTCGGCAACGCCAATCCCCTCGCCTACGTCGCGCTCCTGGCGATCATCGTCTTCATCGTGCGCATCGCCTCGGGCGCTCCGCGCAAGTTCCTGCTCACCCTCTGGACGGCTCTCGCGGTCTTCCTCTTCTGGCGCGCGGCGTCGGCAACCGCGCTGCTGTGCGCCGTGGCGGTGGTCGTGGTGCTCGTCACCATCCTGCTGATGCGCACGGCGCGCCGTCCCGGCGAGCGCACGCGCTTCTACATCCTGTACCTCGTCGTCGCCGGGGTCGGCGGCGCGGGCGTCTGGCTCGCCCGTGATTGGCTCTTCCAGTCCCTGGGCCGCTCGTCCGACCTGACCGGCCGTCAGCGGATCTGGGATGCCGTCGGCGAACGCATCGCCGAGCGTCCGATCATCGGGTGGGGCTATTCGACGCCGTGGGTGCCGTCCGACCCCGCCTTCGACGGCTGGATCGTCGATCACGGCGTGAGCGTGATGCAGGCCCACAACATGTGGCTCGATGTCGCCCTCCAACTCGGGTTCGTCGGCGTCGCCCTCATCGCTCTCGCACTCCTGGCCTTCGTGTGGCGGTCGTGGTTCTTCGCCGTCGACCGGCCGCGCTGGGATCTCGTGGCCGACCGCCCCTACACGCCCCTTACGCTGCTCCCCTCGCTCGTCGCCACGATCCTGCTGGTCCAGGGTCTCGCCGAGTCCGCCCCGCTGCTGAACTGGGGCTGGTTCCTCATCATCCTGTTCGCCTTCAAGATCAAGCAGGCACCGCTCGTCGGCCGAGGCCCGGCCGAACGACGCCTCGACGCGGAGCAGGGCGATCGCCTGCCGGGCGAGTCGGAGGCGCTCCGCCCGGCGTAAGGGCTGCCAGGGCCTGAGGCTAATCTGAGACCATCATGGCCAGTCACACGCAAGCGCGGTCCGAAGCGGGTGCGTCGCCGGCCCTCGCGCGGCGACGCCTTCCGCTGTCGCTCGTGCGGGCGTGGTGCGTCGTCGTCATCGCCTCGTCGATGGCCGGCACGGCCTGGCTGATGGCGTTCGGCGTCACCGGCTCCGCGGTCGTCGTCGCGATCACGACCGCCGTGTCGGCCGCGATCTGGCTGGTTCAGCGACCGCGACGGCGCTGGCGCCGGCTCCCCTGGTTCGCGCTGGCCTACGTCGGCTGGGCGGTGCTCTCGCTGCTGTGGACGGAGTGGCCGCGGGCTACCGCCATGACGCTCGCCCTCCTGCTGGCCACGACGGCGCAGGCGATCTTCGTCGCCTCGGTGCTCACCGGCCGCCAGATCATCGAAGCGATCGCCGCGGCCGTGAAGTGGATGCTGGCGCTGTCGGTCGCCTTCGAACTGTGGGTATCGCTCATCTGGCGCGGGCCGATCCTGCCGCAGTTCGTGCGCCCGGGGCCGGACTTCGACGGCGACCCGATCATGTTCTGGTCGCGTGACAAGCTCTTCACCGACGACCGGATCCAGGGCATCTTCGGCAACGCCAACTCGCTCGCCTACATCGCTCTTCTCGGACTCGTGATCTTCGGTCTCCAGATCAACACGCGGGCGGGGCGGCGCGGACCGCTCGCGGCGTGGACCCTCCTGGCCGCCTTCTGCTTCTGGCGCGGTTCGTCGGCGACCGCCACGATGTGCGCGCTGGCCATCGCGATCGTCATCGTGGTGGTGCTGCTCATGCGCCGGGCGCGCACCGCGCGGGCGCGCCGCATCCTCTACGTCGTCTTCGCCGTCTCCGCCGTCGCGCTGGTCACCACGCTCTGGCTCCTGCGCGAGGATCTCTTCGAACTGCTCGGACGTTCGTCGGACCTGAGCGGACGCAAGGAGATCTGGGCCACCGTGGGCGAGAGGTTCGCCGAGAGCCCGATCTTCGGCTGGGGCTACTCGGTGCCCTGGGTGCCCACCGATCCGTTCTTCGACGGCTGGATCATCGACCGCGGCGTCACGGTGATGCAGGCGCACAGCACGTGGTTCGACGTCGCGATGCAGCTCGGCGTCGTCGGGGTGCTCTTCTTCGCGGTCGCGCTCGGGGCCTTCACCTGGCGAGCGTGGTTCCTCGCGCTCGGCCGCATCCCGCGCCCCGGCGCCGATCGCGAACCGCGGTCGCGTCTGCTGCTCATCCCGGCGCTGGTGGCGACGATCCTGCTGGTGCAGAGCATCACCGAGTCGTCGCCGCTGCTGAACTGGGGGTGGTTCCTGCTCGTCATGCTCGCGTTCGCGATCAAGCAGGCACCCGCTGCAGTTCGCGGCACGCCGGTGCGGCGCCGCTCGACGCTCGCCGCGGCGTGGCCGCTCGAGGGCGGGGCTCCGATCGAGCGGGGCGGCCCCGTGGAGGGCGCCCGATGAGCACGCCTCCCGGGCTGTCGGCATCGTGGCTGGTGCGCACCCTCGACTCCGCCGCGTTCGCCCAGGCCTTCGCCCACGCCGCGATCGCCGCGGTGTTCGCCCAGCACCTCGTCGACCGCACCGCGGGGCACGTCACCTGGCTGACGGTGATCGCCGGGCTGTGCGCGGTCGGGGCGGCCGTCCTCCTCGTGCGGCGACGCGAATTCACCATCGTGCGGCTGGTCCCCTCGATGCTCGTCCTCTTCCTCGGCTGGGCGCTGGCCAGCGTCACGTGGAGCACCGACGCCTCCGGCACGATCGGGGGGTGGGTGGCCCTCGCGGCGATCGCCTTCCTGGCCGTCGTCATCGCCAACACCCGCGACACGCTGCAGACCGTCCGGGCCCTCGCCGATGTGTTCCGCGTACTGCTGGCGCTCTCGCTGGCACTCGAGCTCCTCTCCGGTGTCTTCTTCGACATGCCCTTCACCTTCCTCGGCATCGAGGGGGACATCGCCGCCTTCGGACCGGTGCAGGGGATCTTCGGCACGCGCAACGCGCTCGGGTTCATCGCGGTCCTCGCCCTCATCACCTTCTACATCGAGTGGCGCACCGTGTCGGTGCGCACGGGCGTCTCGCTCTTCTCGGCGGTGCTGGCGGCGCTCTTGGCCGCCCTGTCGGACTCTCCCACCGTGCTCGTCCTCGCCGTCGCCACCGCGATCGCCACGGCGGCCCTGGGTCTCGTGCGTCGGACCCCGCGAGCTCTCCGCGGTACGGTCCAGACGGTCCTGGGCGCGACGGTCATCGTCGGCGCGATGGTGGGCTACCTGCTCCGGGAACGCATCATCGCGTGGATCGGAGCGGGCACCGACTTCTCGATCCGGGCGGAGCTGTGGGATCGGGTCGCCGCCTTCGTCCGCGTCGAGCCCGTGCAGGGGTGGGGCTGGTTCGGGCCGTGGTCGCGAACGGACTTCCCTTTCAATGCCATCAACTTCGCCCTGAGCGACCGCCACACCTCGGCGCTCAACGCCTACGTCGACGTCGTCCTGCAGCTCGGTTGGATCGGCCTTCTCCTCTTCATCGTCTTCGCCGGGCTGGCTCTCGGGCGGGCCTGGCTCGTCGCGAGCGAACGCCGCTCGATCCTCTACGCCTGGACGCCGCTCATCCTCGTGACGGTGTTGGTCGACGGCCTGTTCGAGAGCTTCCCGCTGCACGGCTACGGCTGGCTGATGCTCGTGCTGTGCGCCCTGCGCGCCGGACAGTCGAAGTCGTGGCGCGAGCGGATCCGCGACACCGCTCGCCCCACGGCCCCGGGGACGGAACCTCCGGACGACACCCCGACGGGAACCCTCGGCATCGCACGGTAGGATCGGGCCGGTGAGCGCGCAGGTTTTCGACCCGACATCGGCGGCCATCGCCATCGTCACTTTCAACCGCTCCGCGCTCCTGTCGCGGCTGCTCGAGAGCATCGTGGGGATGGACCCGAAGCCGGGGCGCGTGGTGATCATCGACAACGCCTCGACCGATGACACCACCGCAGTCGTCGAGTCGTTCCGCGACCGGTTGGGCACCGAGCTCGTCTACCGACGGCTCGAAACCAACACCGGCGGATCCGGCGGTTTCAGCGAGGGTGTGCGCGTGGCCTACGAGTCGGGGTCCGAGTGGATCTGGCTCATGGACGACGACGTCGAGGTGCTGCCCGACGGACTCGCCAGGATGGGCCGCTGGGCGCCGCGGTTCCGCAGCATCCAGGGCCGCCGGTACGACTACGACGGCAGCGAGTTCTACTGGCAGTACCGCATCGCCGAGCGGATGGGCATCCCCATTCCCTTCGCCCCCGCCGGATTCGGCGAAGCGGGCTACAAGGAGATGAACTCCGGCTGCTTCGAGGGCATGTTCATCCACCGCGACATCGTCGCGCGGATCGGCCTGCCCGACCCGCGGTTCTTCATCTACTGGGACGATCAGCTCTACGGCTGGCTCGCCTCGCGCATCACGACGTCGGTCATCGTCGACGAATTCGTGCTGCGGCGTACGCGCGAGATCCGCCAGTGGGACATGGGCATCCGCCACATGAACGCCTCGAGCGACGCCTACCGCTACTACATCATGCGCAACCGCGCGCACATCAAGCAGTACTACCGCACGAAGGGCGTGTACAACCCGGTGCTGTTCGGCCTGGGGACGACGCTGACGTTCGGCAAAGAGCTCATCCGACTCCTGCTCGTCGAACGCACCGTGCGCGGCACCTCGAACCTCCTCCGCGGCCTGCGCGACGGCCGGCGCATCGCTCGCGACCGGTCATGGCAGCCCATGCCGGCGCTGACCGATCAGACCGCCCCGTTGTAGTCCGCGTTGTACCGGTCGAGGACCTCTCCGATCGGCCCGTCGACGACGAGGGCGCCCTTGTCGAGGTATAGCCCGCGCCGGCAGAAGCGCCGAAGATCCTTCTCGTTGTGGCTGACGAAGAAGAGCGTGCGGCCCTCCGCGAGCAGCTCGTCGATCCTCTTGTAGCACTTGGCGCGGAAGGCGCGGTCGCCGACAGCGAGCACCTCGTCGACGAGCAGGATGGGCTCGTCGAGCTGCGACACCACCGAGAACGCCAGGCGCACCTTCATGCCGTTCGAGAGGTGCTTGTAAGGGGTGTCGACGAAGTCGCCGATCTCGGCGAAATCGATGATGTCGTCGAATCGACGGTTGACCTCCGCTTTCGACATCCCGTGCAGCCCCGCGGTCAGCCGCACATTCTCGCGGACCGTGAGGTCGCCGACGAAGCCGCCCGTTATCTCGATCAACGGCGCGACACCGCCGTGTACGACGACGTTCCCCTCGTCCGAGAGCAAGACGCCGGCGACGAGCTTGAGGAGGGTGGACTTGCCCTGACCGTTGCGCCCGACGACACCGATCGACTCGCCCGGTTCGACGGAGAACGACACGTTGCGGAGCGCCCAGAACTCGCCGGGCCGACTGCGGCGCGAAGCTCCACCGAAAAAGTCTTTGAGGTTGCGTCGACCCCGCCTGTTGCGACGGAAGCGAACGCCGAGGTCGCGCACCTCGATCGCGAGTCCGGTCATCACAGCTCCTTCAGCACCGAGCGCTCGAGGCGCGAGAAGACCAAGAGTCCGAGCCACAGGACGAGGATGCTGGTAGCCGCTCCGACGATCACCGACAGCGTGTCCCACTGGTCGGGGAAGAAACCAACGCGATAAAGCGTGAAGATTCCTGCCAGCGGGTTGAAGGCCCCGAGTTCCTTGAAGACGCCCGGGAGGTCCGCGACACCGTAGATGATCGGCGACGCGTAGAAGAGCGCGCGCAACACGAGCCGGGTGGTGCGCTCGAGGTCGCCCCACAGGACGCACAGCGGCGCGACGATCAACCCGAGTCCCAGCAACAGGATGACCTGGAGGAGAACGGCGACAGGGAAGAGCAGGAGCCCCCAGTTCACCGTCGCGCCGCCGAAGCCGGCGAACACGGCGAGCACCGGGAGCGAGAAGAGGAACTCGATCCCCTTGCTCAGCACGATGCGGCCGACCCAGATGGACCGCGGAATCGACGTCGACCGGACGAGCCGCGCATCCTTGTTGAAGGCCCGGGTGAAATCGGTCACCGCCGAGTTGAACCACACCCACGGGAGCAGTGCCGTGATGAGGAAGACGATGTACGGGCTCTCGCCGACGTCGCGGTGGAACACCTGCGTGAAGACGAACCAGTAGATCCCGCTCATCACGAGGGGGTCGAGCACGGACCAGAGATACCCGAGAGCGCTCGTCGAGTACCGCACCCGCAGGTCGCGCGCCGACAGCAACCACAGCGAGTGGAGATAGCGCCGCGGCGATCCGGGGGCGCCGACGACGGCGGGACTCACGGGTTCGATCCTAGAACGCTGTCAGCCAAGCGGAATGCCCGGCATCTCGCGGAGCGCCGCGACGGCCGCTGGGGCGAGTGTTCGCGCGTACGTCGCGGTCAGGTGGTTGTCGTCGAGGAACACGGCCACGTTGCCGACCACCGGCGTGCACATCCCGTCTGGGCAGACGTACTCGGAGAGATCCAACGGGTAGACCCTGCCATCCTGCGCCAGCGCCGAGGCGGGATTCTGCTCGGCTAGGACGTCGGAGACCGGAACCTCACAGTCGCTCTCGTCGACTTCCGCCTCCCAGCACCGATACATATCGAAATCGAATCGCGGATTGTCACGTACGAGCAGCACCTGAGAGCCCGCGTCGACGATGGCCTCGATGCGCCGCTCGATGCCCGAAGGGATGCGCTCGTCGGTGCTCATCGGTGCGGCTTTGCTTCCCGTCAGCATCACGACATCCGCCTGCTGCGTCACAGCGAATGTCTCCGCTTCCTCGCGCCAGACCGCGCACTCGGCATCCGCGTCCTCGTCCGGCGCGAAAGAACAAGCGCCCTTGAGTACCGCCACGACATTCCAGCGCTCTTCTCGCAGGATCGGAAGCAAGGCGCCCAGCCACTGCTGCGTGTGGGAGTCGCCCACCACGATCATCGTCGGCGCTCCTGCGATGGGAACGGTCTGCTGGCAGGAAGCTGCGAGGTTTGCAGCCGCGGGGCGGAACGCGCCGGAACAGACGCGGTCGAGTCCGACCCAGTCCGAGTCGATCTGCGTGCTGGAAGGCACGACCGGCGCATCGGGAAGTGCTCGTGCGGCCACCCAGGGCATGGTGACCGCGGCGCCGGGGTTGCTCTCGGGGCCGGCAGCCGCGCTGCGCAGCTGATCGGCTGCCTGCCACGACCCGAGGGGAACCACCACGACGAGCAGGGATGCCGCTACGATCCCGACGTTGCGCCGCACACCTCCGATGAGGCGGCCGACGGGCAGCTCGACGGCGCGTTGCACGACCGCGGCCGCAACGAGGGACACGGCGATGACCAGGACCCCACCGAGCAGGCCGACGTCGGTTGAGTCCGTCAGGGTCATGTAGCCCACGAGGATCGGCCAATGCACGAGGTAGAGCGCATACGCGCGCCTTCCGACCACTGCGAGCGGACGCGATGCGAGGAAGCGGTACGAGGAGGAATCCGATCGGCCGCTGTTTCCGGCCAGGACGATCATCACGGCCGCGATGGTCGGCCAGAGTGCGGCGAACCCCGGGAATCCCGCGCCGACGTCGAGCACCACGCCGCATGCCACCAAGGAGACGATGCCCGTCCAGCCGAGGACCGCTGACCAGCGGCGGGACAGGGTGACCGAGGGAAGGAGCAGTGCAGCCAGGGAACCCAGCGCGAATTCCCACAGACGCGCCGGAGTGCTGAAGTACGCCACCTGCTGATCTGCTGAAGTCAGCGCAACGGAGTAGGCCAGCGACATCGCGAAGATGACGCTGAACATGATGGTGAGGATGCTGCGCACAGATCTGCCGAGCGCTCGTGAGACAAGGACGGCCCCCAGGATGAGGACGGGCCAGATCACGAACACCTGGCCCTGCACCGACAGCGACCAGAAGTGCTGCAGGAGACTCGGAAAGGTCTCGGTACGGGCGTAGTAGTCCACCGCTTCGGCGGCCAGCTCACGGTTCTGCACGTAGAACAGCGAGGCCCACGATTGGCTCCAGATCGACTGCAGCTGCGAGCCGGGGAGGAACGCCGCCGCGAAGCCGAGGACAGCGAAGAGCGTGGCGGCGGCCGCGGGGACCAGCCTCGCGAATCGCCGCGCCCAGAAGTCGAGCAGATCCGTCGGACGAAGAGTGCCCGACTGCCGCAGGAATGATGCGGTGAGGAAGTACGCGGAGATCAGGAGGAAGACGTCGACTCCGCCGGACACGCGCCCCAGCCAGACGTGATACACGACGACGAGGACGATCGCGAAGGCGCGCAGACCGTCGATGTCTGCGCGCCACTCGGCCGGAGCGGTCCGTCGGCGGTGGCGCCGCGGGAGCTCGAGCTTGGTCACACCAGCGTGTTGTTCCACATCGACAGCGCGGAGCCAATGGCCATGTGCATGTCGAGGTACTGGTATGTGCCCAGACGCCCGCCGAAGTGGACGTCCTGCTCACCCTTGGTCAAGTCGCGGTAAGCCAGCAGACCCTGCCGGTCATCGGGGGTGTTGACCGGGTAGTACGGCTCGTCGGCGCGGGTCGCGAAGCGGGAGTACTCCCGGACGATGACGGTCTTGTCGGTCGGGTACCGATCGGCGCGCTCGGGGTGGAAGTGCTTGAACTCGTGGATGCGCGTGTAGGGCGCGTCGGCGTCGGCGTAGTTCATGACGCTGGTGCCCTGGAAGTCGGGGATGTCGAGGACGTCCTGCTCGAAGTCGAGCGTGCGCCACGAGAGCTCACCCGCGGTGTAGTCGAAGTAGCGGTCGACCGGGCCCGTGTAGACGATCGGCACCTGGCCGACGGTCGCCTTCTTGTTCAGCGGCTGCGACTCGTCGAAGAAGTCGGTGTTCAGCTTCACGTCGATGTTGGGGTGGTCGGCCATACGCTCGAGCCACGCGGTGTAGCCGTCGACCGGCAGGCCTTCCCAGGTGTCGTTGAAGTAGCGGTTGTCGTAGGTGTAGCGCACCGGGAGCCGCGAGATGATCTCGGCCGGCAGTTCCTTCGGGTCGGTCTGCCACTGCTTCGCGGTGTAGTCGCGGATGAACGCCTCATAGAGCGGACGCCCGATCAGGCCGATCGCGCGCTCCTCGAGGTTCTGCGCCTGCTTCGGGTCGAACTCCCCCGCCAACTCCTGGATCAGCTCGCGCGCCTCGCCGGGCGTGTACGCAGCCTGGAAGAACTGGTTGATGGTGCCGAGGTTGATGGGCAGCGGATACACGACGCCCTTGTGGGTGGTGTACACGCGGTGGACGTAGCTCGTGAACTGCGTGAAGCGATTGACGTACTCCCACACGGTCGCGTTGGAGGTGTGGAAGAGGTGCGCACCGTACTTGTGCACCTCGATCCCCGTGGTGGGCTCGTTCTCGGTGTACGCGTTTCCGCCGATGTGGTGGCGCCGGTCGATGACCGTGACCTTACGGCCCGCGGCAGCAGCGCGCTCCGCGATGGTGAGGCCGAAGAAGCCGGAGCCGACGATGAGGAGATCCATGAGAGCACTTTCTGTGTGCGCGAACGGCCGCGGGGCGGATTCGTCAGCCCGGCGCCGCCGACGCGGGCGGAACACAACCCCGCGATTCTACTCAGGCATCGGTGGATGAAAGCCGACAGCCCCGGGGCATGCCCGCAACATGGCCCGCGATAGGATCGACCGACGCCCGCTCGAAGTGACCCCAAGAAGGCCGTGATGCAACGCGTATACGAACGTATCTTCGTTCTCTACCCGCGGGGGCAGCGAACGGGAGGCCCCGAGGCCCTCCATCAGCTCGTGGACTCGCTGCGACGACAGGGCGCCGATGCGTCTCTGGTGCCTCTCGAGTCGACCCGCCAGGCACCCCGGGTGTCCGCCTACGAGCACTACGACGCCCCCGAGGCGGCGATCGTCGATCGCCCCGACTCGCTCGTGATCGCCCCCGAGAGCGCCGTGCACCGGTTGTCGGCACTGAGGCACGCCGGCACGGCGTGCTGGTGGTTGAGCATCGACTACTCGGTGCCCTTCTACTCGCGGCAGGAATACGCCGACCGCGCCTTCGCCCGACGCATCGGCGTGCCGCATCGGGCGTGGGAGCCGAACCGTCTCGCATCCACCTACCGGCACCTGCTCGCGCGCAGCTTCCGCCGCCGTGAGCTGCGCTCGATGCACCACCTCGCGCAATCCGAGTACGCCCGCAGCTTCCTGCGCATCGAGGCGGACGTCGATGCCGCGCTGGTGAGCGACTACATCCCCCGCCCGATCATCGACGCCGAACGGAGCACGGCCACCGAGCGGCGGCGCGCTGTCGCTTTCAACCCGAAAAAGGCGAGCTGGGTGCCGGGCCTTCTCGGACCGCATCTTGCGGACGTCGAATGGGTCCCTCTCACCGGCATGTCGCCCGAGGGTGTGGCCCACGCGCTGCACTCGTCGGCGGCGTACTTTGATCCCGGGTTCCACCCAGGCCGCGACCGGATGCCGCGAGAGGCCGCCCTTCTCGGTGCGGTCTCCGTCGTCGCCCGGCGCGGTGCCGGGGCGTTCTGGGCCGACACCCCGCTCCCGTGGCAGCACAAGGTCGCGGTGACCGACGCGTTCGCCGCCGATGCCGCGGCCGCGCTCGACGCCGTCCTCGCCGCTCCGGCGGAGGCGGCTGCCCAGCAGTCCGAGTACCGGCGATGGATCGACGGGGACCGCGACCGCTTCGACGGCGAGGTCGCGGCAGTGCTTCTCGGCGGACGCTGGGCGGACGACACCCCGATCCTCCCGGCACGATGATCGCTGCCGTCAGGCGCTTCGGGGGGCTCGCGCTCCTGCCGTTCCTCTCGCTGGCGATCCCGTTCGTGATCCTCCCGGTGATCTCGCGCGGAGAGGAGTCCGCCTGGGCGGCGGTGGGCATCGGGGAATCCGTCGGCGCCGTGCTCGCGCTCGTCATCGGTTACGGGTGGCCGCTCGTGGGTCCCTCGCGCGTCGCCGCGCTGGAGGACTCGCGGGCACGGGAGCTGTTCACGATGAGCCTCGTGTCGCGGAGCCTCGTCGCAGTCATCGCCGCGGTACCGGCGGCTCTGCTCACCGCCCTGCTCGCGCCCGGCGGCTCTGCCGGCCTCGCGGTGGCGGCGATGGCGGCAGTCGGCGTCGCCGGCCTCTCGCCATCCTGGTTCCTCATCGGCCGCAGCGAGCCACGGGCCATCGCGCTCTACGACCTGCTCCCCCGCCTCGCCGGGGCCCTGCTCTCGGCGGCGCTCGTCCTCGCCGGCGCGCCGGTGATCTGGTACCCGGTGCTGATGCTGACCGTGACGCTCGGAGGCATCGCGTGGTTCTGCGCCCGGCGTGCCGCGAGACCGCCCCGGGGCGCCGTGCGCGCCGGCATCCGATCGCTGCGCGACGACATTCAGCCCGCGCTCGCGGTCGTCGCGGCAGGCGTCTACAGCGCCGGCACGGTCGCCATCGTTTCGATCGCCGGCACGACCACGGTGGTCGCGGTCTACGTGGTGGCAGACAAGGTGCTCAAGGCGGCTCTCACCGCCATTGTCGCCGCGACGAACGCCGTTCAGGGCTGGGTGTCCGAGGATTCCGACCGAGCGGTCATCCGGGCCCGGGGATGGCGCGGCACGTACATCCTGGGCGGCATCGGCATCGTCGGCGCCCTCGGCATCGGCGTGCTCGGCCCCTGGGCGACGGCGCTCGTCTTCGGGCAGCGAGTCGCGATCGATGCTCTCACCTCCGCAGGCATCGGCGCGACGTTCTTCGCGATCGCGGTGAACTCGGCGTTCGGCCGCCTCCTGCTGACACCGCTGGGGGCGATCCGCTGGGTCACGCGGAGCACGTTCGTCGGAGCCGCGATCGGCGTGCCGTTGATCGTGCTCGGGACCGCGGTGGGCGGCGCGCCGGGAGCCGCGGCGGCCTTCGCCCTCTCCGAATTCCTCGTTGTGGCGGTGCAGGTGTGGGGCTATCTCATCGTTCGCCGCGCCGACCGCGCGGCATCCGATGTGCGTATGAACGACGAAAGGGACTGACATGGCATCCGACGCACCCCGCGGCTACGTCGTTCTGGCCGCCTACCGGCCCGACCCCGAGCTGTTCCGCCGGCAGTTGCTGTCGATCCAGGCGCAGACGCTAGAAGGTTTCGGCTGCATCGTGACCGCGGACGGCGAGCCCGCGGTCGTCGAGACGCTGGTCCGCGAGATCGTCGGCGACGACGAGCGCTTCCGCGTGATCGGCTTCGAGGATCGGTCCGGCTTCTATGGCAACTTCGAACGAGGAGTGACCGCGGTGCCCGCGGATGCGGCCTGGATCGCACTGTCCGATCAGGACGATTACTGGTACCCCACGAAGCTCGCGACCCTGGTCCCCCACCTCGAGCACGCCGCGGTAGTGGCGGGTCAGGCGCGCGTCGTGACCTACCCTGAGGGGCGTGTGATCGCGCCGACGACCGGGCGCAAGGACGTCGCTCCCCTCGCGTTCTTCCTCGACAACCAATTCACCGGCGGTCAGATGGTGTTCCGCCGTGATGTGCTGGACGTCGCACTGCCGTTCCCGCGCCTGTCGACACCGGCAGAAGTGCATGACCATTGGCTCGCGGTCTGCGGAGCGGCGATCGGCGGGGCCCGCGTGGTCGACGAGGTCGTCCAGGACTACGTGCAGCACGGCAACAACGTCATCGGTGAGTCGACCGGCGGCATCTCGCTGCGCCGTTCGGTCGGCACCGCCCGTTCGATCGCTCGGCGATTCGAAGGCACGGACGGTGTGGCGGGCATCCTGCGCGCGACCTATCGGGTCGGCGTCGGATGGCGCGAGACGATGGCCGAGGCGCTGGCGACGCGCCTGCCCGGGAACCCCACAGCGGAACGAGCGCTACGCCTCTATGGTGCGGGCCGCAGCGGCGTGCGCACCGCCCGCACCGTCATCGGCATGGCCCGACGCGGCCACGTCTCGCACCGCTCCGCCCTCGAGTACCTCGCGGGCGGCGTCGCCGGCGCGCTCGTCAGGATCCGACGCGAATCCGACCGCGCCGTCGTACGCGACGCATAGCCTCGACCGCGGCGAGCGCCATCGTCCTGCGTGCGCCCAGCACGACGCGCACCGGGCGATTGCCGCGTGCCGACGCGTTTGAGCCGTGCACTCGGCGGTCGATCGTGTCTTCGGCCAGGTGCACGACGCCACGGTTGGCATTGCCCACGTACCCGACCCATTGATCGTGCGTCTCGGTGACGTACGAGGGGAACGGGAGCAGTTGATCCACGAGCTCACGGCGGAAAGCCATGCAGCACCCGTAGTAGGGACGCAGGCCCGTCCAGACCCAGAAGATGTTGGCGAGCCAGCGACGGGGCGTCGTCCCGCGCAGCCGCCGCGACTGGACCGGGGTCAGTGCGCCGCCGAAGGCCGCGAAGTTCGTCACTACGAGAAGCGAGTCGCTCAGGGCGGCCACCATGCGGTCCACCCGACCGGGACGCCAGATGTCGTCCTGGTCGCTGAGGAAGATCACCTCGCCCCGCGCTGCGGCGATCGCCTGCTCGAACGCTCGGACGTACCCCTGGTTCTGCGACGACTCGTGGATGACGATCCGCGGATCGTCCAAGGCGCGGATGATGGCTACGGTGCCGTCGCGCGACGCGTCGTCGACGATCACCAGCTCGTCGTGGGGACCGAGCTGGGGCAGGATCGACTCGATCTGCTCGCGGACGTACTTCTCGCCGTTGTACGTCGCCATGCATACGGAGACCGTCACCGCGCGAGAGGCGGCCTGACTGGACATGGGTGACCTCCGTTCACGAACTAGGATATTAGTCGACCGCTGCCCCGGCTTGGAGATCCCCTGTGCCCTTGAAGATCGATGTCATGCTGCCCTACTACGGCGACGTGGACCAGATGAAGCTGGCGGCACGGAGCGTCCTGCAGCAGACCTACAAGGACTTCCGCCTCGTAGTGCTCGACGACGGCTACCCCGACCCGGAGCCGCAGCGGTGGTTCGCGTCCCTCGACGATCCACGGGTGACCTACCTGCGCAACGAGCAGAACCTCGGGGCGAACGGCAACTACCGCAAGGCGGTCGAGCTCGTCGAGGCGGAGTGGTTCGTCATGATGGGCGCCGACGACGTCATGCTGCCCGATTACCTCGACGCCGTCGTCGCCGCGATCGGCCGCTTTCCCGCCGACATCATCCAGCCCGGTGTGCGCGTGATCGACGAGCACGGCCGGATCGTCCAGCCGTTGGTGGACCGCGTGAAGGCGGTCCTCGCCCCGCGCGTCCCGACGGGCGGGGGGGCTCTCGCGGGCGAACCCGTCGCCGCGAGCCTCATGCGCGGAGACTGGGCGTACTTCCCCTCCCTCGCTTGGCGCACCGAGCGCGTCCGCAGCATCGGCTTCCGGAACGGGCTCGACGTCGTCCAGGACCTCGCGCTCATCCTCGACATCATCAAGGCCGGCGGGACCATGGCGGTCCTCCCGGAGGTCGTGTTCGAGTACCGGCGCCACTCCCAGTCCGATTCGTCGGTGCGCGCTCTCGACGGCCGGCGCTTCGACGAGGAGCGTCGGTTCTTCCTCGATGAGGCGGCGAGCTTCGACGCGCTCGGGTGGCGTCGGGCCGCCCGTACGGCCCGGCTCCACCTGACCTCGCGGCTCAACGCCGCCTCGCTGCTCCCCCGCGCGGTGCGCAAGGATGCCGGCTCGCCGTCGGCACTGCTGCGCCATCTGCTGCGCTGACGCGCGACGACGCTCACGGATGCGGTGACCGGGTCGTCGACCGGGTCACCGCATTCGTCATTCCGGCGCGCCGGACCGCCGTGGCGGATCGCTCCGCTGATCGGACTCGAGCGCGTCGAGCCGTGCGCTGAGAATCGCGACGTCCTCAGCGAGACGCCTGGTCTCGTCCTCACTCATCGACAACTCCCACGAGAGATGCAAGGCGACGCCGAGCAGCACAGCGAGCGCGGTCGCGAAGAGCAGGTTGACCGGCAGTTCCACGCCGAGCGCATCGGTCGCGGCCTCCAGGACTCCGGGGAAGACCCCGAGCACGAGGACGATCACCCCGAGCACCAGCCAGAGCACCGCGTACTTCTCGCGGATCCGTCTCAGGATGAGCAATCGGATGACGATCGCGAGGAGCGCCAGTGAGAACACAACGCCCAGGACCACGATCACGGCTGGGTTCCTCTCTCGCGGAAGGCTCGGGGTTTGGGACGGACGATGGCGAGCGCGAGCGCGAAGACCGACCGGAACAGGTAGATCGTCGATCCGAGCGCCCCCTGGCTCGGCGTCCCGTGCTGGCGGGGTCGCATCGCGACAGGAACCTGCGTGACGCGCAGCCCCGCGTGTACCGCGGCGACGAGCGAGTCGATGGTGTCCCCCAGGTACTCGGCCGGGTAGTACAGCACGTACTGCGCGATCGCGCGCTCTCCAGCGGCACGGAAGCCGCTCGTGACATCCGTCAGTCGCACCTTGGCGACACGCGAGAGCACACCGGCCAGAGCCACCATGGCCCACCGGCGGGGACCGCGCACCGAGTAGTCGCCGACCTCCGCGAAGCGGGCGCCGATCGAGATGTCCGCGTGCTCCAGACCCGACAGGACCGACTCGATCTCGCTCGGATTGTGCTGACCGTCGGCGTCGACCTGGATGGCTCTGCGGTACCCCCGTCGCTGGGCGTAGGTGAATCCGGTGCGCATGGCTCCGCCCACGCCGAGGTTGAACGACAGCGGCAGCACGACGGCTCCCGCATCCCGGGCCACGCTCTCCGTCGCGTCGAGCGAGCCGTCGTCGATGACGATGACGTCATAGTTCGAGCTGGCCGCCTGGATCTCGCGGATCGTGACCGCAATGCCTTGGGCTTCGTTCCACGCCGGCACGAGGACCGCGACGCGCTCGGGTGATACCGCCGGCATCTCTCAGCGCTCCGGGGCGACGTACGTCGCGAGGTGGTCGCCGAAGTCCGCTGTCACCAACCCGGCTCGCCCGAGCTTGTCGAGCGCGAGCACGCTGCTCCGCGGGCGCGGCGCCACCGGACCTTCCGCTGCGGCGAAGTACTCGTCCGTGCTCACGGGCGAGACGCGCGAAGCCTCCTGGCCGCTCAGCTCGAACACGCGGGCGGCTACCCGATCCCAGGTTCGGGCTTCCCCCGATCCGGTGAGGTTGTAGACCCCGGACTCGGCGTGCGTCTCGAGGAGGTGACGGATGCCGCGGGCGATGTCGTCGGTGAACGTCAGGCGCCCGATCTGGTCGTCGACGACCTTCGGATCGATGCCGCGTTCAGCGAGCGACGCCATCGTGCGGACGAAGTTGTTGCCGTCGCCGATGACCCAGCTGGTGCGGACGATGTAGTGCCGGGGAACGACGGAGACGACGGCATCCCCTGCGGCCTTCGTCTGGCCGTAGACGCCGAGCGGCGACACCGGGTCGTCCTCGCTGTAGGCGCCATCCTTCGTTCCATCGAACACGTAGTCGCTCGAGACATGCACAAGGGTGATGCCGTTCGCGGTCGCGATGCGCGCGAGCGCAGCCACCGCGGTGACGTTCGCGGCCCACGCATCCACGCGACCCTCGGGCGTCTCGGCGAGGTCGACCTTCGTGTACGCGGCCGCGTTGATGATCGTGCTGTAATCCCGCCAGCGACGAGCCGAGGCGAGGTCGGGCGAGGTGAGGTCGAGTTCGTCCCGTCCGGCGTACTCCATCCACGGATGGTCACCGAATTCGGCACGAAGCGCACGGCCGAGCTGCCCGTTCGCACCGGTCACGAGGATGCGCTGGGGTGGCATCGGGACGACATCCGACAGTCGAGGGTGGTTCTTGTCCTTCTCGCTGATCTCGACCCGATCGAGCGGGATCGGCCAGTCGACGGCCGCCGTCTCGTCGGCGAGGTTCAGGAATGTGTAGGTCGCGTCGGGTGACCAGTGGTCGTTGACGAGGTAGGTGTACGCCGTGTCGGGCTCGAGGGTCTGGTACGAGTTGCCCACACCGCGTGGCACGAAGATCGCGCGGGAGGCGTCGAGTTCCGTGGTGTAAACGGCGCCGAACGTGGGCCCCTCGCGGAGATCGACCCAGGCGCCGAAGATCCGCCCCGTGGCGACGGAGACGTACTTGTCCCACGGCTCGGCGTGGATGCCCCGGGTCGTGCCGACGGCGTCGTTGAAGGAGATGTTGTTCTGCACGGGACCGAAGTCGGGCAGATCGATCCCGGCCGCGGTCATCTTCTCCCGCTGCCAGTTCTCCTTGAACCAGCCGCGCGAGTCGCCGTGGACGGGAAGGTCGAGGACGACGAGGCCCGGGATGGGCGTCTCGGTGACCGTGAGTTTCTTGCCGAACTCGATCGACATGACCGTCACTGTCCCTTTGAGGCGTAGAAGGCTTCGACGCCGTCCTTGGCGGGTGCCCACCAGCCCTCGTTGTCGCGGTACCAGTCAATGGTGGCATTCAGGCCGGCTTCGAAGTCCTGGTACTTCGGGGTCCAGCCGAGCTCGGTGCGGAGCTTGGTGGAGTCGATCGCGTAGCGGAGGTCGTGGCCGGCCCGGTCGGTGACGTGGTCGTACGCGTCGGTGGGCTGGCCGCTGAGGGCGAGGATGAGTTCGACGACGGTCTTGTTGTCCTTCTCGCCGTCGGCGCCGATGAGGTACGTCTCGCCGATGACGCCCTTGTCGAGGATCGTGAGGACGGCGGAGGAGTGGTCGTCGGCGTGGATCCAGTCGCGGACGTTCTCGCCCTTGCCGTAGAGCTTGGGGCGGATGCCGCGGAGCACGTTGGTGATCTGGCGGGGGATGAACTTCTCCACGTGCTGGTAGGGGCCGTAGTTGTTCGAGCAGTTGCTGATCGTCGCCTTCACCCCGAACGAGCGCACCCATGCGCGCACGAGCAGGTCTGAACCGGCCTTCGTGGACGAGTACGGGGAGGAGGGGTTGTAGGGGGTGTTCTCGGTGAACCGGGCCGGGTCATCGAGTTCGAGGTCGCCGTAGACCTCGTCGGTGGAGATGTGGTGGAACCGCTTGTCGTGCTTGCGGGCGGCCTCCAGCAGCGTGTACGTGCCGATGATGTTGGTGTCCAGGAACGGACGCGGGTCGTGGAGGGAGTTGTCGTTGTGCGACTCCGCGGCGTAGTGCACGACCGCGTCGACCTGACCGAACAGGTCGTCCACGAGTGCCGCGTCGGCGATGTCACCCTCGACCAGACGCACCCGATCCTCCGGGAGCCCCGCGAGGGAGGCGGCGTTGCCGGCGTAGGTGAGCTTGTCGAGCACGATCACCGAATGATCGGTGTGCTCGATGACGTGGTGAACGAAATTCGAACCGATGAACCCGGCACCGCCGGTCACAAGAAGCGTTCCCATCAGCGTCCCCTCTCCAAAATCTCCAACAGGTACGTCCCGTACCCGGACTTCACCAGCTTCACCGCCCGCTCACGCAGCTCGTCGTCGGTGAGGAACCCCTGCCGCCACGCGACCTCCTCGGGAACACCGATGCGCAGCCCCGTGCGACGCTCGATCGTGCGGACGTAGTCGGCGGCGTCGGTCATCTGATCGAACGTTCCCGTGTCCAACCACGCCGTGCCCCGAGGGAGCACCTCGACCTGCAGCTTCCCGCGCTCGAGATAGGCGCTGTTGATGTCGGTGATCTCGTACTCCCCACGCGGGGAGGGCTCGAGGTTCCGGGCGATGTCGATGACGTCGTTGTCGTAGAAGTACAGACCCGGCACCGCGTAGTTGCTCTTGGGCTGGGCGGGCTTCTCCTCCAACGACACCGCCTTCCCCGCCTCGTCGAACTCGACCACACCGTACGCGGATGGCTCCCCGACCCAGTACGCGAACACCGCGCCACCGTCGATGTCGGCGTAGCGCTTGAGCTGCGAGCCCAGGCCGGGGCCGTAGAGGAGGTTGTCACCCAGGACGAGGGCGACCTTATCGTCGCCGATGAAGTCGGCCCCGATCGTGAACGCCTGCGCCAGACCATCCGGGGAAGGCTGCTGCGCGAACGTCAGCGAGATCCCGAACTGCGACCCATCCCCCAGCAGCCGCTCGAAGAACGGCGCATCATGCGGCGTCGTGATGATCAAGATGTCGCGGATACCCGCCAGCATCAGCGTCGACAACGGGTAGTAGACCATCGGCTTGTCGTACACCGGGATCAACTGCTTCGAAACGCCCAGAGTGATCGGATGCAGCCGCGTGCCCGAACCGCCGGCGAGAATGATGCCCTTCACCCGTCAATCGTGCCACACGGCGCCCCCGGCTCCTGGGAGGGCGTCCGCCCGCCGCTCCCGGCGTTTTCGCAGCTGTGCGACACAATGGTGCTGTGTCGTCAGAATCCCGAGCCAGCCGCACGGCCGTCGCCGCGGCGCTGACCGTCCTCGCGCTCATCCTCGCGCTCGTTCCCGGAGTGGCATCCGCGGCAGACCGCACCGACGTGTCGGCGTCCGTGACCACGGCGACGGCGACCACGTCGACCACGGCGGGGGCGACGACAGCATCCCGGGTCTCGACTGCGGTGGACATGTCGACCTTCAACCCCAGCAACATCATCAGCGACGAGGTCTTCTTCGACCGCACGACGATGGGTGAGGTCGACATCCAGGCGTTCCTCAACGCGCGCGGCGAGCCGTGCAAATCCGGCCACACCTGCCTGCGCGACTACCGCATGAACACCGTGACCAAAGCCGCGGACTCCTACTGCGCCGGCTACTCGGGCGCGGTGGGCGAGAGTGCGGCCCGCATCATCGCGAAGGTCGCCGCCGCGTGCAACATCAACCCCCAGGTCCTGCTCGTGACCCTGCAGAAGGAGCAGACGCTCGTCACTCGCCCCGACCCCGGGAGCGGCCACTATCAGTTCGCGATGGGTCAGGCCTGTCCCGACACCGCCGCCTGCGACAGCCGCTACCACGGCTTCCAGAATCAGGTTTACGGGGCCGCGCGACAGTTCCAGATCTACGCGGAGGGCCGCTACTTCACCTGGTATGCGCCGGGCCGCACCTGGAACATCCTGTACCACCCGAATAGCGGCTGCGGCAGCTCGCCCGTCTACATCGCGAATAAGGCCACCGCCGGCCTCTACTACTACACGCCCTACCAGCCGAACCGCGCGGCGCTGGCCGCAGGCGGGGGGACAGGCGACACCTGCTCGTCGTACGGCAACCGCAACTTCTTCCGCTTCTTCACCGACTGGTTCGGCAGCACCCAGGGAGCACAGGGCAACCTCGTCCGCACGGCGTCGGCGCCGCAGATCTACGTCGTCGTCAACGGGGTCCGGCGACACGTGCAGTCGCAGGAGGACCTGTCGGTCCTGACCGCCCGCCTCGGCCCGGTCGCCGTGATCAGCGACGGACGCATGGCGCAGCTCCCCCGCGGCGCCGCCATGACGCGCCTCGCTCGGGATGCGCGCGACGGTCGGATGTATCTCCTGCAGGCCGACGGGACGAAGCACCACTTCACGTCAGCGAGCCTCGTGACGCGCTACGGCTTCGCCATGGACAACTACCTCGATCTGCCGCCCGCGCAGCTCAACGCCTACAGTTCCGGTGCAGCAGTCGGCGACCTCTTCCGTGCCGACGACGGCCCCGAGGTCTTCAAGTACGACGCCGGCGCCCGGCGCCACATCTACAGCCAGGTCGCGTGGGACCAGGAACGACGCACGCTCGGCGACTACGTCGCGGTCCTACCTCGCGGCACCGTGAACACGTTCCGCGCGGCCGCGCCGCTCCTCGGCGCGGGCGTCCTCGTCAAGGAGACGAGCTCCTCCGCCGTCTACGTGGCCGGATACGGCGACGAACTCATGCACCTGCCGTCCTGGGCCCTCGCGTCCGAGGCCGGGCTGAGCGCCCGCGCGGTGGTGCCCGACACGACGTTGCGCTCGCACCGGGTCGTCGGCACCCTCGCGCCGATGCTCCGCTGCGGCGACCGCACCGGCGTGGTCGGCGAGGGCGCTCTCAACCGCGTCACCGGCACGTTCTCCGGCTCGCCCGCCACGGTCCCCACCTCGATCTGCTCCGCGCTGACGTGGTCGTCGAAGGTCATCGACGGGCCGGTCTTCATCGGCACCGCGGGCGGCTCGCGCATCTACACCGCCTCCACGACGACGCTGCGGCACGTCCGGGATGCGGACGTGCAGCGCCGTCTCGCCGACGGCAAGCCCATCCGGGTCGCCTCGTGGTCGCCGGACATGATCGCCACGATGGTCGCGGGCGCACCCCACCTCTCCGACGGGAGCTTCGCCCAGTTCGGCGATGCCCGCGTCTTCGTCGCCGACGGCCCCGCGATCCGGCACGTGCGGAGCCTCGAGACGCTGCGCAGCCTGGCAGGTCCCGGCACGATCGTCGTCGAGCAGCTTCCCGCATCCTTCCTGGGCTCGTACGAGGAGAAGGCCGCGATCGACTGATCGGGCCGCCGCCGCGGCAGCCGGATCAGGCAGCCGAGGCGGAGTCTCTCAGGTCGCCTGCGATACCCTCGACGACGGTCCGAACACAGCAGGGAGCAAGTGAATGTCCGATTGGTTCGGAGTCTGGCCGGTCATCCTCCTGACCGCCGTGACCGTCCTCCTCCCGGGAGCGGTGCTCGTGTCGGCCGCGGGGGCACGCGGTTTCGACAGGCTGGGACTCGCCGCGCCGACGAGCTTCGGGCTCGCCGGGGTCATCGCGGTCGCCGCCGGACTGGTCGGCATCCCGTTCACTCCGGTCACCTTCGCCATCGCCACCCTGGTGCTCGCGCTCGCGGCGCTGACCGTGCGCCTCGTGATGCGCCGTCGGCTGCCGAAACGCGACGATGGCGCGCACCCCCCACGCGCCCGCGTCGTGATGGGCGCCATCGTGTTTGCGGCCGCGATCGCGGTTCCCGCCGCGCTGATCGGGCGACGGGTCCTCCGGGCGTTCGACGGGCCCGAGAACATCGCTCAGCTGTTCGACAACGTCTTCCATCTCAATGCCGTCAAGCACATCGCCGAGACACAGTCGGGGTCCTCGCTCACTCTCGGCAACCTGACCGAGGCGTCTCGCGGCTTCTATCCGGCCGCGATGCACGATCTCACCGCGATCGTCGTCCAGCTGGGCGATTTCGCGGTGCCCACGGCCGCCAATGCCATGGCCCTCATCATCGCGGCCGTGGTGTGGCCGGTCTCGATCATCTTCCTCATCACGCGTCTCTTCGGCTCGCGACCGGCGCCGATCCTTCTCGCCGGCGTGCTCAGCAGTGCTTTCGGCGCTTTCCCTCTACTGCTGATGTCCTGGGGGCTTGTGGCTCCGCTCATCACTGCTACGGCCATGCTCCCCGTCGCCGTGGCCCTCTTGATCCAGGCGTTCGGGCGGGAGAGCCGGCGCGGGCAGCGGCGATGGGCGGCGGTCATCGCGCTCGTCCCGGTGTCGGCTGGGATGGCGCTCACGCACCCGAGCACGATCGTCGCGGCGTCGGTGATCGCAGTCCCGTTCGTCGTCGCCCGCATCGTCGCAGATCTCCACAGCATCGACGGCGGGCGTCGACCGCGCTTGCTCGTGAGTGCCGCCTACGTCCTCGGCACGATCGCCGCGTTCGTCATCGCCCGTCCCGACCTCGGAGCCGCGGAGTGGAGCGCCGTCGAGTCCACGACCGCCTCGGTCGGCGCCGTCGTCACATCGGCTCCGCTCGGCCTCGCCCCGACCTGGGCGGTGACGGTCCTCGTCGCGCTCGGCGCGATCGTGGTCGTCCGCTCGCCGCGACGGTGGTGGCCGCTGCTGGCCGCGTACCTCGCGGGCGGCGCGCTCTACATCGTTGTGGCGAGTTTCGACGACGGCCCGTTGCGCGACGCGTTCTCCGGGGTCTGGTACCGCGACACGCCGCGCATAGCCGCGCTGATGCCGGTCGCAACCATCCCGCTCGCCGTCCTCGGCGGCCTCGCGGTGGTGCACGCGGGGACGGCGCTGACAGCACGCCTCGCTCGCCGCAGCGGGCGCCCGCTGCGGCGTCCGGCACGCGTCGCGCTGGCCGTCAGCGCGGCGCTGGCCGTCGTCTTCGTGCCCCTGTCGCAGGGCAACCAGCTGCGCGAGGCGGAGTCGCTCGTGCGTTACGTCTACACCTACAGCGACGACGCCCGACTGATCTCGCCCGAGGAGCGCGAGCTGCTCGAAGAGGTCGACGCTCACGTCCCTGCCGACGGGGTCGTCGTGGGCGACCCCGGCCTGGGCGCCTCGCTCGTCTATGTGTATGCCGATCGCACCCCGCTCGCGCCGCACATCTTCGGCTTGCGCAGTCCCGAGGAGGACCTGCTGCTCACCCGGTGGGACCGGGTCGGGCGGGACCCGAAGGTCTGCGATGCCGTCGAGGAGCTCAACGCTTACTGGGCGCTCTCCTTCCCCGGTCTCGACGCACTGGGTCGCCCGGCCGAGCTCCCGGGCCTGACGGATCTCGACGCCCCCGGCATCCGCGAGGTCGCCCGCGTCGGCGACGCGGTGCTCTACGAGGCGACGGCATGCGGACCGGTACCGCAGCCGGATGCGGGGCCCTGACAGCTCAACGGCCGAATCGAGCCGCACACCCCCCGTACAATCCTCTGGGACCCGAAAGGGGACCAACGATGAGAAGTGAGAACGCACTATGACGACGAGTCCGCGCGAACAGACGACCGCCGAGTGGGTCGCGGTTCACAACGTCGTCTTCCCCGTCGGCGGCGACTCCACCGTCCTCCCGCTCTACGTCGACGAAGGCTCGGGCACGCCGGCCCCGACACCCGACACCCTTCCCGCGAACCAGCGTCAGCTCTTCGGCCTGCTCCGCGACTCCCTGCACGCCGAGGTCCGCGGGTCCGCTGGCACCCGCATCGCCTACGAGCGGCGGGGCGTCCGCCTCGAGCCGCACACCCGGATCTCATTCGCCACGTACTTCAACGCCTTCCCGGCCGCGTACTGGCAGGAGCACACCGACGTCGACACAGTCCGCCTCATCGTCGACATCCAGGGTTCGGCCCGGATCGATCTCTTCCGGTCGAACGCGCGCGGCAAGTACGTCCGGATCGAGTCCCGGAGTGCGCACGACGGCCGTGCCGAGTTCGAGTTCCCCCTGCGGTCTTTCGGCGACGGGGGGTGGCTGTGGTTCGATCTCGAGACCGATTCCGAGTCGGCCTCGATGTCGTCGGCGGACTGGTCGGTCCCGGTCCGATCCCGACACCGAGGACCGACGCGGCTCACGGTCGCGATCCCGAGCTTCAACATGCCCGACGCCTGCCTCGATCAGATCCGTCGCTTCGACGATCACCCCGAGACGATGGACGTCGTCCGCCGCGTCGTCATCGTCGACCAGGGCACGCGGCGGTTGCGCGAGACGCCCGGCTTCGAGGCGACCGCGGCGCGTCTGGGCGAACGCCTAGAGGTCATCGAGCAGGCCAATCTCGGCGGATCCGGAGGTTTCTCCCGTGGGATGGCGGAGATGCTGGCCGACGACGCGTCCGATGCCGTCCTGCTTCTGGACGACGACGCCGAGGCCGAGCCCGAGAGCGTCATCCGCGCCGCCCGTTTCAACGACTTCGCCCGGCAGCCCCTCATCGTGGGCGGACACATGCTGAACGCGAACGCGCGGACGGTGCTGCACAGCTTCGGCGAGACGCTGAACTTCGACTCGTTCTGGTGGGAGCCGGTGGATCGCCAGCTGGCGATGCTCGACTTCCGCAATCGCAGCATCCGCACGACGCCCTCCCTGAGTAAGCGCATCGATGTCGCCTACAACGGATGGTGGATGTGCCTCGTCCCCCGCGAGGTCGTCGAGCGCATCGGGCTCTCTCTGCCCCTGTTCATCAAGTGGGACGATGCCGAGTACTCGCTCCGCGCGAGTGCAGCGGGGATCGGCACCGTGTCGCTTCCCGGCATGGCCGCGTGGCACGTGCCGTGGGATGAGAAGGACGACGGCCTCGACTGGCAGGCGTACTTCCACCAGCGCAACCGCTGGGTCGCGGCACTGCTCCACTCGCCGCACCGCCGGGGCGGGTCGCTGGTGCGCAAGAGCTTCGCCTCCGACCTCAAGCACCTCCTGTCGATGCAGTACACCGCGTCGCGACTGCGAGGCGACGCCCTCACCGACGTGCTGAGCGGGCCCCGGCACATGGACGGCACGCTGGCCTCGAGCGCAGCCCGGGCCCGTCGTATCGCGTCTGAGATGCGCGATGGCGCGCTCATCACCGAGCGGTCGGCCTACCCCCCTGTGGTGCCGCACCAGAAGGGGGTGCGCAACGTGCGCGTGCGCCCGCAGCGCAACATCGTGACCTTCGTCGTCAACGCCATCCGCGGCATCGCCCACCAGCTCCGTCCCATCCGCGCGACCCGGCCGCAAGATCGTGTCCGGTCGGTCGACGCCAAGTGGTGGCGCCTGTCGGGTATGGATGTGGCCCTCGTCGGCAACGCAGCAGGGTCGGGCGTCTGGGAGTACCGACGCGACCGCACGACGTTCCGACGCGAGTTGCGGCGCAGCATCCGCTCCCACGTCCTGCTCTACCTACGCTGGAACCGCGTCTCGTCCGCCTATCGCGCCGACGCACGCAATCTCGCGTCGCCCGAGCGATGGTGGTCGATCTTCCGGAACGGGGACGAGGCGTGAGCGCGAGCCAGACTGCGACGGGCTCGGTGCTGACCGAGCCTGGTCGCTCCGGAAGCCTCGTCGAGGTGTTCCGCCGCCGGTACCTCCTCTCGCTCGTCGTGCGGAAGGAAGTCGGCATCCGGTACCGGGGCTCCGCGCTCGGGTGGCTGTGGTCATATGTCAAGCCGCTCGTGCAGTTCGTGGTGTTCTTCGTCGCGCTCGGCGTGTTCCTGGGCCTGAACAAGAGCATCGACAACTACCCGATCTACCTGCTCGCCGGCATCACGGCGATCACGTTCTTCAACGAGGCGTTCTCGAACGGCACGCGTTCGCTCGTCGACAACGCCGCGCTGATCAAGAAGATCTATCTGCCGCGCGAGATGTTCCCGGTCGCCAGCACCCTCGTCGCCGCGATCAATACGGTGCCCCAGATCGCGGTGATCATCGTGATCGCGCTCTTCTTCGGCTGGGCGCCCACGGCGCTCAGCATCGCGGCGCTTCTCCTCGGGCTCGTGATCATCGCGCTGCTCGCCACCGGTCTCGGCATGCTGTTCGGCTCCATCAACGTGACATTCCGCGATGCCCAGAGCTTCGTCGAGATCATCACGATGATGTCGGTGTGGGCATCGCCGGTGATGTACCAGTGGGAGATGGTGCGCTCGGAGGTCCCCGACTGGCTCTTCGTGCTCTACCGCCTCAATCCGCTCACCTCCGCGGTCGAGCTCTTCCACTACGGGCTCTGGTATCGCATGGGGTCGGTCACGGCGGAGCCGATCCCGGATCTGTGGGCTTATGCCGGATACGCCCTCCTGTTCTCCATCACTCTGCTCGTGGTCGGGCAGTTCGTCTTCCGCCGATTGGAGGGGCGCTTTGCCCAGGACCTCTGAGCCCCAGGCGCAGCCGCGCATCGTCGTCGATAGCGTTCGCAAGAGCTTTGTCCTGCGCCACACGCACTCGCTCAAGGAGACCTTCGTCGCCGCCGTGCGGCGAAAGCCGCTCACGACGCAGTTCCATGCTCTCGACGGGGTGTCCTTCGAGATCGAGGAGGGCGAGGCGGTGGCCCTCCTCGGCTTCAACGGCTCCGGCAAGTCGACGACGCTCAAGATGATCTCGGGTGTACTCCGGCCGGATACCGGCAAGGTGCTGACCCGTGGCCGGGTCGCCGGGCTGATCGAGGTGGGAGCAGGCTTCCACCCCGACCTGTCGGGTCGCGAGAACATCTTCCTGAATGCGGCCATTCTCGGGATGAGCAAGCGCGAGACAGAGGAGCGATTCGACGAGATCGTCGCCTTCAGCGAGATCGAGCAGTTCATCGACACCGAGGTGAAGCACTACTCGTCGGGCATGTTCCTGCGCCTCGCTTTCTCGGTCGCCATCCACACCGAGGTCGACATCCTCCTCATCGACGAGATCCTCTCGGTCGGCGACGAGCCGTTCCAGCAGAAGTGCCTCGCACGCATCCGTGAGCTGCACGCGGCAGGAAAGACGCTCGTGGTCGTGTCCCACGACCTGAACATGGTGTCGGACCTCTGCGAGCGCGGTGTGTTCCTCAAGGACGGGAAGATCGCGTTCGACGGTCCCAGCAAGGAGGCTGTCGCGCAGATGCGCGGCTGAGGGAAAGCCGACCTCACAGTTCGGCGTGGAGCGCCCACACGCGCTCGGCGTGATCGCGCCACGAGAACGCGCGTCCGCGGTCTGCTGAGCGCACCGACCAGCGATGGAGCTCCTCGGGCGACGCGATCACCTCCCCCGCGGCATCCCGCAGTTCGTCGAACGGCGCGATCCGCGCCCCGTCGAGCAGCACCTCACGGTGCACCGGCGAATCGGATGCCACGACCGGCACGCCCAGCACCAGGGCCTCGACGGCACGCCAGGGAAAACCGGATCCCTCGGAGAGCGCGATCAGCAGGACGGCTGCATCGAGCACGGCCGCGCGATCGGCGGCATCCAGGCGGCCCGGCACGATGACGCGGTCGCGGTCGATCCCCGCGTCGGCGATGGCGCCGGCCACGTCGGCGGGCTCGTCGAAGATGACGACGCTGGAGGTGCGCTCCCCTGCGATCGAGGCGAGCACGGACCTCAGCTGTTCCTCGGTGCCGCCGGTGACGACGGCGACGCGATCGGGCACACCGAGCTCGCGGCGCCGGCCGATCGCATCGGTGGGAACCCGGAAGCCCGCGGGCGCCGCACCGGAGATGACCCGGATACGGCCGCTGAGCTTCGGGGCGATCTCGGCGAGCCGGTGGGCGGTCGCGTGAGCGGGAACGACGACGGCGTCGGCATGCTTCTCGGCGCGCTTGAGCAGCGCGCGGTGGCCGAGCACCGTCGCGCGGGGGAACAGCGCGGGGGTCTCCCACACCGCGAGATCCCAGAGCGTCACGACGGTCTGCTCGTTGTCGTGCGCGCGATCGTGCTTGACGAGCGGGGCCAGCAGCGTCGGCGCATGCAGCAAGCCGCCCGCGACTCCTCCCGAGATGCCCATCGGCCACGAGGCGAGCAATCCCGTGCGAGGGAACGGAGCACGAACGGTCTGAGCCGCACCGTCGACCGTCGCGGCGGCGTCCAGGGCATCCGACGGGACGATGACAGCCACCTCGCACCGCGCGGGCGCCGTCTCGACGAGCGCGCGCGCCACCTCCAGGGATGCCTCGGCGGCATCGGCATCCGCGACGTCGACCAGCTGGTCGAGGACGACCCGGAGGACCGTGGTCACCGCTCAGCCCTCCGGTTCGGGGGTCGGGGTCTGCGGGTGGAGCGCGTCCTGGACCATCTGCCGGACGAGCGTCCAGTCGGGCTCGGCCTCCTCGATGCCGTTCTCCGGCGTGAGCTCGATGGTGGTGACCGGCTGCTCCTTGGCCTTCATCGCGATGTCGGCGAGGAAGGGCAGCAGGTCGGCGGGGATGTCCGTCTGCACGAGCACCTGCCCCGCGTCGGCGATCTCGGTGAAGCGGTCGAGCACGTTCTGCGGAGTCATCTGCGCGAGGATCGCCTGCTGCAGCTCGCGCTGGCGGCGCATGCGGTCGAAGTCGCTCGTGGTGTAACGCGACCGGGCGTACCACTGGGCGGTGTCTCCGTCCATGTGCTGCTGGCCGGCCTCGATCCAGCCCTCGGCCCAGTCCTCGGCGCTCTGCCCCTCGTACTGCGGGCCGCCGCCCTTGGGCAGGCGTTCCACGACGGTGATGTCGACCCCGCCGAGGGCGTCGACGAGGTCGGCGAAGCCCTTCATGTCGATGAACACGTAGTACGGGATCGTGATGCCGAGGATGCCTTCGGCGGCGTCCTTCGTCGCTTCGACACCGGGCGCGGAGCCGTTGTCGGCGGCATCGGGGTAGAGCGCCTCGCCCTCGCGGCACACCTCCACCTCGGTGCGCAGCTGATTGATGCCGCTGCTCCATCCGCAGTTCGGGTCGACGCGCCCCTCGTGGACATCGGGGTACAGGTCCTTCATCGGGCCCTCGGCGAAGGGGAAATGCCCCATGTCACGCGGGATGCCGGTGATCGTGGTCGCTCCCGTGTCGGCGTTGACGGAGACGACGGAGATCGAGTCGAACCGCATGGAGTCGCGACCCTCGCCGCTGTCCGCGCCGAGCAGGAGGATGTTGTAGTAGCCGTCGGAGGGCGGAACGCTCGGGCCGCTCGCTCCGAAGACGGAGCTGAGCGTCTCGCGCACCGAGTTGACGCGGTCGAAGGTCCAGACCGCTGCCGACGTCGACGCGACGGCCAGCAGCACGGCCAGCAGCGGCACGCCGATGCGGGCGACGGTGCCGGCGCGCACGAGCTTCACGAGACGCAGCGTGTCGACGGTGAGCGCGATCCACAGCACCGCGTAGAACGCGATGACGGCCTGCACTATCAGCAGAACGAACCAGTTGGTCGCGAGCGACAGCAGCAGCGGCCGCCACAGGAGGCCGGTCAGCACGGTCAGCAGCGCGATGAGCCACATGACGATGGTCGCCCCGAGCCCGAAGCGGCCGAGGCGCCGGTTTCCCGCGAGCACCTGCGCCGACCCGGGCAGGAGGAAGTTGAGCACGACGAGCCACCACCCCCGGCGGCCCATGACCTCGGGCGAGGAGGTGTCGGGATGACGGAGCGGCCGCTCCTCGATGAGGCCTCCGCGTCCGGGCCGCGCCGAGCTGCGCGGCGGGGCGGCGACGCTCACAGGGAGTCCTTGAGTCGCCGGTTCTTCTCCTCGACCTGCTGCTCGAGGCCGCGCGCGTACTCCTCCAACCGGTCGGCGAGGTGCGGGTCGCCGGCGCCGAGGATGCGAGCAGCGAGAAGGCCCGCGTTCTTCGCGCCGTTGATCGAGACGGTGGCCACGGGGATACCACCGGGCATCTGGACGATGCTCAGCAGCGAGTCGAGACCGTCGAGCGTCGCGAGCTGGACGGGGACCCCCACGACCGGAAGGGGCGTGAGCGAGGCGAGCATGCCCGGCAGGTGCGCCGCTCCCCCGGCTCCCGCGATGATGACGCGCAGCCCACGGGCGCGCGCCTCACGGCCGTAGCGCAGCAGCTTGTCGGGCGTGCGATGCGCCGAGACGACCTCGACCTCGTGTGGGACGCCGAGATCGGAGAGGGCTTGCGAGGCGTCGCTCATCACGCGCCAATCGGAGTCCGAACCCATGACGACGCCGACGAGCGGGGCGTCCGACGAATGCAGCGGCGAGGATGTCACCGACTCAGATTAGGCGGGGCACCTGAGGAATACCCGGAGCGGCACGGCAGCGACGCGACCCCGGGCGCGCCGCGCCTTCAGTCGTCGAAGTGCGCCGCGACCACGCGGGCATCGCCCATGACGGCGTCCAGGTCGTCGCCGGAGAGGTTGACGTGCCCCACCTTGCGGCCGGGACGCGGCGCCTTGCCGTACGTGTGGATCTTCGCTCCCGGGTGCACGTCGAGGGCGAGCGGGATGCGCGCTTCGAGGGTGTCGGATGCCGGACCGCCGAGGATGTTGATCATGACGGACCAGGGTGCCCGGGGCGTCGGGTCGCCCAGCGGCAGGTCGAGCACGGCACGCAGGTGCTGCTCGAACTGCCCGGTCACCGCGCCGTCCTGGCTCCAGTGGCCGCTGTTGTGCGGACGCATGGCGAGCTCGTTCACGAGCAGCCGGTCATCGGCGGTCTCGAACAGCTCGACGGCGAGCATGCCGGTCACGCCCAGGCCTTCGGCGATGGCGACGCCGATCTGCTCGGCGACAGCCGTGAGGCGCTGGCCCGCGCGGGGGGCCGGTGCGATGACCTCGGCGCAGACGCCGCCGCGCTGCACGGTCTCGACCACCGGGTACGCGCGCCACGAGCCCGAGGGGCGGCGCGCGACCTGTTGCGCGAGCTCCCTGGTGAAGTCGACGAGCTCTTCGGCGAGCAGCTGACCGCCGGGCTCGAGGGCCGCGATCCAGTCGGCGGCTTCGTCTGCGGACGCCACGACGCGCACGCCCTTGCCGTCGTAGCCGCCACGGGGTGTCTTGACGACGGCACGGCCGCCGTTGTCGTCGATGAAGGCCTGGAGCTCGGCGGCATCTGCGATGGCGGCCCACTCGGGCTGCGGCATCCCGAGCTCGGCGAGCTTCGCGCGCATGCGCAGCTTGTCCTGCGCGAAGAACAGGGCGTCGGGCCCCGGGTGGACGGCGATGCCCTCGGCGACCAGTGCGCGCAGCACCTCTTGCGGCACGTGCTCGTGGTCGAACGTGACGACATCGACCTCGCGTGCGAAAGCGCGGACGGTCTCGAGATCGCGGTAGTCACCGGTCGCCGTCGCCGCTATGGCCGCGGACATGCCGGGCTCCTCCGCCAGCACGCGCACATCGATGCCCAGCTCGACGGCGGGCGCGATCATCATGCGAGCCAGCTGTCCTCCGCCGACGATTCCTACTCGCAACGACATGGCGCCTCCTCCGGGTTCGCATCCATCATCGCGCACACCGCCGCAGGCTCACACCGGCAGGCGTGAGCGGGGCTCAGGCGTCGGACCCGATGATCGGCATGCTGTGCGAATCGCGATGCGCCAGGATCTGGCTCACCTCGACCTGATCGGCCAGCACCTCGTGCACGAGCGCGACGGCCGGGATGCTCCGCAGCCGCAACGAGGGATCGACGCCGTTCGAGAGGGTGAGCGTGCCGGTGCCGTTGAGTCGCTGCAGGGGACCGCGCGACTCGTCGATGCCGTAGCCGCGGAGATGGCTCAGCTCGGACCGGCGGCGGACGAGCAACCCCGATGTCTCGATGACCCGACGCGTGGTGATCGTGTACGAGTGCGCCAGCCACCGGAGGTAGGGCAGGACGACGAGGAGGACGACCACGAGGCCGGCGGCGGACCACAGCATGAGGTCGGTGAACGGTTCCGGGAGATTGCCCGTGAGGTAGCCGGTGACACCGGCGACGACGATGAGCAGCAGTGCCGGCAGCAGCAGGGGGCCGGCGTGCGGACGCACGCGCGCGACACGCAGCTCGGGCGCAGCCGCACCGTGCGCGGGCGCGACCGGGCGGCCGAACGATGCTGCGGGCTGGGTCACAGCACCATCATCACCCGAGGCTCGGACAACACGGCGGCGGCACGCCCGGATGCCGCGACGGCTCAGCCGATGCCGCGCACGTGCACGACATCCCCCGCGCCGACGGCGGTCTCCGCTTCTCCGGTCCGGACGACGAGGCGACCGTCTTCGTCGAGCCGCTCCGCGCGCCCCGTCAGCGCCTCACCGCCGGGCAGTGAGACGGTGACCTCCTCGCCGAGGGTCACGCACGCCGCGGCGACGCGTTCCCGGAGACCCTCGTCCGCGCCGTTCACGGCCAGGTGCGCGATGTGGTCGCGGACGCCGGCGAGGAAGTCGGCCAGCAGCCGATCCTCATCGACGGCGGCACCCATAGCGGCGAAGGACGTCGCCGTGGACACCGGCAGGTCGACCTCCGCCATCGTCGTGTTGACGCCGGCCCCGAGGATCACGTCGCCGGCGTCCCCGGGAAGCACCTCGGCGAGGATGCCGCTGATCTTGCGACCGTCCACGAGCACGTCGTTGGGCCACTTCACCCCGACCGTCGAGTTGCGCAGCTGCGCGGCGACGGCGTCGCTCATCGCGAGGCCCGCGACGAGCGGGATCCACCCGCGCGAATGCACGGGCACCGCGGCCACCCGCAGCAGCACCGACACGGCGAGCGCGGTGCCCGGCGGGGTCGTCCAGCTGCGGTCGAGGCGGCCGCGTCCCTCGCGCTGGTCGGTGGTCACCAGCGCCGCGAGGTGCGGGTGCGCATCGGGATCCGCCTCGACGTCGCGCCGGAGGTGGGCGTTGGTGGAATCGGTGTGCTCCACGACGTGGAGGCGGGGCGAGACCGCGGCCGCGCGCGGGTAGCCCTTCTCGGGGATCGTCATGGCGTCACCCTACGACGCGCGCTCCCACCGTTGCGAGGGGTTGCGTCCGAGGGTTCGCACAGGTGATCGGCCCCGTCGTTGTGGGTGTGCTCCAACGGCTGAGGTGCGGCGCTGGATAGGGTGGAACGCGTGACCGACCAGCCCGACCTGTCCACGACCGCCGGCAAGATCGCCGACCTCCGCGCCCGCTACCAGACGGCCGTCGTCGACGCCGAGGCCGTGGCGCGCGAGAAGCAGCACAAGAAGGGCAAGCTCACCGCCCGCGAGCGCATCGAGATGCTCGTCGATCCGGGATCGTTCGTCGAACTCGACGAGTACGTGCGCCACCGCACCACCGCGTTCGGCATGGACCGGTCCCGCCCGTACGGCGATTCGGTCGTCGCGGGCGTGGGCACCATCCACGGCCGGGCCGTCGCGGTCTACTCGCAGGACTTCACGACGTTCGGCGGCTCGCTCGGCGAGTCAGCCGGCGACAAGATCATCAAGGTCATGGAGCTGGCCCTCCGCGGCGGCATGCCGATCATCGGCATCCTCGACTCGGGCGGCGCGCGCATCCAGGAGGGCGTCGTCGCTCTCGGCAAGTACGGCGAGATCTTCCGCCTGAACACCGCGGCATCCGGCGTCATCCCCCAGATCTCCCTCATCATGGGTCCCGCCGCCGGCGGCGCCGTGTACTCCCCCGCACTCACCGACTTCGTCATCATGGTCGACAAGACGAGCCAGATGTTCGTCACCGGGCCCGACGTCATCAAGACCGTGACGGGCGAGGACGTCGGCATGGAGGAGCTCGGCGGTGCCCACACTCACAACACCCGGTCGGGCGTCGCGCACTACCTCGCCGAGGACGAGGACGACGCGATCGACTACGCACGGTCGCTCCTCGGCTTCCTCCCCGACAACAACATGTCGGATGCCCCCGTGTACGAGAGCGGCTTCGAGTGGGAGACCACCGACGGCGACCGGGCCCTCAACACGATCATCCCCGACTCCCCCAACCAGCCCTACGACATCCACCAGGTGATCTCGGGGCTCGTCGACGACGGCGAATTCCTCGAGGTCCAGCCCCTGTTCGCGCCGAACATCGTCGTCGGATTCGGCCGTGTCGAGGGACGCACCGTCGGCATCATCGCCAACCAGCCCTCGCAGATGGCGGGGACGCTGAACATCGACGCCGGCGAGAAGGCGAGCCGCTTCGTCCGGTTCTGCGATGCCTTCTCGGTGCCCATCGTCACCCTCGTCGACGTGCCGGGCTACCTGCCCGGGACCGACCAGGAGTGGACCGGCGTCATCCGTCGCGGTGCGAAGCTGCTCTACGCCTACGCGGAAGCGACGGTGCCGCTCGTCACCGTCATCCTGCGCAAGGCGTACGGCGGCGCGTACATCGTCATGGGCTCGAAGCAGCTCGGCGCCGACATCAACGTGGCCTGGCCCACGGCGGAGATCGCCGTCATGGGCGGACAGGGCGCCGTCAACATCCTGTACCGGGGCGAGATCAAGCGGGCGGAAGAGGCCGGCGAGGATGTCGCCGCCGTGCGGTCGCGGCTGGCTTCCGAGTACACCTACAACGTGGCCTCGCCGTTCCTGGCCGCCGAACGCGGCGAGCTCGACGGCATCATCGAACCCGCCCAGACCCGGGTCTACGTCGCGAAGTCGCTGCGTGCGCTCCGCGGCAAGCGCGCCGAGCTGCCCGCGAAGAAGCACGGGAACATCCCCCTGTGACCGGCCGGGATGACGCTCGCGACGAGGCGGTGCGCGACGAGCGCCCGTTGCGGATCGAGGTGCGCCGCGGTACGCCGACCGCCGAGGAGCTGGCCGCGGTCATCGCCGTCGTGAGCGAGTCGTACGTTCAGGAGGCTGCCGACGCCGTAGCCCCCGAGCCGTCGCCCGAGTCGGCCTGGCGGCGCTCGGCGCGAGCCCTGCGGACGCCGCTGCGCCGCGGCTTCGGCTGGGGACGCTTCACCGGCTGACCTGGTTCGGGGTCTCGGTAGATATGTCCCCCGAAGTACCTACAGACAGAAGTGATGCATCCCCGCAAACTGGAGGTGCTGGAACGCTTCTGCGTTCGGTCACCCGTGCTTCACGCCGGTGACTGCTGCGAGCTGGTTTTCGGGTAACCACTCGCATGGCGAGGGGCGGGCGGCTTCGCCGCCCCTCGCCCCCAGCACCTCGCATCCAGCGGTTCGCCGCATCCGCCCGTCCGCGGATCGCGCAGACGGAGCCGGCCTTCGCCACCGGTCAGCCGCGCGGTCGCGGGATCTCGCGCCAGAGGTCGACCGTCTCGTCGGCACCGTCGTGTCCACGCGATCGTCCGACCACGGTGACGGCGGTGTCGGGATGCGTCGACGTCCGGATGTACAGCCGCTCCGACGTCGCCCCGTCGAGCACATCTGCGAGCTCGGCACGGATGGCGGCGAGCTCACGCTCGTCGAGGCCGTCGAGCCCGCCCTCGTCGAGGAAGGTGACGTGCGATCCTGCTCGGCGGACGTCCTCGAGCACGCGGCGCACGGCGTCGTCGAGCAGGCGCGGACCGCGCAGCTCGTCGCGCAGGCGCCCTTCCGCGAGGCGGGCCTGCAGCCGCTCATCGTCATCGAGGTCGCCTCCCGCGCTGATCGTGCGCGAGAGCACGGGGCCGGCCACGGCGAGGGCGCGCTGGACCCGCACGCGCCGCTCGCGACGACGACCCTCCTGCGTGGCGAGCCACTCCGACGCTTCGCGCTGCAGCGCCGTGAGCTGCGCCGTCTCGACAGCGGCACGGTCGATCAGCAGCACGATGATCTGCGCACCCCCGACCCAGATCGCCGAACCGACGGCGCCGAGGGAGAGGGTGGGCTCGATACCGATCCACACGACGGACTCCAGGAAGAGCACCGCGATGCCCGACCACGCGATGATGGAGCGGCGGCGGACTACCAGGACGGCCATGAGAGCGCCGAGCCCGCCGAGGCTCCAGGTCGCGAACGGCTGCAGGCGACCGGCTTCACCCGCGGCCCACCAGGTGGCCGAGGGGATGGCGGCGGTGACGGCGAAAGCCAGCAGCGCGATCCACAGCGGCAGCGGCGCGGGCCGGCTCATGCCGGCAGTCACGGCCGAGACGGCGGAACCGTCCGTGACGGGCCCGGCAGGCCCCCGCATCGGCCGTGTCGGCCAGAAGATGCACAGCCCGGTGACCGCCAGATAGACGACGAGGCTCAGCACGAGCACCACCGGGACATCGACGGGACGGGTCCAGAACATGCCGCCGACGGCCAGGTACCCGGTGAACGCGACACCGAGAGACGACAGCACCCAGCGCGAGGACCGGTTCATGAGCGATCCCGCCAGGAGATCGATACGGTCGTCCCCGTCGCGTCGGAGTCGACGGTCGCGGCTCCCGCCACCGCGGCCATCCGCGCGATGATCGAGGCGCGGATGCCGAGGCGGTCTTCCGCCACCCGCCCCGCCTCGAACCCGGGTCCGTCATCGATCACCGCGATGTCGACGCCCGTCGCGTCGGCGCGGAAGGTCACGCGAAGGTTCGCGGCGCCGGCGTGCTCGACGGAGTTCGTGACCGCCTGAGCCGCTGCGAGCTGCAGGGCGCGGGCCACGCGCCCCGGCACCGGCCGCGCCCCGGGACGGATCTCCTGGGTCATCGCCGCGGGCGGGTGCAGTCGACGCACGATCGCCTCGAGCTCGGAGCCGACGATCGATGCGGGCACCGGCGCATCGGGCCCCTCCCCCGCCTCCTGGTCGACGTTCGCGAGGCGGGTGAGCGCTTCTCGCGCCATCGACACCGCGAGCGCGCGCTCACGGTCGGTCTCAGCCCGTTCTGCGGCGATGAGGGCAGCCAGGACGCTGTCGTGCATCAGAGCGGCGACGGCGACCCGCTCCTTCTCGACCGCGTCGGCGGCCGCGGCCTGGGCGAACGAACGCACGGCCCCCTCGCGTCCGCTGTCGATGCTCGCCGCGAGCGAGCGGAGGATCCATCCGACGACGATCAGCACGCTCGCGAGGATGATCGCGAACACGGAGTCCAGCGCGACATCGAGCACGATGCCGGGCGTCATCGGCAGCAGCGACAGCCGCATGGCGCCGTAGAGCAGCGGAAGGAGGAAAGCCCAGACGATCTGCCCCGCGAGCGGCAGGCAGAACACCGCCGCGACGGTCCCGACATTGATGAGGAACCACAGCCACGGCTGCTCGTCGACCGTCGTGGACGAGCCTGCGGCCAGGGGCCAGAGCACGGTCGCGACGGGGAACACGCCGGCGAAGACGCCGCTGAACACGCGGACCGCCCGCGAGGTGACCAGCGCGATGCACATCAACAGGAGCGAGCCCAGCACGACGACCAGGAGCACGGTGTTCCAGGTCGAGTGGCCGGGGGTGTCGCTGAGCGCCCCGACGAGCGCTTGCAGGCCGATGACGGCGCTGCCGGTCCCGACGACGATGCCCAGGATGCGATCGATGCGCGACTGCGTGAAACGCTGGGTCTGCGCGAGGGCTTCGCGGAACTCCGCGGGCCGGCGCGGCCGGGCGACGACGGCGGGCTCAGCGGGCATCGGAGGCTTCGGCGACGAGACCGTCTTCCATCGCGCGACGGAGGAGGTCGACCTTGGTGGGTGCGGGACGGCCGACCTCGACGTACTTGACCCGGACCCGGGTGATGTTCTCCTTCGCGGTGGAGTAGGCGATGCCCAGCCGCTCGGCCACCGCCTTCAGCGGGAGACCGGCGGCGTACAGACGCAGCACCTCGCGTTCGCGCGTCGAGAGCTGCGCATCGCCGAACGCGCGATCGCCGTCGACCGCGCTGGCCCACTCGACGTTGTCGAGGTGCTCGCCGCGGGCGACCGTCTCGATCGCTGCGACGACGTCGTCGGTTCGCGACGACTTGCTGATCACGCCGAGCGCTCCGGCCGCGAGCGCCTCGCGCACGGCCGCCGGCCGATCGGCGACGCTGTGGATGATGACCTGCGAGCCGTCCCAGACGAGCTGCGCGACGTTCTCCGACACCGTCGCGCCGTCGCCCAGCATCAGGTCGAGCACGACGACATCCGCGGGCGCCTCGTTCGCCTCTTTGCGCCACCGGAGATAGTCGGCGACGGTGCTGCCGTCGAAGACCACGTCTCCGACGCCCGCACGGGAACAGGCGGCGGCGAGCCCGAGCCTGACCGACTCGTGATCGTCGATGAGCGCCACCCGTGTCATGGGCTCAGCCTAGGACAGCGGGCCCTCGTCGGTGAGTACCGCGACCGCCTCGACGTGATGCGAGTTGGGGAACAGGTCGAGCCCCTGCAGCGAGATCGGGGCATATCCGCCGGCGCGGAGCATCCCGATGTCGCGGGCGAGCGCGACCGGATCGCACGCGACGTAGACGAGCGTCGAGGGTCGGAGATGCAGCAGCGCGTCGACGACCTCCCGGCCCGCTCCCGAGCGCGGCGGATCGAGCACCGTCACCCCGGACCGGAGCCGGGCGCGCTCTGCCGCAGACGCCGTCTGCTCCGTCTGCGCGAGCCAGCGGTCGACGCGGCCGGTCTCGGCGCGCGCGCCGACCCATTCGGCGAGATTCTCGCCGGCATGGTCGGTGGCGCGGGCGTCGGATTCGACGCTCGTGACGCGGGTGGCGGGTCCGCCGAGCTCGGCGACCGCGGCGGCCAGGAGGCCGACACCGCCGTAGAGGTCGAGGTGCCAGGCATCCGGGTCGAGGTCGTCGCGCCCGGCCGCCCGGAGGCCGCTCTGAACGGCGTCGCGCAGGGCGATCGGCGCGAGTCGGTGCACCTGCCAGAAGCCGCCCGCATCGACGCGGAACGCGCGACCGCCGACCTTCTCGACGACGACCTCGCGCAGCGCCGGATCGGATGCCGTGCGAGGGCCGCCGCGGCCCCGCCGTCGCGGCGTCTCGGGTCGGGGCAGCGCACGCACGCGCCCGTCCGAGGGCTGGACCAGGTCGAGGCGACCGGGAGCGGCCGACCGGCCGCGCGCGACCGCCTCGGCGATCGCGGGCGTCGCGAGCGGGTGATCGTCGACCTCGACGACGCGGTGCGAGCGGGCGGCGAACGGTCCGATGCGCCCGTCCCCGTCGACGTGCAGGCTCACGCGGGTGCGCCATCCGGTTCCGTCCGCGCTCTCGTCGGGCCCGGCGGGCGCGACGACGACATCGCTGTCGACGCCGCCGAACCGCTGCAGCGCATCGCGGAGGACCCGCTGCTTGAGCTCGCGCTGGTGCTCGAGCTCGATGTGTCCGAAGTCGGCTCCGCCGGGACGGTTCTCGGGCGCGGTCCCGATGTCGGCCGGCGCCCACACGTGCGACTGTCGGTGAGGTGAGGCGTCGAGCACCTCGATGGCCTCGGCACGCCAGAACGACGACTTGGCGGTGTCGGTCAGTCGGGCCCGCACCCTCTCCCCGGGGACGGCATCGGGCACGAAGACGACGCGCCCTTCGTGGCGGGCGACGAACACGCCGCCGTGGGCGACGTCGGTGACGTCGAGGTCGAGGAGGTCGCCGGACTGCATCCCACGATGCTCGCACACGGGCGGCCGCCCCGGCACCGCTGCGGGAGCGTCCGCGGGTAGCGTGAACGGCATGCGCGTGTGCCTCGCCTCGACCTCCCCCGCCCGCCTCATGCTGCTGCGGCAGGCGGGCATCGAACCGTCCACCCGGGCGCCCCAGGTCGACGAGGAGGCGGTCGTCGCCGCGATCGAAGCCGCCGAGGGCCGGGTGCTGCCGCCCGACGAGCACGTCCTGCTGCTGGCCCGCCGGAAGGCCGCCGACGTCGTCGAGACGCTCGCGCGCGTCGAGCCCGACTTCGACGGGATCGTCATCGGCGGCGACTCGATGTTCGCCTTCGATGGCGACGTGCTCGGGAAGCCGCTCCTGCCCGCCGTCGCGACCGAGCGCTGGGAGCGGATGCGGGGCGGCACCGGCATCCTCCACTCCGGGCATTCGGTGTTCCGGGTCCGGCCCGGAGTTCCCGCGCGCGAGGCTCACGCCGTCGCCGAGGCCGCCGTGACCTTCGCCGCAGACATCACGAGCGACGAGATCGCCGCCTACGTCGCGACCGGCGAACCCCTGCAGGTGGCGGGCGCGTTCACGGTCGACAGCCTCGGCGGCGCGTTCATCACCCGCGTCGAAGGCGACCCGTCCACCGTCGTGGGCATGTCGCTGTCCACACTGCGCGGCCTCGTCCGCGACCTCGGCATCGGCTGGACCGAGCTGTGGGGCACGGGAGCAGCGTCGTAGAAGAGACCGCTGTTGGTAGGCATCCGCGCACGTTCGGTCGGTCACTTTGTGCGAGGGATCCAAAAGACGGGCGCGTGTGCTCGCTAGGCTGGCATTCATGCCTGAGATCGCCAAGGTCCTGATCGCGAACCGCGGCGAGATCGCCGTCCGAATCGTGCGCGCCGCCCGTGACAGCGGGAAGGCGTCCGTCGCCGTCTACGCCGACCAGGATCGGGATGCGCTCCACGCACGCCTCGCCGACGAGGCGTACGCCCTCGAGGGGTCGACGAGCGCCGAGACCTACCTGTCCATCGAGAAGATCCTCTCGGTGGCGCGGCGCTCCGGCGCCGACGCCGTACACCCCGGCTACGGCTTCCTCGCCGAGAACGCCGAGTTCGCCCGCGCCGTCATCGGCGCCGGGCTCACCTGGATCGGCCCGTCGCCGGAGGCCATCGAGGCACTCGGCGACAAGGTGACCGCGCGGCACGTCGCAGAGAAGGTCGGCGCGCCGCTGGCCCCGGGAACCCCCGGTCCCGTCGAGGGCCCCGACGAGGTCATCGCCTTCGCGAACGAGTACGGCCTTCCGATCGCCATCAAGGCGGCCTACGGCGGCGGCGGACGCGGACTCAAGGTCGCGCGCGAGCTCGACGAGGTCGCCGAGCTGTTCGAGTCGGCCACCCGCGAGGCCATCGCCGCCTTCGGCCGCGGCGAGTGCTTCGTCGAGAAGTACCTCGACAAGCCGCGCCACGTCGAGACCCAGTGCCTCGCCGACGCCGCCGGCAACGTCGTCGTCGTCTCCACGCGCGACTGCTCGCTCCAGCGCCGCCACCAGAAGCTCGTCGAGGAGGCCCCCGCGCCGTTCCTCACCCCCGAGCAGAACGACATCCTGTACACCGCCTCGAAGGCGATCCTGCGCGAGGTGGGCTACGTCGGGGCCGGAACGTGCGAGTTCCTCATCGGAGCCGACGGCACCATCTCGTTCCTCGAGGTCAACACCCGCCTGCAGGTCGAGCACCCCGTGTCCGAGGAGGTCACCGGGATCGACCTCGTGCGCGAGCAGTTCCGCATCGCCGAGGGCGGCACGCTCGACTACGACGACCCCGCGCCGGTCGGTCACTCGATCGAGTTCCGCATCAACGGTGAGGACCCGGGCCGGAACTTCCTGCCGCAGCCCGGACGCATCCACGTCTTCAAGACCTTCGGCGGGCCCGGCATCCGGCTCGATTCCGGCGTCACGGCGGGCGACTCCGTCTCGGGCGCGTTCGACTCCCTGCTCGGGAAGATCATCGTCACCGGGCGCACCCGCGAAGAGGCGCTCGAGCGGTCGCGCCGCGCACTCGACGAGTTCGAGGTCGCCGGCATGCCCACGGTGCTGCCGTTCCACCGCAGAGTCGTGCGCGAGCCCGCCTTCACCGGCGCGGACGGCACGTTCGGCGTGTTCACGCGCTGGATCGAGACGGAGTTCGTCAACGACATCCCCGCGTGGGACGGCGAGCTCGAGGCTCCCGCCGAGCCGAGCGGTCGGCACACGGTCGTCGTCGAGGTCTCGGGCAAGCGCCTCGAGGTGAGCCTGCCCGACCGCGTCGCCTCCGCGCCGGTCGCGTCCGGGCGTCCCGCACAGGCGCCGCCGTCGCGCCGCTCGCACGCGGCGACCGCGAGCGCTGCCGCCTCAGGCGACGCCGTGAAGTCGCCGATGCAGGCGACGGTCGTCAAGGTCGCGGTCGAGGCGGGCCAGCAGGTCGTCAAGGGCGACCTGGTCGTCGTGCTCGAGGCCATGAAGATGGAGCAGCCGATCCAGGCCCACAAGGACGGCGTGGTCGGCGCGATCGACGCGACCCCCGGGACGACCGTCGGCGCCGGGCACCCCCTGCTGACCATCTCCTGACGCCCGGGGTTCCGCGCGCGATCGTCGGAGGATGCCGCGAACGTCGGAGCGATCAGCTGGACCACTCCGACGTTCGTGCGATTCTCCGACGCCGCGCGGGCGGTCAGACGAGCGGATGCCGCAGCCCGCGGCTCAGGACAGCGGGTCCTCGTCGCGCTGGACGAGGTGCATCGCGCGGGCGGCATCGGTGATGCTGCCGGTCAGCGAGGGGTAGACCGCGAAGACGCGCGAGACCTGATCGACCGTCAGGCGGCGCTCGACGGCGATCGCGATCGGGTAGATGAGCTCCGAGGCGCGGGGCGCGACGATGACGCCGCCGATGACGGTGCCCGATCCCTCGCGCGCGATGATCTTCACGAAGCCGTCCTTGACGCCCATCATCTTCGCGCGCGGGTTGGCTGCCAAGGGCAGCTTGTGGACGTAGCCGTTCACCAGGCCCGAGTCGACGTCCTTCTGCTGCTGCCCGACCGTCGCGATCTCGGGGGCGGTGAAGATGTTCGCGGTGATGCGGCGGCGATCGAGCGGGATGACGGTGTCGCCGAGCGCGTGGAAGACCGCCTGCCGGCCCTGCATCGCGGCCACGGAAGCGAGCGGCACGAAGGTCGTGCAGTCGCCGGCGGCGTAGATGTTGGGCACCGAGGTGCGCGCGACGCGGTTGACCTGGATGTGGCCCGAGTCGGTGAGCTGGACACCCGCCTGCTCGAGGCCGATGCCGGCGGTGTTGGGGATCGAGCCGACGGCGAGGAGGCAGTGGCTTCCCTCGACGGTGCGTCCGTCCGACAGCGTGGCCACGACGCCGGCCTCGGTGCGCTCGACCTTCTCGGCACGGGACTTCGAGAGCACCGTCATCCCGCCGCGCTTGAAGACCTTCTCGATGACCGCGGCGGCGTCGACGTCCTCACCGGGCAGGACCTGGTCGCGACTGGAGATCAGCGTGACCTTCGCGCCGAGGTTCATGTAGGCCGAGGCGAACTCGGCGCCCGTCACACCCGAGCCGACCACGATGAGGTGCTCGGGCAGCGACTTCATGTCGTAGAGCTGCGTCCAGGTGAGGATGCGTTCGCCGTCGGGCTTCGCGCTCGGGAGCTCGCGCGGCGACGCGCCGACCGAGACGACGAGGGTGTCGGCCTCGACGCGGTCGAAGTCGGTGCCCCCGGGGCCGGTGGCGGCGATGATGGCGTGCGTGCCGTCGAGTCGGCCGTGGCCGGAGATGATGCGGACGCCCGCCTCGACGAGCTGAGCGCGCATGTCGTCGGACTGCTGGCGGGCGAGGGCGAGCAGCCGGCGGTTGACGGCGGCGAGATTGATGGCGACCTCGGGCTTGAGGGGCGTGCCCGAGTCGGATCGCGCGAACAGCTGCACGCCCAGATCGGATGCCTCGCTGATGGCGACCGCGGCGTCGGCGGTGGCGATCAGCGACTTCGACGGGACGACGTCGGTGATGACGGCCGAACCGCCCACGCCGGCGCGTTCGACCAGCGTCACCTCCGCGCCCTGCTGGGCGGCGGCCAGGGCCGCCTCGTATCCGCCGGGACCGCCGCCGAGGACGGCGACGCTTTGGGTGCGCTCGAAGCTGAGAGGCGACATGGTCTCCATTCTTCCTCAGGCGCGGCAGCCGTCGCGCACGCCTGTGCCCGAACCCTCGCGCGTCTTAGAGTGGGGGGATGCTTGACTCCTCTGCGCACCCCCTCGACGACCCCTCCGCCGACCCGCTCGAGGTCGCCCGGCAGGCCGCGGCGGACATCGCCCGCATCAGCGGCGTCGAGCGTCACGACGTCGCCCTGACCCTCGGGAGCGGATGGGGCCGCGCGGCCGAGCTCATCGGAGAGACCACCGCGACGATCCCCGCCACCGAGGTCACCGGTTTCAGTCGGCCGGCGCTCGAGGGCCACGTCGGGACGCTCCGCAGCATCCTGACGCCCGAGGGCAAGCGGGTCCTCGTCATCGGTGCACGCACGCACTACTACGAAGGCCACGGCGTTCGGCGGGTCGTTCACAGTGTGCGCACGGCCGCCGCCACGGGCGCGAAGATCATGGTGCTCACCAATGGCGCCGGCGGCATCAAGCCGACCTGGCGCCCCGGTCAGCCCGTCCTCATCAGCGACCACCTGAACCTCACCGCCGACTCTCCGCTGGAGGGCGCGACGTTCATCGACCTCACCGACCTGTACTCGTCGCGGCTGCGCGATCTCGCCCGCTCGATCGACCCGAGCCTCGACGAGGGCGTCTACACCCAGTTCCGCGGTCCGCACTACGAGACCCCGGCCGAGGTGCGGATGGCTCGCGCGATGGGCGGCGACATCGTGGGCATGTCGACGGCGCTCGAGGCGATCGCCGCGCGCGAGGCGGGGATGGAGGTCCTGGGCTTCTCGCTCATCACGAACCTCGCCGCCGGCATTCAGGAGTCCCCGCTCAGCCACGCCGAGGTGATCGAGGCCGGTCGCGAGGCGGAGCCCGTGATCTCGGCACTCCTCGCCCGTGTGATCGAGGCGCTGTGACCGGCGCGGAAGAGCCCGCCACGGGCGTGACAACCGGCTCGACAAGTCCCGCGGTGCCTCTCGAGGCGGCACGGAGCTGGCTCGCGCAGGACCCCGACCCCGAGACGCGCGACGAGCTGACGGCCGTCATCGCGGCCGCCGAAGGGGGCGACCCGTCGGCGGAGGCCGACCTCGTCGACCGATTCGGCACCCGTCTGGCCTTCGGCACCGCGGGGCTCCGCGGCCGACTCGGCGCCGGCAGCAACCGGATGAACCGCGTGCTCGTGACGCAGGCCGCCGCCGGACTCGGCGCCTACCTGCTCGAGAAGGCCGGCCCCGACGCTCCCCCCGTCGTCGTCATCGGCTACGACGGTCGCCGCGGGTCGGCGCGGTTCGCCCAGGACTCCGCCGAGATCTTCGCCGGCGCCGGGCTCCGCGCGATCCTGCTGCCGCGGCTGCTGCCGACGCCGGTCCTGGCGTTCGCGGTGCGGCATCTCGGCGCCGATGCCGGCGTCATGGTCACCGCGAGCCACAACCCGCCCGACGACAACGGCTACAAGGTGTACCTGGGCGGAAGCGACGACGGTTCGCAGATCGTGCCGCCCGCGGACGGCGAGATCGCCGCGCACATCCAGCGGATCGCGGACGCGGGCGACATCTCGGTCCTCCCCCGCTCCGCGAGCTACGAGACCGCCGACGACGCGGTCGTGGAGGCCTACGTCGCGGCGACCGCGAACGTCGCACCGGCGCCCGCGGGGGCGAACGGGATGCGGTGGGTCTACACCGCCATGCACGGCGTGGGCACCGAGACGATGCTGCGCATCCTCGACACGGCCGGCTACCCCCACCCGGTGCCGGTCGCGGAGCAGGCCGAGCCTGACGGCCGGTTCCCGACGGTCGCTTTCCCCAACCCCGAGGAGCCGGGGGCGATGGACCTCGCCTTCGCGACCGCGCGGGCGAGCGACGCCGAGTTCGTCCTCGCCAACGACCCCGACGCCGACCGCCTCGCGGTGGCGATCCCGGATGACGCCGTGGACGGCGGCTGGCGCTCGCTGACGGGCAACCAGATCGGACTGCTGCTCGGTTGGCGAGCCGCCCGCCGGGCCGCCGCCAGCGGTGCCGTCGCGGGTGCCTCGCTCGCCTGCTCGCTGGTGTCGTCGCCCGCGCTGCAGGTCGTCGCCGAGCGGTACGGCCTCGACTTCCACGCGACCCTGACGGGGTTCAAGTGGATCTCGCGTGCACCCGGTCTCGTCTTCGGGTTCGAAGAGGCGCTGGGGTATCTGGTGAACCCGGAGTCGGTGAAGGACAAGGACGGCATCTCCGCGGCCGTCGCGATCCTGGGGCTGGCGGCCGAGGCGCGCGAGCAGGGCCGGACGCTCGGCGACCTGCTCGCCGAGTTCGACGCCGAGTTCGGCAGCTTCGCCAGCGGCCAGGTGTCGGTCCGCGTCGATGACCTCGCCGTCATCGGACGCATCACCAGTGCACTCCGCTCGGCTCCGCCCGTCCGCGTCGGCAGCGCCGCGGTCGTGTCGTTCGAGGACCTCGCCGCCCCGGTCGCCGGTCCCCCGCTCGGCGACATCCTGCGGCTCTGGCTCGAGGGCGATGCCCGCATCCTCGTCCGGCCCAGCGGTACCGAGCCCAAGCTCAAGCTCTACCTCGACGTCCGGGGCGACTCCGCCGCCGACGCGGCATCCCGACTCGCCGACCTCGAAGCCGGCGTGCGCGAGCTGCTCGCCGGCATCGGCTGAGGCACGCCTCCGGCACACCAGCCCCACGCGTCCGGCGATACATTCGTCGGACGCGCGGGGCTGATGTCGACTCGAGTGCCGCCCAGCACCCCACCAGCACCACCTGGCCGGCGTCTGTATCGCGCATTCCGCGCCGCTAGGCTTCGGGAGTGCTGCTGACCGAACCTGTCGAGCTCGCCGACGACCACGTGCGCCTCGTGCCGCTCGCGCACGAACACGCCGAGGACCTGGCGCGAGCCACCGTCGGACTCGAGTACGCCTGGTACACCTCGGTTCCCGATGCGGTGCCGGCAGACATCGCGCAGCGGCTCGCCTGGCGTGACGAGGGGCACATGAACCCGTTCGCCGTGCTGCGGGGCGACATCGCGGTGGGGATGACGACGTTCTGCAACATCGACCAGCAGAACCGCCGCGTCGAGATCGGGCACACCTGGCTCTCACCGACGGTGCAGCGGACGGCCGTCAACACCGCCGCGAAGCGCCTCCTGCTCGCCCACGCGTTCGAGGACTGCGACGCCATCGCGGTGGAGTTCCGCACGTCGTGGCACAACCGCCCGTCCCGTGCCGCGATCGAGCGGCTCGGCGCGAAGCAGGACGGCGTGCTCCGCAACCACCGGCTGGGGCCGCACGGGACGCTGCGCGACACCGTCGTCTACTCGATCCTCCCGCACGAGTGGCCCGCGGTGCGGCTCGGGCTCGAGGCGCGCCTGGCCCGCTGAGCGCAGGCGATCAGCCGTCGACGACGGCGACGAGCTCGTCGAGGAACGCCCCGAACGTCGTTCCGCGCCGGACGATGCGCTGCACGCTCTCGCGCTCGCTGAACACCTCGACGAGCTGCTCGAACACCGTCTGGAACGCGGCGCGGTCGGACTCGGAGAACGCCACCATCGCCACGACCTGAACCCGTCCGTCGCCCCACGCGATCGAGGGGTCGGCGATGCCGAGCGAGATGGCGGTGCGTGTCGCAGTCATCCCGATCGCGTGCGGTACGGCGAGCGCGTCGGTGAACGCGGTCGACGACAGCTGCTCGCGCTCGATCGTGCGCTCGATGTAGTCGTCGTCGATCACGCCCTGCTCGACCAGCAGCGAGCCGAGCCGTCGGATCGCGCCCTCTTCTCCCCCGGCTCCGTCGAGCCCCCGGATGAAGGCGGAGGGATCGAAGTAGCGCTCCAGCTCGGCGCGCAGGCGCGCGAGACGTCGCGCGCGACGGAGGCGCGCGGCCGCGGTCTGCACCCGATCGATGTCGGCATCGGTGAGGAAGGGCTGGATGTGGACGATGCGGTCGCTCATGACCGGCGGGGCGATCGTCGAGAGGATCAGGTCGGTGTCGATCGACGCCCAGTCGGGGTCGACGCGCGTCTCGACCCCGACGACGTCGAGCGACTGCCCGAGCGAACGGTCGACGCTCGAGCGCAGCAGCTCATGGAGCTCGTAGTAGCCGGGGCAGACGATCGTGGCCGTCAGCGCCTGCGCCGACAGCCGGCTGCGCTCGAGCCGCCCCCCGACGTGCATCGCGATGTAGGCGATCTCGTCGTCCAGGAGGGGGATGCCGAGCAGCCCGCGCAGCGCGTCGGCGATGTAGACCGCCACCTCGAAGATCATCGGGTACGTCGCCTTGAGCGACCGGGTCAGGGGGTTCCGCGACCATGCCTGCTCGCGAGCGCGGTGCTTGAGGTTCTGCACGTGCAGCGACAGGCGCAGCACGAAGTCCTCCTGGTCGATGTCGACGAGGAATTCCGCGGCCGCGCGCCGGACGACATCGCGCACCGCGGTCGCGACGTCGGGATCGATGCGCTCACGCACCAGCGCCGCCGGTTCGGTCGCCCCCGGCGCGACCACGCGGGTGAGGACCAATGCGGCGAGGTGCTGCCGGTCGCCCGATCCGAGCACGACGCCGAGATGACGGCGGGTGAGGCGGTCGAGGATGTCGCCGATCTCGGCGCGGAAGGCGGCGTCGTCGGCTTCCGCGACCTCGAGCGCCCGCCCCCGGGTGATGCGGTCGGCGGCGATGGCGATGTGCATCACGACGTCGCCGATGCCGAACTCGTTGACGAAGTAGCCGAGCTCGGTGAGCGCGTCGACGAGATCGGACTTGAAGGGTCCGAATGCGACCGCGCCGACCGAGCGTTCGCCGAGGGTGCGGCGGAGGCTGTCGAGGTCGAACGAGCCGTCGTCGGTCTCCTCATGGGCGAGCCGGCTGAGCAGTCTCCGCTGCGCCATCTCGGTGCCGCGCAGTCGCGCTCGCGAGGAGGTGCGCTCGAGGCTGAGCTCGGTGCCGCCCAACAGGCCCCGGACGCGTCCGAGGTCGGCATCGATCGTCGCGGGGCTGACGAAGAAGGCGTCGGCCGTCTCGAACACGTCGATGCCCTCGGGGGAATCGAGGAGCGATCGCACCAGCCGGTGCAGCCGGTCGCGCGGCGTGCCCGCGTCGCCGACGTGGAGGGCCGCCGCGCTCTCGGGTCCGGCTCGATAGCCCTGGGGTCCGGACTCGACGACGACGCCGTCGGGCACGCGTGCGTTGAGGGCCGTGACGTACGTGCGGATCGATCGGGGGGTGACCCCGATCGCATCGGCGAGCGCCGCCGCGGTCACCCAGTCGCCGTCACGCGCGAGAATCGCGAGGACGCGGTCCTGCCGGCTCCTGGTCACGCTCCCATTCCATCACGGACGGACCGACCTTCCGCCCCTGCGGAAGCAGGATGGCCTTGTCCGTTCTCAGGGCACTCACAACAATGGGGAGAGGAGGAGGCGGGTCGATGAGGATCCTGGTCGTATGCGGCGCGGGTGCGTCGAGTACCTTCGTCGCACAGCGGGTTCGCCATGCGGCGCAGGCGCGCGGCCTCGACATCACCGCCACCGCCGGAACCGAGCAGTCGCTGCCGATCGATCTCGACGCGGCGGACATCGTCCTCGTCGGCCCCCAGCTCATCCCGAAGCTGGACCGGATCACCGAGGCGGCGACTGCCCGCGGGACCCGCGTCATCCTGATGCCCGCCGACATCTTCCGAGATCTCGACGGCACCCGGACGCTCGCGCTGGTCACCGCACCGGCCCCCACCCCGACACGTTCCAGCACCGACATCCCTTCAACGGAGAGGACATCCTCATGAGCGAGGCATCACGTACCGTCCGCATCGGATCGTCGAACGGGCTTCACGCCCGACCCGCGAAGCTGTTCGCTCAGGCGGTCAAGCAGTCCGGCGCGAACGTCACCATCGCGAAGGGGTCGGGCTCACCCGTCAACGCCGCGAGCATCCTCGGGGTCATCGCACTCGGCGTCGAGTACGGCGACTACGTCACCCTCACGGCCGACGGCGACAGCGCCGAGAACGTCCTCGACGCGCTCGCCGACCTGCTCGCCACCGACCACGACGAGTGACGACGAACGACCATCGATACCAACACGGACGATACGAAGGAGATCGAGCAATGAGTGAGCTTCGCGGAGTGGGCATCGGCCTGGGAGTCGCGCAGGGACCGGTCGCACGGATGGCGGAGCCGCTTCCCGCGCCGAAGGATGAGAAGTCCGCACGGTCGCTCGACGAGGAGACGGCCCGCGTGAAGGATGCCGTCGCCGCGGTGGCGCGCGAGCTCGAAGAGCGCGGCGCACAGGCGGGCGGCGCCGCTCGCGACGTGCTCGAGGCGCAGGCGATGATGGCCGAGGACCCGAGCCTCGAGGCCGAGGTCGCCACTCGGCTGCAGGCCGGCAAGACCGGCGAGTTCGCCGTGTACGACGCCTTCGCCTCGTTCCGCGACCAGCTCTCGGCGATGGGCGGCTATCTCGGTGAGCGCGCCGCCGACCTCGACGACGTCGCTCAGCGCGTCATCGCGAACCTCCGCGGGGTGCCCGCCCCGGGCGTGCCCGAGCCCGGCCACCCCTTCGTGCTCGTGGCGAAGGACCTCGCCCCGGCCGACACCGCCCTGCTCGACCTCGACATGGTCCTCGCGCTCATCACCTCCGAGGGCGGACCGACCTCGCACACCGCGATCCTCGCCCGCGAGAAGTCGATCGTCGCGGTCGTCGGCGTCACCGACGCCGCCAACCTCGCCGAAGGCGAGACCGTGATCGTCGATGCCGCCAAGGGCGTCGTCACCACCGAACCCAGCCAGGACGAGCTCACGCAGGCACAGAACCGCGCCGACGAGCGCAAGTCGGCCGCATCCGCCCCGGTCACTCCCGGCGCGCTCGCGGACGGCACCGCCGTCCCGCTGCTGGCGAACCTCGGCAAGCCCGAGGGCGCGGCGCAGGCCGTCGAGCTCGGCGCCGAGGGCGTCGGCCTCTTCCGCACCGAATTCCTCTTCCTCAGCTCGGCGCAGGCGCCCACCGTCGCCCAGCAGCGCGAGGCGTACACGAAGCTGCTGCAGGCCTTCCCCGGCCAGAAGGTCGTGGTGCGCGCGCTGGATGCCGGTGCCGACAAGCCCCTCGCCTTCCTCAACGACGCGCACGAGGAGAACCCCGCCCTCGGCCTGCGCGGCCTCCGGGCCCTCCGCGCCAGCGAGGACATCCTGCGCGAGCAGCTCACCGCGCTCGCCGAAGCGGATGCCGCGGCCGAGGCCGACCTCTGGGTCATGGCGCCGATGGTCTCGACCGTGGAAGAGACGGAGTACTTCGTCTCGATCGCCCGCGAGTACGGCATCAAGACCGCTGGCGTCATGGTCGAGGTTCCCTCGTCGGCGCTGCTGGCCGACCACGTGCTCAAGATCGCCGACTTCGCCTCGATCGGCACCAACGACCTCACGCAGTACACCCTCGCCGCCGACCGCCTGCTCGGCTCGGTGTCGTCGTTCCAGGATCCCTGGCACCCGGCTGTGCTGCGCCTCATCCACGAGACCGGCAAGGCCGGCCAGGCCAACGGCAAGCCCGTCGGCATCTGCGGCGAGGCCGCAGCCGACCCGCTGCTGGCCGTCGTGCTCGTAGGCCTCGGCGCCACGAGCCTGTCGATGGCGCCGACGGCGCTGGCCGACGTCCGTGCCACGCTGCTCGCCCACACCCTCGACGATGCCCGTCGCATCGCCGAGGCGGCCCTGACCGCGACCGACGCGGCCTCGGCCCGGGCAGCAGCTCAGACCGCCGCCGGCATCTGACCCGCATCCGCACTTCGCACCACTACGCACCGCACCAGAAGGAGAACCAGAAATGACAACGACGTCTACGTCACCATCGGGAGGTGGGGTCCGGGTCCGCGTGCAGCGGTTCGGCACCTTCCTCTCGGGCATGGTCATGCCCAACATCGCGGCATTCATCGCGTGGGGCCTGATCACCGCCCTCTTCATCGACACCGGCTGGGTCGGCCAGGACGGCCCCATCGAAGCCTGGCAGTGGGCTGATTCCCGCATGCTCGGCGGCGGGATCACCCCGGACGGCACCGAATGGACCGGTCTGGTCGGCCCGATCATCACCTACCTGCTCCCGACCCTGATCGCCTACACCGGTGGCCGCATGGTCTTCGGCGTGCGGGGCGGCGTCGTCGGTGCGGTCGCCGCGATGGGTGTCATCGTCGGCGCCTCGGGCACGATCATGTTCCTCGGCGCGATGGTCGCCGGCCCCCTGACGGCGCTCGCGCTCAAGACGATCGAGAAGCTGTGGGCGGGCAAGGTCCGCGCCGGATTCGAGATGCTCGTCGACAACTTCAGCGCCGGCTTCGTGGCGTTCTTCGCCGCGCTCGCAGCCTTCTTCTGGCTCGCCCCGGTGATGAAGTTCGTCACCGATGTGCTCGGCGGCGCCGTCGGCTTCCTCGTCGACCGCGGCCTGATCCCCCTGGCGAGCATCATCGTCGAGCCCGCGAAGGTGCTGTTCCTCAACAACGCCATCAACCACGGCGTGTTCACTCCGCTCGGAACCCAGGAATCGCTCGAGACCGGCAAGAGCCTGCTCTTCCTCGTCGAGGCGAACCCCGGCCCGGGCGCGGGCCTCCTGCTCGCGATCTCCGTCTTCGGCGTGGGCATCGCTCGGGGAACCGCACCGGGTGCGTTCATCATCCAGTTCTTCGGCGGCATCCACGAGGTGTACTTCCCGTACGTGCTGGCGAAGCCCATCCTGATCGTCGCGCTCATCGCCGGTGGCGCCAGTGGCGTTGCCACCAACGCCATCTTCGGATCCGGCCTGGTCGCGGCGGCCTCGCCGGGATCGATCTTCGCGGTGCTCATCCAGACCGCCCCGGGCAGCCACCTCGGCGTCATCCTCTCGGTGATCATCTCGGCCGGTGTCACGTTCGCGGTCTCGGCGGCGATCCTCCTCGCCAGCCGCAAGCGCGACCTCGCTCGCGAGCAGGCCGGTGAGGGCAACTTCGCCGACGCCATCGCCCGCACCGAGGCGAACAAGGGCAAGAGCTCGGAGGCCCTGTCGGGTCTGCGCGCATCGGGTGCCGCCGCCGCAACCGGGGCCGCCGCCGAAACCGGCACCGGCACCGCGACGGCGACCAAGCCGATCCAGTCGATCGTCTTCGCCTGCGACGCGGGCATGGGCTCGTCGGCGATGGGCGCGAGCGTGCTCCGCAACAAGTTCAAGAAGGCCGGCATCGACGACGTCACGGTCGTCAACAAGGCGATCGCGAACCTCGACGGCAGCGCCGACCTGGTCATCACGCAGCAGCAGCTGACCGACCGCGCCAAGGCGCAGAACCCCGACGCGGTTCACGTGTCGGTGGACAACTTCATGAACTCGCCGAAGTACGACGAGGTCGTGGACATGGTCCGCAAGCAGCACAGCGGCGACGCGTAATCTCGAAACCCAGACCCGGGGCCGGGGCGGTCCATCCGCCCCGGCCCCGCGTCATCCCCCAGCAACACCACTCGAAGGAGACAGACATGGCACGTGAGGTCCTGAACATCGGTCAGATCCGCATCCACTCCGGAAGCGCCACCCGCGAAGAGGCGATGAAGGAGGCCGCCGACCTGCTCGAGTCCGCCGGCGCTGTGACCTCGGCCTACTTCGACGCCATGCAGCAGCGCGAGCAGACCGTGTCGACGTACATGGGCAACGAGCTCGCCATCCCCCACGGCACCAACGAGACCAAGGACGCCATCCTCGACTCGGCCCTGTCGTTCGTCCGCTACGACGGCGGTGTCGACTGGGGCGGAGAGCCGGTGTCGTTCGTCGTCGGCATCGCCGGCAAGGGCGACGAGCACCTCGACATCCTGTCTCAAATCGCCCTCCTCTTCTCGGAGGAGGACGACGTCGCGCGCCTGAAGGCCGCGCAGACCCCCGACGAGCTCTACGCGCTGCTCGCGTCGGTGAACCAGTGAGCACCGCCGTCCACTTCGGCGCCGGCAACATCGGGCGCGGCTTCGTCGGCCTGCTGCTCGACGAAGGCGGCTATGACCTGGTCTTCTCCGATGTGGCAGCCCCGCTCGTCGACGCCATCAACGCGGCCTCGGAGTACACCGTGCACGAGGTCGGTGAGGGCGGGGTCGACCGGACGGTCACCGGCTTTCGCGCCATCAACAGCGCCGAGGACCCGCAGGCCGTCGCGGATGCCGTCGCGACCGCGGACGTCGTCACGACCGCGGTGGGTCCCACCGTTCTGAAGTTCATCGCGCCCCACATCCTCGCCGGCCTGGGCCTGCGCGACCCCGCGGCCGCTCCCCTGGCCGTGATGGCGTGCGAGAACGCGATCGGCGCAACCGACCTGCTGCGCGACGAGATCCGCGCCCAGGCGGGCGACGCGTGGGAGGCCGTGTCGGGCCGCGCGGTCTTCGCCAACACCGCCGTCGACCGCATCGTGCCCGCGCAGCCGGCCGGTGCCGGCGTCGACGTCACGGTCGAGCCGTTCTACGAGTGGGCGATCGAGTCCGGGCCGTTCGGCGGTGCGCTGCCGAACATCCCCGGCGCGCATTTCGTCGACGACCTCGAGCCGTACATCGAGCGCAAGCTCTTCACGGTCAACACCGGGCACGCCACGACGGCGTACTTCGGCGCGCAGGCGGGCACGCCGACGGTCGCGGAGGCGCTCGCCGTCCCCGAGATCGCCGCGAGCGTCTCGGCAGCGCTCGAGGAGACCTCCGCCCTGCTCGTGCACAAGCACGGTCTCGATGCCGGAGAGCTGGCCGAGTACCGCGCCACCATCCTGCGCCGCTTCGCCAACCCCGAGCTGCCCGACACCGTCGGACGCGTGGGGCGCCAGCCGCTGCGCAAGCTCTCGCGACACGAGCGCTTCGTCGGCCCCGCCGCCGAAGCGGCCGAGGCGGGCCTGCCGGTCGACGCCCTCGTCTCCGCCATCGGCGCGGCCCTCGCGTTCGACGACGCGGAAGACCCGCAGTCGGTCGAGCTGCAGCAGCGCCTGCGCGCCGAGGATGCGGCATCCTTCACGGCTTCCGTGACGGGGCTCGAGCCGGGGCACCCGCTCTTCGCGCGCATCGAGCGCGTCGTCTCCGAGCGTCAGGACGCGATCGGCGCCGGCGCCCGATGACGGATGACGCGACGGCGGCGCGGGCGACGGGCGACGAGTCCGGTCGCCCGCGCCGCCGGTCGCGGACGCGGCGGGTCCTCGTGATCGCCGCGCTCTCGGTCGCCGGCATCCTCGTCGCCGGGATCATCGGCATCCTGATCTGGAGCCAGGTGGGCGTGATGGAGGCCGAGCCGGGCCCCCTCGACGCGGTCCGCGCCGACGATCGCGTCGTGATGTCCGAGGTCGACGGCAGCGTCGTGCTCGAGCCGGTATCGGGTCCGGCGGAGGTCGGTCTCGTCTTCGTGCCGGGAGCGAAGGTGCAGGCCGAGGCCTACGCCGCGATCCTCGCCGACGTGGTCGCCGAGGACGACGTGACGGTCGTCATCACCCGACCCTGGCTCAACCTCGCGTTCTTCGATCCGCGGCCGCTGTCGTCTTTCACCGAGCTCGTGCCCGACGTGGACACCTGGCTCGTCGGCGGGCATTCCCTCGGCGGCGTGCGCGCGTGTCAGCTGGCCCCGGATGCCGACGGGCTCGTGCTCTTCGCGTCGTACTGCGCGACGGACCTCGCGGACTCGGGAGCGCCCGTGCTGAGCCTGTCCGGTTCGGAAGACGGGCTGACGACTCCGCAGAAGGTCGATGACAATCGGCACCTCCTGCCCGCCGATGCGACCTTCGTCGAGATCCCCGGCGCCAGCCACGCGTCGTTCGGCGACTACGGCCCCCAGTCCGGTGACGGCACGCCGACGATCTCCGACCCCGACATGCGCGCCGACGTCACCGCCGCCCTGTCCCAGCTGGTCACCACCCTCCCCCGCTGACCCGCTGGGCGGCTCGGTGGCGCCGCCTCACCGAGGTCCCAGTCCGGCCGGGAACTCGGCGGCTATACCCGGCTCAAGTGGGACCTCGGCGGGGACTTCGGAGGTCAGGGACGCCAGCCGGCTCGGAGAAGGGCGGACCGGACCATATCGACCGCCGGCCGACCGTCACCGCGGAGGTGGTGGCGCAGGATCCGCACATGCTCCCAGCCGCTCGCTCTGATTGCATGCCAGCGGTCGGCGTCGCGCGCGAACTGCGCATCGTCGAAGGCATGCTGACGACCGTCGTACTCGACAGCCACCCGCCATCGCCGATACGCGAGGTCGAGCCGTGCAACGAAGACGCCGGATGCCCGTCGCAGCTCCTGATTCAGCTCCGGCTCGGGAAGCCCCGCTCGCTGGAGGACCAGACGCAGACGCGTCTCCTCCGACGACTCCGCACCCGGCCGGATGTCGGCCAGCGCACGGATGAGCCGGCTGCGCCCCCGCGTTGCGTGCAGCTCGACCTCCTCGCTCAGCTGCTCGAGGGTCACGAGCCCGCCGCGCCCGATGAGGTGGTCGCCCGCCGCAACGAGGTCGTCGTGCTGCCACGTCGCGCCCACGTGCCGCCACGCGCGGGCGGGATGCTCGAACGGGATGCCGCCGACAGTCCACACCGCCGGAGAACGTTCGCCGAGGCGGTGCCCGATGACTCCGGCGGCTCGCGGCTCGCGCTTCGGCCGGTGAGCCGCCACGTGCAGGGCGAGCGGGTCGCTCCCGAACGGGAGCGGGGCCCCGAATCGCGCGAGCGCGGTGTCGTGGCTGAAGAACTGCCAGGGCCGCAGCCGCACCGCATACTGCGCGCACCGCTCCGCGACATCCGCGGGGCTGGCCCCTCGCGGTACCCGGAGACCGCGAAACGGGATCTCGAGGTCGCTCGCGTCGAGTCGCCCCGCCGTCACGCCCATCGCTCGGGCAGCTCCGACCGAGAACGGAACTCCCCGCAGCGGTTCCGGAAGGGGCTGGGGCCGGCGCATCCCGACAGCCTCGGCCCGCTCGCCGCTCGCGCAGCTGCGACCCCCCGCGCCTGTGAGTATCCCGGGCTCACCGGCCGCTGGGCAGAACCCGCGAGGTCCCAGTTCAGCCGGGAATCAGACGCTGAAACCCGGCCCAACTGGGACCTCGAGAGAGTTGGACCCCGGTCAGGCGCCGAAGCCCTCCGCGATGACCTCGATGAGCTCCTCGCGCTCCTCGACCGAGAGGAATGCGCCGGCCGCGGCGTTGAGCTGGAAGGCCTGCAGATCATCGAGGTCGTAATCGAACGTCTGGGCCAGGGTGGCCAGCTCGCGGGTGAGCGACGTGCGGCTCTGCGTCCGGTTGTCGACGTTGACCGTGACCGAGAAGCCGAGCTGGTACAGCAGGTCGAAGGGGTGGTCCTCCCACTGCGTGCCCCAGCCCTCGATCGCACCGGTCTGCAGGTTCGACGACGGCGCCAGCTCGAGCGGGATCTCGCGGTCGCGCACCCAGCGTGCGAGGTCGCCGAACTGCACGAGAACCTCTTCGCCCTCGCGCGAGACGACGTTGAGGTCCGACGCGAGGCGCACGCCGTGGCCGAGCCGCAGTGCCCGCCCGTCGATGAGCGCGGAACGGATCGACTCGAGGCCGGCCGCCTCACCCGCGTGCACGGTGACCGGGAAGAACTCCGAGGCGAGGTAGTCGAACGCGGCGCGGTGCTGGGCCGGCAGGAAGCCGTCCTCCGGTCCGGCGATGTCGAACCCCGAGACGCCCCGCCCGCGGTTCTCGACCGCCAGACGCGCGATCTCGAGCGACCGATCCGCCTGCCGCATCGCCGACAGGATCTGCCCGACACGGATGTCGTGGCCGCCCGCCTCGGCGGCATCCTCGCCCTCTTCGATGCCCTCCTGCACCGCGTCGACCGCGTCCTGCAGAGAGAGCCCCCGCTGCAGGTGCTGCTCCGGCGCCCAGCGCACCTCGCCGTACACGACGCCGTCGGCGGCGAGGTCGGTGACGAACTCGCGCGCGATACGGCGGAGTCCGTCACGGGTCTGCATGACGGCGAGCGTGACGTCGAAGGTCTTGATGTAGTCGACGAGCGAGCCCGAGTCGCTCTGCTCCTCGAACCAGTCCGCGAGGTCGTCGGCGTCGGTCTCGGGCAGGTCGTGTCCGAGCTCGTCCGCCAGCTCGACGATCGTCGCCGGCCGCACACCGCCGTCGAGATGGTCGTGCAGCGAGACCTTCGGCAGCGACCGGACGGAGACGCCCTGCAGCTTGATGTCGGCGTGCTGTTCGATCGGCATGGCGGCTCCTCCGGGTGGATCCTGCGGGTTGATCTGGCGGGTGGTGGTCGAGGTCCGACCGGCGTCTGCCGGTGGTCAGGCGGTGATGCGCTCGAGGACCAGCGGCCCCGCGGGCGGGGCGTCGTCGTCGATCTCCCACGCGCCGTGGAGCGCATCGAGAGCACGGTCGAACCGGGCCGCATCATCGGCGAGCAGGGTGAACAGCGGCTGACCGGCAGCCACCTCGTCGCCGGGCTTGACGTGCAGGTCGATGCCCGCGGCGTGGATGACCGGATCCTGGGCTCGGGCGCGACCGGCGCCGAGGCGCCAGGCGGCGATGCCGAAGGGCAGGGCTTCGAGCCGGGAGACGACACCGGCGGCCGGGGCGGTGACGGTGTGCGTCTCGCGCGGCGCCGGAAGCGCGGCATCCGGGTCGCCGCCCTGAGCCTGGATCATGCGTCGCCAGACGTCCATCGCGCGGCCGTCTGCGAGCGCCGCCTCGACGTCGGCATCCGGCTGTCCCGCGAGCGCGAGCATCTCTCGGGCGAGGGCCACGGTCAGCTCGACGACGTCGGCCGGGCCGCCGCCCGCGAGCACCTCCACGGACTCGCGCACTTCGTTCGCGTTGCCGATCGCGAGCCCGAGAGGCGCGTTCATGTCGGTGAGGAGCGCGGTGGTCGCGACGCCCGAGTCGGCGCCGAGCGCGACCATCGTGCGGGCGAGCTCACGCGCCTTGTCGACGTCCTTCATGAAGGCGCCCGAGCCGAACTTCACGTCGAGGACGAGCGACTCGGTGCCCTCGGCGATCTTCTTCGACATGATGCTCGACGCGATGAGCGGGATCGCCTCGACCGTCCCGGTGACATCGCGCAGCGCGTACAGGCGCTTGTCGGCGGGTGCGAGCCCCGATCCGGCCGCGCAGATCACGGCACCGACGCCCTGCAGCTGCGCGAACATCTCGTCGTTCGACAGGGCGGCACGCCACCCCGGGATGGACTCGAGCTTGTCGAGCGTGCCGCCGGTGTGCCCGAGGCCGCGGCCGGACAGCTGCGGCACCGCGACGCCGAACGCCGCGACAAGCGGGGCGAGCGGCAGTGTGATCTTGTCGCCGACACCGCCGGTCGAGTGCTTGTCGACCGTGCGCTTGCCGAGCCCGGCGAAGCTCATGCGCTCGCCCGAGGCGATCATCGCGTCGGTCATGACGCGGATCTCGTCGCGCTGCATCCCGTTCAGCAGCACGGCCATCGCGAAGGCGGCCATCTGCGAGTCGGCGACGTACTCGCGCGTGTAGGCGTCGATCATCCAGCGCAGCGCGTCCTCGGAGACGGCGCCGCCGTCGCGCTTGGTACGGATGACGTCGACGGCGTCGAACGCCTCGACGACGGACGCGGGCGACTCGGCGCTCATCGGGCGGCCTCCTCGAGGTCGCGGGGCCCGAACGCATCGGGCAGCACCTCGTCGATCGTGCGGATGCCCGACACGGTCTCGAGCAGCATCCCCGGGAGGGCGAATTCGTACAGCAGCTGACGGCAGCGGCCGCACGGCATGATCGTCTGACCGTCGTTGTTCACGCACACGAAGGCCACCAGCTGGCCGCCGCCCGACATGTGCAGGTCGCCGACGAGCGCGCACTCGGCGCACAGTCCCACGCCGTACGAGGCGTTCTCGATGTTGCAGCCCGAAACGATGCGACCGTCGCTCACGAGAGCGGCGGCGCCGACCCGGTAGCGGGAGTAGGGCGCGTAGGCGCGGGTCATGGCGTCGGTGGCGACAGCGCGGAGCTCGTCCCAGTCGATGTCTGTCACGAGAGGTGTTCCTTGTCCGGATGAGGATGCGTCAGCATCCGTCATCCCTTGATGTAGGGCTTGCCCGCAGCCGCCGGTCCGCGGATCTGGCCGGCGAAACCGGCGACCGCGAGAATCGTGACCACGTACGGGAGCATGAGCATGAACTCGCTCGGGATGGGCGTGCGCAGCACCGTCAGGAGGTTCTGCAGGTTCGTGGCGAAACCGAACAGCAGTCCAGCCAGGGCTGCGCGCAGCGGATCCCACCGGCCGAAGATCACCGCGGCCAGAGCGATGAAGCCGAGGCCGGCCGTCATCTCCTTGCCGAACTGCGGCACCGACACGAGGGTGAAGTAGGCGCCACCGATGCCGGCGATCGCGCCCGCGAGCGAGACGTTCCAGAACCGGGAGCGGTTGACGTTGATGCCCACCGTGTCGGCGGCCTGCGGGTGCTCACCGACCGCGCGGAGGCGCAGGCCCCAGCGGGTGCGGTAGAGCGCCCACGTCACGACGGCGACCGTGACGAACATGAGGTAGACGATGATCGTCTGGTTGAACAGCACCGGACCGATGATCGGGATGTCGCTGAGCAGCGGGATCTCGAGGCGGGTGAAGCGCACCGGCCGGTTCAGCTCGCTCTCGTTGGGCACGAGCAGCGCGCCGTAGAGGAAGCCGGTGAGACCGGTGACGAGCACGTTGAGCACGACGCCGACGATGACCTGCTCGACGAGGTACTTGATCGCGAACGCGGCCAGGACGAACGAGACCAGCACGCCGCCGATCATCGCGCCGATCAGACCGACGAACGGGTTGCCGGTGATGCTCGACAGCAGCGCGGCGGAGAACGCCCCGAGCAGCAGCTGCCCCTCGATGGCGACGTTGACGACGCCGACGCGTTCGCCGATGACGCCGCCGAGCGCTCCGAACACCAGCGGGACCGACAGCGACACCGCGCCGAAGAGCAGCCCGGTGACGGGCACGAGTCCGCCGGCGGCGGCCCAGGTGAGGAAGGCGAAGACCCCCAGCACACCGAACAGCAGCGTCAGCCACAGCGGCACCGGCCGGTACGACCCGGCCAGCCAGAACGCGAGCGCCGTCAGCGCGACGAGCACGACGAGGACCGACCACGACGTCATCGCAGTGGGCACTGCCACGTCGGGCAGGCCCAGCGCAGCCGAGGCGTCACCGAGACGGAAGGTGCTCTGGCCGTCGCGGGGGGCGAAGGCGAACAGGGCTGCCAGCAGCACCGACACGACGCCGAGCGTGATGGGCACCTTCAGTCGCCGCTGCCGGACGGTGGCGAGCTGGATCGTGCCGTCGGCGGATTCCGCGGGGCTGAGCGTGGTCATGCCGTCACCGCCTTCTTCGCCGCCTTGGCTCTCGCCTTGGCCGCCTTCTCGAGGTCCGTCTTGGGGAGGAAGAACACCGTGCGCAGCAGGGGCGGCGCCGCGATGAACAGCACGATCAGAGCCTGCACGACCAGCACGATGTCGACGGGGATGCCCTGCGCCTGCATCGAGAACGAGCCCGCCTTCATCGCGCCGAACAGGATGCCGGCGGCGAACACGCCCCACGCGCGACTGCGACCGAGCAGGGCGACGGTGATCGCGTCGAAGCCGATGCCGGCGTCGATCGTGCCGCTGAAGCCGGTGGTGATCGATCCCTGGATCTGGTTCATGGCGGCGAGGCCGGCCAGGCCCCCGGCGAAGAGCATCGCGTAGACGTAGATGCGCTCGACGCCGATCCCCGCCGCGCGCGCTGCGTGCGGGTTCTCACCGACGGCGCGCATCCGGAGACCGAGGCTCGAGCGTTCGATGACCCACCACACGAGCACGGTGGCGGCGATGACGACGACAAACCCCCAGTCCAGCGAGGGGAAACCGGCCCCGAACAGGTCGGGGAACTGCGCCGAGGCCGGCGTCTCGGCGGTGATGGGCTGGTTCGTGCCCTCTTTCTGCAGGATGCCGGGGGTGCGGATCATCCAGGTGACGAAGTAGAACGCCACGTAGTTGAGCATGATCGTGAGGATGACCTCGTGCGCCCCGGTCCGGGCCTTCAGCACACCGACGATGCCGCCCCAGATGGCGCCGCCGGCGATGCCGGCCAGCAGGGTCAGCGGCAGGTGGATCCACATCGGCAGGTCGAGTCCGAAGGTCACGAGGGCGGCGAAGCCCGCGCCCACGAGGATCTGGCCGCGGGCGCCGATGTTGAACAGCCCGACGCGGAAGGCGAGCGCGACGCCCAGACCCGCGGCGATCAGCGGCGCCGCGAAGCCGAGCGAATTCGTCAGCGGACGGATCTGCGCGGCGAAGTCGTCGACGCGCGGGTTGAACACCGCTCCGCGGAACAGGGCCTCGTAGCCACCGTAGACGGCGCTCCAGATGGCGGCGAGGGTGTCGCCGGGGCGGGCGAAGAAGTACCCCGCCGCCTCCTGCACGTCGTCGTCGGTGAAGGCGATCAGCACGCCTCCGGCGATGAGGGCGAGCACGACGGCGAGGATCGTGGTGACGGCGTTGCCGCGCATCAGCTCCTTGATCACGACGTTGGTGCGCGGCGGAGCGGTTTCGGGCTGACCGGTCAACGGGCTCGATGCGGCGGGCAGCTGCTCGGGCGCGCCGCTGCGCGCGGTCTCGTGGGCGCCGGGTGTCGAGTCGCTCATGCGGCCACCTCCGGGTGGGGTTCGCCGGCCATCATGAGGCCGAGGATGTCGCGGGGGGTGTCACCGGGGACGATGCCGACGATGGCGCCCCGGTACATGACCGCGATGCGGTCGGCGAGGGCGGTCACCTCGTCGAGCTCGGTCGAGACGACCACCACGGGCACGCCGGCGTCGCGCGTCTCGATGATGCGCTTGTGGATGAACTCGATCGACCCCACGTCCACGCCGCGCGTGGGCTGTGCAGCGACGAAGAGCCGCAGGTCGCGGCTCATCTCGCGGGCGATGACGACCTTCTGCTGGTTGCCGCCCGAGAGCGTGCCGGCAGCGGTGTGCGGGCCCTGCGTGCGGATGTCGTACTCGGCGATGCGATCCCGAGCGAAGGACTCGAGGGCAGCACGGCGGACGGTGCCCGCCGTGACGAACTCGGGGTCGTTCGATCGGTCGAGGATGAGGTTCTCGGCCACGGAGAAGCCGCCGACGAGGCCGTCTTCCTTGCGGTCCTCGGGAACGAAGCCGACGCCGGCGTCGAGGATCCCGCGGACACTGCGGCCGACCAGCTCGGTCTCGCCCAGGCGGATCGAGCCCTCGACCTTGCTCGCGAGGCCGACGATGGCCTCGACGAGCTCGGTCTGGCCGTTGCCCTGCACTCCCGCCACGCCCAGGACCTCGCCCGGGCGCACGTCGAAACTCACACCGTCGACGACGACGGCGCCGCCGGGGGTCAGCACACGGAGGTCTCGCACCGCGAGGCCTCCGTCGCCCAGCCGCGGCGCGCCCTTGCGGACCGTGAGTTCGACGGCGCGTCCGACCATCAGTGAGGCGAGTTCGGCGTTGGTCGCGGTCGGAGACGCCTCGCCGACGACCTTGCCCAGCCGGATGACGGTGATGCGGTCCGCGACCTCGCGGACCTCCCGCAGCTTGTGGGTGATGAACACGATGGAGGTGCCTTCGTCGCGCAGCTGGCGCATGATCGCCATGAGCTCGTCGGTCTCCTGCGGGGTGAGCACCGCCGTGGGCTCGTCGAAGACCAGGACCTTCGCGTCGCGCGAGAGCGCCTTGATGATCTCGACCCGCTGCTGCACGCCGACGGGGAGGTCCCCGACGAGGGCGTCGGGGTCGATCTGGAAGCCGAACCGGTCGGCGACCTCGCGAACATGACGGCGCGCCTTGGCGAGGTCGAGGGCGCCGATGCCCTTGGTGTCCTCGTGTCCGAGCATGACGTTCTCGGCGACGGTGAAGACGGGGATGAGCATGAAGTGCTGGTGCACCATGCCGATGCCGGCGGCCATGGCATCGCCGGGACCGCGGAAGTTCTGGGGTGCGTCGTCGAGCAGGATCTGACCGTCGTCGGCCTGGTACAGGCCGTAGAGGACGTTCATCAGCGTCGACTTGCCGGCACCGTTCTCGCCCAGCAGGGCGTGGATCTCGCCGGGCTGGACCACGAGGTCGATGTGGTCGTTCGCGACGAGGGTGCCGAAGCGCTTGGTGATGCCCCGGAGTTCGAGCTTCATGGTCGCCAATCTATGTGACGTTGAGGGACGGCGGACAGGGGTCGGGGCCGGGAGACGATGTCTCCCGGCCCCGACCGAAGAGCCGACTCACGGGGAGTTCGGCGACTCCACGGTGATGTCACCGGCGATGATGGCGTCCTGCAGGGCCGTCAGCTCATCGGCCAGGCCCTCGGGCAGCTGCGACTCGAAGTCGTGGAAGCTCGAGAGCTTGACGCCCTCGTTCTCGAGGTCTCCGACGTAGGGCTCGACACTGAAGTCGCCACCGGCGGCCTCGACGGTCGCGTCGTGGACGGCGACGTCGATGGCCTTCATGATCGAGACGAGCACGAGGTCGGCGACGGTCTCGTCGGCGACGGCGAGGTCGGTGTCGACACCCAGCATGAGCGTGTCGGCTCCGCCGTCGTTGATCGCCGCTGCGGCGCTCTGGTAGACCGGTCCGCCGACGGGCAGGATGACGTCGGCACCCTGGTCGAGCAGGTTCTGCGCGGTCTGCTTGGCGGTGTCGTTGGCCGCGAAGCCACCGGTGAACAGGCCCTCTTCGGTGGCTATGTCCCAACCGAGCACCTCGACGGCGCCGCCCTTGTCCTCGTTGAACTTCTCGACGCCGAGCTGGAAGCCGTCCATGAACACGGCGACCGACGGGATCTGCATGCCGCCGAAGGTGCCGACCTTGTTCACGCCGCTCTGCTGCGACCACGATGCCGCGGCGTATCCGCCGAGGTAGGCGGCCTCTGCCGTGTTGAACACCAGCGGCTTGATGTTGGGCGCGTCGGTCTCACCGTTGAAGTCGTTGTCGGCGAGGTCGTCGATGATCGCGTAGTCGATGTCGGGGTTGGCGAGGGCCGACTCCACCGTGGCGGCGGAGAGGTTGAAGCCGACCGAGACGATGAACGTGCAACCCTCGGCGACGAGCTGCTCGAGGTTCGGCGCGTAGTCGTTCGGAGTGGTCGACTCGAGCTCGATGCCCTCGACACCCAGCTCCTCGAGCGCGGAGTCCATACCGGTCTTGGCGGACTGGTTGAAGGACTTGTCGTTCCAGCCGCCCTCATCCGAGATCAGGCAGGGCATGAAGCCGTCGACGGCTTCGCCGGCGCCGGCGTCACCGCTGGATTCGGCTTCGGGTGCCGAACCGCAGCCGGCGAGAGCGACGAGAAGACCCGCGGCAGCTGTGATACCGGCGATCTTCTGGGGGGTCGAGAGAGTCAATGCAGCCTCCACATTGAAGGCGCCGCGGACTTCGCGGCGGCTGGAAAGAAGTTACCTACTGTTTCGCCAGGGTTGCACCCCGGACGCACCCCGCCCCGCCAATGGTTACAAAGACGCAATGTGCGCGTCACAGAACGTCGCCGCGGCCCGTCAGCTTGAGGGCGTCGACGACGTGCTTGACGCGCTGCGCGTGCTCGCTCGTGGTCACCAGGAGCGCGTCGGGGGTGTCGACGACGACGATGTCCTTCACCCCGATCAGGCTGATCACCCGCGAGGTGTGGCTCACGACGATGCCGCTGGCGGCATCCGAGAGGATGCGCGCGTTCTCGCCCAGGATGGCGAGGTCGTTCTTGCGCCCGTTGGAGTTCAGCTTCGCGAGGCTCGCGAAGTCGCCGACGTCGTCCCAGTCGAAGTGGCCCGGGACCACGGCGAGCCTGCCCTTCTCCGCGGCGGGCTCCGCGACGACGTAGTCGATCGCGATCTTCTCCAGCTTCGGCCAGATGCGGTCCACCGCGGGGCCGCGACGATCGCGGTCGTCCCAGGCCTCGGCGAGTTCCATCAGGCCCGCGTGGAGCTCGGGACTGTTCGCTTCGATCTCGGCCAGCAGCACGTCGGCGCGCGCGATGAACATACCGGCGTTCCACAGGTACGACCGGTCGGCGACATAGGCGCGGGCCGTCTCGAGGTCGGGCTTCTCGACGAAGCGCTCGACCAGCGACGCGTCGCGGGCACCCTCGACGATGAGCTCTCCGCCGCGCTTGATGTAGCCGAACCCGACGGCGGGCTCGGACGGGGTGATGCCGATCGTGCAGATGTAGCCCTCGCGCGCGACCTCGACCGCGTCGCGCACCGCGAACTCGAACACGCGGCTGCCCCGGATGACGTGGTCGGCCGCGAACGAGCCGATGATGACGTCCGGATGCCGCCGGTGCAGGATGGCGGCCGCCAGTCCGATGGCGGCGGCCGAGTCGCGCGGCTCCGACTCGAGGAAGACGTTCTTGTCCGGGATGCCGGGCAGCTGGGACTCGACGGCGGCGCGATGCGCGCGACCGGTGACGACGGCGATGCGGTCGGGTCCCGACAGCGGTGCCAGCCGGTCCCACGTGTCGCGGAGGAGCGAGTGGCCCGACCCCGTCAGATCGTGGAGGAACTTCGGGGCGTCGGCGCGCGACAGCGGCCACAGCCGACTGCCCACCCCTCCGGCGGGGATGACGGCATAGAAGTCCGGGATCTCGTCGACCATGCCCTGAGCGTACCGGGACGCCGCGGCGCCGCCCGGCGCAAGAACCCGCTTTCTTTAGGGTGCCCTTCGTCGCCCCGCCTCATTTTCCCGGCCTAGAATCGTTGTGCGCCCATGTGACGCCGGGGGTCAACCGCCCCACCGGGGCATCGATCGCCCCCACGAACCGTGTTCGATCCAGGGAGGACGACCGTGTCTGCACCAGCACGCGTCACACCGTCGGTAGCCCAGACCACATCCAAGACCCCGCGCGGCACGCTGTACCGCGGCAACGAGGGCATGTGGTCGTGGGTGCTTCACCGCATCACCGGCGTTGCCATCTTCTTCTTCCTCTTGGTCCACGTGCTCGACACGGCGTTGATCCGCGTGTCGCCCGAGGCCTACGACGCCGTCATCGGCACGTACAAGAACCCGATCATGGGCCTGGGCGAGGTCGCCCTCGTCGCCGCGATCGTCTACCACGCGTTCAACGGCCTGCGCATCATCGCCGTCGACCTGTGGCCGTGGGCGACGCGTCACCAGCGCCAGCTGTGGTGGGGCGTGCTCGCCGTCTGGGCCGTCACCGTCGCCGGTTTCGCGGCTCGCCACGTGCCGATCGTTCTCTCCGAGATTGGAGGGGGTCACTGATGACCGCCGACACCCTTGCCGCCCCCCGCAGCCCGCAGGTCCGCAAGAAGGGCGCCAACCTCGAGAAGTGGGGCTGGGTCTACATGCGCGCCTCCGGCGTGCTGCTGGTCGTGCTGATCTTCGGCCACCTGTTCGTCAACCTGATGCTCGGCGAGGGCATCAAGGGCATCGACTTCGCGTTCGTGGCCGGTAAGTTCGCCAGCCCGTTCTGGCAGTGGTGGGACGTTCTGATGCTCTGGCTCGCGCTGATCCACGGCGCCAATGGCATGCGCACGATCGTCAACGACTACGTCACCGGCGCGACGGCGCGGAAGGTCCTCGTCTGGGCCATCTGGCTCTCGGCGGGCCTGCTGATCCTGCTGGGCACTCTGGTCGTGTTCACCTTCGACCCCTGCCTCGGGGTCACCGCGGACAGCATGCTCTGGGAGACCTGCCAGGGCTGACCCTGCGCTCCGACGACGTGAATCACAGCAACGAAAGGCTCGCCGAGTGAGCACCCAGACCGAAGAGGTCGTCGTCAAGGACGGCATCCACTATCACCAGTTCGACATCGTCATCGTCGGCGCCGGCGGCGCCGGCATGCGCGCGGCGATCGAGGCCGGTCCCGGCGCCCGCACCGCGGTGATCTCGAAGCTGTACCCCACGCGGTCGCACACGGGTGCGGCGCAGGGCGGCATGGCGGCGGCTCTGGCCAACGTCGAAGAGGACTCGTGGGAGTGGCACACCTTCGACACGGTCAAGGGCGGCGACTACCTCGTCGACCAGGACGCAGCGGAGATCCTGGCCAAGGAGGCGATCGACGCGGTCATCGACCTCGAGAACATGGGTCTGCCCTTCAACCGCACCCCCGATGGCAAGATCGACCAGCGCCGCTTCGGTGGCCACACCGCCGACCACGGCAAGTCGCCCGTCCGTCGTGCCTGCTACGCAGCCGACCGCACGGGACACATGATCCTGCAGACGCTCTTCCAGAACTGCGTCAAGCTCGGCATCAACTTCTTCAACGAGTACTACGTGCTCGACCTGATCACCGTGACCGCTGCCGACGGGAGCACGCAGACGGCCGGTGTCGTCGCGTACGACCTCGCCACGGGCGACCTGCACGTCTTCCACTCGAAGGCCGTCATCTTCGCCACGGGCGGCTTCGGCAAGATCTACAAGACGACCTCCAACGCCCACACCCTCACCGGCGACGGCGTCGGCATCGTGTGGCGCAAGGGCCTGCCGCTCGAGGACATGGAGTTCTTCCAGTTCCACCCGACCGGCCTCGCCGGACTCGGCATCCTCCTCACCGAGGGGGCGCGCGGTGAGGGCGCGATCCTGCGCAACGCCTCGGGCGAGCGCTTCATGGAGCGCTACGCACCGACCATCAAGGACCTCGCCCCCCGCGACATCGTCTCGCGGTGCATGCAGCAGGAGGTCGCAGAGGGCCGCGGCGCCGGACCCCACCGCGACTACGTGCTGCTGGACTGCACCCACCTGGGCGCCGAGGTCCTCGAGACCAAGCTCCCCGACATCACCGAGTTCGCGCGCACCTACCTCGGCGTCGACCCGGTGGTCGAGCCCGTCCCCGTGATGCCCACCGCGCACTACGCGATGGGCGGCATCCCCACCAACGTCAAGGCGGAGGTGCTGGCCGACAACACCACCGTCGTGCCCGGCCTGTACGCCGCCGGCGAATGCGCCTGCGTCTCGGTGCACGGGTCGAACCGCCTCGGCACCAACTCGCTGCTGGACATCAACGTCTTCGGCAAGCGCGCCGGCCGCAACGCCGTCGAGTACGTCAAGACGGCCGACTTCGTGCCGCTCCCCGAGAACCCGGCGGCGGGCGTGCGCGACCTCATCGAGGGCGTGCGCAACAACGCGGGCACCGAGCGCATCGCCGTGCTGCGCAAGACGCTGCAGGACGAGATGGACAAGGGCGCGCAGGTCTTCCGCACCGAGGAGTCGCTCCTGCACGTCATGGACGTGATCGCGGACCTCCGCGAGCGGTTCAAGAACATCCACGTCGACGACAAGGGCAAGCGGTTCAACACCGACCTGCTCGAAGCGGTCGAGCTGGGCTTCCTGCTCGACATCGCCGAGGTCGTCGTCGTCGCCGCGCGCAACCGCAAGGAGAGCCGCGGCGGACACATGCGCGACGATTTCCCGACGCGCGACGACGAGAACTACATGCAGCACACGATGGCCTACCTGTCGGGCGACCCGCACTCCTCGCACGCCGAGGACCACATCCGGCTCGACTGGAAGCCCGTCGTTTTCACCAAGAACGAAGCAGGCGAACTGCGGTACCCGCCGCTGGAGAGGAAGTACTGATGACGATCGTCGAAACCGATGCCACGGCCCCTGCCGAGGCGGCGAACGACACCGGCATCCAGTCGTTCCTGGTCACCTTCATCATCCGGCGCTTCGACCCCGAGGTCGACGCCGAACCGCGCTGGGTCGACTACGACGTCGAGCTCTACTCGACCGACCGCGTCCTCGACGCCCTCCACAAGATCAAGTGGGACGTCGACGGGTCGCTGACCTTCCGTCGCTCCTGCGCGCACGGCATCTGCGGGTCCGACGCGATGCGCATCAACGGCCGCAACCGTCTGGCCTGCAAGACGCTCATCAAGGACCTCGACATCTCGCAGCCGATCTACGTCGAGGCGATCAAGGGCCTGCCGCTCGAGAAGGACCTCGTCGTCGACATGGAGCCGTTCTTCGCCTCCTACCGCGACGTGCAGCCGTTCCTCATCGCGAACTCGAAGCCCGAGGCGGGCAAGGAGCGCATCCAGTCGATCGCCGACCGCGAGATCTTCGACGACACCACGAAGTGCATCCTGTGCGCCGCGTGCACCTCGTCGTGCCCCGTGTTCTGGACCGACGGGCAGTACTTCGGCCCCGCCGCGATCGTCAACGCGCACCGGTTCATCTTCGACTCGCGCGATGACGCCGGTGACGTGCGCCTCGACATCCTCAACGACAAGGAGGGCGTGTGGCGCTGCCGCACGACCTTCAACTGCACCGAGGCGTGCCCCCGCGGCATCGAGGTCACCAAGGCGATCGCCGAGGTCAAGCAGGCGGTTCTGCGCGGTCGGTGATCGGCCGGGCCCGCGCCCGACGAGCTCCGACCGGCGCTGCCGGTACATTCGACGACGTGGAATCCGACTCCGCGGCGACAGATGCGCTGCGCGAGCGGTGGGAGGCGTCGCGGCTGCGTGAACGGTGGGACCAGCCTCTCGAGCGTGCGACGACGATCACCCGCCGCACGCTCGGCTGGTTCCCGATCCGGGTGTGGCGGCATTTCCTCCAGCACAACGGGTTCCTGCTCGCCGCGAGCATCAGCTACCAGTCGCTCTTCGCGCTCTTCGCGACGATCTATACCGCGTTCGCCGTCGTGGGCCTCTGGCTCGGCGGGTCGCAGACGGCGATCGACGCCCTCATCGGCGTCGTCAACACCTATATCCCCGAACTGATCTCCGGCGACGGCCCCGTCTCCCCCGACGACGTCGCCGGCATCGCCCGCGACAGCGGGAGCGTGCTGGCCGTGACGGGGGCCGTCGCTCTCGGCGTCGCGGTCTGGACGGCCATCGGGTTCGTCACCTTCACCCGCCGCGCGGTGCGCGACATCTTCGGGCTCCCCTTCGACCGGCGCAACTACGTGCTCCTGAAGCTCGGTGATTTCGGGGCCGCCCTGCTGTTCGGCCTCGTGCTCCTGCTGGGCGCGGCGCTCGGTCTCGTGGCGGGCGGCATCGTCCGCCAGCTGTTCGACCTGTTCGACGTCCCCTACGAGTCCACGACGATCGACGTGCTCAGCCGACTGGCATCGGTGCTCGTCGCCGTCGTCATCAACGCGGCGGCCCTCACGGCGCTCATCCGCTTCCTGACGGGTACCGCGCTGCCGTGGCGGAAGATCATCCCCGGCTCGATCTTCGGCGGCGCAGCGCTGAGCGTGCTCCAGCTCGGCGCCGGTTTCCTCGCCGTCTACTCGCCGACCAATCCGCTCCTCGCGACGTTCTCGGTGCTGATCGGCTTCCTGCTGTGGCTGCGCCTCGCCGGGATCGTCATCCTCGTCGCGGCGTCATGGGTGGCCGTATCGGCCGCCGACGACGACATCCCACTGGTGGTCGTGAGCGAGCAGGAGCGGCGCGCCGAAGAGCAGCGCGCCCTGCGCGTGGTCGCCGAGGCGGAGCTGCGAGACGCCGAGCACGCTCTCGCCGAAGCCGGATGGTGGCAGCGCATGCGGGCCCGGCGCGACGTGCACCGCGCCCGCGATCTGCTTCGGCATCTCGACGAGGTGCAGACCGCCTCGCGGTGAGGCGTGTCGGTGGGCGCGATTACGCTGGCAGACGTGTCACGCCGTCTCCGCATCGCGTCCGTCAACGTCAACGGCATCCGCGCCGCCGCCCGCAAGGGCATGCACGCGTGGCTCGAGACCGCGGACGTCGACATCCTCACGCTGCAAGAGGTGCGCGCGGAAGCGTCCGACCTCGCGGCAGCGCTCCCCGGCTGGCACTTTGTCTCGGACGAGGCGCTCGCGAAGGGCCGCGCCGGCGTCGCGATCGCCGCCCGCGAACCGCTCGACGTCTGGCGGATCGAGCTCGGCGATGACGACCTCGACTCGAAGGGACGGTGGGTCGAGGCCGACATCGAGGTGGCCGGTGAGCACCTCACGGTCGTGAGCGCGTACGTGTTCACCGGCGAGGCCGACACCGAGAAGCAGGTCGCGAAGTACGCCTTCCTCGACGCGATGGAGAAGCGGATGCCGCAGCTCGGCGAGCTCGCCGTGATCACCGGCGACCTGAACGTCGGGCACCGCGAGTTCGACATCCGCAACTGGCGCGGCAACCGCAAGAAGGCGGGCTTCCTGCCGCGCGAGCGCGCATACTTCGATCGCTTCACCGCCCCCGCCGGCACCGAGATCGAGACCGTCGACGGCGAGCGCGGCACGGGTCTCGGCTGGGTCGACGTGGGCCGTCGGTTCGCCGGCGAGATCGATGGTCCGTACACGTGGTGGTCGAACCGCGGAAAGGCGTTCGACACCGACACCGGCTGGCGCATCGATTACCACCTCGCCACGGCGCAGCTCGCTGAGCGGGTCGCCGACTACCGCGTCGTGCGCGCGCCGTCGTGGGACACCCGATGGAGCGACCACGCCCCCGTCGTGGCCGACTACGTCTTCCCCGGCTGAGCCGACCGCCCGTCGCGAGGAGACGTCGCGTTCCGGGGATGCTGCGGGGCCACGTCGTCCGCCCGTCGTGAGATCTCCGCGCCTCGGCCCGCCCGTAGACTCGTCAGGTGACCAAGCCCCGCCTGTACTCCGGAATGCAGCCGTCCGCCGATTCGCTCCAGATCGGCAACTACATCGGGGCTCTCATGCAGTGGCGCGACCTGCAGCAGACCTACGACGCGTTCTTCTCCGTCGTCGACCTGCACGCCCTCACGCAGCCGAACGATCCTGCCGAGCTGCGCGAGAAGACCCGCCGCACCGCCGCGCAGTACATCGCCGCCGGCATCGAGCCCTCGCGCTCGACGCTCTACGTGCAGTCGCACGTGCGCGCACACGCCGAGCTCGCCTGGATCCTCTCGACGATCACCGGCTTCGGCGAGGCCGGGCGCATGACGCAGTTCAAGGACAAGTCGCAGCGCTACGGCGCCGACGCCACCAACGTCGGACTCTTCACCTACCCCGTGCTCATGGCTGCCGACATCCTGCTGTACCAGACCGACATCGTGCCCGTCGGCGACGACCAGAAGCAGCACGTGGAGCTGACCCGCACGCTCGCCGAGCGGTTCAACTCCCGTTACGGCGAGACCTTCCGCGTCCCGATGCCGGTGATCCAGCAGGACACCGCCCGCATCTACGACCTGCAGAACCCGACCTCCAAGATGTCGAAGTCGGCCGAGTCGGATGCCGGTGTGCTGTGGTTGCTCGATGATCCGAAGGTCTCGGCGAAGAAGGTCATGCGCGCTGTCACCGACTCGGAGGGCTCGGTGCGGTACGACCGCGAGAACAAGCCGGGCGTGTCGAATCTGCTCGTGATCTACGCGGCGCTGACCGGCCGGCAGATCCCCGCGATCGAGGACGAGTACGCCGGCCGCGGCTACGGCGACTTCAAGAAGGGTCTGGCCGAGGTCGTCGTCTCGGAGTTCGGCCCGGTGCGCGAGCGCGCCCTCGAGCTGCTCGACGACCCCGCCGAGCTCGACCGCGTGCTCGCCTCGAACGCCGCCCGCGCGGACGAGGTCGCCGACCGGACGCTCGCCGACGTCTACGACAAGTTGGGACTGCTGCGCCGTGTCTGACGCCGAACCGACCACCCCCGAGAGCGCGCCGGCGGAGATGCCCGCCGAGCCGGCGCCCGAGCTGATCGCGGACCTCGACGAGGCCGCCGCCGCGTCGAGGGCGAACCCCGGCGACGCCGCCGTGCAGGAGCGGCTGTGGCGCGCCGCCTTCGCGTTGGAGCGGTGGCTGTTCATCGCCCGCGGGTCGGACGACGAGCCCACCCCCTTCGCGCTGCGCTCGGACGAGGGAGCCGTCATCTTCGCGTTCTCCACCGCCGATCGTGCGCACGAGGCGGCGCTCGGGTTCGGGTTGCCCGAGGAGGAGGCCTCGCGGCTGCTCGCGGTGCCGCTGCCCTCGGCTGCCGCGTGGGTCGCGTCCTACGCCGAGGCCGGTGTCGAGGCGATGGTCCTCGACGCCCCCGGGAACGGCGCGATGGCGCCGTTGGCGAACCTCGCGGCCATGGCGGTCTACATCTCGCAGAGCCCGTCGGCCTGACACCCGGCTCGGCCGCGTCCTCACTGGCGGGGCAGGCGCCAGCGGACCGATAACGCCGTCTTCGCGTCATCCCTGTTCCGTCAACAGGCTCAGCGCACGTTCCACGCCTCTACAGCCCGCCGCCAGCCGTTTCAGCCTGCGCACGGCACGCACAAAACACTGGCTATCCGCCCGGCGAGCGTCAGCGCGCGGGAACCGGCCGAATTCCGCGGCTGAGGGCGCCGCGCACGGCTTCGAGGACGCGATCCGGGCGCCACATGATGTCCGACGCCATCGGGCGCAGTGTCAGGTACCCCAGGGCTGCGGCCGCGAGATCGCGCGCGCCGTCTCGTCGCCGCGCGTCGAGCCCAGAATGATGAGCATCGCTGTCACACTCCACGATCAGCCATCCATCGACCAACAGATCGACTCGTCCCACTCCAGGGATGCGCACCTGTACCTCGACCGTCTTGGCGATTCCGCGCAGGAGGAGCCGCATGAGCGTCTCCGGTCCGGATTCGGCTCGCGCGTCGATCAGACGCCGGAGAGGGCGGTATCGGAGAGGCAGCGCGCCGAAGACCGTGTCGAGATCCGCGGCATGGAGAAGCCTGAGGTGGAGCGCGCTGTCGAGCGTGGCGACAGCAGCTCGGGGTGACTGGCACTGCACCGCGCGGACCAGCGCGTCGATGATGCTCGAGCAGACGAACCATCTGGGGCGCGGAGCGACGGGAGGTGTCCAATGCAGCACCGGCTTAGGCCCCGCGCCCGTCCCGCGCGTCGGCACCCGCGAAGCCGTGCGCGGCTGCTGCACATGCGGCCCGCTGGGCTCGAGGACGAACACCCCGAGGAGGCGCAACAGGCTCACACAGGTCAGACGGCCGCCGAGCGACACTGCGGCGGCGGCGGATGGTGGCGCATCGGCGACGAGGTACGAGCCCCGCCGGGGCCTCACGAGTCGGCCGGCGGCGACGGCATCCGCGATGTCGCGCTTGCGGAGACCCCCCGCGCGCAGATCGGATGTCGACCAGCAACGCAACTCCATGATCTCTGCGGGAAGCCAGGCTGACGAGGCGTGAGGGTCCATGCCGACACGGTGTCGTCCGTGGCCCCGTGCTCGGCCAGGGCCGGCGCGAACTGTGAACAGTCCGACTCACCCTGCGCCTGTGCGGAAGTCGCTGGTTCCGTGCCGCCGACAGGCTGAGGGCGGGGCCCGGGGCTGCGAGGCACGGCGACACCGGGCTGAGCCTGTTCTCGGCACAGCGACGAAGCCTGGGCACGACCCGAACCGCCCGGCAGACCTCGGTAGGGTCGGGGGATGCAACCGGTGACCCTTCGTACCGCTCGCCTCGAGCTCTCGATCCCGACGCTCGCCGACGTCGACGCGATCACCACCGCGGCCCAGGACCCCGAGGTGCCCCGCTGGACCACCCTCCCCTCGCCGTACCACCGCGCCCACGCGGAGGACTTCGTGGCGAAGGCGGCAGCGTGGTGGGACGAGCAGAGCGAGCTGACGTGGGGCATCCGCGCCGACGGCGCCTGGATCGGCATGATCGGCCTGCACCGCACCATCGCGGGCGGCTCCGCGGAGATCGGGTTCTGGATGAGCGCGGCCGCGCGCGGCCACGGCTATCTGAGCGAAGCGGCGCGCGCCGTCATCGACTTCGGCTTCTCCGAGCCGCTGTCGCTCGCGCGCATCGAGTGGCGCGCGATCGTCGGCAACGAGGCGTCCGCGCGCGCGGCGCGCAGCCTGGGTTTCCGTTACGAGGGCCTGCTGCGCCAGGGCCTTTCGGATGTGCGCGGCCGCCACGACGGCTGGATCGCCGGCATCCTCCCCACCGATGACCGGATCCCCCGCCCCTGGCCGATCCTCGACGCCTGACCGGAACCGCCCGCGCCGCCCGCACGCAACCCCGTGCCGAGCGGGGGCGGTGCGTGACAGGATGACGCCATGCCCGAGATGCCGGAAGTGCAGGGACTCGTCGACTACCTCGGCGGGCGACTCGCCGGGCGCCAGATCACGAAGGCGCGCATCACCGCCATCTCGGCGCTGAAGACCTACGATCCGCCGATCGAGTCGCTCGAGGGCGCGACAGTCGCCACCGCGGCACGGCACGGCAAGTTCGTCGATCTGGCGACCGACGCCGGTACGCACCTCGTCTTCCACCTGGCCAAAGCCGGCTGGCTGCGCTGGTACGACGTGCTGCCCTCGACGGTGATCCGCCCCGGCAAGACCCCGATCGCGCTCCGCGTCGGGTTCGACGACGACTCCGGGTTCGATCTCACCGAGGCCGGCACGAAGAAGTCGCTCGCGGTCTACGTCGTGCGCGACCCGGCCGAGGTGCCGGGCATCGCACGGCTGGGTCCCGATCCGCTCGATCCCTCGTTCGACCGTGACGCCCTCGCGAGCCTGCTGGCCGGCCGCCGGACCCAGATCAAGGGCGTGCTCCGCGACCAGTCCATCGTGGCGGGCATCGGCAATGCGTATTCCGACGAGATCCTCCATGCCGCGAAGATGTCGCCCTACGCGCTGGCCGCGAACCTCGACGACACCGAGGTCGACCGGCTCCACACGGCGCTCAGCGCGACGCTCGCCGAGGCCGTCGCCGCGGCATCCGGCAAGCCCCCGGCCGACCTGAAGGACGCCAAGCGTCGCGGGATGCGGGTGCACGGCCGCCGCGGCGAGGCGTGCCCCGTCTGCGGGGATGAGGTGCGCAGCGTGTTCTTCGCCGACAACAGCCTCGAGTACTGCCCCACCTGCCAGACCGGCGGCAAGCTGCTCGCCGACCGGCGCCTGTCGCGGCTGCTCAAGTAGCACGCGACCGACCGGCCGACACGACCGCCGCAGATGACCGTGCGAGTCGGGAATGCCGCCGGGGCCGCCGCGTTGAGTACGATCGGAGTATTGAACGTGCTCCGGGGTCGGTGAGAATCCGAACCGGCGGTGAGAGTCCGCGACCCTCGAGGCCCTCGGGCCGCGAGGTTGATCCGGTGGAATTCCGGGACCGACGGTGATGCGACGCGAGTCGCTAGTCCGGATGAGAGGAAGCACGGCAGCGTTCGCGCTGCGCGCGCCCGCCCGCGTCCCCGGAGACTGACCGAAGGACGAAGGATGCCGGGCCCCACCGATCGCGAGACGCTCGCGATGCGACGCGCTTTCGAGCTCGCCCTGCGTGGACCCCGCGGCCTCAACCCCCAGGTCGGCGCGGTGCTCCTCGGTTCCGACGGCTCCGTGCTCAGCGAGGGCTGGCACCGCGGCGCCGGCACTCCGCATGCCGAGGTCGACGCGCTCTCGAAGCTGGCGGGCGGCGCCGCGCGCGGCGCAACGGCCGTCGTGAGCCTCGAGCCCTGCAACCACACCGGCCGCACCGGCCCGTGCGCGCTCGCCCTGATCGAGGCGGGAGTGGCGCGCGTCGTCTACGCCGTATCCGACCCGGGCGACGCGTCGGCGGGCGGTGCTCGGCGGCTGCGCGATGCGGGAGTCGACGTCGTCGGCGGCGTGATCGAAGCCGACGGGATCCAGCTCATCCACGATTGGCTGACCGTGCAGCGACTCGGCCGCCCGCACGTCACCGTCAAGTGGGCGCAGTCGCTCGACGGTCGCGCCGCCGCCCCAGACGGCACGAGCCAGTGGATCACCGGCCCCCTCGCGCGAGCCGACGTGCACCGCCGTCGGAGCGAAGCCGACGCCATCGTCGTCGGCACCGGCACGCTTTTCTCCGATGACCCGGCCCTCACGGCCCGGCGGCCCGACGGCGCCCTGTACGACCGGCAGCCGATGCCCGTCGTGCTCGGTCACCGCTCGGTACCCGACGACGCCCTCGTCCGCCGGCATCCGCGACCTCTTCTGCACCGCGACGGCGAGAACCTCGGCGGTGAGAGCCGCAACGAGCCCTCGCTCATGGCCGAACTGCGCGAGCTCGGCGTGCAGCGTGTCTTCGTGGAGGGCGGTCCGACCATCGCAAGCGCCTTCCTGCGCGCCGGCCTCGCCGACGAGCTCCTCGCCTACGTCGCGCCGACCCTCCTCGGCTCCGGTTCCGCGGGCCAGGACAGGCCGGCACTGCGGTCGCTGGGTGTCGAGACGATCGCCGATCAGCGCCGTCTGCGTGTGACGTCCCTCGAGACCCTCGGCGACGACATCCTCATCGTCGCCTCCCCCCTGCCCCCGACATCCCCCTCCGAAGGAGACGCCTGATGTTCACCGGAATCATCGAAGAGATCGGCGAAGTCATCGCCGTCGAGCCGTCGGGCGACGGCGTGCGCATCACGGTGCGAGCGCCGAAGGCCGTTTCGGACGCCGGCCACGGCGACTCGATCGCGGTGAGCGGCGTCTGCCTCACGGTGGTCGACCAGGGCGACGACTGGTTCACCGCCGATGTGATGCGCCAGACGCTCGACGTGTCGAGCCTCGCGGGCATCGAGCCCGGCCGCCCCGTCAATCTGGAGCGCGCACTGTCGGCGCACACGCGCCTCGGCGGGCACATCGTGCAGGGCCACGTCGACGGTCTCGGCCGCATCCTCGAGGTGCGCCCCGGCGAGCAGTGGCGCGTCCTGCGCGTCTCCGTGCCGGCCGACCTCGCCCCGCTCGTGGTCGACAAGGGGTCGATCACCGTCGACGGCGTCTCGCTCACCGTGAGCGATGTGAGCCCCGCCGCTGCCGCCGAGGCCTGGCTCGAGGTCTCGCTCATCCCTGAGACGCTCACCGCGACGACGCTGGGCGGCCGCGTCGCCGGCGACCCCGTCAACCTTGAGACCGACATCCTCGCCCGACACGTCCAGCGGTTGCTGGCATTCACCACCCTCTCGAACGAAGGAGGCTCGCGATGAGCCTTTCTCCCCTCTCCGCGGCGCTCGATGCGCTGCGGGCCGGAAAGCCGATCATCGTCGCCGACGATGAGAACCGCGAGAACGAAGGCGACGTCATCCTGTCGGCCGCCCTTGCGACGCCGGAGTGGATCGCCTGGACGGTGCGTCACTCGAGCGGCTTCATCTGCGCCCCGATGCCGGCCGAGTGGGCCGACCGCCTCGACCTGCCGCCGATGGTCGAGACGAACGAGGATGCCCGCGGCACGGCCTACACCGTCTCGGTCGACGCGGCCGAGGGCGTGACCACCGGCATCAGCGCCGCCGACCGTGCCCGCACCCTCACGGTGCTCGCCGACCCCGCCGCGACGCCGAGCAGTGTCATCCGCCCGGGTCACATCCTCCCTCTTCGCGCTGTCGAGGGCGGTGTGCGCGAGCGCAGCGGTCACACCGAGGCCGCCGTCGAGCTCATGCAGCTGGCGGGCCTCGAGCCCGTGGGCGCGATCGCGGAGATCGTCGCCGAGGACGGCTCGATGATGCGGATGCCGGGCCTGCTCGAGCTCGGTGAGCGCGACGGCATCCCGGTCATCACGATCGAGCAGCTCATCGCCCACCTCGACGAGACCGACCCGCGCCCGGCGGCCGGGGCGGGGCCGACCCGGCGGCGGGTGAGCCTGCGCGCCGAGGCGCACGTGCCGACCTCGCACGGTTCGTTCCGCTTCCTCGCGTACAAGGACCGCGTGACCGGCACCGACCACATCGCCGTCGTCTCGGGTGATCTGACGGATGCCGCTCCGCTCGTGCGCGTGCACTCGGAGTGCCTGACGGGCGAGGCCTTCGGTTCGCTCAAGTGCGAGTGCGGACCGCAGCTCGACGCGGCGCTCGACGCGATCGAGCGCGAGGGCGGTGTCGTCATCTACATGCGCGGGCACGAGGGGCGCGGCATCGGCCTCATCAACAAGCTTCGGGCCTACCAGCTGCAGGAGCGCGGCCTCGACACCCTCGACGCGAACCTCGCGCTGGGTCTGCCCGCCGATGCTCGCGACTACGCGGCCGCGGCCGGGATCCTCGCCGACCTCGGCGTGGGCAGCATCCGCCTGCTGACGAACAACTCCGACAAGGTGTCGCAGCTTCGCGCGCTGGGACTCGACATCGCCGAGCAGGTTCCGCTGCTCGTCGGCGTGGGCGCGAACAACCACCAGTACCTGGCGACGAAGCGCGATCGCATGGGTCACATCATCGACGACGCGGAATTGAACGCCGCCCTCGCCCGGGGCACCGCGGCGACCGACGCGGCAGAGATCACCGACCACCGACAGAACTCGGAGAACATCGCATGAGCGGACACGGCGCCCCCGAACGTCAGCAGATCGAGGCCGGCGACCTGAAGGTCGTCGTCGTCGCCGGACAGTGGCACGACGTCATCACCGACGGCCTCATCGCCGGAGCCGAGCGCGTCCTCGAGGAGTCGGGCGCCGCCTGGCGTCTCGTGCGCGTCCCGGGATCGTTCGAGCTGCCCGTCGTCGCGAAGGCTGCTCTCGATTCCGGCGCCGATGCCGTCGTCGCCCTCGGCGTCATCATCCGCGGCGGCACACCGCACTTCGACTTCGTCTCGGCGGCGGCGACCGACGGCCTCACGCGAGTCGCGCTCGACACCGGCAAGCCGGTCGGTTTCGGCGTGCTGACCCTGGACGACGAGCAGCAGGGCATCGACCGAGCGGGGCTGCCCGGCTCGAAGGAGGACAAGGGCGCGGAAGCGGCGGATGCTGCTCTGCGCACGGCGCTGACGCTGCGCTCGCTGCGCGCCTGATCCCGTCCGTACCGCGCCCTACCTTCAGCTAGCCTGAGGGTATGGAAACGCTCCGCGGAATCGTCCTCGTCGTCCACCTCGTCGGATTCGCCACGCTCTTCGGCGCGTGGGCCGTCGAAGCGCTGGGAGCCCGGCGCATCACCCGCGTCATGAGCTACGGCCTGCTCGTGGCCGGTGTCGCCGGCCTCGTGCTCGCCGCACCCTGGGGCACGGATCACGATCTGAACTACGCCAAGATCGCCGTCAAGCTCGTCGTGCTGGTCGTCATCGGCGCGCTGCTCGGCATCGGATCGGCGCGGCAGAAGCGAACGACGGCGGTGCCCGCGGCGATCTTCTGGCTCATCGGCGCAGCGACCGTCGCTAACGTCGCCATCGCCGTCCTCTGGCGCTGAGCGCGCAGACACCGGTCCACATCGCGCGCGGATGCCGCGGCCCGAGACTTCGGGTCGCGGCATCCGCCGTACAATGGACGATCGTGCGTCGCCGACACCGTCGACGCCGCCGGTGATCCCCGCGTCGAACGTCCGCCGCACCACCCCGCCTCGGACGTCCGCCCACCGGCACGCTCCCACGAGGGCGCTCACCCGTTCTCCCAGACAGGCACCACACCGCACATGTCCTCCGCCACCGCGGCACCCACCGCGCCCGCGAACCCCCGTTCGCGCGTCATCACCGCCAGCCTCATCGGCACCACGATCGAGTTCTACGACTTCTACGTCTACGCGACCGCGGCCGTCCTGGTCTTCCCGCTGCTGTTCTTCCCCGCCGGCAACGAGACCACCAACCTGCTCCTGTCGTTCAGCATCTTCGGCGCCGCCATGGTCGCCCGCCCGATCGGCGCCGTCGTCTTCGGACACTTCGGCGACAAGTTCGGCCGCAAGGCGACGCTCGTCGCCTCGCTGCTCACCATGGGCGTCGCAACCTTCCTCATCGGCCTCCTGCCCACCTTCAACGAGATCGGCGTCTGGGCGGCCATCCTGCTGCTCGTGCTCCGCCTCGCGCAGGGCTTCGCCCTGGGCGGCGAGTGGTCGGGCGCCGCGCTCGTGGCCACCGAGAACGCGCCCAAGGGCAAGCGCGCCTGGTACGGCACGTTCCCCCAGCTCGGCGCACCGATCGGCTTCATCATCGCCAACTCGGTGTTCCTCGTCATCTACTTCCTGCTCCCCCACCCCGACGGCCCTGCGCAGCGTTCCGAGGAGTTCCTCGCCTGGGGATGGCGCGTGCCCTTCCTCTTCTCGGCCGTCATGGTCATCGTCGGACTGTGGGTGCGCCTCAAGCTCGTGGAGTCGGCGAGCTTCTCGAAGGCCGAGAAGACGGGTGCGATCCGCAAGTTCCCGCTCGGCGCGGTCGTCCGCGGACACTGGCGCGCACTCATCCTCGGCACGTTCATCATGCTGGCGACCTATGTGCTCTTCTACCTCATGACGAGCTTCACCCTCGCCTACGGGACGAAGGCCACCCTCGAGGGCGCACAGGCCGCCGCCGAGGCATCCGGCGCCCCCTTCGACGCGGCCGCATACGTGCCCGGGCTCGGTTTCGGGTTCACCGATTTCGTCATCATGCAGATCATCGGCGTCGTGTTCTTCGGTATCTTCACGCTGCTCTCCGGCCCCGTGGCCGACTCGATCGGCCGCCGCAAGCTGCTGATGTGGATCACGGCGGCGATCGCCGTGTTCGGCCTGCTGTTCGCGGTGTTCCTCATGCCGCAGCTCGACCCGAAGTTCACGGGTGCGCTTGTCCAGGCGTTCCTGGTCTTCGGTTTCATGCTCATGGGTGTGACGTTCGGGCCGATGGGCGCGCTGCTGCCCGAGCTGTTCCCGACCAACGTCCGGTACACGGGCTCGGCCATCTCGTACAACGTCGCGTCGATCCTCGGCGCAGCCCTCGCCCCGCTCGTCGCGACGGCGCTGTGGGCCGCGGCGGGCGGCTCGCCCGTGTTCGTCGGCGTCTACCTGACGGCGTCCGCCGTGCTCACGTACATCGCGCTCTACCTCTCCAAGGAGACGAAGGACATCGAGTACGACAGCAACATCGGCGAGGCGGCCGCGACCCGCTGAGCCGTCTCGCATCGCGCGACGGATGCCGCGGGCCCTCGGGCTCGCGGCATCCGTCGTCTCACCCGGGTCGCGGCGTCAGTCGAGAAACAGTGCCCGGAGGCGCTTGGTCGTGAAGACGAGTCCGAGCCCGATCATCACCACGAAGTACAGCACGTGCCAGAGCATGCCGACGGACAGGATGCCGGTGGTCAGCCCGCGGATGAGCTCGACGCCGTGCCAGAGCGGGAGCGCCTGGACGATCACCTGCACCCACTCCGGGTACACGGTGATGGGGTAGAACGTCGCGGAGAAGAGGAACATCGGCAGCAGCACGAGGTTGATCCAGTCCATGTGCTGAAAGGTCTTCATGTAGCTCGTCACGGCCATCCCCACGCTCGCGAACCCGAAGGCGATGAGCAGCACCGCGGGCAGGGCGAGCACGGCGGTCCAGGCGAGGTTGAGTCCCAGGATCTGCATGATGATCATGAAGCCCGTGGCGTAGACGAGGCCGCGCAGCAGCGCGTAGAGGATCTCACCGAGGGCGACGTCGAGCGGTCCGAGCGAGGTCGAGAGCATCCCCTCGTAGAGCTTGCCGTAGTTCAGCTTGAAGAAGACGTTCCACGTCGAGTCGTAGACGGCGCCGTTCATAGCCGAGACCGCCAGCAGGGCCGGGGCGATATAGGCCGCGTACGGCACCGCGGCCCCCGACGAGGTCTCGACCTCGCCGATGAGGGCGCCGAGTCCGATGCCGAGCGATGCGAGGTAGAAGACCGGTTCGAAGAACCCCGAAAGCACGACGATCCAGCTCGATGACCGCGCCGCGATGAGCCCGCGCTGCACCACCGCGCCCGGGTTGCCCGCCCAGAGCGCGCGCACCCCGCCGCGGCGTCCGGCCGGCGCACCGCGCTCGATGACGGCGCTCACTTCGCGAGCCTCTCGGTGAAGACCCGGCGCCCCCAGAGGTAGCCGACCACAGCGAGCGCGAGGAGGTAGACGACGTGGAGAGCGATCATCCCGGCGCCGATGTCGGCACCGTAGGTCGCCGCGCGTCCGAGCTCGGCGCCGTGCCACAGCGGCGAGATCCATGCGATCCACTGCAGACCGATCGGCAGCGTCTCGACGGGGTAGAACGTGCCCGAGAACAGGAACATCGGCATGAAGATGAACCGCTGCACGAGAGCGAACTGCCCCTTGTCGTCCTGGATCGACCCCGCGTAAGCCATCAGCGGGATGCCGAAGGCGACACCGGCCGCGACGCCCGCGAAGATCGACAGCCAGCCCGTGGCGGGGTCGGGCACCGCACCGAAGGGCAGCAGCCAGATGAACAGGTAGTAGGCAGTGACGGCGACGATCATGCGCGCGGTCGCACCGATGATGACGCCGTTCGCGATCTGCGGGCTCGACAGCGCCGAGGCGTTGAAGCCGTAGAAGTAGCGGCGCCACTTGAAGCCCGCCATCACCGGATAGGTCATCTCCTCCGACGCCACCGCGATGGCAGCGGTGACCAGCAGGGCGGGCGCGACGAACGGCAGATACCCCACCTCCTGCCCGTGCGAGGAGATGGGCACCGTGATGAGGGCCGCGAGGCCCGCGGCCAGACCGAGCAGATACATGATCGGCTGTCCGACTGCGCCGACGACGATCGTCCAGCCGTACGCGCGCATCGCGCGGATCATGTGCTCGGCGACGTACCAGGTGCCGTAGCGGCGGGGCTTGCGTCCGCCGGCCAGAGCCTCGGCGCGCAGCTCGTCGAGCGTGAGGTGCGGGGTCTGCGTGCTCATTCGATCAGCGACCGTCCCGTCAGACGCAGGAAGACGTCCTCGAGGCTCGAGCGGCGCACGAGGCTCGTCAGCGGGGTGAGGCCGGTGGCCGAGACGCGCTCCAGAGCCGCCTCGCCGTCGTGCGCGTAGACGAGGATGCGGTCGGGCAGCACCTCGACCCGGTCGCCGATGCCCTGCAGCTGCGTCGCCGCCTGCGCATTGCGGTCGGATCCGAAACGCACCTCGAGCACCTCTCGGCTCGAGTGCTGCCGGATGAGCGAGGCCGGCGTCCCCTCGGCCATGATGCGGCCCTTGTCGACGACGACGAGCCGGTCGCACAGCTGCTCGGCCTCGTCCATGTAGTGCGTCGTGAGCACGAGCGTGGTGCCGCGTTCCTTCAGGCGGAACAGCCGATCCCACAGCACGTGACGGGCCTGGGGGTCGAGACCGGTCGTCGGCTCGTCGAGCAGCAGGATCCGCGGGTCGTTGATGAGGCCGCGGGCGATCGTGAGGCGCCGCTTCATGCCGCCCGACAACTGGTCGACCTTGTTCTTCGCCTTGTCCTCGAGCTGCGCGAAAGCCAGCAGCTCGTCGGCCTTCTCCTGGCACACCCGGCCGGGCAGTCCGAAGTAGCGGCCGTAGATGTAGAGGTTCTCGCGTGCGTTGAGTTCGCCGTCGAGATTGTCCTGCTGCGGCACGACCCCCAGACGGGACCGGATCTCGGGACCGTAGCGGTCGGGGTCGAGCCCGAGGATCTCCAGGTCGCCGCCGCTGCGGGTCGAGACCGCCCCGATCATCTTCATCGTGGTCGACTTGCCGGCGCCGTTGGGTCCGAGCAGGCCGAAGGACTCCCCCGGGGCGACCTCGAACGACAGATCATCGACGGCGACGAAGTCGGGCTTGCCCTTCACCGCATAGGTCTTGCGCAGCCCACGGGCGGAGATCACGGATTCTGGCACGCGACCACAGTAGCGACGCCGAGCGACATCGTCGGGTTCCCGGCACGCGGGCGCGGTGCGGGAGAATCGCTCCCATGGACCGCATCCTCACCACCGCCGCAGAACTCCGAGCCGCGCTCGCGGCGGGACGCTACCCGGACGGCGGCCCCGTGCGGGTCCTCGACGTCCGCTGGTGGCTCGACCGGCCCGACGGGCGCCCCGCGTTCCGTGCCGGCCACATCCCGGGTGCGCGATACGCCGACCTCGACACGCAGCTGGCCGCGCACGGAAAGCCGACCGACGGGCGGCATCCGCTCCCCTCTTCCGAGGCGCTGCAGGCCGCGGTGCGCGACTGGGGCATCGACGACGGCGACACCGTCGTGGTCTACGACGACGTGAAGAACCTCGCGAGCGGCCGCGCCTGGTGGGTGCTCCGGGATGCCGGCATCACCGACGTCCGCGTGCTCGACGGCGCACTCGCCGCCTGGATCGATACGGGGTTCGAGCTCGAGGAGGGCGAGCCGGATGCCGCCCGGCCGGGCACCGCGATGGTCTCACCCGGATCGCTGCCCGTGCTCGGCGTCGACGAGGTGCTCGATCACGCACGCACCGGCCTGCTGCTCGATGCGCGCGCCGGAGAACGGTTCCGGGGCGAGGTCGAGCCGATGGATCCGCGCGCCGGCCACATTCCCGGCGCAGTGTCTGCGCCGACGACCGACAACAACGACGAGACGGGTCGATTCCGCAGCCCCGATGAGCTGCGTGCCCGGTTCGCCGCGCTCGGCGCCGAGCCGGGCTCGACCGTCGGGGTCTACTGCGGCTCGGGCGTGAGCGCCGCGCATGAGGCCGTCGCGCTCAGCCTCGCGGGGTACCGTCCCGTGCTCTATCCGGGTTCGTGGAGTCAGTGGTCGCAGGATCCCGATCGCCCGATCGCCACCGGGGCATGAGGCCCAGGCGAGCGTGAAGCCGGTCACGAGCGGTGACCTCGGGCGCTCCGCCCGCTGACCGCTACGCGCGCACGAACGAGAGCGCGTAGACCGTGGGATCCCCTTCGAGGTCGAGCGTGACGCTCAACCCCGTCTGCTCGATCGTCACATCGAAGGCGGTCGTGCCGTTCGCGCAGGTGAGCGGTTCGATGGCGGGGTCGCTGCCGATCTGGCCCGCCGTGAGGGTGATGGTGCCCGCCCCGCGGCAGGCGATCTGCGCGCGGTAGCTACCGGAAGCGAGCGAGGCGAACTCCGTCACGTGGTGCGCGGACGTGTTCTGGCTGAGCCACCCGGAGAGGATGCCGGTGCCGGTGAGGTTGGACGACTGCGGCACGGCCGTGCCAGCCCAGTCGCGGATGTCCTCGACCGGCATCGGCAGCTGCTCCTCGTCGCTGCGCGCATCCGCCGTCGGCGTGGGAGACGGTGAGAGCGTCGCCGACGCCGAGGGCTTCTCCACATCCTGCTCGGCCGACGGAGCGGTGCAGCCGAGGAGCGAGATCGCGACGATGCCGGTCGCGCCGATCACCGCCGCCGTCTGGGGATTCGTGATCCAACGCATCCGGGCACTCTTCCACCGTCTCCGCGGTCCCACAACCAGCCTGGCCGAACGCCGCCATCGCGAGAGGCGGCGTGAAGCGGCGCGAGGCCGTACGAGGCGGCGCCGATCGCACCTCGCGAACGACGTGCCGTCGCAGGCGAAGTACGGTCGAAGGTGACAGCTACGCCGAACCGAGGGGACCGCATGTCCGACACCCGCAGCCGCCTGCGCGGACGCCGACGCACCGACGAGGGGCCGCGCGCCCGCCTGTCGCAGTTGCTCCCCTACCTGTTCGAGCACAAGGGCGTGCTGGTCGCCGTCGCCGTGCTCAGCGTCGTCGAGGCCGTCGCGACCCTCGGTCAGCCGCTCGTGGTCGGCCAGGTCATCGAGCGCGTGCAGGCCGGCGACACCCTCGGCATCCTCGTCTGGGCGCTCGTGATCCTCGTGGTGGTCTCGTCGGCGATCGGCGCCTTCCAGCACTACCTTCTGCAGCGCACCGGCACGGCCGTCGTCTTCTCGAGCCGGCGCCGGCTCATCGCGCGCCTGCTGCGGCTGCCCATCTCCGAGTTCGATGCTCGCCGCACCGGCGACCTCGTCTCGCGCGTGGGCACCGACACGACCCTGCTTTACGCCGTGCTGACTCAAGGGCTCGCCGACTCGGTCGGCAACGCGCTGATCTTCGTCGGCGCGATCGTCGCGATGCTCTTCATCGACCCGCTGCTCCTCCTGCTCATCGTCATCGTGATCGGCGCCTCGGTCGCTGTCGTCGTGGGCCTCAGCACCCGCATCCGTCGCGCCACCCGCGAACAGCAGGAGCGGGTCGGCGAGCTGGCCTCGGGCGTCGAACGTGCGATCGGATCGATTCGCACGATCCGCGCCGCCGGGGCGACAGAACGCGAGGAAGCCGCCGTCACGGGCGCTGCCCGCCAGGCGTTCGACGCCGGCGTGCGGGTGGCGAAGGCCTCAGCGCTCGTCGTTCCCGTCGCGGGCGTCGCGCTGCAGCTGTCGCTGCTGGTCGTGCTCGGCGTGGGCGGCTACCGCGTCGCGTCGGGCGCCATCTCGATCGCGAGCCTCGTGACGTTCGTGATGTTCCTGTTCTTCCTGGTCCAGCCCCTCGCGTCGTTCCTCGGGGCGATCACGTCGGTCAACCAGGCCCTCGGCGCGCTCGGCCGCATCCAGGAAGTGCTCGACCTCCCCACGGAGGACTCCGCCGACCCGGATGCCGCGACTGTCGCCGTCGCCGGTGGCGGTGATCGCGATGTCGCGATCGAGTTCCGCGACGTGCACTTCCGCTACCCCGAGGCTGTCGTGGCCGCCCGCCGCTCGGCCTCGGACGAGGCGCTCCGAACGCTCGCCGACGCACGCGTCGACACCTCGGCGGTGGCCGCCGTCACCGCCGAGGAGGTCGAGGGCGGGGTCGCGGGTGGGGGCGGGGCCGCGGACCGCGCCGCCGACGGCATCCCGCGCGACGGCATCCCGCGCGACGGCGAGGTGCTCCGGGGCGTGAGCTTCCGCGTCCCCCGCGGCGCACGGGTGGCCCTCGTCGGCCCGTCCGGCGCGGGCAAGTCGACGACGCTCGCGCTCATCGAGCGCTTCTACGACGTCACCGGCGGCGCCGTGCTGGTCGGCGGCGACGACATCCGGTCGGTGCCGCGCGCCGAGCTGCGCGCGCAGCTCGGCTACGTCGAGCAGGATGCCCCGACCCTCGCCGGCACCATCGCCGACAACCTGCGGCTCGCCTCTCCCGACGCCACCGACGCCGACTGCGAGCGGGTGCTGCGCGCGGTGAACCTCGGCGACGTGCTCGAGCGGAGCGACCTGGGGCTGCAGGCCCCGGTCGGCGAGGCCGGCGTGATGCTCTCCGGCGGCGAGCGCCAGCGCCTCGCGATCGCCCGAGCCCTGCTGGCCGCGCCGCCGATCCTGCTGCTCGATGAGTCGACCTCGTCGCTCGACGGGCTCAATGAGCAGCGCATGCGCGAAGCGATCGACGCCGTCGCGACAGGACGCACGCTCGTGGTCATCGCGCACCGGCTCTCCACCGTCGTCGACAGCGATCTCATCGTCGTGCTCGACCACGGCCGCGTCGTCGGCCGAGGCACGCACTCCGAGCTCGTGGCGACGGTCCCCCTCTACCGCGACCTCGCGAAGCACCAGCTCCTCGTCTGACCCCCTCCAGACCCGCGAGACCCCAACGCCGCCCCGAGACCACCGGTAAAACCCACCGTCTCGGGGCGAAACTGAGGTCTCGCGGTTCGGGATGAGCGGGGCGGCGGGGTCAGGCTCGGTGGCCGAGCCGGTAGCGCAGCGCCTCGAGCTCGGCGCGGAGCGCCGCCGGCATCCGGTCGCCGAAAGTGTCGTAGAACTCCTCGGTCAGGTCGGCCTCGCGCAGCCATGACTGCGTGTCGACGGCGAACAACTCATCGAGGTCGCGCTGGGGCACCTCGATGCCGTTGAGGTTGAGGTCGGCGGTGTGCGGCAGCCGACCGATCGGGCTGTCGACCGTGCCGACCTCGCCGTTGAGGCGCCGGACGATCCAGTCGATCACCCGCGAGTTGTCGCCGAACCCGGGCCACAGGAAGCGCCCGTCGGCGCCCTTGCGGAACCAGTTCACCTGGAACACCCGTGGCGCCCTGTCGAAGCGCAGCTTCTGCCCCACCTTCAGCCAGTGCGCGAAGTAGTCGCCCATGTTGTAGCCGCAGAACGGCAGCATGGCGAAGGGATCGCGGCGCAGCTCGCCGAGCGTTCCCTCGGCCGCGGCCGTCCGCTCCGACGAGATGTTCGAGCCGATGAAGACTCCGTGCGTCCAGTCGGTCGCCTCGACCACGAGCGGGACGTTCGTCGCCCGGCGACCACCGAAGAGGATCGCGTCGAGAGGCACGCCTTCGGCGGCATCCCAGTCGGCGGCGATCTGCGGGCACTGTGCCGCGCTGACGGTGAAGCGGGAATTCGGATGCGCGGCGGGCCGACCCGAATCGGGAGTCCAGGGCTTGCCCTCCCAGTCGATGAGCTCGGCCGGAGCCTCATCCGTCAGGCCCTCCCACCAGACGTCGCCGTCGGGCCGCAGCGCCACATTGGTGAAGATCGTGTTGCCCCAGAGCGTCTCGACCGCCGTCACGTTGGTCGACTCGCCGGTGCCCGGCGCGACGCCGAAGAACCCGGCCTCGGGATTGATCGCCCACAGCCGCCCATCGGATCCGGGACGCAGCCACGCGATGTCGTCGCCGAGAGTCTCCACGCGCCAGCCCGGGATGGTCGGGCGCAGCATGGCGAGGTTCGTCTTGCCGCAGGCCGAGGGGAACGCGGCGGCCACGTGGTAGGCCTTGCCCGCGGGGTCGATGACGCGGATGAGCAGCATGTGCTCGGCGAGCCAGCCCTCGTCGCGACCGATCACCGAGGCGATGCGCAACGCGAAGCACTTCTTCGCCAGGATGGCGTTGCCGCCGTAGCCCGAGCCGAACGACCACACTTCGAGGGTGTCGGGGAAGTGGACGATGTACTTCTCGTCATTGCACGGCCACGCGACATCCTGCTCGCCGTCGGACAGCGGCGCGCCCACGGAGTGGACCGTCTTCACCCACGGCTTGCCTGCGGCGATCTCGTCGAGCACCGCAGCGCCCACCCGGGTCATGATGCCGATGGATGCCACCGCGTAGGCGCTGTCGGTCACCTGCACGCCGATGTGCGAGAGCGGTCCGCCCACCGCGCCCATCGAGAACGGCACGACGTACATGGTCCGCCCGCGCATGGAACCTGCGAACAGCGGCGTGATGGTCGCCCGGATGTCGCCCGGGGCGGCCCAGTTGTTGGTGGGGCCGGCATCCTCTTCGCGCTCGGATGCGATGAAGGTCCGGCCCTCGGTCCGGGCGACATCGCTCGGGTGCGACCGGGCCAGGTACGACCCGGGACGCCACTCGGGATTGAGCTTGATGAGCTTGCCCTCGTCGACCATCTGCCGCAGCAGCGCGTTGTTCTCAGCGGCCGAGCCGTCGACCCAGTGCACGCGGTCGGGACGGGTGAGCTCGGCGATCTCGTCGACCCAGGCAGCCAGCTCGGCGAGCGCCGCGGTCGCGGCGGCGGGGCGGGCTCCGTGCTCGGGGCGGGCGCGTCGCGCCGAGGTGGGCTCGCCCGGGGCGGACGTGCCGCTCGAGACGGGACGGGTGAAGAGGTCGGCGATGGCCATGTCGGTCTCCTACATCGGCGGCGAGATCGGGATACCTGACGATTCCAACGCATGAAGAGCGCCTCTTACGGCCGACTAGAGGTTCAAGAAACGTAATTCTTTCCCTATGATCAAGGAATGGCCGCATCCGGAATCGAACTCGCGACCCTCGGGCACCGCATACGCCACCACCGCGTCGCCCGAGGACTCACCCTCGATGAGCTCGGCGCGCAGGTCGGCGTCGCCGGCAGCCAACTCAGCCTCATCGAGAACGGCCGACGCGAGCCGAAGCTGTCGCTGCTGCAGGCGATCGCCTCGGCGACCGGCACCGACGTGACCGACCTCCTCTCGCCCGAACCGCCGAACCGGCGAGCCGCCCTCGAGCTCGAGCTCGAGCGGGCGCAGGCCAGTTCCGTGTTCCGGCGGCTCGGCGTCTCCCCCGTGCGCGCGGGCAAGACCATGACCGACGACACGCTCGAGTCGATCCTGGGGCTGCACCGCGAGCTGCAGCGCCGCGAGCGCGAGGCCATCGCGACCCCCGAAGAGGCGCGGCGCGCCAACACCGAGCTGCGGCTGCGGATGCGCGAAGCGGCGAACTACCTGCCCGACATCGAGCGCCTCGCCGAGAAGCAGCTCAAGGCGGCGGGACACACCTCGGGCGCCCTGACGCACCGCACCGTGAGCATCATGGCCGAGCAGCTCGGCTTCGAGCTCCTCTACGTCGCCGACCTCCCCCACTCGGCACGGTCGGTCACCGACCTCGAGAACGGCCGCATCTACCTGCCGCCCGCTTCCATCCCCGGCGGGCACGGCCTGCGCTCCATGGCCTTGCAGGCGATGGCCCACCGCCTGCTCGGCCACACCCCGCCGAGCGACTACGCCGACTTCCTGCAGCAGCGCCTCGAGATCAACTACTACGCCGCGTGCTGCCTCATGCCCGAGACGGCGTCCGTCGCGTTCCTCTCCCAGGCCAAGAAGGACCGGAACCTCGCGGTCGAGGACTTCCGCGACGCCTTTGGGGTGACGCACGAGGCGGCCGGGATGCGGATGACCAACCTCATGACGAAGCACCTCGGCATCCCGCTGCACTTCCTCCGCGTCGACGGCGCGGGAGCGATCACCCGGGTCTACGAGAACGACGGCCTGCCGCTCCCGATGGACGTCACCGGGAGCATCGAGGGGCAGGTCGTGTGCCGGGCGTTCTCGGCCCGGTCGGCATTCGAGGAGCAGAACCGCACGGTCGAGCACTACCAGTACACCGACACCCCGGGCGGAACCTTCTGGTGCTCGAGCCAGACGGGCACCACGGCGGAGGGCGAGTTCTCGATCACCGTCGGTGTTCCGTTCGACGACGCGCGGTGGTTCCGCGGACGCGAGACGCAGAAGCGGGCGGCCTCGACCTGCCCCGACGAGTCGTGCTGCCGCCGGCCGGACCCCGAGCTCACCACGCGGTGGGAGGGCAAGGCCTGGCCGAGCGCGCGCGTGCACATGCAGATGTTCTCGCCCCTGCCGCGAGGCAACTTCCCCGGGGTCGACGACGGCGAGGTGTACGCCTTCCTCGACCGGCACGCCGCCGGCTGACTCAGGACAGCGCCCGAGGTCCCAGTTGGGCCGGGAACGACGCCGCGATACCCGGCCGAATTGGGACCTCGGTGGGGCCACGGTGGCGCCACGGTGGGGCCACGGTGGGGCCACGCGCGAGCTCAGCCGGTGAGGAAGCGTGAGACCCGGGCGAGCGCCGCGTCGATGGCGGATGCCGCGACCGACGGGTCTGTGACGAGCGCGGTGCCGGGTGGCAGATGGTGCCGCCCGAGGGCGACGGAGTGGCGCCAGGTGCCGATGACCCGGCCACGCGAGACCAGGATCGGCGCGACCTGACCGTTCATGGTCGGGCCGATCCGCGACGCGAGGGCGGGGTCGCAGACGGTCGTCCGGTCGGCGTAGGAGAGGAAGTATTCGTCGAAAGCGGGGAGCGCGACGACATCCCGGCTGTCACGGCCGGGAGCCGCGCCGGAGGTGGGAGCCGACGCACCGGGCTCGCCATCCGGTGCCGCGAACAGTCCGGCATCCATCTCGACGACCCGGTCACCAGCCGCTTCGGCCGCACGTCGCGACATCCCGAGCGGCAGGCCCGCCCACCACCGGAAGTCCTCGATGCGCGCGGGTCCGTGCGAGCGGATGTAGCTCACGAACATCTCGGCGAGCGGATCGTCGGGCATCCGCCCCGACGGCAGCTCGTCCAGGGCGACGAGGTACTGATCGCGGGTCGGCCCGCCCTCGCGCGGCACCACCGGGCCGAAGGCGAGCACCCCGCGAACGGCGAGCGCCGAGAGGATGTGGTTGCCGCGCGAGCGTTCAATCTCGATGCCGGCGCCGCGCAGGAGGTCGGCGAACTCGTCTCGCGTGAGCCGGTTCCCACCGCGGAGCGCGTGTCGGGCGGCGCGCTCAGCCGTCGCCAGCACCGCATCGTCGACCGCGAGTCCACGCAGGATGCCGGCTGCCGCGCGCTGCTGCCGGTCGGCGGTCACCGCGAGCATCCCGGCGAGGTCGGCCGAACGCACGATGTGCAGGGTGCCGCGCTGGGTCCACGAGCGCACGAGCGTGCCGTCCTCGAACGCGGCGTCCACCGCGCGCAGCGCGGGCTCGCCGTCGGTGCGCGCGGCCAGCGCCCATCGGCCGGACCAGAACTCCTGCGCCTGTACCGCGAGCATGTGAGCGGCGGCCTCGCCGATCGACGACGCGGGTTCACTCAGCAGGTGAGAGCGCAGCCGCTGCGCCGCGATCACCCCAGCTCCCCCACCATCTGCCACGCCGCCGATCCTGCCCGATCCCGCCCCCGCGGGTCCACTTCCCGCGAGGTCCCACTTGGGCCGGGTAAGCGCGGCTCATACCCGGCCCAAGTGGGACGTCGCAGGGTTGGGGCTCCGCAGCCGCGCGGGCCGTAACACGGCGACCCGCGCGCCCCGCGGCATCCGGGGCGGGAGAGAATGGATTACAGCCGCCGGCGACAGCACGCCGATGCGCGGCATCCGCACCCGGAGGTTCCCGATGTCCCGCTCCCTCGTCCGCGCCGCCTCGCTCGGCGTCGCCGCTCTCGCGCTGGTCCTCTCCGGCTGCTCCTCCTCGCCCGCCCCCGCGGCCTCGGGCGACGCCGCGTCGGGTCCCGCCGCCGAGGATTACGTCACCCCGGGCAAGCTCACCATCGCCACGGGCGAGACCGCTTACGAGCCGTACTTCATCGATGACGACCCCGCGTCGGGCGAGGGCTTCGAGGCCGCCGTCGCCTACGCCGTCGCCGACAAGCTCGGCTTCGCGGCGGACGACGTCGAGTGGGTGCGCACGAGCTTCGAGGGCGCGATCGCCCCGGGGCCGAAGAGCTTCGACTTCAACGTCCAGCAGTACACGATCACCGACGAGCGCAAGCAGGGCGTCGACTTCTCGTCGCCGTACTACTCCGCGAGCCAGTCGATCGTCGCGATCGCGGGCGGCGCGGCCGACGGCGTCTCCGACCTCGCGGGCCTGAAGGATCTGACGATCGGCGCGATGGCCAACTCCACGAGCGCGCAGACGCTGGAGGAGGTCGCCCCCGACGCCGAGGCGCGGCTGTACAACTCCAACGAGGATGCCGTCGCCGCCCTCGGCGCCGGCCAGATCGATGCGATCGTGCTCGACACCCCCACCGCCTACCTCGCGGTGAACTTCTACATCGAGAACTCCTTCTTCGTCGGCGAGCTCCCGCAGGCGGGCATCGAGGACGAGTGGGGCCTGCTGCTCGCGAAGGACTCGCCGCTGACCGGCGCGGTGACGGCAGCCGTCGACGAGCTGCGCGAGGACGGCACCCTCGCCGAGTTCGAGGAGCAGTGGCTGTCGGGCCTCACGGAGGGCGTGACGCTCCTCCAGTGAGGGCGCGCTAGCGTCTATCCGTGACCACCTCCCCTCCGAGCGCGCTCGAACTCGAGCGCCGAGCATATCGGCGCGCCCGTGAACGCCGGTCGGTGCTGATCGCGGTCGCATCGACGCTCGCCTTCGCCGCCGTCGTCTGGGTGACGGTGATCAACACCGAGGGCTGGGCGACCGTCCAGAGGAGCTTCTTCGACCCCGCCATCGCCCTGCAGTCCCTCCCCGAGGTGTGGCAGGGATTCCTCATCAACCTGCGGGTGCTCGCCATCTCGGTGTTCACCGTCGCGGCCCTGGCCCTGCTGCTGGCCCTGCTGCGGACCCTCCGCGGGCCGGTGTTCTTCCCGCTGCGTCTGCTCGCGGCCGGCTACACCGATCTGTTCCGCGGGCTGCCGTTCGTCATCGTGCTGTACCTCGTCGGGTTCGGACTGCCGACCATCCTCGACACCCGCATCGATCCGGTGCTGCTGGGCGTGCTCGCGATCACCCTCACCTACTCCGCGTACGTCGCGGAAGTGGTGCGCGCGGGCATCGAGTCGGTGCATCCGTCGCAACGTCTCGCGGCCCGGGCGCTGGGGTTGAGCTACCCCCAGACGCTCCGCCGCGTCGTGCTGCCCCAGGCGCTGCGCAAGATGACCCCGCCGCTCATGAACGACTTCATCTCGATGCAGAAGGATGTCGGGCTGATCTCGATCCTCGCCGCGTTCGACGCGATAGCCGAGGCGCGGGGCGTCGTCGCGACGACCTACAACTTCACGCCCTACGTCGTGGCGGGTGTGCTGTTCGTGCTGCTCGCGATCCCGACGATCCGCCTGACCGACTGGTACACCGCGAGGCTGCGGCGACGCGAGCAGACGGGATCGATCCTGTGAGCGTGAACGAGCCCGGCACCGAGACCGAGACCGGCACCGTCGGCGACGTGCTGCGGGCCCGCGGCATCCGCAAGTCCTTCGGCGACAAGGAGGTGCTGCGCGGGGTCGATGTGTCGCTCGCCCAGCACGAGGTCGTCGCCCTCATCGGCGCGAGCGGATCGGGCAAGTCGACGCTGCTGCGGTGCCTCGGCCTGCTCGAGCCGATCGACGACGGGCAGATCCTGCTCGCCGGCGACGACATCTCCGATCCCCGGGTCGACGCGAACGCCGTGCGCGCGCGCCTCGGGGCGGTGTTCCAGAGCTACAACCTGTTCCCCCACCTCTCGGTGCTCGACAACGTCACCCTGGCCTCCCGCGTCGTGCACCGGGTTCCGCGGCGCGAGGCCGAGTCGCGCGCCCGCGACCTGCTCGGGCGCATCGGACTGGCCGACAAGGCGGGCGAGCACCCCGACCGGCTCTCGGGCGGGCAGCAGCAACGCGCCGCCATCATCCGCGCGATCGCGACCGATCCCGAGGTGCTGCTCCTCGACGAGATCACCTCGGCCCTCGATCCCGAGCTCGTCGGCGAGGTGCTCGAACTCGTGCGCGATCTGGCCGTCGGCGGATCGACGATCCTGATGGCAACGCACGAGATGGCGTTCGCCCGGGATGTCGCCGACCGCGTCGTCTTCCTCGATCAGGGCACGATCGTTGAGGAGGGCCGGCCCGCGGAGGTCTTCGGCGCTCCGCGCGAGCCTCGCACCCGGGCCTTCCTCGCCCGCTTCCTCCCCTGACCCGGCCTCACGCTCGTCCGCCGCTCCATGACGCGGGGCCCGTCGGGCCGGCATCCGCAGCTCGTGGCGAGCCGGCGGGGTCTGGGCTCAGGCGCTCGCGCGCTCGGCCGCCTCGACGACGTTGGTCATCAGCAGGGCGACCGTCATGGGGCCGACGCCGCCGGGGTTCGGCGACAGGAAGCCGGCGACCTCGGCCACATCCGGAGCGATGTCGCCATAGACCTTCGACTTGCCGGTCTCGGGGTCGGTCTCGCGCGTGACGCCCACGTCGAGCACCGCGGCGCCGGGCTTGACGTCCGCGGCGGTCACGAGGTGCTTCACGCCGGCGGCACCCACGATCACGTCCGCCTCGCGCAGGTGCGCGCCGAGGTCGGCGGTGCCGGTGTGGGTGAGGGTCACCGTGGCGTTGATCTCGCGGCGGGTCAGCAGCAGACCGATGGAGCGGCCGATGGTCACCCCGCGGCCGACCACGACGACGTTCTTGCCCGCAAGGTCATACCCGTTGCGCTTCAGCAGCTCGATGACGGCGCGCGGCGTGCACGGCAGCGGCGTCGTGATCGGGTCGTTGACATTGAGAACGAGGCGCCCGAGGTTGACGGGGTGCAGGCCGTCGGCATCCTTCGCGGGATCGATGCGCTCGAGGATGCGGTCGGTGTCGAGGTGCTTCGGCAGCGGCAGCTGCACGATGTAGCCGTGGCACGTCGGGTCGGCGTTGAGGCGGTCGATGACCTCCTCGACCTCGGCCTGCGTCGACTCGGCCGGCAGCTCGACCTGGATCGAGTTCATGCCGATCGCCTCGGACTCGCGGTGCTTCATCCCGACGTACAGCTGGGATGCCGGGTCGGCGCCGACGAGCACGGTCGCGATGCCGGGGGTCACGCCCCGCGCGCGCAGCGCCGCGACGCGCTCAGCCAGTTCGGTCTTGATCGCGGCGGCGGTGGCCCGCCCGTCGAGCTTCTGCGCGGTCATGTCGTTCTCCGTTTCGGGGTGCCGCGCCCGCCGGCCCGCGAGACCCCTGTTTCGCCCCGAGACGGTGGGTTCAACCCAGGCTCTCGGCGCGAAACTGAGGTCTCGCGGGTCACGGGCAAGCGGGCGGGCGGGTTACTGCTGCAGGCCGGGGTAGAGCGGGAAGGCGTCGGCGAGGGTGGCCACGCGGGCGCGCAGGGCCTCGAGGTCGGCGCCGGGCTGCAGCGCGAGCGCGATGATGTCGGCCACCTCGGTGAACTCCGCGTCGCCGAAGCCGCGCGTCGCGAGGGCGGGCGTGCCGATGCGCAGGCCCGACGTGACCATCGGCGGGCGCGGGTCGTTGGGCACCGCGTTGCGGTTGACGGTGATGCGGATCTCGTGGAGGAGGTCTTCGGCCTGCTTGCCGTCGAGCTCGGCGTCGCGCAGGTCGACGAGCACGAGGTGCACGTCGGTGCCGCCCGAGCGGACGGCGATGCCGGCACCGGCGACATCCTGCTGCGTCAGGCGCTCGGCGATGATCGAAGCGCCGCGGACGGTGCGTTCCTGGCGCTCCTTGAACTCCGGGGTCGCCGCGAGCTTGAACGCCGTCGCCTTCGCAGCGATGACGTGCATGAGCGGTCCGCCCTGCTGGCCGGGGAAGACGGCGGTGTTGATCTTCTTCGCGAGGTCGGCGTCGTTGGTGAGGATGATGCCCGAGCGCGGGCCGCCGATCGTCTTGTGCACCGTCGACGACACGACGTGGGCGTGCGGCACGGGCGAGGGGTGCACACCGGCGGCCACGAGACCGGCGAAGTGCGCCATGTCGACCCAGAGGTACGCGCCCACCTCGTCGGCGATCGCGCGGAACGCTGCGAAGTCGAGCTGACGGGGGTAGGCCGACCAGCCGGCGATGATGACCTTCGGCTTGTGCTCGAGGGCGAGCCGGCGCACCTCGTCCATGTCGATGAGCGAGGTCTCGGGGTTCACGCCGTAGGCGACGATGTCGTAGAGGCGGCCCGAGAAGTTGATCTTCATGCCGTGGGTGAGGTGGCCGCCGTGGTCGAGCGAGAGGCCGAGCAGCGTGTCGCCGGGGCGGGCGATCGCGTGCAGCACGGCCGCGTTGGCCGTGGCGCCGGAGTGCGGCTGGACGTTCGCGAAGCCCGCGCCGAAGAGCGACTTGGCCCGTTCGATCGCGAGCTCCTCGGCGACGTCGACCTCTTCGCAGCCGCCGTAGTAGCGGCGTCCGGGGTACCCCTCGGCGTACTTGTTCGTGAGCACCGAGCCCTGCGACTGCAGCACCGAGACGGGGACGAAGTTCTCCGAGGCGATCATCTCGAGGTAGCCGCGCTGGCGGTCGAGCTCGCGCTCGAGAACCTGCGCGATCTCGGGGTCGACCTCGGCGAGCGGGGCGTTGAAGTACGAATCGGTCATGACGATCTCCAGACGACGGCTTTCGGGACGGATTTCACAAGCAGAGAAGATTCCGCATCGGCCCAGGCGTGCGGTCGAATGCCGTGTCGGTCGCTCCCCGGTGGTGGCCCACCTCAACGCCAGTCGCGACGCGTCCGAGCATAACCGATGCCACGCTGGTACGCTGGCTCGACAGATTTGTTAGGTGTCCTTACAGATGGGTGCGCGATGACGTCCCTACCGCTGGTCCCGCTGCCGTCCTCCGTCATCTCCGACGACGGGGCGCCGTTCCGGTTGACGGATGCGGTCGCTCTGACGGGCGACGCGGATGCCGCGGGCGTCCTGCACCGGCTCGTGCTGACCCGAACCGGCATCCGCCTCCGCACGTCCGGGCCGAGCGGATCGGCCGTCGCCGATCAGCCCGCCGGCCTCATCGATCTCGCCGTCGACGGCGAAGGCCCCGCCGAGTCGTACCGCCTCATCATCGAGGACCGACGCATCACGATCCGGGGCGGCGACGCCGCCGGTCTCTTCTACGGCCTCCAGACCCTCGGTCAGCTCATCGCGGGCTCACCCGAGGGCTGGGTGGTTCCGGCCGTCCGCATCGACGACGAGCCGCGCTTCGCATACCGCGGCGTCATGCTCGATGTCGCCCGCCACTTCCACGACGCGGCGACGGTCACCGCCTACCTCGAGCGCGCGGCCAGCCTGAAGTTCAACGTGCTCCACCTGCACCTGAGCGACGATCAGGGGTGGCGCCTCGAGCTCACGCGCCGGCCCGAGCTCACCGCTCGCGCGTCGGCCGGCGCCGTGGGCGGCGACGCGGGCGGCTTCCTCTCGCAGGCCGATTACCGAGCGGTCATCGAGCACGCCGCGGCCCACCACATGATCGTCGTGCCGGAGTTCGACATGCCCGGCCACACGCACGCCGTCGGCTTGGCCTATCCGGAGGTCGCCGCTCCGCCGGCGCTCGACGGGTGGGATGCCGCCGGCGGCGCCGTTCCCGCCGCCGGCGAGGCCTACACGGGGATGGGCGTCGGCTTCTCATCGCTGCGCATCGGCGCACCCGAGACCGACGCCTTCGTCGACGACGTGCTGAGCGAGCTGGCCGAGCTCACGCCCGGCCCGTACCTGCATTTCGGCGGCGACGAGGCACACGGCACTCCCGCCGACGCGTTCGCCGCGTTCGTCGCACGCACCTCCCGCGTCATCGCGGGGCTCGGCAAGATCCCGATCGCCTGGCACGAGGGCGGAGCCGCGGCAGATCTCGCCCCGGGCACGGTCGGGCAGTACTGGGGCCTGGTGTCACCGACCGACGGTGCCGACGACCGGGCTCGAGCGTTCGTGGCGCGCGGCGGCCGCGTCATCCTCTCCCCCGCCGATGCCGTCTATCTCGACATGAAGCCGGATGCCGCGGCGCCGCTCGGTCTGACCTGGGCCGGCGGGCCGACGAGCCTCGAGCGCGCCTACTCGTGGGAGCCGAGCGAGGTGGTGAGCGGCCTGGCGGACTCCGACATCCTCGGCGTGGAGGCCCCGCTGTGGACCGAGACCGTGCGCGATCTCGACGACATCGACGCGCTCGCGTTCCCCCGCATCGCCGCGGCGGCCGAAGCCGCCTGGTCGCCGCGGGTCGGCGCAGCTGCGGACCGCACCTGGGAGTCGTTCCGGACGCGGGTCGGCGGGCTCGGACCGCTGTGGACGACTCTCGGCATCCGTTTCCCGGCCTCGCCGGAGGTGTCGTGGACACGCTGAGCCGCGTCATCCATTCCGCCCGCCTCATCGACGGCGGGCACGAGATCGCCGACTCGTGGCTCGTCGTCCGCGCCGGCCGGGTCACCGCGCGCGGCACCGGTGACTCGTGGCGCGACGCCCTCGCCGTGGCACCCGTCGATGAGGTCATCGACGCACAGGCCGTCGGTGGGCCGCGAGCGGTCATCACGCCCGGCTTCATCGACATCCACGGTCACGGCGGGGGCGGGGCCGCTTACGACGACGGCGCCGAGGCGATCCGCGCCGCCCGCGAGCTCCATCGCGCGCACGGCACGACCCGCGCGGTGATCTCGCTCGTGACGGCGTCGGTCGACGACCTCGCCCACCGCGTCGCCGCCATCGCGGATCTGACCGAGTCGGATGCCACGGTGCTCGGTTCGCACCTCGAGGGACCGTTCCTCGATCCGGGGCATCACGGTGCGCATGATCCCGCGCTTCTCGCCCGCCCGGACCCCGACGCGGTGGCGCGCCTGCTCGAGGCCGGCCGCGGGACCGTCCGCCAGGTGACGATCGCACCCGAGCTGCCCGGCGCCACCGCGGCGATCGAGCGGATCGTCGACGCGGGCGCTGCCGCCGCCGTCGGGCACACCGACGCCGACGCCGACGCCGCGCGAAGCGCTTTCGACGCGGGCGCGACGATCCTGACCCACGCCTTCAACGCCATGCCCGGCCTCCACCATCGGGCCCCCGGCCCGATCGGCGCCGCCGCGGCCGACCCCCGCGTGATCCTCGAGGTCATCGCCGACGGCGTGCACCTCGCGCCGGAAGTCGTGCGCATCGCTTTCGCCGCCGCGCCCGGGCGCATCGCGCTCGTCACCGATGCGATGGCCGCCGCGGGCTCAGCCGACGGCGACTACGTGCTCGGCGCGCTCGCGGTGCGGGTCGAGGGCGCCGTCGCGCGGCTCGCCGACGGAACGATCGCCGGGTCGACCCTGACCCAGGATGCCGCCCTGCGGACGGCCGTCGCCGCCGGGGTTCCGCTGACCGAAGCGGTCGTGGCTCTGACCAGCACCCCGGCGCGCGCGATCGGCCGTCACGACCTCGGCTCGCTCGCGGTCGGGAGCACCGCCGATGTCGTGCTCCTCGGCGCCGACCTGCACGTGCGCCGGGTTTGGACCGGCCGGGTCTGAGGTGTCGGCCGCCCGCGACGGACGAGCGCCGACGCCGTGCGAGCCGGGCAGCGGTCGAGAGGCGACGCCTAGAATCGAGGCATGTCCGAACTGCCGAACGTCCGTCCTGCCCGACCCGAGGCGCCGCAGCAGGCGGCCGGCACGCGGCGGGCTCTTTCGGTGGTCGAGCTGCTCGCCTTCGCGTGCCAGCTGTTCGCGTTCGCGACTTTCGCCATCTGGGGTTTCGCCGCGTGGGACTTCCCGCTCAACCTCGTCGCGGGCATCGGCGCCCCGGTCGCCGCGATCCTCCTGTGGGCGCTGTTCGTGTCGCCGCGAGCCGTGCTGATCGTCCATCCCTTCGTGCGAGCGCTCGTCGAACTGTTCGTCTACGCCTCGGCCACCATCGCCTGGTGGAGCATGGGCCACGCGTGGATCGGTCTCGTCTTCGGCATCGTGGCCGTGACCTGCGGCCTCATCGCGGGCCGTCGGCGCCTGGCATGACCGCCTCTGACATGACAGCGCCTGACATGACAGCGCCTGGCATGACAGCGCCCGACATGCCGGTGCCCGGCCTCACCGGGGCAGACGTCGTCGCGCAGCTCGTCGCCGAATTGGGTGATCTCGTCGACGTCTCGGACGCCGGCCGTGAGTCCGTCCGCGCCGACAAGTCCGGCCATGCCGCCTCCGGGTCGGCCCTCGCCGTCGTCCACGCCCGTTCGACCGCGGACGTCCAGGCCACCATGCGCATCGCCTCGGCAACGGGCACCCCGGTCGTGCCCCGGGGCGCCGGCACCGGGCTCGCCGGCGGGGCCAACACCGGGGCGGGCGAGATCGGCCTCTCGCTGCGGTCGATGGACCGCATCCTCGAGATCCATCCCGACGACCTCATCGCCGTCGTCGAGCCCGGCATCCTCAACGCCGAACTCAACGCGGCCCTCGCCGAGCACGGACTGTGGTGGGCACCCGACCCGGCGAGCCGCGACATCTCCACCGTCGGCGGCAACATCGCCACCGGCGCGGGAGGCCTGCTGTGCGCCAAGTACGGTGTCGTCCGCGACGCCGTCCTGGGGGTGGACCTCGTCCTCGCCGACGGGACTTTCATGCGCCTCGGTCACCGCACCGTGAAAGGCGTCACGGGACTCGACCTCACCTCGCTCGTCATCGGGTCCGAGGGCATCCTCGGCGTCGTCGTGGCCGCGACCCTGAAGCTCCGCCGGCTCGTGCCCGGCCACGCCCGCACGATGGCCGCCACCTTCCACGACGTCCGCTCCGCCGCGGTCGCCGCTTCGGGCGTCACGGCCGCCGGCATCCAGCCCGCGATCATGGAGCTGATGGATGCCACCTCGCTCGCCGCCGCGCACCGCCTCCTCGGGCTGCCCGCGCCGACGCCCGGTGCCTCGCAGCTCACGGTGCAGACCGACGGGCCCGCCGCGACCGCCGAGGCCGAGGCGATCGCTGCGGTGCTCGCCGCGGCCGGTGGGACGGTGCGCCTCGCCGCCGACGACGCCGAGGCCCAGCAGCTGTGGACGGTCCGGCGGTCGATGCATCCGGCCATGGAGACCCTCGGAACGGCCCTCATCGAAGACGTCTCGGTCCCCCGCAGCGCACTTCCGGCCATGTTCGACGAGATCGCCCGTATCGAGGCGCGGTTCGGGCTCACGATCCCGACCGTCTGCCACGCGGGCGACGGCAACCTGCATCCGAACTTCATCTTCGAGGGCACCGAGGTGCCGGGCGTCATCTGGGAGGCGGCCGAAGACCTCTTCCAGTCGGCACTCCGGCTCGGGGGGACGCTGACGGGCGAGCACGGCGTCGGCATCCTCAAGCGACGGTGGCTGGCCGACGAGCTCGGCGCCGACCAGTGGGAACTGCAGCGCCGCATCGCCCGCGCCTTCGACCCCGCCGGCATCCTGAACCCGGGCAAGGTGTTCGCCCCGGTGACCGGGGATGCCGCTCCCGTCCGCGAGGTGCGCGTGAGCGCGGCGGTCGTCACCGACGGCGCCGGGCGGACGCTCCTGGTCCGAAAGCGCGGCACGGAACGGTTCATGGCACCCGGCGGCAAGCCGGAGCCGGGCGAATCCGCCGCGGCCGCTCTCGTCCGCGAGCTGCACGAGGAGCTCGGCGTCGTCGTCGCCGAGTCGGACCTGACCTACCTCGGCCGTTTCGAGTCCGACGCCGCGAACGAGCCGGGGTTCCGCGTCATCGCGGAGGCCTTCGCGACCGTCCTCGACCCCGGATCGGTCAGCGCCGCGGCCGAGATCGCCGAGGCGCGCTGGCTGACCGCCGACGAGGCGGCCGCGCTGCCCTTGGCTCCCCTGAGCACCGAGCATCTGCTCCCGCTCGCCTGGGCCTGACCTGACGCGACCGTCGGGTCAGCTCGCCTCCCCCGGCTCTCGGATCACCGGGCTGCGGGCGACTCGGCACCCTGCCATGCCTCGATCGGCGGAGCACCCGCCGGTTCGGGCTCGGCGTGGGCCGCCAGGGCGGCACCCAGGGCCCCGACGGGGATGCCCGCTGGCACGAGCTCGACGCGCTCGTCGAGATGGAGCGACCGCAGGAACGGCGACGCCTTCGCCGAGGCCGCGAGCGCGGTACGCACGGGAACGAGCAACCGGCCCGCGAGCGCCGCGATCCCACCGCCGAGCACGACCGCGTCGACGTCGGTCGTGAGCACGAGCAGCCGCACCGCGGCGACGACGCCGCGCACGAGGCCGGCCCGGAGCTCCTCGGCGCGCACATCTCCCGCATCCGCCGCATCGAACACCGCCGCCACGGGAAGCGGGTGCTGGCGCCCCCACCGTTCGGCGACGGCTCCCCCGCCGGCGAGCGCCTCGATGCACCCCCGCTGCCCGCACCGGCAGAGCGGACCGTTCGGGTCGACCGGCACATGCCCGATCTCTCCGGCAGCGCCGCGGGCGCCGCGCCGCAGCCCGGACTCGTCCACGATGCCCGCTGCTATGCCGGTGCCGAGGTTGAGGTAGGCGAGCGAGCCGCCACCGCCCCGGAGCGCCCGCGCACCCACGGCCGCGTAGCGGACGTCGTTGTCGATCGCGGGCGGGATGCCGAGGCGTTGTGTGAGGGCCCCGGCGAGATCGTACCGCTCGATGCCGAGGTTCAGGGCGTGCTCGACGACGCCGCTGTCGGGGAGGATCTGTCCCGGAACGCCGACCCCGACCGACACCGTCGAGGCCCGCCCCGCCGGGCCTGCGCGGCCCGCGAGGTCGGCGACGACCGCGGCGACGCCATCGGCGACGGCATCCCCGCCCCACCCGGTCGGGCGGCGCAGCCGTGCGACCTCGCGACCGCTGTCGTCGACGGCCACGGCGAGGATCTTGGTGCCGCCTACGTCGACTCCGATGCGCAGCGTCATCCCTTCACGGCCCCCGACACGAGCCCGCCCGACATCCGTCCCTGCACAATGAGGAAGAAGATGACGACGGGGATCGAGATGAGCGTGGATGCCGCCATGACCGCGCCCCAGTTCGTGGCGGCGGTCGCGGACTGGAACGACAGCAGCCACGGCGGGAGCGTCAGGTTGTAGCCCTTCATGAGCAGCAGCGCCATCGTGAACTCGTTCCACGACTGGATGAAGGCGAAGATGCCGGTCGCGACGAGCCCCGGGGCGAGCAGGGGGAAGGTGACCTTCCAGAACGCCTGGGTGCGGGTGCAGCCGTCGATCATGGCGGCCTCTTCGAGGTCGGCGGGGACGCCCGCGACGAACCCGCGGAGAGTCCAGATCGTGAACGGGATGACGGCGGCGACGTAGACGATGCCGAGGCCGATGAGGGTGTTCATCAGGCGCCAGTCGTCGATCATGCCGTAGATGGTGAACATCATGGCCTCGCCCGGGATCATCTGCACGATGAGCACGGCGACGATGAACGAGCGCCGGCCGCGGAACCGGATGCGGGCGACGGCGATCGAGGCGAGGAAGGCGAGGACGAGGGTGACCACGAGCACACCCACGGTCACGAGGGTCGACGACAGCAGGCCGTGCACGAAGTCCGTCTGCCCGGGGGCGGCCTCACGCGTCCAGGCGGTGGCGTAATTGCCGAGCGTGAAGTCGAACGGGAGGAAGCTCGGGGTTCGGCTGATGATGCTCTCGCCGCGGGTGAACGACATGTTCAGCATCCAGTAGACGGGGAACGCCGAGCAGGCGAACACGACGAGGGCGGCCAGGTTCAGCCCGACGCGCGAGAGCACGCGCCCGCGCGGCGGTCGGCGCACGGCGAGCGAGCGGGGGCGGGGACGCTTGGCGTCGCCCACCTCGCCGATGACGTCGTCGACGCCGATCGTGCCGAGCTGGGTCGCCGGGGTGACCTGGGTGCTCACAGCTCCTCCTCCTTGAGAGTGGTGCGGATGTAACCCCACGACAGGGTGAGGAGGAGGATGACCATGAGCACGCCGATCGCGCTCGTCACGCCGAACTCGCCCGGCCCCTGCCGGAAGATGTAGGTGCCGAGCACGTTCGTCTCGGAGATCAGACCGCCCCGCTGCTGCAGCGCGTACACCTGCGTGAAGATGCGCAGGTTCCAGATCACCTGCAGCACCACAACCACCGTCACGACGCTGCGCAGGTACGGGAACACGACGAGACGGAAGCGCTGCCACCCCACCGCGCCGTCGAGGGATGCCGCCTCGAGCACCTCGGCGGGAACCTGGCCGAGCGCGGCGTACAGGGTGAAGGCGGCGAAGGGCACTCCCTGCCAGACCACGATCACCGTCAGCACGAAGAAGAACGACCACGGATTCGCCAGCCACGAGTGGTTGGTCCAGTCGCTCGACCCGGTCACGGTGTTGAGGGCCCAGTTGACGATGCCGTACTGCGAGTCGAAGATCCACCCCCACACGGTCGTCGCCGCGAGCGGCGGCATCGCCCACGCCAACAGGAGGCCGAGCGAGACGAGAACGCGCCACCCTCGCCGGAGCCGCGTCATGAGCACCGCGATGAGCGCACCGAGCCCGACGATCAGCACGGTCATGACGACCATCAGACCGAGGCTGCGGACGAGCACCGCCGGGAAGTCGGACTGTGTGAAGACCTGGATGTAGTTCTCGAGCCCGACGAAATCGGGGAGGGTTCCCTGGACCTTGTTGCGGATGGCGTAGTCGGTGAACGACTGCACGAGCATCAGGACGGCCGGGTAGCCGACCATCACCCCGAGGATGATGAGCGACGGGCCCAGCAGGGTCAGCGCACTGCCGCTGTCGCGCCGACGGCGCGACCGGTCGCGCGCCGTCTCGGCCGGACGGGCGGCCCGATCCGCCCGCGGGCGCTTTCGGGTGAGGACGTCTGTCATCGTCCTGTCCTCTCTGCGATCGTCGTGGGACGCGGAGCCGGGCCCGCGTCCCACAACGCCCGACTACTTGTTGAGGATCGCCTCGATCTGGCCGTCGAGTTCCGTTGCGATCGCCGTGACGTCGCCGCCCTGCGCGATCTTGACCAGCGCGTCCTTGATCACACCGGAGGACTCGACCTCCGACCAGTTCGGGCTCGCCGGCACGGCCTTCGACGACGCGACGGCCTTGGCGGCCTCGGCCGTGATCTCGTCGTCGGGCAGGAACTCCGCGAACGAGGTCAGCGCGGGGATCAAGCCGTTCTCGGCGAGGATCTTCTGGTAGCCCTCCGAGAGGATGATCTTCAGCGCAGCCTCCGCCTTGTCGGGCGCATCGGACTTCGCAGCGACGGCGATGTTCGAGCCTCCCGCGAACACGGGCGCGACCTCGCCGGCGGTCATGCCGGGAAGAGCGAACGCCTTGAGGTCGGCGCCGGCGGTCTCCGGGCAGCCGGGAGCCTTGGCGTCGTCGGCGGGCGCGAGGATCGACCACTTCACCCAGGCCGGAGCCGAGAGGAATCCGACCTCACCCGCGCAGAACGGCACCTGCGGATCGGTCTCGTCGGCGTCGGCCGGTGCGATCGTGGCGTTCTCGTACACGTCCTGCAGCATCTCGAGACCGGCGACACCGCCCGAGCTGGAGAACCCGCCCTTCCAGGTGTCGCCGTCCTGGGTCGCGATCTCGCCACCGTTCGCCCAGACGTAGGGCAGCGCGTTGTACCAGTCCTTGCCGGGTGCATAGATCCCCGACTTCGTGGCGGTGGTCGCCGCGATGCCTGCGGCGACGTACTCCTCGAGGGTCGTCGGCACCTCGCCGCTGTACGACGACGGCGAGTAGAACACGATGCGCGAGCCCGCGTAGTACGGCGCCGCGTAGAGCGTGCCGTCCGCCGAGCCGAGCTCGACGAAGCTCTGCAGGAGCTCGTCGCCGCCGAGGTCCGCTTCGAGGTCCGAGATGTCGGCGAACAGCCCCTGGTCGATGAAGCCGGGCGACTGCGTGTTGCCGACCTCGACCAGGTCGGGGGCGTCGTTCGACGACAGCGCGGCGACGTAGTTGTCGGCGGTGTCGGCCCAGGTCTTCTCCTCGATCGTCAGCGTCCAGCCCTCGTTCTCGGCTTCGAACGTCTTCTTGAGGTAGTCACGGGCATCCTGGGGCGTATCGGTGCCCACCAGCCATACGGTCAGGTCTCCGGTCTCGGCGCTCTGTCCCGCGTCGCCGCTCGCGCAACCGGCGAGCAGCAGGGCGGAGACACCGAGGAGCGACAGTGCTCCGAGGCTCTTCTTCATGATGATTCCTTCTTCTCTGTGTCGACGAGTCGGATGGCTCGCCCGGGTGTGGAGCTGATGGTGCCGGTGGAACTGTGTGGAGCTGTGGAGCTGTGGAGCTTCCGTCAGGAGACGCCGAGGCGTCCCGACAGGACCATGACGGCCGCACCGCGCAGGACGATGTCCTGGCCCTGCTCCGTCATCCGCACCTGCAGCTCGTCATGGAAGGTGGCGAGCGTGCGGGTGCGCACCGTCTCGGCTGCGGCGCCCGCGAGCGTGCCGTCGAGAAGTTCCGTAGGGCCGGAAAGGACGACCTCCGACAGGTCGAGGGCGCCGACGATCGGCGCGAGGGCGATGCCGAGACGCTCTCCCGCGTCGCGCAGCAGCCCGTCGCGATCGCCCGCGTTGCCGGCATCGATACGGGCGGAGAGCGAGGGGACCGAGATCCACGCCTCGAGGCATCCCACCTTTCCGCACGCGCAGTCGGGGCCGCCGTCGGTACCCACCGTCACGTGCCCGATCTCGCCGGCTGCCGAACGCGCTCCGCGCAGCGGCTCGCCGCCGGTCAGGAGTCCGGCACCGACGCCGCGTCCGACCTTGACGAGGATGATGTCGTCGCCGGCGCCGCCGAAGGTGTGCTCGGCGAGCACAGCCGCGTTCGCATCGTTGGCGACGAGCACCGGCACGCCGAGCGCGTCGCCCAGGATGCCGGCGAGGTCGAGGCCCTCCCACCCGAGACCCGGCGCCGCGAGGACGACCCCCGCATCGTCGACGACACCGGGAGTGCCCACTCCCACGCCGAGCACCGGTGCGTGCGCGTCGGCCATGAGCGTGCGCGCGAGGCCGATGACCGCCGAGAGGATGTCCTCGCGTGCGGCCGGCACGTCACTCTCGTGACGCGCGACGATCTCGCCGTCGAGGGTCAGCACCGCGCCGACGAAGCTGTCGTTGCCCGACAGGTCGAGGCCGACGATGCGGTGGCCGCCGCGGTCGAGGTCGACGAGCATCGCCGGCTTGCCGGGACCGGCGGCCTCGCGCATCCCCTGCTCGGCGACGAAACCGTCGGTGATGAGCTCGGCGACGAGGTCGGAGATCGTGACCCGCGTCAGGCCCGTCTCGCGCGCGAGGTCGGCCCGGCTCATCGCTCCGCCGTGGAACAGGCTCTGCAGGACGAGGGCGCGATTGTGCGCCCGGGCGTGCTCGGGCAGGATCTTCGCCCCGGGTCGCCGAGTGCGCGTCGTGCGCCGCGGGGCGTGGGTCTCCGTGCTCGTCATGTTTGTTAGTAGACCTTACGAATAGGTCGGCCACAAGATCTGGTCACGGATTTGCTAGTGATGTTTACAAACTCGTTACACCGCGTCGGCCGGCAGCCGTCGATGTCAAGGGGAAGGTCGACGTCCGGCTCCTCCGTAGGGTGGAGGGGCCATCGCACCGAGGAGATCACCATGAACCGTCGCCTGACCACGCTCGCCGTCACCGCCGTCGCGCTCTTCGCGCTGACCGGATGCACCGGCGTCGGCGAACCCGCGGGGGGCGCATCGCCCACGAGCGAGCAGTCGGTCCAAGACGCCTGCACGCAGGTCAACGACGTGATGACAGAGGCCACTCAGGGCATTCAGGAGATCGATCCGTCCGACCCCGCCGCTGCGGCGGGCGCTCTCCGTACGATCGCGGACGGCATGGGCGAGGCGGCCGGCGCCGTGACGAACGAAGAGGTATCCGGCATCCTGCCCGACCTGCAGACGGCGTTCAGCTCGGCGGCCGAGTCGATGGAGGCCGTCGCCGCCGGCGACACCGACCGCGCGACCGAGCTCACCACCGCCCTCAGCGACGTCCAGGGCAGCATCGACACCTACACCGAGCTCTGCGGCGGAACGAACTGATCGGGCGACGCGATCCGATTCGCGTCGCCGGATAACGCTCTGGTTTCACTCAGGCCGATCTCCGACCGGCGTCGCGTACCATAACACCGAGTGCGCTGTGACGCGCAGACGGGGGTACAGCGGTGACGGATGTCGCGTCGAAGCACGATCACGAGAGCACGGCCGAGCAGGTCGTGCCCTCGGCCGATGCCGGGCAGCGCGTCGAGTGGGCGCCGGCTGAGCCGGCTCGCAAGAAGCGACGACTCGGCCTCTGGATCGGCATCCCCGTCGGAGTCGTGGCCCTTGGCGCCGCGGCCGCATCGTTCTTCCTCATCGCCCCCGGCACCACGATCGGCGGCGTTCCCGTGGGCTTCCTGACGCCCGGCGCCGCGGCGACCGCGGTGCAGGATCGCCTCGATGCGACCGCGATCACGCTCGGCGACGGCGGACAGAGCGTCTCGGGCGCCGACCTCGGCGCCGAGGTCGACAGCACAGCCCTCGCGGCCTCGGCGTTCGACGCTCGCCCCGCGTGGAACGTCACGCAGTGGTTCGGCGACCCCATCGCCGCGCCCGTCTCGCTCGACGAGGAGGCCGCCACCACCGCCCTCCGCAGCGCCGCAGGCGATCTGTACGTCGAGCCCACCGCCGCCACGATCGCCTTCGACGGCTCCTCGTACGTCGTCTCCCCCGACGTCCCGGGTGCGGGTGTCGCCACCGAGACCGCCCGCGCGGGCCTGCAGAGCGCGTTCGATTCCGGCGAGACGAGCGCGGTCATCGACCCGCAGCTCACGCCGGTGTCCTCGCTGACGACGACCGCCGCCGCGGAGGAGACCGCAGCCTCGCTCAACGCCATGCTCGACGGAGTCGGGTTCTACGTCGGCGACGAGCGCACGGTGCCGATCGATCGCGCTGTCGCCGCGAGCTGGCTCAGCGTCGGCACGAAGGACGACGGCTCGTTCGAGATCACAGCCGACCCGGCCGCCATCCAGCCCATCGTCGACACCCTCCCGGGCCTCGTCGACCGCGCACCTGTCAACGGCGTCGTCTTCGCGAACGCGGCCGGCACGATCATCGACGATTCCGACGCCGGCCTCGACGGCCGCACGCTGACCACCACCGACGGCATCGCAGCCGGATTCGCCCAGCAGCTCGCAACCGGTGACGCCGCCTACCGACTCCCCGTCGACGTCGTTCCCGTCACGACCGAGACGATCACGCGTCTGCTCGAGGTCGACCTCGGCGAACAGCGTCTCTACCTCAAGGAGAACGGCGCCGTCGTCGACTCCTGGCTCGTCTCCACCGGCCGCCCCGGTGCGGACACGCAGACCGGCTACTACACGATCGGGTGGAAGACCCCCCTGCAGGACATGAAGGGCACGGCCGCCGACTCGGGCAAGAGCTACGTGCAGCCCGACGTGAAGTGGGCCATGTACTTCAACGGCGACCAGGCCTTCCACGGGGTCTACTGGCACAGCAACTGGGGCAACCGGATGAGCGCGGGATGCGTCGGCATGCCCGACTCGCGCGCAGCCCAGATCTACGAATGGGCCGTCGCGGGAACCGACGTCTACGTCCACGCCTGATTCCGACGGGCCCCGGCGGATCGTCCGATCAGTCGATGCGGCGGGGCGCGATGACCGTTAGCCTGTGACCATGGCTGACCTCCGAGTGGAAGAACTGTCGGCGTCGACGATCGTCGCGGTGAACAACCTGTCGCTGAAGCCCGGGCAGGAACGATTCGTCGTGCCCGAGAGCTACGCCATCGCCGCCACCGTGGTGGACCCCGCGACGTCGTGGCAGCGCGTCGTCCTCGACGGCGACGAGGTCGTCGGCTTCGTCAGCGCCGGTTTCGACCACGAGGCACCGCAGGAGCATTTCCGCTCGGTGCTGTGGCGCATCAACGTCGACGCGGACGATCAGGGCCGAGGCGTCGGCCGGTTCGCCGTCGAGAAGCTCGTCGACGAGGCGCGCTCCCGCGGCTTCGACTGCGTCAACGTGGTCTACGAGGCGGGCGAGGGCGGTCCCGAGGCCTTCTTCACCCGCGTCGGATTCACCCCGGTCGACGAGACCGAGTACGGCGAGGTCGTCGCCGAGATCCGTTTCTGACGGACCCGATCACACGCAGAACGCCCCGGACGCCGAAGCGACCGGGGCGTTCTGGCGTGTCGACGTCAGGTCAGAGGCCGTCGATGATGCCGTTCAGCGTCGCCGAGGGACGCATGACGGCGGCGACGAGCTCGGCGTCGGGACGGTAGTACCCGCCGATCTCGGCCGGCGACCCCTGCACCGCGACGAGCTCGTCGACGATGGTGCTCTCGTTCGCGGCGAGGGCCTCGGCGACGGGCGCGAAAGCCGCGGCGAGCTCGGTGTCGACCGTCTGCGCCGCCAGCTCCTGAGCCCAGTACAGCGCCAGGTAGAAGTGGCTGCCGCGGTTGTCGATGGTGCCGAGCGCACGACCCGGCGACTTGTCCTCTTCGAGGAACGTGCCCGTGGCCGCATCCAGCGTGTCGGCGAGGACCTTCGCGTGCGCGTTGCCCGTGTACTCGGCCAGGTGCTCGAACGAGGCGGCCAGGGCGAAGAACTCGCCCAGCGAGTCCCACCGCAGGTAGTTCTCCTCGACGAGCTGCTGCACGTGCTTGGGAGCCGATCCGCCCGCGCCGGTCTCGAACAGGCCACCGCCGGCGAGCAGGGGGACGATCGAGAGCATCTTGGCGCTCGTGCCGACCTCGAGGATCGGGAACAGGTCGGTGAGGTAGTCGCGAAGGACGTTGCCGGTCACCGAGATGGTGTCCTCGCCGCGGCGGATGCGCTCGAGCGAGTAGCGCGTCGCGTCGGCGGGCGCGAGGATCTCGATCGTGAGGCCCTCGGTGTCGTGGTCGGCGAGGTAGGTCTTCACCTTCGCGATGAGGTTCGCGTCGTGCGCGCGGTTCTCGTCGAGCCAGAACACGGCGGGCACGCCCGTCGCCCGCGCGCGGGTGACCGCGAGCTTGACCCAGTCGCGCACGGCGACATCCTTCGTCTGCGTCGCGCGCCAGATGTCGCCCGGCTGCACCTCGTGCGAGAGCAGCACCGAGCCCGACGCGTCGACGACCTCCACGGTGCCGGCCGCGGCGATCTCGAAGGTCTTGTCGTGCGAGCCGTACTCCTCGGCCGCCTGCGCCATGAGGCCGACGTTGGGGACCGACCCGATGGTGGCGGGGTCGAGCGGGCCGTGCTCGATGACGTCCTCGATCGTCGCCTGGTAGACGCCGGCGTAAGACGAGTCGGGGATGACGGCGATCGTGTCGTCCTCGCCGCCGTCGGCGCCCCACAGCTTGCCGCCGTTGCGGATCAGAGCGGGCATCGAGGCGTCGACGATGACGTCGGAGGGCACGTGCAGGTTCGTGATGCCCTTGTCGGAGTTGACGTACGACAGGCGCGGGCCGGACGCGATGGCGGCTTCGAAGGCCGCGCGGATCTCGTCGCCGTTCGCGAGCTGCGAGAGCCCCGCGAGGATGGCGCCGAGACCGTCGTTGGGGGTCAGCCCCGCCGCGGCGAGGTCGTCGCCGTAGCGCGCGAAGACGTCGGCGAAGAAGGCGCGCACCACGTGGCCGAAGATGATCGGGTCGCTGACCTTCATCATCGTGGCCTTCAGGTGCACCGAGTACAGGACGTTCTCCGAGGCCGCCTGCGCGACCGTGTCGGCGAGGAAGGCGTCGAGGGCTGCGGCCGAGAGGAAGGTCGCGTCGACCACCTCGCCGGGAAGGACCTTGAGGCCCGACTTGAGCTCGGTGACGGTGCCGTCCTGGCCCGTGAAACGGATCGAGAGCACGTCGTCGCCCTCGATGACCGTCGAGGTCTCGTTCGACTTGAAGTCGTCGTGCCCGAGGGTCGCGACGCGGGTCTTCGACCCGTCGGCGAACGGCTTGTTGCGGTGCGGGTGCTTGCGGGCGTAGTTCTTCACCGACAGCGGCGCGCGACGGTCGCTGTTGCCCTCGCGCAGGACCGGGTTGACGGCCGAACCCTTGATGCGGTCGTACCGAGCACGGACATCCTTGTCTTCGTCGTTCTGCGGCTCGTCCGGGTAGTTCGGGATGTCGTATCCCGCAGCCTGCAGCTCGGCGACGGCCGCCTTCAACTGCGGGATGGAGGCCGAGATGTTCGGCAGCTTGATGATGTTGGCCTCGGGCAGCGTGGCCAGGCCGCCGAGCTCGGCGAGGGCGTCGCCCACCTGCTGCTCGGGGGTGAGGTTCTGCGGGAAGGCTGCGAGGATGCGGCCCGCGAGCGAGATGTCGCGGGTCTCGATGGCCACGCCGGCAGCACCGGCGAAGGCCTCGACGATGGGCAGGAAGGAGGCGGTGGCCAGTGCCGGCGCCTCGTCGGTGTACGTGTAGATGATGGTCGAGTCGGGCACGTGTCGTCTCTCCAAAAGCGCGTCGAGGGTCGGGTCTCAGCGTATCGCACGGGGCCAGATCTCTCGATGTCGAGATATCTCTCACGCCCGGAGGCTTCGCGCTAGGGTGAGCGCGTGCCGCGCTTCGATCTGCCGCTCGCCGAGCTCGAGAACTATCGCCCGACGGTGAGCGAACCCGATGACTTCGACGAGTTCTGGGCCGCGACGCTCGCCGGCTCGCGACAGGCGGGCGGCGAGGTGTCGGTGTCCGCGGCATCCGAGCTGTACTCCACCGTCGACGTGCACGACGTGACCTTCCCCGGTTACGGCGGCGAGCCGGTGAGGGCGTGGCTGATCCTCCCGGCACACCGCGAGGGGCCCCTGCCGGCCGTCGTGGAGTTCGTCGGGTACGGCGGCGGGCGCGGTCTTCCCAACGAACGCCTCGCGTGGGCCTCGGCCGGATACGCCTCGTTCGTCATGGACACCCGCGGTCAGGGCAGCGTGTGGGGAAGCGGCGGGGAGACTCCCGATCCGCACGGCTCCGGCCCGGCGGTGCCCGGCTTCCTCACCCGGGGCATCGACTCCCCCGAGACCTTCTACTACCGCCGCGTCTTCACCGACGCCGTCCGCGCCGTCGACGCCCTGCGCTCGCTTCCCGGGATCGACCCGTCCCGGATCGCCGTTACGGGGGGCAGCCAGGGTGGAGGCATCGCTCTCGCGGTAGCGGGGCTCAGCGACGGCCTCGTCGCCGTCATGCCCGACGTCCCCTTCCTCTGCCACTTCGCGCGGGCGATCGGCCTCACCGGCAGCGACCCGTACCAGGAGGTCGTCCGCTACCTCGCGGTGCACCGTGGCGCCGAGAACCGGGTCTTCGAGACGCTGTCGTACTTCGACGGCGTGAACTTCGCCCGCCGCGCCGATGCGCCGACGCTCTTCTCGGTCGGGCTGCTCGACCCGGTGTGCCCGCCGTCGACGGTCTATGCCGCGTTCAACTCCTATCGCGGCGCACGCAAGGAGATGTCGGTCTTCCCGTTCAACGAGCACGAGGGCGGGCAGGGGCACCAGTGGGAGGCCCAGGCGGCCTTTCTCCGCCGCGTGATCGAGGGCGGGGAGGCCCCGGCATGAGCGCCCGCGCCGTGCTCGCGATCGACGCCGGACAGAGCGGCATCAAGGTGCGCCTGCCACAGGGCGTCCGCGGCGACGACCTCGTGTTCGACGGCATCCGCACCGGCGAGCCCCTGCTCCCCCAGCTCGCAGCGGTGGTCGCCGAGACCGGCGCGCGCACCGGCGCACCGGTCGACACCGTCGCCGCCGGGATCTCGGGACTCACGGACGCGAACGCGGATGCCGAGGCGATGCTCGACCTCGTGCGCGACCTGGGCGTGCGCGACGTGCTGCTGGCGCACGACTCGACCACCTCGTTCCTCGGCGCGCTGGGCGACCGGGCGGGCGCGGTCGTGGCTGCCGGCACCGGTGTCGTCACCCTCGGGGTCGGGGCTGAGACGACCGCCCGCGTCGACGGGTGGGGCTGGATCATGGGCGACGCCGGCAGTGGGTACTGGATCGGGCGCGAGGCGCTGGATGCCGTGATGCGCGCGTACGACGGGCGCGGGCCCAGCACGACGCTGACGGCGGCGGCATCCGACCTCTGGCCCGACCTGTCGCAGGCCTACATGACCCTGCAGGCGGACCCCGATCGCGTGCGGATCGTCGCGAGCTTCGCGGCCGTCGTGGCGCGGGCCGCCGCAGCCGACGACGCCGTCGCGCGCGAGATCACGGCTCGGGCCTCGCACGAGCTCGCGCGCAGCGTGCGGGCGGCGATCGCGCAAGTGCGCACCGACGAGGAGACCTTCCCCGTCTGCGCGCTCGGCGGTGTGTTCGCGTCGCCGCTGCTGCACGCCGACTTCGTCGCCGACCTGCATGCCGGCGACGATTCGGTGCGGCTCGTCGACCCGGTCGGCGTCGGCATCGACGGCGTGGCGGCTCTCGCCGGCCTCACCGACGCGCACCCCCTCGGCGCGCTGGTCCACCGCGCCGGCATCGCGCGCTGACGACGCCCAGCACGCACCGTGGCGCTGAGCACGTACCGGTGACGGTGCGCCCTCGCGCGGGGCGTGCACCCTCGCGGCGCCGTGGCCTCCCGTTGCTTGGCGCGTTTGTTGACAAAGTCGACAAAAAGCTTGCGATCGCCGGATGAGCGGACGTACACTCACTGTCGAAACGCTTCGAGAATGAGCTCGGCGTTCTGATCCGCGATCGACGAAGAGGTGGACATGGCTCGCATCGACGAGGTGGCAGCAGCTGCCGGCGTGTCGATCTCGACCGTGTCGTACGCGCTCAGCGGCAAGCGTTCGATCTCCGCCGACACGCGCCGACGCGTCGAGGAGGCAGCGCGCGAGCTGGGCTACGAGCCTCACGCGGGCGCGCGGGCGCTGGCCGGACGCCGCACCCAGATCTTCGCCCTCACCGAGCCCCTCCGCGCCGACACGCACGCCCCCACCCACATGGCCTTCGTGCTGGCCGCGTCCGTGGCGGCGCGGCGCCGCGATTACGACATCCTCCTGCTGACCGACGAGGAAGCATCGAACGGGATGCGGCGGGTCGCGGCGAGCGACCTCGTCGACGCCATCCTCGTCCTCGACGTCGCCCCCGACGACGCTCGCGTCGAGATCGCCCGGTCCATCCGCATCCCGACCGTGTTCATCGGCATCCCCGACGACCACGCGGGCCTCGACTGCGTCGACCTCGACTTCGAGGCGGCCGCCGAGCTCGCCGTCGACCGCCTCGCCGATGCCGGCCACCGCAGCATCGCGATGATCGGGCAGAGCGAGATCGCCTACCGCGCGTCGAACTTCCCGCCGCGCGTGCGAGCGGCGGCTGCCGCTCGCGCCGCAGCTCGCGGCGTCCGTCACTCGTTCGCGGCGGCGGGCGCGACGGCCACCGAACCGGGCGTCGTCCGCGCCGCGACGGCGAGCGCGCTCGATGAGGGAGCGACGGCGTTCGCGCTTCACGCGGCCGAGGACGCTCACGAGGTCGTCCTCGAGACCATCGCCGAGCGCGGGCTCGTCGTCGGCCGCGACGTCTCGCTCGTCTCCGTGGCATCGGTCTTCGACGCCACCCGACTGTCGACGCCGCTCGACACGATCCCCCTGGTGCCGGCGGTGTCCTGCGACGCCGCCGTCGACCTCGCCATCGCGCGCCTGCAAGACGCCAGCCGCGCTCCCGTCCTCCACCTGATCCCGCCGGAGTACCGCGCGGCGGGATCCGTCGCCCCCGTTCCCGCCTGACGGCCCGCACGGCGGCTGTTCTCTCACGCCCATTGTCGAAGCGCTTCGACGATGGCGAGGATCCGTTCATCCTTCCGAACCACCCACCCGAAGTACCGACCGTCCTGGTCACCGAGAAAGGAGTGCCAACGATGGCACGCACGACACGACGCGCCGCAACCCTCTCCGCGGTCGCGGCCCTCTCCGCCGCCGGCCTGGCCCTGACGGGCTGCAGCAACGGCGGCGGCGACGCCGCCGGGGGCGACGGCGACACCCTCCGCCTGTGGCACTACGAGAGCGCCGACAGCGCGATGGGCAAGGCTTGGGACGAGGCGATCCGCATCTTCGAGGAGGAGACCGGCGCGACCGTCGAGTTCGAGGAGAAGTCCTTCGAGCAGATCCAGAAGACCGCGAGCCAGGTGCTCGACACCGACGCGGCGCCCGACCTCATGGAGTTCAACAAGGGCAACGCCACCGCCGGCTTCCTCGCCAGCACCGGGCTCATCTCCGACATCTCCGACGCCGTCGACGAGTACGGCTGGGCCGACAAGCTGGCGCCGTCGCTGCAAACCACCGCGAAGTACGACGAGGACGGCGTCATGGGCGGCGACGCCTGGTACGGCATCCCGAACTACGGGGAGTTCGTCGGCGTCTACTACAACCTCGACATGTTCGAGGAAGCGGGCCTGGCGGTTCCCACCACGTACGACGAGTTCGTCAGCGTCCTCGACGCCTTCGTCGCCCGGGGCGTGACCCCGCTCGCCGAGGCCGGGGCCGAGTATCCGCTCGGTCAGCTCTGGTACCAGCTCGCGCTGTCGCAGGCCGACCGGTCGTTCGTCGACGACTACCAGCTCTACGAGAACCCCGTCGACTGGTCGGGCCCCGAGGTCACCTACGCGACCGAGACCCTCGCCGAGTACGTCGACAAGGGCTACATCGCGAAGGACGTCTCCTCCGTCGTCGCCGAGGATGCGGGCGTCTCGTTCATCAACGGCACCTCGCCGATCTTCGTGTCGGGCTCGTGGTGGTACGGCCGCTTCGTCACCGAGGCGACCGGCTTCGACTGGTCGTTGGAAGCCTTCCCCGAGTCGCAGCTCTCGCTCGGCTCGTCGGGCAACCTGTGGGTCGTCCCCGCCAACGCCGCGAACGCGGACCTCGCCTACGAGTTCATCGACATCACGATGCGCCCCGAGATCCAGGCGATCATCGGCAACAACGGCGGCGTGCCGGTCGCGGCCGACGCGGCCGACATCACCGACGAGAAGAGCGCCGCGCTCATCGAGACCTTCAACGGGATCCTCGACGACGACGGCCTCTCGTTCTACCCCGACTGGCCCGCGCCCGGCTTCTACGACGTCCTCGTGCAGGAGCTGCAGGGTCTCGTGACCGGCGCCCAGGATGCCGCGACCACCGCGACGAACCTCGGCGAGCAGTACGACGAAGGCACGGCGGACTACCGCTGATCCGCCCGGGAGGGGCGGATGCCGCATCCGCCCCTCCCCCGACCCCGGAGTCACTCATGACCGTCACCGAAACGCGCGCCCTGCGCACGACGCTCCCTCCCGAGGAGCCGTCCATCCCCCAGCGCGGCACCGGCCGCGCCGGCTACTGGCTCTACCTGCTGCCCGGCTTCGCGCTGCTGGTCGTCATCATCCTCATCCCCCTCGTCTGGAACCTGGCCCTCACGTTCACCGACTGGCGCGGCGTCGGCACGCCCGAGTTCATCGGCCTGGAGAACTGGGCCGCGATCCTCGTCGACGAGGACTTCTGGACCTCGTTCGCCAACTCCGTGTGGATGGTGCTCGCCATGGTGATCGTCCCGACCGTCGTCGGCCTCTTCGTCGCGGCGGCACTGTTCGACGTCATCGGGAGGAAGTTCGGCGGCAAGCTCGCGAGCTTCCTCCGCGCCACCTACTACCTCCCGCAGATCCTCCCCGTCGCCGTCGCCGGCATCGTGATCGGCTGGATCGTCCGGCCCGGCGGCGATGGAGCGCTGAACCAGATCCTCGGATCGGTCGGCATCGGTCCCGTCGACTGGCTCGGGCAGATGCCCTCGGCCCTCATCGTCCTCATGGTCGTGCTGGTGTGGGTGCAGATCGGGTACCCCGTCGTGGTGTTCATGGCCGCACTCCAGCGGGTCGACCCCGAACTGTACGAGGCCGCCGAGCTCGATGGGGCGAACTGGGGCCAGCGCTTCGTCGCGATCACCATGAGCATCATCCGCCCGGAGATCTTCGTCGTCACCCTCACCTGCACCATCGCCGCCCTCAAGGTGTTCGGCCCGGTCTACGTCATCACGCGCGGCGGACCGGCGGGGTCGACCCTCGTTCCGGCGTACTACGCCTACCAGGAGTTCTTCACCAAGCGCGACGTCGGCTACGGCGCGACGATCGCGACGGTTCTCACGATCGTCGTCGTGATCGTGTCGATCGTCTTCGTGCGCGTGCAGAACTCGCTCGAGCGCAAGGAAAGGGCGGGCCTGTGATGGCGACCTCCACTCTGCTTCCCCCGTCCGCGACCAGCGCGCCGCGGCGGACGCGCCCGCGCGGCGGGATGACCCGGCCTCGCGGCCGCGACTGGATCGTCGTCGCGCTGGTCGCCCTCGGTGCCCTCGCGGTGATCGCGCCGTTCTACCTCGTCGTCGTGAACTCGTTCAAGTCCCCCACCGACTACGCCACCTCGGGTGCGCTCGCGCTTCCGCAGGCGCTCGACTTCACCGGCCTCGGCAGGTTCTGGGAGCGGGTGAACTTCCCCGAGAAGGTGTGGAACTCGATCTTCATCTCCGGAGTGGTCGCCGTTCTCGCGGTGCTCATCTCGATGCTGAACGCGTTCGCGATCGGGATCGGCCGCGTGAAGTATCGCACCTCGATCGTGCTGCTCTTCCTGCTCGCGAACCTTCTGCCGCAGGAGGCGCTGCTGTACCCGCTGTACTACATGTTCAAAGAGGTCGGCCTCTACGACAGCGTGTGGGCGGTCATCATCATCTTCGTCGTGATCCAGGCGGCGTTCGGCACCTACCTGCTGAGCTCCGTGTATGGCACCTTCCCGAAGGAGGTGCTCGAGGCGGCCTCCCTCGACGGCGCGAGCCGGTGGCAGATCCTGTGGCGCGTCGTCTTCCCGATCAGCCGCCCGACCCTGTCGGTGCTGCTCATCTTCTTCTTCATCTGGACGTGGAACGAGTTCCTCATCCCGCTGACGTTCCTGGCCTCGAACGCGAACCAGACGGTTCCCGTGGCCATCAGTGTGCTGCAGGGCGACCGGCTCATGGATGTCACGACGACCAGCGCCTCGGCCCTGCTCGGCATCATCCCGACACTCATCTTCTTCCTCGTCTTCCAACGCACCCTCACCCGGGGCATCACCGCAGGAGCAGTCAAGTAATGAAGTTCACCGATGGTTTCTGGCAGCTGCGTCCGGGCGTCAGCCCGCTCTTCGCGCAGGAGGCCTACGACATCGACTCCGGCTCGCACCCGACCGACGGCGACGCGGTCGTCGTCTCGGCGACCACGGCGGTCATCGCCCATCGCGGCGACACCCTGAACCGCCCGGTCCTCACGGTCACGCTGTCCTCGCCCCTCGAGGGCGTCGTCCGGGTGCGCATCGAGCGCCACACCGGCGGGCGCCGGCACGACGGGTTCGCGCTTCCGGGCGCCGTCCACGGCGGAGCGGGTGCGGCATCCGTCACCCCCGAGGAAGGCACGCTGCGAACCGGGTCGCTCACCGCTCGGGTCCGGCGCGGAACGCCCTGGGGGCTCGACTTCGACGTCGCAGGCAGGCGGATCACCGGCAGCGGCTTCCGCGCGCCCGCGTGGCTCGGGATCGACGACGACGCGCAGGTCGACCCGGGGATGCCGGGCGAGCGGGCCAGCGGGATGAACCTGCCCCGGGCTGCGAGCTACGTCCGCGAGCAGCTCGACCTCGGCGTCGGCGAGCTCGTCTACGGGCTCGGCGAGCGGTTCGGGCCGCTCGTGAAGAACGGGCAGACGGTCGACATCTGGAACGCCGACGGCGGCACCTCGAGCGAGCAGGCCTACAAGAACGTGCCGTTCTACCTGACCAGCCGCGGCTACGGCGTGCTCGTGAACGACCCCGGGCATGTGTCGTTCGAGGTCGGATCCGAGGCGGTCGAGCGGGTGCAGTTCGCCGTCTCGGGCGAGGCCCTCGAGTACTTCGTGTTCGCAGGTCCCACCCCGAAGGAGGTGCTCGCCCGGTACACCGCGCTGACCGGGCGGGCTGCGGTCGTGCCGGCATGGTCGTACGGCCTCTGGCTGTCGACGTCGTTCACGACCGACTACGACGAGGCGACCGTGACGTCTTTCATCGACGAGATGGCCGGGCGCGAGCTGCCCGTCTCGGTCTTCCACTTCGACTGCTTCTGGATGCGCGAGTTCAACTGGTGCGACTTCGAATGGGATCCCCGGGTCTTCCCCGACCCCGACGGCATGCTCGAGCGACTGCGCGCGAAAGACCTGCGGGTCAGCGTCTGGATCAATCCCTACATCGCGCAGCGGTCACCGCTGTTCGCCGAGGCGGCCGAGGCGGGGTACCTCGTCCGACGCTCCGACGGCACCGTGTGGCAGTGGGACAAATGGCAGGCGGGCATGGGACTCGTCGACTTCACGAATCCGGATGCCACCGCCTGGTACCAGGGCAAGCTGCGCGCGCTCGTCGATCAGGGCGTCGACTGTTTCAAGACCGACTTCGGCGAACGCATCCCCGTCGATGTGGAATGGGCCGACGGCTCGGACCCCGAGCGGATGCACAATCTCTACACGCAGCTGTACAACCGGGCGGTGCACGACGTGCTCGTGGAGGCACGCGGCGAGGGTGAGGCGGTGCTCTTCGCACGCTCGGCGACGACGGGCGGCCAGCAGATGCCCGTGCACTGGGGCGGTGACAACACCTCGACCTTCCCGTCGATGGCCGAGACCCTGCGCGGCGGTCTGTCGCTGGCGTTCAGCGGCTTCGCCCACTGGAGCCACGACATCGGCGGCTTCGAGGGCACACCCGACCCGCTCGTCTACAAGCGGTGGACGGCGTTCGGCCTGCTGAGCACGCACAGCCGCCTGCACGGATCGAGCTCCTATCGCGTTCCCTGGAGCTTCGACGAGGAGGCGGTGGAGGTCACCCGCCGGTTCACTCACCTGAAGATGCGGCTCATGCCCTACCTGTACCAGGCGGGACGCGACGCCGCGGCCTCCGGCATCCCCGTCTTCCGCCCGATGCAGCTGGAGTTCTCGGAGGACCCGTCCGTCGGATATCTGGACCGCCAGTTCATGCTCGGCTCCGAGCTGCTCGTCGCCCCGGTCATGTCGCCGGACGGCGAGGTCGAGTTCTACCTGCCCGAGGGCACGTGGACGAGCCTGTTGACGCGCGAGACGGTCGAGGGGGGACGCTGGCGCCGGGAGACGCACGACGTGTTCTCGCTGCCCCTGTACGCACGACCGGGAGCGGTGATCCCGTGGGGGGCGCGCGCCGACCGCCCCGACTACGACTACCTCGACGGCCTCGCATTGCGGGTCTTCGCGGGAGGCTCGGGCACGCGCGAGGTGACGGTGACGACCCCCGACGGCCGCACCGAGATCCTGACCGTCGACCTCGCCGACGTCACCGGCTGAGGCGGCGGCACCGACGGCTGCGCCGCCGCCGAAAACGCTCCATGACCCCGAGAACGCACCGTCGCCGATGCGTTCTCGGGGCGACGGTGCGTTCTCGGGGCCTGGGCTCAGCGTGAAGCCGGCGTCAGACGAGCGACTCGCGCCAGGCGGCGTGCAGCTGCGCGAACTTGCCGGTGCCGGCGATCAAGGCCGCGGGGGTGTCGTCCTCGATGATGCGACCGTGCTCCATCACCAGCACGCGGTCGGCGATCGCCACGGTCGAGAGGCGGTGGGCGATGATGATCGCCGTGCGGTCGGCCAGGAGCGTCCCCAAGGCCTCCTGGATCTGCCGCTCGCTCGGGATGTCGAGCGACGCCGTCGCCTCGTCGAGGATCAGCACCGCCGGGTCGGCGAGGAAGGCCCGCGCGAACGAGATCAGCTGGCGCTGCCCGGCCGAGACGCGCCCGCCGCGCTTGTTGACGTCGGTGGCGTAGCCGTCGGGCAGCCGCTCGATGAACTCGTCCGCGCCGACGGCGCGCGCCGCAGCCTCGATCTCCGCCATCGTCGCGTCGGGCTTGCCGAGCGCGATGTTGTCGGCGACCGTCCCGCTGAACAGGTACGCCTCCTGCGTGACCATGACGATGGCGCGGCGCAGATCTTTGGGATGCAGCTGACGCAGGTCGATGCCGTCGAGCGTCACGCGTCCCTTCGTGGGGTCGTAGAAGCGCGCGACCAGCTTGGCGAGCGTCGACTTTCCCGCACCCGTCGTGCCCACCAGCGCGATCGTCTGCCCGGCGGGCATGTCGAGCGCGAAGTCGGGCAGGATCGTCACGGCATCCGAGTATCCGAACGTCACGTCCTCGAACCGCAGGTGACCGCGCGCCTGCCGCAACTCGACCGGATCGGTCGGATCGGGAACGGTCGGGTCCTCCTCGAGCACGCCCGAGACCTTCTCGAGTGCCGCCGTGGCCGACTGGTAGGAGTTGAGGAAGAACGCGACCTCCTGCATCGGCGCGAAGAAGTTCCGCACGTACAGCACCGCCGAGAGCAGGAACCCGAGGCTCAGCGTGCCCTCGACGACCCGGAACCCGCCCCACGCCAGCACGAGAGCGAGCGAGACGGATGCCACGGCCATGAGCGCCGGCTCGAACGTGCCGAACAGGCGGATCGAGCGCATGTTCACGTCGCGGTAGTCGCTCGACAGGCCGCCGAACTCGGTGTCGTTCGCGGGCTCTTTGCGGAACGCCTTCACGGCGCGGATGCCGGTCATCGACTCGACGAACTTCACGATCACCTTCGCGCTGATGACGCGCGACTCGCGGTAGACGACCTGCGAGCGCAGGTAGAACCAGCGCATGAGCAGGAACAGCGGAATGCCCATGACCGCGAGGATGACGCCGGACTGCCAGTCGAGGAGCAGCAGCGCGATGAGCGTGAACCCGCCGTAGAGCAGGCCCGAGACGAGCTCGTTCAGGCCGCCGTCGAGAAGCTCCCGGATGGTGTCGAGGTCGCTCGTCTGCCGCGAGATGATGCGGCCCGACGTGTAGGACTCGTGGAACTCCAGGCTCAGTCGCTGCGTGTGACGGAAGATGCGCTTCCGGAGGTCGATCATGACCGCCTGCGTCAGGCGTGCCGCGACCACGGCGTACCAGCCGATCAGCGCCGCACCGCCGACGGCGCTGATGAGGAACACGACGACGACCACGATGGTCGGCATCCAGTCGGCCTGCTCCTGCACCGCGGGCAGCGCGTTCGCGATTCCCCACCCGACCAGGGCGGGACCGGCGACGCGCAGCGCCGTCGAGATGACGAGCACGACGGCCGCCAGTGCCAGCTGCATCCGCAGCGGCGAGACCAGCGAACCGAGCAGGCGCAGCGAGCGGCGCCGGATCTCGCGGCTCTCGTCGCGCGTGTAGTCGGAGCGGTCCTCGCCGCTCGTCCCGGTGACGGTGCTCACAGGGTCACCTCCTTCTCGTCGTGTCGTTCCTGTTCGTCCTCGAGACTCGAGATGACGTGGCGGTAGTGCTCACTCGTGCGCAACAGCTCGGAGTGCGTGCCGACCGCCGTGACACGTCCCTCCTCGAGGAGCGCGACCCGGTCGGCGAGCGTGACGGTCGAGGGTCGGTGGGCCACGATGAGGGCGGTCGTGTCGGCCAGCACCTCCCGCAGCGCATCCTCGACGAGGGCCTCGGTGTCGACGTCGAGCGCCGACAGCGGATCGTCGAGGACGAGCACGGCGGGCCGGGCGGGGCGACGGCACGGGCCAGCGCGAGACGCTGACGCTGTCCGCCGGAGAGGCTGAGGCCCTCTTCGCCGATGACCGTGTCGACGCCGTCGGGCAGCGCGTCGACGAAGTTCGCCTGCGCGACCGACAAGGCTTCGCGCATGACGCGCTCGGCCTCGGCGCTTCCCCGCTCGAGGTCTTCGCGTCCGAGCAGCACGTTCTCGCGCACGGTCTGCGAGAACAGCGTCGCGTCTTCGAAGGCCATGCCGACGTGGCGGCGCAGCTCGTCGAGACGCAGGTCGCGCACGTCGACGCCGTCGAGCAGAACGCGTCCGCCGGTGACGTCGTAGAGCCGACCGGGCAGCGTCGTCAGGGTCGTCTTGCCCGAGCCCGTGAGACCCACGAGCGCCATCGTCTCGCCCGGCCGCAGCGACAGATCGATGCCGTCGAGCAGATCGCGCTCGCTCTCCGGCGCATCCTGGTAACGGAAACGCGCACCCTCGAACACGAGCTCGCCCCGCGGCTGCGTGATGGTCGTCGGGTTGTCGGGGTCTGTGATCGTGTTCTGCTCGTCGAAGACCTCGAAGATGCGATCCGTCGCGGTCCGCGCATCGACGAGGAACGAGAAGAGGAAGCCGATCGATTCGACGGGCCAGCGGAGGATCGTCGCCATCGCGAAGAACGCGATGAGCGAGTCGACCCCGAGCTCGCCCGCCTGGACGAGGTAGATACCGGCACCCAGGCACAGGGCGAAGGCGATGTCGGGCAGCAGCACGAGCCAGAACCAGATCCAGCCGACGGCCTGGGCCTTCTTCACCTCGGTCTCGCGCAGGGTCTCGGCCTGGCGCGTGAACTTCTGCAGCGCGTGTCCGCCACGACCGAAGGCCTTGAGCACCCGGATGCCGTGGACGGATTCCTCGACGGCCGTGGCGAGGTCGCCGGCCTGGTCCTGACTCTGCCGCGAGAGCAGGCCGTAGCGGTTCTCGAAGATGAAGCCGGCGATCCAAAGGGGTGCCGAGACGACGACGAAGATGGTGCCGAGCAGCCAGTGCCAGCGGAACAGGATGATCGATCCGACGACGATCGTCACCATGTTCACCACAAGCAGCACGATGCCGAAGGCGAGCCAGCGACGGATGAGGCTGATGTCCTGCATCATCCGGCTCAGCAGCTGACCGGACTGCCAGCGGTCGTGGAAAGCGACCGGCAGCCGCTGCAGCCGAGCGAAGAAGTCGGTACGCAGCTCGTACTCGACCTTCGTCGCCGGCGCGAGGACGAACCAGCGGCGGGCCCACACCATCAGCGCCTCGAGCAGGCCGAGCGCGAGCACCGCTCCCGCGCCGAGCACGATGAGCCACGGGTCACCCGAGGCGATGGGTCCCTCGGGACCGACGATGACCTCGAGCACGAGCGGGATGCCGAGGGCGAGCAGGCTCGCGATGAGGGCGCTGACGAACCCGAGGCTCAGTCGGGGCAGCACCGGTTTGGCGAACGGGAGCAGGCGCGCGAGCGCGCGCGGCGTGGACAGACGAGGGGGCGTCGAGGAGGTCATGATCCTGAGGTGTGTCGAGCGGATGCCGAAGCGGCGCGAGACGCGCGCGAGCGCGTCGAGGTGGGGCCGGGGGCCCGAGGGAGGGAACGTCGGAAGCGGCGGCGCGCTTCCCGGATCTATCGGACGATTCCCCCGCGAGCGGGACGTCCGCCGGCGACGGCGAGGAAGGCGACGGACTTCGTGGTGACGATGGCCGGGGACATGGCTTCCTCCTGGGATCGAGCGGACAGAGCGCCCGCTACGCACGCGGGAGCCCTCCAGGATATACCTGAGTATTCGCTGAGTGCAAGGGTGGCGGGTGCGACCTCAGCCTCGGGTCTGCGCCTCCCGGGCGAGGAGGCGCTCTTTGAGCTCGATCCCCCAGGCGAACCCGCCGAGCGCTCCACCCGTGCGCAGCACCCGGTGGCACGGAACGAAGAGCGCCGCCGCGTTCCGCGCGCAGATGGATGCCGCAGCCCGCACCGCGCCGGGAGAACCGAGCGCCGCAGCGAACCCCGTGTAGGTCAGCGGCTCGCCGGGCGCGATGCCGCGAAGCGCGTCCCAGCCGGTGCTCTGCAGGGCGGTGCCGGCCTGCCGCACGGGCACAGCGTCGATCGCGGCGAGGTCGCCCGCGTAATAGGCGGCGACGGCACCGGCGGCATCCGAACGACCATCGACGACGCGGGTGGGGCGCGCGACTGGGCGCAGCCGGGCGAGGATCGCGGCGGAATCGTCGGTCCAGCCGGAGGCGAGCACGATCCCGTCCGCCTCGAGGATCGTGAACGGGCCGTCCGGTGTCGCGACGGTCTCGATGAGGGCGGCACCGGCAGCGGTGGGGACGGCGATGATGTCGGTCATGCTCGAGCCTTTCGGGGCGGCGGGAGGGTCGGCTCGGTCGCGCTCTCGCGCCAGGCCTGCGTGACAGGGGCGGCGTACCAGAGGTGCGCCATGAGGTAGCTGCGCCAGGGCGCGGCGCGCTCGGCCCACGCCACGAGTTCGGACGGGCCGGAGGGGATACCGGCAGCGGCGGCCCCCGCGCGCGCGGCGACATCGCCGGGCAGCAGGATGTCGGGGTCGCCGAGCACCCGCATCTGCACGTAGTCGGCGGTCCACGGTCCGATGCCGGGCAGAGCGAGGAGCGCGGCACGCTGCTCGAGCGTGTCGTCGCCCGGAGACAGCCGCAGCGACCCCTCGGCGAGCGCGGTGGCCGCCCCGACGATGGCACGGATGCGCGCGCCGGGTCCGCGCAGCACCTCGGCGCCGCGCTCGGCGATCGCCGACATCGTCGGGAAGAGCGTGGCGGGGCCGGCCGCGGTCTCGACGGGTTCGCCAAGCTCGGCCGTGAGCCGTCCCTGGACGGTGCGGGCCGAGGCGACGCTGATCTGCTGCCCGATCATGGCGCGGATGAGCATCTCGTCGGGGTCGATGGCGGCGGGCAGGCGCACTCCCGGGATCCGCGCGACGAGGGGCGCCAGCTCGGGATGCCGTGCCAGGGCCTCGTCGACGGCGGTCGGATCGGCGTCGAGATCGAACAGCCGCCGGACGCGCGCGATCAGAGTGGAAAGATCGGCCAGCGAGGCCAGCTCGGCGCGCAGGCGCACGCGGCCGGCGTCATCCTGACGCACCTCGAACCACGCCGGTCCCCCGGCGAGCCGGATCACGCGCGCGAACGAGCGCTCGTCGCCCGACTCGACGCCGGGGATCGCGTGCGCGCGCATCCATCCGAACAGGCCCGCAGCGTCGAAGGGTTCGCGCACCGGCAGGACGAGGTCGATGCGACCCGGCATCCGCTCCCCCGCCGATCGGCGCGCCCGCAACTGCCCGGGAGGCATCGCGAAGACCTCGCCCACCGTCTCGTTGAACTGCCGCACGCTCGCGAAACCCGCGGCGAAGGCGACGTCGGCGACCGGCAGGTCGGTGTCGACCAGCAGGGTGCGCGCGGTGTGGGCGCGATGCGCGCGGGCGAGGGCGAGCGGCCCGGCGCCGAGCTCCGCCGTGAGCAGCCGGGTGAGGTGGCGCGACGAGTAGCCGAGACGCGATGCGAGTCCCGGCACGCCTTCGCGATCGACGACGCCGTCGGCGATGAGTCGCATCGCGCGGGCGGCGAGGTCGCCGCGGAGGTTCCACTGCGGCGACCCGGGCGTGGCTTCGGGCAGGCAGCGCTTGCACGCGCGATAGCCGGCCTCGTGGGCCGCGGCGCTCGTCGGGTAGAAGGTGACGTTCGCGGGCTGGGGCGTGCGCGCGGGGCAGCTCGGGCGGCAGTAGATGCCCGTCGAGCGCACCGCCGTGACGAACTGACCATCGAAGCGGCGGTCGCGCGCGTCGATGGCGCGGTACCGCTCGTCGAAGGTCATCCCGCCACTCGTCATGCCCCCAGCCTGACACGCCCCGCCGACACGGGCTCGCGGAAATCGGACACGACCGTTTCCGGGGTTCGCCCGGCGACTCGATCAGTCGCCGCTGGGCTGCGGCCGCACGGGGTTGCCGGACTCGTCGTAGTAGAGCGGCCCGTCGGGCGGGAACGAGAACGACGGCTTAGATGTCGGACCGTCGAAGGCCGGGAGCCGGCGCCAGACATCCGCGGGCAGCCGTTCTTCGCCGAAGACCTGCGTCGCGAGGTCGTGCGCTGATCCGGGCGCGCACTCCGTTTCCGCCGACACCCTCACCTGACCCGTGGCCGGGCGAATGGTGACTACAGTCCGCTCGGCGATGCCGCCCTCCGCGACGACGGTCACCTCCCGCGCGTCGCCCTGTCCTCGGTCGGCGATGTCGCTGTCGATACCGAGAGCATCGAAAGCGCGCGTCGCCGCCTGGGCGACCTCCAACGGGTCACGCCCGGGCAGCTCGAGACCGCGGACAGCGACGAGACGGTATCCGCCATCCTCGCTGAGGCCCGACTGGCACCCGGTCGGGTGAGCGCCATACGCGCCGTCGACCACACTCCACTCGGCCGGCTCGATGGCCATGATGACCGAGTGCACGCCGGTCGCGAGCGCCGTGAACCGCTGCTCGGCCTGGGCGTAAGTCTCACCAGCCTCAACACCACCGGCGCCTCCGGCCGATCCGGGATCGCCCTGGCCACCGCATCCGGTCATCGTCAACACCAATCCGACGGCGAGTGCCGTCATCGTCATCCGCGAGGTCGATCTCATCAGTCACGTCCGGTAAGGGTCAACGGGTAGCCACTCCAGCCAGTCGGGCAGATCCCAGAAGCCGCGCTCGCTGCCTTCGCCGTCCATCTCCGTGCCGGGCTCACCGGTCAGGATGATCTGCTGGATGTTGTAGAACGACTCCGATCCTTCCACGAGGTACCCCTCGCCGTCGCCGGAGGGAAGCGGTCCGTTTCCGCCCGAATGCGCGGCGTGCCCGGGGGTCGGGGCGAGGTCCTCGCCGTCGGCGCGGCCACCGTCGCTGCCGAACTCCGTCATTCCCGGCAGGGTCTCCGGTACGGTTCCGTGCGCGCCGCCCCAGCTCGTGTCGCGGCCGATCCGCGCCCAGGCGTCGTTCTCCGACAGCGTCGCGTACATGCGCAGGCCCTCGGCGTTCTGAAGGTTCGACAGGATCTGCGGGTCGCTCGGAAAGCCGGCCGACCCTACGGCGATGAACTGGTCGACGCCGAGAGCATCCGGGCGCGAGCCGATCGCGAGGGCTGCGGTCGTGCTGCCGTAGGAATGCGCGATGACGGCCTTCTCCGCCGCCGGATGCACGGCGTCGAGACCCAGCAGGAAGGAACGGAGAGCCGGGGCGCCGTCGTTCGCCCGCTGCATGGACGGTTCCTCCGCGACGGTGGGCGAGTCGTAACCGAACCACACGACGCTCGCGATGTTCGGCCCGGCAGCGTTGAGCGCACGTGCGGAGTCACCCCACTCGCCCATTCCCGTGACGTTGGAGAGCATCCCGGGCACGAGGACGTTGATGTCCGTCGCGGTAGCGAGGTCGCCGTACGCGAGAGCTGCCGTCACCTGAGCCGACCCGTTCGGATCGAAGGAAACCAGAAGGGGCGGCGGCGCACCTTGCACGAGGGTGTTCCAGAGCGCGTCGATCTGTTCGCCGAGTTCTCCGGTCGGAGCGGAGTTGTACAGCGCCTCCAGGCGCTCCCGGTTGATCCGCCCGCGGACGTCGTAGGGGATGCCGTCGAGGTTGCCGATGATGTCGGGATGCGCCCGGGCGATCTCGTCCTGCAGCTCAGGGTGTGCGAGCCACAGCTCGAGCACCGCCTGCGGGGTGTCCGCCGCGAGCAGCTGGTCGAGCAGGTCCTGCGCCTGCGACGTCATCGCCGGCCCCGCACCACCGGCGAGCTCGGCGAGCGCCGCGTCGTAGGCCGCGTCCCAGGCGGAGTAGTGGCTCTCGAACTGCACCCACAGATCGGCGAGATCGCGCGCCGCGGCATCCCGGGCGGCGACCGCATCCTGCGCCGCATCGTTCGCGCGCCGGACGTCGGCCGGCTCGCCGGAGCGAGAGGTCCACAGCGCGTTCAGCCCCGCTTCATCGGCCGCGGCTGATGCCGATGCCATCGAAGCGTGGGCGGACTCGATGTCGTCGATGAGCCGGTTCGCCGACTCCGCCGACGACGAGAACGCGTCCGCGTACCGCTGCAGCACCTCCGCGAGAAGCTCCGCCTCGGCGATCTCCGCGGCCAGCGCCGTGGCGACCTCCTGCGCTTTGGAGCGAGCCGACCGGATCGATGCACCGACACCGTCGAGGTCGGTCGCGGACTGGACGGTCGTACGGAGTTCACCGAGCGAGCCGGCGACACGGCTGAACGCACCGCTCCACCAGCTCATCGACCCGGGATTGCCCTCGAGGCGTTCGAGCGGGTAGCCGCGGTTCGGAGAGGTGAGGGTCACGGCTGCTCCTGCCCGGTGAGCTCGACGTCGAGGTCGGAGTAGCGCGTCGCGATCGCAGTCAGCAACGCGCCGACCTCGGATGCCGCGGTCGTGCGCTCGAGCACGGCGCGATTCAGCCCACTCAGGCGCCGGTTCATCTCGAGGCGGAGCGCGACCCGGTGCGCGGGGTTCTCGACACCGGTGTCGTCGCCTTGGATATCGGCATTGTCCATCACCGCGCTCGAGACCCGCGTCTGGATCGCATCCGCGGCGCTCGTGAGCGCGTGGTAGTAGATCTCGACGTCTGACATCGGGCCCCCTCCGCCGGCTCGGTCCGGCCGTCGCTCACACGGTATCGAGGGCGCCGCCGCCGCGTCGATGGGGAGAACTCCCCTCCCCTCGCCGATTCTCCGCCAGTGGCCGCCGGTCGCTGTGCCGCCAGCGCAAGCGCTGGCGTACCCGCCCCTCGCCGGGTTAGCGTCGCGGCATGAGTGAACGCACCTACGACCTCGTCGTCATCGGAGCCGGTCCCGTCGGAGAGAACGTCGCCGACCGCGCTGTGCAGGGAGGGCTGAGTGTCGCCATCGTCGAGAGCGAACTCGTCGGCGGCGAGTGCTCGTACTGGGCGTGCATGCCGTCGAAGGGTCTGCTTCGGGCCGGCGCAGCTCTCCGCGCAGCGCGCGCGGTCGACGGCGCGAAGCAGGCCGTGACGGGCGACATCGACGTCGCCGGGGTGCTTCGCCGCCGCGACTCGCTGACCTCCGACTGGAACGACGCGTCACAGGTGGAGTGGCTGCAGGGCGCGGGGGTCGACCTCGTACGCGGGCATGGGCGCCTCGCCGGCGAGAAGCGCGTCGAGGTCACCGGCCCCGACGGTGCCGTGACCAGCCTCATCGCAAACCACGCCGTCGCAGTCTGCACCGGCTCGGCCGCCCTCCTGCCTGACGTTCCCGGCCTGGCAGAGGTATCGCCGTGGACGAGCCGCGAAGCGACCGCCGTGCAGGAGGTCCCGGGCTCACTCGCGATCGTCGGCGGCGGTGTCGTCGCCGCGGAGATGGCCACGGCGTTCGTCGACCTCGGCAGCGAGGTGACGCTCATCGCACGTAGCCGTCTGCTCGGGCCGATGGAGCCCTTCGCGGGCGACCTCGTCGCGCAGTCGCTGACCGACCGCGGCGCACGTGTGCTGCTGCACACCGATCTCGTCTCCGCCCGCCGCCTCGACGACGGTCAGGTCGAGCTCGAGCTGTCGAACGGCACGCGCGTCCGCGCCGACGAGGTGCTCGTCGCGACCGGTCGCATCCCGCGTACCGAGGATCTCGGACTGAATGCCGTCGGCCTCGAGCCCGGCTCCTGGCTGGATGTCGACGACACGATGCTGGTGCGCGGATCCGAGTGGCTCTACGCGGTCGGCGACGTCAATCACCGGGCCCTCCTCACGCACCAGGGCAAGTACCAGGCGCGGGCCGCGGGCGACGTCATCGTCGCGCGCGCAACCGGCGGCACCGTCGACGACGCCCCGTGGGGCGCGCATGTCGCGACCGCCGACCACGGCGCCGTGCCGCAGGTGACGTTCACCGACCCCGAGGTCGCCTCGATCGGTGAGACCGAGGCATCTGCGCGGGCCGCTGGACGCAACATCCGCGTTCTCGACTACGACCTCTCGTGGATCGCGGGCGCATCGACGCGATCCGACGCATACACCGGGCAGGCGCGCGCGATCGTCGACGAGGATCGCGGCGTCCTCATCGGCGCGACTTTCGTCGGGGCGGATGTCGGCGAGCTTCTGCACTCCGCCACGATCGCGGTCGTCGGCGAGGTGCCGCTCGCCCGGCTGTGGCATGCGGTGCCGTCCTACCCGACGCTCAGCGAGGTCTGGCTGCGCTTCCTCGAGGTCTACGGTCGCCCGACCGCCTGAGCGGGCGCCCCGTCGCGTTGCAGGGCAACGGCATCGCGTGAGCGGTTCAGCGGGCGACGATCGGCTGATCGAGGTCCCGTATCGCGCACGTCATGCCCCGCGGTGGATCCGAGTTCGATGCGACCGCCGCCACGTCGTCAGTCGGCGCGCACCGACCGCGTCAGCCTCGACCACAGCGGGTCCCGCGCGCTCAGGCCGTTGACGATGCGCAGGACGCCCCCGATCTGACCGACGCCGCTGAGCGCGCCGCACACGCCGACGAGCAGGACCGGCACCGTGAAGATCGAGACGTCGGCGCCGAGGTCGCGCACGAAGACCGCGATACCGCCGATGGCGACGAGCAGAGCAAGGGTCGCCGTGATCAGGCGGACCAGGATGCGGGGCTCGAGGTTGACGGTACGCGCCTGAACCCAGCCGGCGGCGCGCGGCGCGCGCTGGCCCGCGACGTACGGTGCGCGGATCCAGAACGACGCGGCACGAGTCAGTGCGCGGCCGCTGCGCCACAGCGCCACGAGCAGTGCTGCCCCGGCGAGCGCGACCCCGGCTGAGATCGCGATGACGATGACGGTGTCCGGCGTCACGACACCCATCTCCATCACGGTCGCGACCAGCCCGCCCGCGAAGAACATGCCGCCCGCGACGGCGACGAATCCGACGACGCCGAGCGCCCAACGCGACCATCGCTCGTAGTCGGCACGCAGGGCGGCGACGGCACGATCGGCCTCGGCCGGCCCCGCGGATGGCGCAGACTCCCCCGCCTCGTCTGCCTCGAGGAGCGGGCGGGATGCTGCCTGGATGAAAGCGAACGCCATGGACAGAATGCTACGTGGCGGCGGGCTCGGGCTCCGCGGGCTCGGCGGGCTCCGCGGGCTCGGCCCCCTCGGGCAGAGCCTGCGTGGTCGTGAGCGCGAACGCCACGTGCAGCGCGAGCTCGGCCGACTGCTGCGGGTCGGAGCACAACCCCATGACGACGACCGTGCCGGTACCGCGAGGAAGGCGAATCTCTCCGACCGCGGTGAGGTGCGGCATCCCGCCGTCCGTCGACGCCCCGAGGGTGATCGTGCCGACGCGACCGTCCGGAGTGGTGAAGCTCTCGCTGCGCCCGCCCTCGCCGAACCGCGCGAGTGGGAGCAGCCGGTGGAAGGCCGTCGCGGCAGCGTCGGTCTCGGCCGCCACCGGCACCACGTTCGTGCAGAGGAAGAACGCCGCCGGGCGCTCGCCGAGCGTCAGCGAGACACCGGCGAAGGCGAAGGCGGTGTCGGCGAACAGCTCAACGCCCGCTCGGAAGCCGTCGACGATCGCGTCGCGCGCGGCATCCGGGAGCCAGCCCTCGGCACTCACGAGGTACCAGTCGAGCCACTCCTGCGGCGAACGATCGCCGAACGAGCGGAACTCGATCCAGCCCTGGGGCACGCGCTGCCAGACCCGCAGCGGCGCATCATCAGCCGCGACCGGGTCGAGCGTCGCCTCTTGCTCCGTCATCAGACCTCCTCGTCGGTGCGCGGGCCGTTGCCACGCAGGGTGTTGTTGAACCGCTCGGAGAGGTTCTGCCACGGCCCGGTCAGACTGTCGACGAAGTCCGTCCCCTTGCTGTGGGCGTCCATCGCGCTGTTCACGGTCCAGTACGTGTTCGCGACCATGTTGGGCAGATTGACGTTGAGCGCCACCGCGACGCTTCCGGCGGCGGCGCCTCCGCCCGCCATCGCCGGCGTCATGCCCTGGATCGACGGGATGAGCACCTGTCCGCCCGGACCGATCAGCGTCTTGGCGGCCTGCCCGAGCGCGCCACCCGCCAGCAGTCCGAGGGCGCCCGTGGCGAACTCGGCGAATGTTCCCCGACCGGTCGCCCACTGCAGGCCGTCGATCGCGACGAGCGCGATGGACATGACGAGCGCGACGGTGCCGAGGACGGGGATGAAGAGCGAGAGGATCGCGATGATCGGCAGCGCCGCCCGGAGGATGTCCTCCAGGATCGGCACCACGTTGTCCATGAGCCAGTTGCCGGCGTCGGCGAGCCAGTCGCCGGCCGAGCCCAGGAAGTTCATGACCGGGTTGCCGGCGTAGGAGTTCAAGGTGTCGCTCGCAGACAGGAGCGCTCCGGCCGCGGCGGCGGCGTCGGCGTCGACCTCGTCCTTGAGCTGACGAGCACGCGCGCGGATCGATTCCAGCTCGCCCTGCGCGTTCGCCAGTGCCGTCGAAGCGGTCGAGACGGCATCCGGGTAGGCGTCCTCGGCATCCTTGTTCGCCTGGGCCTGCGCGTGGGCTGATTCGGACGAGGCGACACTCGCGGATGCCGCAGAGGCTTCCTCCGCGAGCGCGGCGGCACGGCGCTGATGGTTCGCGAGCTGGTCGGTCCACGTCGCGAGAGCGGTCCGCGAGCCGCGCAACGCCTCACCGGTGTCGCTGAGGTGCGGTCGGAAGTCCTCGCTCAATGCAGCGCGGAACGCCGTCGCCGACTTGCCGATCCACGCGGCGTCGTCGGAGCCGTCCATCATCGACAGAGCGTCATCGACACCGTCGCAGCTGGTGGTGAGCGCATCCACATATCCGGAGAGCGTCGCGACGTCTCCGGGAGCAGGGTCGAATCCGAGAGCGGAGAAGTCGGTCACGACGCTGATCCTTCCTGCGGAACCATGCTGTTGCCGAGCTCGGTGTCGAGCTGCTGAAAGGCCTCGAGAATGCCCTCGAGGCCCGTGCCCGCGTCTTCCGCGTAGCGGGCGAGCTTGTCGATACCGCCACCCCACGAATCGTGGAGATCCTCGAGACGCCGCCGCAGCACGTCTTGGGGCACGGCCGCACCCGAGACATTCGACATCGCGCGCGTCGCCCCATCGAGGACATCCCGCATGTTCGCGTAAGCGTTGCGGCTGGCGCGCATCGCGCCGTAGTCGATCCGCACGTCGACCATGGTCACCTCCGAGAATCGGGCGGAGCCGAGGCGCCCAGGGCGCCTCGGCTCCGAAAAGACGAGATCAGCTGCCGGCGAGCTGCTGGTCGAGGTCCTGGATCGCGCGCATCATGCCCAGCAGCGAGTCGGACATGTCATTGATGCCATCGACCGCGTTCTTCAAACCGGTGGTGAGCTCGGAATACCCCTCACCGAACTTGCCCGACGCGTGCTGCGTCTTGAAGTCATCACCCAGCAGCGTGTCGACCTGCGACTTCAGCGTGTCGAGCTGACCCTGAATGTCATCACGAGCCTGCGACAGCGAGTTCGCAACCTGCTCCATCTCCGCATAAGACGCACCGAAATCAGCCATGACGGCCCTCCTGAAAGTAGATGTCCCGACCCCCCTCCGGAGCCGACACCCAAAACCTATCGGCCACCATCCCGCGAGGTCGATGGGGAGAACTCCCCACCTCGGAATGTGCTAGGCAATCGCTTTCCGCTCGGGCGACATCAGCGGATGGTCTCGGTGACGGTGTCGTTCGACACGTCCTCCGGCGCGCCCGCCATGACGGGCGCCGGCACCGGCACCGTGTCGGCCTCGACGAGCGGCATCTGCACCGTGACGGCACGACCGGCCTGCACGAAGATGCCGCGGCCCTCGGGGAAGTCGCTGCGCTTGACCTTCGGGAACGGCACTTTGAACACGGCGTCGCCGTCGAAGGCATCCGGTTTCAGGATGATGCCCTTGCGACCGCCCTTGAAGTCGCCGACGAGGCCGAATCCGCTCGTGACCTGCGTGACGTCGGCGTCGCCGATGAGGAGGTGGTCGCTGCGATTGACCGCCTGGAACAGCGCCTTCAGCGGACGCTCCGCCGGCGAGTCGGCGAACTGCGGCACGTCCTCCACGACGATGAGGATGCGGCGGCCCAGCGTCTCGTCTGCGACGAGCTCGGCGAGCTCGGTGGCGAGCTCCTTCGCGTCGTCGGGTGTCGTGGCGCTCCGCACCCAGGGCGCGAACTCCCGCAGCTGCGACCGGCGTCCACCGAAGTGGAACAGGGTCACCTGGGGGTCCAGGCGCGTCATCGACGTGATGATCGCCTTCATCGCCGTCGTCTTCCCGGCCATCGGCGGGCCGGCCACGACGAACGTCCCCACCGGGTCGAACTCGCGCGCGGCCAGGGTGTCTTCGGCGACGCCGAGCACCGGGAACTCGCCGATGCTGTCGGGGAGGTCCGCGATCGCGAGACGCGTCGGCAGCGAGCCGATCTCGGCGACCTCGCGGACACCCCGCGAGCGGAGCTCGTCGGCGAGCTGGCCGAGCAGCTTGGTCTGCTCGGCGACGTTCGGCGTCCCGCCGAGGACGGCGATCTGCGTCTCGAACCCGTCGACGATCGCGCGCCCGGGTGCCGATCGCTCGTCGAGGACGTCCTTCGGCGCGTTGAGCAGTGCGTATGCGTTCTCGTCGGAGAGTCGGAGCACGACCCGGCGCGAGATGTTCGAGCTGACCGCGGTCGGCACCGAACCCGAGCGGTCGGCGGTCGCGACGACGTGCACGCCGAGCGGGCGACCTTCGCCCAGGATCCGCATGAACGCCTGGTAGAACGGCATCCGCGCCGAGGTGGCCTCCCACTCCGCGCGGAACTGCGGCAGGCCGTCGAGGAGCAGCACGATGCGCGCCTCGTCGCGGCCGGTGAGCTCGCGGTACTCCCCGATCGTCGAGGCGTTGGCCGCGCTGAAGCGCTTGCCGCGGTCATCGAGCACCTTTCCGAGCGAGCGCATGATGCGCTGCACGCGTTCGGCGTCGTCGCCGGGAATGACCGACCCCACGTGCGGCAGGATCTCGAGGCTCTTGAGCGACCCCGAACCGAAGTCGAGACCGTAGACCTCGATGTTCTCGGCGCGCCGGCCCGTCGTCGCGGCGGCGATCGCGATCGTGCGGAGCACCGTGGACTTGCCCGAACCACTCGTGCCGTAGACGAGCAGCGAACCGTCGCGGTCCGGCTCGAAGTACACCGCCTCCTGCAGCTGACGCTCGGGGATGTCGCTCTTGCCGATGAGGATCGAGCCGGCACGGCCCGCGGGCAGCGAGCGGATGTCGACGGTCGTCTCCAGATCGTCCAGCCACGGCCGGCGGGGTGCCGGGATGGCTGCGCGGTTGGCGGCGGCGACGAGCGTCGCGACGATCCGCTTCTGGTCGTTGGGGCCGGGATCGATTTCGGCCGAGGGATCCTCGGGCTTCTCGTCGACCTCCCAGCGCTGCACCGAACCGAATCGCAGCTCGGCGATGCTGACGTCGGCGGCGACGACCTCGTCGGAGCTCCACCCGCCGGCGTAGGCGGACTGGAAGGGCACGAGACGGCCGGGGCCGGTCTTGGCGATACCGCGACCGGGGATGCTGGGGTCGAAACGCGCGGCCACGGGGTCGTCGACGACATCCTTCGAATCCGACTCGTCGGCCATCCGGAGCGCGACGCGCAGGTTCGTGTTGGCGCGGAGGTTGTCCTTGATGACGCCGGCGGGACGCTGGGTCGCCATGATCAGATGGATGCCGAGCGAGCGCCCGCGCTGGGCGATGTCGACGACGCCGTCGACGAACTCGGGGACCTCTCCCGCAAGCGCGGCGAACTCGTCGATGACGAGCACGAGGGCGGGCGGCGTCTCGGGGTCGCGACGCTTCTCGAGCTCGAGCAGGTCCTTCGCCTTCTTGCGGTTGAACAGGTGCTCGCGGTGGTGCAGCTCGGCTCGCAGGCTCGTCAGGGCGCGCCGCACGAGGTGCGGGCTCAGGTCGGTCACGAGCCCGACGGTGTGCGGCAGCTCGACGCAGTCGGCGAAGGCGGACCCGCCCTTGTAGTCGACGAAGAGGAACGTCACACGGTCGGGGCTGTGCGCGGCGGCCATCCCGAGCACCCACGCCTGCAGGAACTCCGACTTGCCGGCACCCGTCGTGCCGCCGACGAGGGCGTGGGGTCCCTGCGTCCGCAGGTCGAGCGCCATCGCGTCCGTGGCGCCCTGGCCGACGATCGCGCGGAGGTTGCCGGCCTTCTTCAGTCGCGGCATCGCGGCGCCCGAGCGATCGAGGATCGTGTTGTTCTCGCGCCACCGCTCGATCGCGAACGAGGGGTCGGTCGCCAGTTCCGAGCCGACGAGCGAGAGGAACATGACCGAGTTCGGGATGTCGGAGGAGTCCTCGATGATCGTGCTCGCGTCGGTGACCGGAGCGAGGCGCTTCGACAGCACGGTCATCAGCTCGTTCGAGACGCCCTCGACCTCGGTGACGGGGTACTCCACTCCGCTGCGCACGGTGCCGACGCGCGCGGCGCCGAGCCCTCCCGTGACATCGACGAAGGTGCGGCAGACCGCGGGCAGTGCATCGACGACCGGGGCGACGAAGATGCCGTAGACGCCGACGTCGGCGCCGCGCTCGAGAACCTGGATGAGCCGGGCCCGGTCGACCGGCGCGTCGGAGGTGACGATGACGAGCACCGCCGTCTGCCCGGGGAACGTCGCCTCTTCGGCCGCTCGACGGACGTCGGTGCCGTACCGCATCGGACCCCAGTCGTCGTCGAACGGCAGCCGAGGAGCCGATGCCGCCTTCGACCGCCGCATCACGAGCTCTTCGAGACCCGAGAGCAGCGCCGCCCCCGTGGAGGCGGAGTCCGACAGCGGCATGTCGCGGAACGGGCTGCGCTCGCTCGACGTGTGCGGCAGCCACTTGAGCCACTCGAGCTCTTTGGCCCATTCGGGCTCGGTCAACGCCACGGCGGCCAGGTCGTTCGGCGAGTGCAGGCCGAAGAGCTGTACGGCGAGCCCGCGGAGGGCGTCGGCCGCCTCGCGCGCGCCGCCGGCGACACCGAGGACTCCGACGCTCTGCAGCGACTCGAGCACCGGCACGCCGTCGATCATCCGGTAGCGGTCGCGCAGACGATCGACGCGCTCCACGTATTCCTGCAGGGCATCGGGGTTCTCGGCGCGCTTCACGCTCGAGCGCGACGGCGCCTCGGAGCTGCCCATGCGGACCGCGAGGAAGTTCCAGTGCTCGGGGCGGCGCGTCCACAGCATGGGGCCGAGCTGCATGGCCTGCTCGAACACGACGGCCACCGGCGGCACCTCGGCGTTGCGCACCTCCCGCTCCCGCGGGCGCAACCGGTACAGCCGCTCCTCGAGCTCCTCGAAGGTGCGCTCGAAGATCTCGACCTCTTTGCGCTGACGCTGCCCGAGCTGCGTGCGCTGTGAGATGAAGTTGCCGAGCAGCATCATCGGCGTCATGAAGACGATGAGGAGCGTCCGCGGCTGATTGGTGATCGAGAACATCGCGATGCCGAGGATGAGGGGTGCGATGAGCATCGGCCAGGGGAAGAGCCGCGAGACGGGGTCCTTCGGCATGCGGGGCTCATCGAGCTCCTCGCCGACGTACCGCGCCTCGACCCGCGGACTGCGGTTGAACAGCAGGCTGCCGCCGCGCTCGAGCACCGGGTCCTGCTCCACCGGCGCGAAGCTGTCGACCATCGAGATGACGAGCTCGGTGTCCCCCAGCTGGAAACGCTGCCCCGGGATGACACGCAGGCGCTGCACGAGACCGCCGTCGATCACGATGCCGTTGGCCGAGTTCAGGTCGACCAGTTCGACCGATGCCCCGATCTCGATGCGCGCGTGGCGCTTGGAAACGAGCCGGTCATCGAGCACGATGTCGTTGCCCTGCGACCGACCAATCGTGAAGTGGCCCTGCGGCAGCGAGAACTCACGCCCCGCGAGCGGTCCGCCGACGACGTGGAGGATCGCGGCGACCGGCCCGCCCGCGCCGCGGGACGAGACGTAGTCCGACCCGAGATTGGTCACCGACGCGACGAAGCCCGAACCGACCGGTGCGTCGCTCACGAGCATGTGGGGGTCGAGCATGACGAAGTCGGGAGAGGTGGGCGGGGCCACCGTCAGCGTCAGCACGTCGGAGTCGCCCGCCATCACCTCGCGGCGCGGGTCGCTGTCGACGATCCGCCGAGCGACGTCGTGCACGGTCGCCGTCGAGTCCGACGTCACGACGATGTCGGTGCCGGTGTGGTCACGGCGCTGGAGAGTCAGCTTGAGTCTCATCGAGGGCTCCTGTCAGCGGTGCGACGCCGGATCGGCGGGGAGGTCAGCGGAGGGCGACGACCGCGGAGCGGTCGCCGAATCGGATGGTGTCGCCGTCGCGCAGCTCGACGGGGCGGCCGGGCTCGAGTGCCTGCTCGCGCGTCCCGCGGACGAGGACGCTGCCGTTAGTCGAGCCGCGCTCGACCGCCACGACCCGGCCCTCCTGCCGGAGCAGCGCCCAGTGCGTCTTCGAGATCGAACGGGTCGGATCCGCGACGGGCAACGGCGACACGTCCACATCACCGGGGCCGGTCGCCGGTGCGCGCCCCAGCACGACGCCGCCTCCGACGACGGAGACCGTCTCGCCGGAGTCGAGGGTCAGCTCAACGGATGCGGATGCGGATGCGGATGCGGATGCGGCGGGCTGAGCCGGCGCGTCGGCCTGCGCGGGGGCGGGAGCCGGCGCGGGCGTCGCGGGCGCTGCGGGCGCGGGCGCGGGGACCGAGGCCGACGGCCGCGGCGCCGCGGCCTGCTCCTCGATCAGCGGCGGCGGAGTCCACGAGGCCGCGCCGGGGCCGGGCGCGACGATCGCCCCGGGGGCAACGGCGGCGGACCCGGGCGCCGCGGAGGCTGATGTCGCCGCACCCTGCGGGGAGGACGACGCGAGGGCGCCGCCGGCAGCGGCGGGCGAGGCTGCGGGCATCCCGGGCGCGGGAGACGCGAACGGGGCGGGCGCGACGGTGGTGGGGATGTCGGGGCGAGCCTCGTCGGCCACGGCATCCTCCTCCCCCACGATCACGTGACCGGGGGCCGAGCGCACCGCGCCGAGCACGCCGCCCTTGTTGCGTGCGAGCGGGACGTAGGCGCCCGAACCCGCGGCAGCCACCGGAGTCGCGAGAGACGGAAGCTGGGTCTTCACGTCGAGCAGGTCGGTCGCGACCGTCTTGCGCGCGATGCGCATGCGCTTGTCGTCGTACGGGTTCAGCCCGTGCTTGATGTCGACGAGCCATACGGCCGCCGCCAGGTCGGGCCACCCGCGACCGCGCCGGTCGGGATCGAAGAGGGGCGAGAGCGCGATGACGAGCAGCGGGCCGAGCACCGGGACGATCATGCTCGCGCACAGGATGAGATAGCGCACGACCGCGCCGCGCCAGAAGCCGGGGCGCTCGAGGGTGCGGACGTTGACGGACCGCAGGCCCGTGAGTGCTTTGCCGAGGGTCACGCCGCGGCGCCCGAGCAGGATGAGCTGGACCAGCAGGAAGGCGGTCGACAGTCCCGAGCTGACGGCGGCGAGGATGATGAGCAGCAGGAGGTCGTCGCGCCCGGTGAGCGCGCCGACGGGATCGGCTTCGAGGGCGATGCTGCCCAGCGCCGGTACAACGAGGAACAGCATGGGCGCCTGGATCACCAGGAGCGCGAGCGCCTCGATGACCGTTGCGAGCACACGCCGTCCGAACGGCGCCCGCCGCAGCCCGAGCGAAGCGGCGTACTCCGGCCGCGGCCGACCGCGGGCGTCGAGGCCCTCGATCGTCCGAGCGCGCTCATCGATCTCCCAGATCACTCGTTCCTCCCCGAAACGGCTCACATCCGAAGCGACCCTATCGCCCGCCGACCTCCCCCGACCCGCGAGACCTCACTCTTGCGCCGAGAGCCCGGCTCTGAGCCAGGGTTTCGGGGCGGAACTGGGGTCTCGCGGATCGGGGATGTCGGGGTCAGTGGAAGAAGTGGCGCTCGCCCGTGAAGAACATCGTGACGCCTGCGGCACGGGCCGCGTCGACGACCTCCTGGTCGCGCACCGAGCCGCCCGGCTGGATGATCGTCTTGATGCCCGCGTCGATGAGCACCTGCGGGCCGTCTGCGAACGGGAAGAACGCATCGGATGCCGCCACCGATCCGGCGGCGCGCTCACCCGCGCGCTCCACCGCGAGACGGCACGAGTCGACGCGGTTCACCTGGCCCATGCCGATCCCGACGGTCGCCGACCCCTGAGCCAGGACGATCGCGTTGGACTTGACCGCGCGGCAGGACTTCCACGCGAAGATCATGCCCTCGAGCTCGGAGGGGTCGGGGCGCTCGCCCGAGACCAGCTGCCAGTCCTTCGCGACCGACTCGATGTCGTCCGGGAAGCGATCGGCATCCTGCAGCAGCAGCCCGCCCGAGACCAGCCGGACGTCCATGCGCTCCTGGCGCCAGTCGGCCGGCAGGCGCAGGACCCGCAGGTTCTTCTTCAGCCGGAACACCTCGAGGGCCTCGGGCTCGAAGTCGGGGGCGACGATCACCTCGGTGAAGATGTCGCGGAGGTTCTCCGCCATCTTCAGCGTCACCGTCCGGTTGGCGGCGATGACACCGCCGAAGGCCGACACCGGGTCGCACTCGTGGGCGCGCAGGTGGGCGGAGGCGATGGGATCGAGCGCCTGCGGTGCGGTCACGGCGATGCCGCAGGGGTTCGCGTGCTTGATGATCGCGACGGCAGGCTTGACCATGTCGAACGCGGCCCGCAGCGCGGCATCCGCATCCACATAGTTGTTGTACGACATCTCCTTGCCCTGCAGCTGCTCGGCCTGGGCGATGCCGTGGCCGCCGGCGCGCGTGTAGATCGCGGCACGCTGGTGCGAGTTCTCGCCGTAACGCAGGGTCGCGAGGCGCTCCGCGCGGATCGTCAGGTGCTGCGGCAGCTCGTCGCCCTCGAGCGTGGACTCGGCGAACCACGTCGCCACGGCACGGTCGTACTCGGCCGTGTGCGCGAAGGCTCGGGCGGCCAGGTCGCGGCGCTGCGCCAGGCTGGTGCCGCCGGCGGCGACCGCCTCGATGATGGCCGGGTACGACGAGGGCGAGACGACGATCGCCACGTTGGCGAAGTTCTTCGCCGAGGCCCGCACCATCGCGGGCCCGCCGATGTCGATCTGCTCGACGACGTCGTCGGGTGCGGCGCCGGATGCGACGGTCTCGACGAACGGATAGAGGTTGACCACGACGAGGTCGAACGCGGCGATGCCGAGCTCGCCGAGCTGAGCCTCGTGGCTCTCGAGGCGGAGGTCGGCGAGGAGACCCGCGTGGACCCCGGGATGCAGCGTCTTGACGCGACCGTCGAGCGACTCGGGGAACCCGGTGACGTCGGCGACATCGGTCACGGTGAGACCGGCGTCGCGCAGGAGCGCAGCCGATCCGCCGGTCGAGACGATCTCGACGCCTGCGCCGGCCAGCGCCCGGGCGAGCGGCAGGAGATCGGTCTTGTCGCTCACGGAGATGAGCGCGCGCCGGACGGCGACGAGGTCGCGCGAGCGGTAGAGGGCGGGGTCGTGGCTCGGTCCGGCCATGGCGGTTCTCCTCGGGTGCGGTGTGGGGCCTGCGGTGCGTCAGGCGGTCGGAGCGGTGGGGGTCGGGGAAACGGGCGCCGACGGTGCGGCGAGGTCCAGCTCGCCCGTCGCGATACGCCGGACGACGTCGATGAGCAGACGGCGTTCGACCGGCTTGATGCGCTCGTGCAGCGCAGCCTCGTCGTCCGTCGGCAGCACGGGCACGCGCTCCTGAGCGAGGATCGGCCCCGTGTCGACACCGGCGTCGACGACGATGACGCTCGCCCCCGTCTGGTCGGCGCCGGCCGCAAGCGCGTCGCGCACGCCGTGTGCACCCGGGAACTCCGGCAGATAGGCCGGGTGGGTGTTGATGATGCGGGGCGACCACGCGTCGACCACGGCGGCCGGCAGCAATCGCATGAGACCGCTGAGCACGATGAGGTCGGGGGCCCAGGCCGCGAGCTGGCTGGCGAGCTCGTCCCCCCACTCCTCGCGCGTCGCGTACTCGCGGAAGGGAACCGCGAAGGTGGGGATGTTGTAGGCGGCGGCGTGCGCGAGGCCGTCTGCGGGACGGTCGGCGCCGACGACCACCACGCGGGCGGGGAAGCCGGGCTCGGCCGCGGCATCCAGAAGAGCTCGCAGGTTCGACCCGCCGCCGGAGATGAGGACCGCGACCGTCAGCACCGTCTCACTCTACCCGCGGCGTGTCGGCGGTCTGAGCCTCGTGATGGGCGCCGACGTGGGCGCCGACGCGGGCGTCGTCCGCGACCGCATCGGAGCGGTGCGATGAGTGCGGACCGAGCAGCGCGATCGTCGCGCCGATGCCAATCTCGACCGCGAAGGCGAGACCCACGGCGCCCGCGGACGGGCCGATGTGCGTCAGCCGATCAGGGCCGAAAGCGCCGGATGCCAGCAGCGAGAGCATCGCGACCGATAGGCCGCCGCCCACCGCGACGATGGCCGATGCGATCAGACGAGGCCCGACGGGCTCGGCGGCCGACGCCGAAGCCGGCGCCGGGAGCCGACGACGTGCGGCGGCGCCGGCGATGAATCCCACCGCGACGAACAGCAGCGCGACGAGCAGCAGCACGGGCGGCGTCTGGGGCGGGATCGCCCCGAGGACCGGGATGCCCGGTACGACGCCGAGCTGAGTCCCGGATGCTGCGACGGTCGAACCGGCGCCCAGGGCGAAACCGGGGCCCGCCGCGAAGGCGCCGCCCCACACGAAGAACGTCGGGAGGTACGCCGCCTGCGCGACGGTCACCGCGGTCGCGCCGATCGCGTCGACGTTGGCCGCCTGGAAGAGCGCAACGATCTCACCGCCGCGCGCGAGCACGGCGACACCGACCAGGAGCGCCCCGACCGCGGCGAAGCCGACGACAGCGATCGCCAGCCCGCGCGCCCCCGCGGAGATCGCCGCCGCGTGACCGGAGCGGTCGAGCCGCACGAACACGGAGTCGACGGGGCCGTCGTCACCGTCGCGCCAGGCACGCGAGATCGAGCCGAGCAGCGCCGGTACCGCGAACACGAGGGCGGGCAGCAGGACGGCCTGCCACGTCTCGACGGTGACGTAGGGGGTGGATGCCGTCGTGGCCAGCGCTACTGCGGCCACCGCGACCGTGACGGTGCCGGCCAGCACCCCCGTGAAGCCGGCACCGGCGGTGGCCGCGCGTGAGCCCGAACGCGCGGCGAACAGCGCGATCAGCACCGGGACGGCCAGCGGCGAGAGCGAGAGCGAGAAGGAGAGGGCGTCGGCGGCGATGCCGGTTGCGACCGTGTACTCCTGCGGCAGCGTCACCTGCACCGGCACGAGGTTGCCGAACTGCCACAGCCGCACCGAGGCGGGCCAGAGCGACGACCAGTCGGCACCTCCGCCGAAGGCGACTGCCCAGAGCACGGTCAACGGGGCCAGCGCCGCGGCAACGCCGACGGCCACCGCGACGAGGGCGTCGAAGGCGGAGAGGAGGGCGACGAGCAGGCGATTCATGCCTGATCGACCCTACCCAGCGAGACTGTGCGTGTCGGACGGACGCGCGCGGGGGCGTTACCGTCGTCTCGGAGGATTTTGTGAACACTACGCAAGCACGCGCGCCGAAGGGTGCCATCGACCGCTTCTTCGACATCAGCCAGCGCGGTTCGACCATCGCCACGGAGGTCCGCGGCGGCCTGGTGACGTTCGTCACGATGGCCTACATCGTGATCCTGAACCCGATCATCCTCTCGGGCAAGCCCGATGTGGCCGGCACCACCCTCGACTTCGCCGCCGTGAGCGCGGCGACCGCGTTGACCGCGGGCGTGATGACGATCCTGTTCGGTCTCATCACCCGCCTGCCGTTCGCGTTCGCGGCGGGGCTCGGCATCAACGCCTTCGTCGCCTTCGGCGTCGTCGGCGAGGTCACGTGGGCCGAGGCGATGGCCCTCGTCATGATCAACGGCGTCATCATCGTGCTCCTGGCCGCGACCGGGCTGCGCAAGCTCATCTTCGACGCCGTCCCCGTGCAGCTCAAGCTCGCGATCACCGTGGCCATCGGCCTGTTCATCGCCTTCATCGGCTTCGTCAACTCCGGCTTCGTGACCTCCACCGGTCAGGCCTCTCCCCCCGTCGGGCTCGGCGTCGGCGGGTCGGTCGCCTCGGTGCCGACGCTGATGTTCGTCATCACGCTCCTGCTGACCGGCATCCTGGTCGCCCGCAAGGTCAAGGGCGGCATGCTCATCGGCATCGTCACCGGCACGGTGCTGTCGATCGTCGTCGAGGCGATCTGGCACCTGGGGCCCGCGACCGAGAACACCGGAGGCTGGGGACTGACGGTTCCCGCCCTCGACGGCTCGCCGGTCAGCGTCCCCGATCTCAGCCTCATCGGCGCCGTCGACTTCGGCTTCGACCTCGGCAAGGTCAGCATCGTCACACTCGTCATGCTCGTCTTCACCCTCGTGTTCTCGAACTTCTTCGACGCGATGGGCACCATGACGGGCCTCGCCAAGGAGGCGAACCTCGCCGACGCCAAGGGCGACTTCCCGCGCATCAAGTCGGCGCTGATCGTCGAGGGCGTCGGTGCGATCGCGGGTGGCGCGACGAGCTCGTCGTCGGCGACGGTGTTCGTCGAGTCCGGCTCCGGCATCGGCGAGGGCGCTCGCACGGGTCTCGCCAACGTCGTCACGGGCCTGGTCTTCCTCCTCGCGATGTTCTTCACGCCGCTGACCTCGATCGTCCCCACCGAGGTCGCCGCCGCCGCGCTGGTGATCGTCGGGGCGATGATGCTGTCGCAGATCGCGCACATCGATCTGACCGACTTCCGCGTCCTCCTGCCCGTGTTCCTCACGGCGACGGTCATGCCCCTGACGTACTCGATCGCCAACGGCATCGGCGCCGGCTTCGTCTCGTGGGTCCTCGTCAACGCGCTCTCGGGCCGGGCGAAGCAGGTCAGCCCGCTGCTGTGGGTCGTCGCGGCCGGCTTCGTCATCTTCTTCGCGCGCGGCCCCCTCGAGGCTCTCCTCGGCGCCTGACCCGACCCGCGAGACGGCAGTTTCGCCCCGAGACAGTGGGTTTACACCACCCTCTCGGCGCCGAACTGCCGTCTCGCGGTTCTTGCGGCCCGGGGCGGGGCCTGCGCACGACGAAGGGGCGGATGCCGCAGCATCCGCCCCTTCGTCAGAAGCGTCAGAGCTTCTCGATGATCCCCCGCATGAGCGCGGCGGTCTCGGACGGCGTCTTGCCGACCTTGACACCGGCGGCCTCGAGGGCCTCCTTCTTGGCCTGCGCCGTGCCGGCGGAGCCCGAGACGATCGCGCCGGCGTGGCCCATCGTCTTGCCCTCGGGGGCGGTGAAGCCCGCGACGTAGCCGACGACCGGCTTGGTGACGTGGGCCTTGATGTACTCGGCCGCGCGCTCCTCGGCGTCGCCGCCGATCTCGCCGATCATGACGATCGCCTTCGTCTCAGGGTCGGCCTCGAACGCCGCGAGCGCGTCGATGTGCGTCGTGCCGATGACCGGGTCGCCGCCGATGCCGATGGCCGTCGAGAAGCCAAGATCGCGCAGCTCGAACATCATCTGGTAGGTCAGGGTGCCCGACTTCGACACGAGGCCGATCGGGCCCTTGCCGGTGATGTTCGCGGGCGTGATGCCCGCGAGCGCCTCGCCGGGCGTGATGATGCCGGGGCAGTTCGGCCCGATGATGCGGGTCGTGTTGCCCTTCGACTTCGCGTAGGCCCAGGCCTCGGCCGACTCGCCGACGGGAACGCCCTCGGTGATCACGACGAGGAGCGGGATCTCGGCGTCGATGGCCTCGACCATGGCGTCCTTGGTGAACGCCGGCGGCACGAAGGCGACCGAGACGTCGGCGCCGGTCTTCTCGATCGCCTCGGCGACCGAGCCGAAGACGGGGAGCTCGACGGCGTTGCCGTCGGCGTCGGTGTGCGAGACGGTGGTGCCGGCCTTGCGGGCGTTGACGCCGCCGACGATGTTCGTGCCCGCCTTGAGCATCAGCGCGGTGTGCTTGGTGCCCTCACCGCCGGTGATGCCCTGGACGATGACCTTGGAGTCCTTGTTGAGGTAGATAGACATGTCGTTGGTCCTTTTCGCGTCTCAGGCGTTCGCCAGCTCGGCGGCCTTGTCGGCGCCCTCGTCCATACCGGCGGCGAGCGTGACGAGCGGGTGGTTCGCGTCGGCGAGGATCGCACGGCCCTCGTCGACCTGGTTGCCGTCGAGGCGCACGACGAGCGGCTTGGTGGCCGAGTCGCCGAGAATCTCGAGAGCCTTGACGATGCCCTCGGCAACGGCGACGCACGAGGTGATGCCGCCGAAGACGTTCACGAACACGCTCTTGACCTGCTCGTCGCCCAGGATGACGTCGAGACCCGAGGCCATGACCTGCGCGTTCGCGCCACCGCCGATGTCGAGGAAGTTGGCGGGCTTGACCCCACCGTGCTTCTCGCCGGCGTAGGCGACGACGTCGAGGGTCGACATGACCAGGCCCGCGCCGTTGCCGATGACGCCGACCTGACCGTCGAGCTTGACGTAGTTCAGGCCGGATGCCTTCGCCTTGGCCTCGAGCGGGTCGGCGGCGCCCTTGTCCTCGAGCTCCTCGTGCTCGGGGTGGCGCACCTCGCTGGCGTTCTCGTCGAGCGAGACCTTGCCGTCGAGGGCGACGATGTCGCCGGCGCCGGTGCGGACCAGCGGGTTCACCTCGACGAGGGTCGCGCCCTCGCCCTTGTAGACGTCGTAGAGCTTGACGAACACGTCCGAGACCTTCTCGATGAGGTCTTCGGGGAAGTTCGCGGCGCGGGCGATCTCGACGGCCTTCGTCTTGTCGATGCCCTGCAGGGGGTCGACCTCGATGCGCGCGAGCGCCTCGGGCCGCTCGACGGCGAGCTCCTCGATCTCCATGCCGCCCTCGACCGAGCACAGGCTCAGGTACGAGCGGTTCGCACGGTCGAGCAGCACCGAGAAGTAGAACTCCTCGGCGATGTCGGCGCCCTGCGCGACCATGACGCGCTGGACGACGTGGCCCTTGATGTCGAGACCGAGGATGGCCTCGGCTGCGGCGTATGCCTCGTCGGGGGTCTTGGCGACCTTGACGCCGCCGGCCTTGCCGCGACCTCCGGTCTTGACCTGAGCCTTGACGACCACGACGCCGCCGATCTTCTCGGCTGCCGCCTTCGCCTCCTCAGGGGTGTCGGCGATGATGCCGGCGAGCACCGGCACCTCGTACTTCTCGAACAGGTCTCGGGCCTGGTACTCGTAAAGGTCCACTGCAATCCTTCGCTGGGCGACGGTGGGTGATGGGCGTGAAGAATCTCGATGTCGAGAGATCGCCCGATCGGAAAGCCTACTACCCGCGCCTGACGGCCCCGTGCCCGTTCCCCGCCGAATGGAGGGGTGCGGGTCAGATCCAGCCGCGCTCGCGGGCCACGATCGCCGCCTGCTGACGGGTCGCGAGCCCGAGCTTCCCGAGCACCGACGAGACGTGGTTGCGCACCGTCCCGGCCGACAGGTGCAGCGATGCCGCGATCTCGGCGATCGTCTCGCCGCGGGCCCCGGCGCGCAGCACATCGAGCTCGCGGTCGGTGAGCGGGCTGCGCTCGTCGCTGAGGGCATCGGCGGCGATCTCGGGGTCGACGTAGCGGCGTCCCGCGGCCACCTCGCGGATGACGGCGGCGACGTCGTCCGCGCGGCGCGACTTCGGCACGAAGCCGTCGACGCCGGCGCTCAGCGCACGCCGCAGCACGCCGGGTCGAGCGTGCCGGGTGACGACGACGCAGCGCGCGGGTACGCGCTGCCGGATGCGGGCGGCCGCCTCGACCCCGTCGATTCCGGGCATCTCGAGATCGAGGAGGCAGACGTCGGGTCGCAGTTCGAGCGCCCGCTCGACCGCGCTCTCGCCGTCTCGGCACTCCGCGACGACCTCGAGGTCCTCCTCGAGACGGAGGAGCGCGGCGAGCGCCGAGCGGATCATGTCCTCGTCGTCGGCGATCAGCACCCGGATCATCGCGGCATCCCCTCGCCTGTCGCGGACTGCGGCGCGGACGCGGGGAGGATCGATCCCGCCGGCACGGTCACGACGACCTCGAATCGATCGTCGTGACGGCCGGTGCGCAGGTCTCCCCCGACCACCCCGACGCGGTGGGCGATGCTCTCCAGGCCCGAGCCCTCGCCGAGCGCGGACCCCGGACCCCGGTCGTTGGCGAAGCTCAGCCTCCAGTACCCGTCGTCACGGCCCAGCCGCAGCTCCGCCCACGCACCGCCGCCGTGCTTGAGGACGTTGGTCGTGCACTCCCGGATGACGGGACCGAGGATGTCGGCGGGCGCGAGCACGGCGTCGGCGGAGACGTCGAGCCGGACGGTCAGACCCGCCGCACGCAGCAGGTCGGCGGCGTTGGCGAGCTCGTCGGGCAAGGGCACGCCGCGGAAGCGTCCCGCGAGCTCGCGCGTGCCGGTGCGCGCAGCATCGACGGACGCGCGCGCCAGACGGATCTGCTCGGCCGCGGCATCCGGATCGCGCGCCAGCATCCGCTCGGCGAGCTCGAGCTGCAGCGCGATCACCTGCAGATGATGGCCCTGCAGATCGTGCAGTTCCCCGGCGAGACGCAGACGTTCCTGCGTCGCGGCGAGACGCGACTCCGTGGCGCGGGCGCGGTTGAGCTCGAGCACCACGTCCCACGACCACAGCGAGAGCGCGATCGTGCCGGGCAGTGCGATGCCGAAGGTCGCGAGCGCGAAGCCCATCGATTCCGCGCCCGGCGCCGTCGCGGCGAGCCGCGACCGCTCGGCGAACCAGAGGACGACGAGCGCGATCTCGGCGAGCACCACGCCTCGCCAGCGGACTCCCGGCCCCCAGCGCACGAGGCACAGCACCGTCGCCAGGACCGACCCGGCGAAGAGGAACGACGTGGTCGTGACGCCGATCACGACGGCCCCGACGATCCCGAGCGCCACCGGCCACGACGTGAAGCGACGCAGGCGCGGCACCCGGTCCGCGTCGCTGACATCGCCGTCGCGGCGATAGCGGGCGAGCAGGATGATCGTCGCGACCAGGACGGCGACGGCTCCGGCGGCGTACCCCACCGTGAGAAGCGGCTGGTCGAGGCGCCGCGTCACCACGAACACCCACAGGGCCCACACGGCGAGGGCCGACATCGTGAAGAAGACGATCGAGACGGCGATGTACCACGAGGTGGCCACCACCTCCCGGGCGAGCGTCGCGGGGCTCGACGCCGACGGGGTGCGGGGTTGGCGGGGGCTCACGTGGCCACAGTACGACCATGACGTTTGTCATGCCCCGGCAGGCGGAAGCTCCCGATGAGAGGTGACGCCCCGGCACTCCCGCGGCCGGGCGGGCGCCGCTGTGATGGAGTCATGTCGAACCCGTTCTCCGACCTCGTCCTCGGCTTCCAGGACCTCGTGGCCCAGATGCCCGACCTGCTCCGCCCCGTCATCGTCGCGCTCGCCGGCGCCGTCCCCTTCATCGAGGGCGAGGGCGCCGCCGCAATCGGAATCGTCGGCGGCATCCACCCGGCCGTCGCCGCCATCGCCGGCGCGATCGGCAACTTCCTGTGCGTCGCGGTCGTGGTTCTCGTGTCCTCTCGCGTCCGGACCGCCGTCACGACCCGCGGCGGGGCGCCCGAGAAGCCGAAGTCGGCGCGCAGCGAGAAGTTCCAGAAGGCGTACCACCGCTACGGAACCCCCGGTGTGAGCCTTCTGGGTCCGCTGCTGCTCCCGACCCAGTTCACCGCCGCCGCCCTGACCGCCACGGGCGTTCCGCCGCGGACCGTCCTGGTGTGGCAGGGCGCCGCGATCGTCCTGTGGACCACGATCATCACGCTGTTCATCACCGGCGTGCTCTACGTGGCCACCTGAGCGCAACCCCCCGGCCGTATTCAGCGGCCGGCATGCCACGGAATGCAGGATGGGGGCATGACCGCCCTCGAGTCCCGCCCGTGGCTGTCGGCCTACGCCGACGGCGTCCCCGCAGAGATCGACGACGTGACGCAGACCCTCCCGGAGATGCTCGCCGCCGCCGTCGCCGACCACGGCGCCCGAACCGCCCTGGAATTCTTCGGGGCGACCATGACCTATCGCGAGCTCGGCGACAGCGTCGACCGGGCCGCCGAGGGGTTGCGCCGGCTCGGGGTGAGCGCGGGCGACCGGGTGGCCATCGTCCTGCCGAACTGCCCGCAGCACGTGATCGCGTTCTACGCGGCGCTGCGGCTCGGCGCGATCGTCGTGGAGCACAACCCGCTCTACACCGCGCGCGAGCTCCGGCACCAGTTCGAGGACCACGGCGCCCGGTTCGCGATCGTGTGGGACAAGACGGCGGACACCATCGCCGACTTCCCCACCGATCTGCGGGTCGAGCGCATCATCAGCGTCGACGTGACCGAGGCTCTCCCCCGCGGCAAGCGGATGCTGCTGAGACTGCCGATCGCGAAGGCCCGCGCATCGCGGGCGCAGCTGACGGCGACGCCCCGCACGAAGGATGTCCTGCCCTGGGCGAAGCTCCTCGGCCGCGGCCCGGTGTCGCACCGCGTGCCGGGCCCCGGCCTCGACGACACGGCTCTGCTGCAGTACACCAGCGGCACCACCGGCATCCCCAAGGGCGCGGTGCTGAGCCACCGGAACCTCCGCGCCAACGCGATGCAGGGCCGGGCGTGGGTCCCGGGCCTCGTCGAGGGCCAGGAGACCTTCTACGGCGTGCTGCCGCTCTTCCACGCGTACGGGATGACGCTCTGCCTCACCTTCGCGATGAGCATCGGCGCCAAGCTCGTCCTGTTCCCGAAGTTCGACGTGGGCCTCATGGCGGATGCCGCCAAGAAGAGCCCGCCGACCTTCCTGCCGGCGGTGCCGCCGATCTACGATCAGCTCGCCCGAGCGGCATCCCGCGGCACCATCGACCTCTCCCGCGTGCGGTTCGCGATCTCGGGGGCGATGAGCCTGCCCGTCGCCACCGTCGGCCGCTGGGAGGAGGCCACCGGGGGTCTGCTCGTCGAGGGCTACGGCATGACCGAGTCGTCACCCGTGGCGCTCGGCAACCCCATCGGCCCCTCGCGCCGCCCCGGCACGGTCGGCGTGCCGTTCCCGAGCACCGAGATCCGCATCGTCGACCCCGACGACCCCGCCGTCGACCGCGAACCCGGTGAAGAGGGCGAACTGCTGCTGCGCGGCCCCCAGGTGTTCTCGGGGTACTGGCGCCGTCCGACCGAGACCGCCGACGCGCTGCTTCCCGGTGGGTGGCTCCGCACCGGCGACATCGCCGCCGTCTCGCCCGACGGCTTCGTCACGATCGTCGACCGACTCAAGGAGCTCATCATCACGGGCGGGTTCAACGTCTCTCCGAGCGAGGTCGAAGACACCCTGCACGCCCACCCCGACGTGGAGGCCGCGGCCGTCGTGGCCGCTCCCCGCTCATCGGGGGGCGAGGAGGTGGTCGCTGCGGTCGTACTGCGAGACGGCGCCGCCCTCGACGTCGAGGGTCTGCGCGACTTCTGCCGCACGCGCCTGGCCGCCTACAAGGTGCCCCGCCGCATCGTCGCGGTCGACGACCTGCCCCGGTCGCTGATCGGCAAGGTGCTGCGGCGTCAGGTGCGCGAGCAGCTGCTCGCGGCGGACTGACCGGGAGCGACGGACCGGCCGGGAGCGACGGACCGACCGGGAGGCGGGGTCCGATCGGGAGCGGCTGACCGACCGGGAGCCGGGGTCCGACCGGGAGCCGCGTCGGACCGGCACCGGGCTCAGCGCAGGCGGCGCAGGCCGGTCGAGGCGGGACCCTCGATGCGGGCGCCCTCGGCGGTGAACCGCGAGGCGTGCAGGGGGCAGTCCCACGTGCACTCGAGGTCGTTCCACTCGAGCACTCCGCCCAGGTGCGGACAGACCGCGCTGACGGCCCGGGTCTCGCCGGCCACGGTCGACACGCCCACCGGGCGTCCGTGATGCTGTGCGACCGTTCCCGCGCCCTCCGCGGGGCGCGCGACCGGCGTGGACCGCGACACCGCCTCGGCCCAGCCACGCGTCGCGACGGCGCCGACCTTCGCGTTCTCCTTCGCACCGCGCGCGAGGTCGGCGGGAACGGTGAGCCGCGTGCCGATGACCTTCATCCACGCCGTGCGCTCCCGCAGCTTCTCGCCGCGCAGCTCGCTGGCGATCCGCAGCGCCGCCGCCGGCGCGTTCGTCAGCCCCCACTTGGCATACCCGGTCGCGAAGCGCACGCGCCCGAGGGTGCGCGGCATGACCCCGATGAACGGCACGCGGTTGTGCGAGGTGTAGTCCTGTGCCGACCAGCGATGGGTCTCGGCGCCCACGGGGAACGTCTCGCGCGCCCACGCGACGAGCTCCTCGAGCATGCCGAGCTCGCTCTCGGTCCGACCGACCGGGTGTCCCGCCCCGCCGACGATCAGCTGCGGCGCCCCATCGGCTCCCGCGCCGTCTCCGGCCGTCACGGTCCGCACCGAACGGGTCGGGCTGTCGGCCGACAGATACATGCCGTCGGGCACGTCGCCCTCGAGGTCGAACGACACGCACGCCGACCGCATCCCGCTGATCTTCGCGAAGTACAGTCCGCGGTCGGTGATGGGGGCGCCCGTGGCCAGCACGATGTTCGCCGCGAACAGCGGGCCCGCGTCGGTCTCGACCCGCGGCTTCGGCACGACGCGCACCCGGCGCACCGCGGTCTGCAGGTGCAGCCGTCCGCCCGCTGCGACGAAGGCGGCGGCCAGTGCCGTCAACAGGCTCATCGGGTCGATCGCGCGCTGATCGTCGAGCGCCACCGCCGCTGTCATGTGCACGGGACCGGCGGCGAGCTCGTCGGCAGCGGCGAGCCGGACGCCCAGACCCGCTTCGCGGGCGGCCCGATACTCCTCCGTCACCGCCGCCACGCCGTCCGCACCCTGAGCGTGGGTGAACGCGGTTCGGACGGTCGTCGGCACGCCGAGCTCGTCCGCTGCGCGCGTGATCCACTCGAACCCGTCGCGGTTCGCATCGGCGTACGCGCGCACGAGGGATGCCGGGTGGTGCCGGCGCAGCGACGACAGGGTCGTGCCCTGCAGCAGCGAGATCTTGCCGGTGTTCGAGCCCGAAGCGAGCTCGCCGATGCTTCCGCGCTCGACGACCGCGACATCCATGCCGGCCCGCACGAGCTCCAGCGCCGTCGCGAGCCCGGTCAGACCCGCCCCGACGACGACCACGTCGTGGCGCCGACCGGGTTCGACGGGCGTTCCGGTGGGCAGGGACACGTCGGATTTCCACAGCGGCGTCATGACGGCATCCAACGCCGTCCCGGGGACCGCGGCAACGCCTTGACACTAGGCTCGGTGCCCATGAGCGAGGCCTCCCGCACCGCCGGTGGCGCCCTCGTGGCCGCAGCCGTCGCCCTGTTCGACGAGCAGGGGTACGAGCGCACCTCGGTCGACGACATCGCCCGAGCCGCCGGAATGTCGCGGTCGACCTTCTTCCGTCAGTACGGCGGCAAGGACGACGTCGTCTTCGCCGACCACGACGTCGCGATCGCCACTCTCCGCGATGTCCTCGCGGCCGACCGTGAGAGTCCGTGGCGGGCCGTCTGCGACGCCGTCCTGGCCGCGTTCGACCATTTCGCGGCCGACGTCGGACTCGCGCGTCGCCGATATCGCGTCGTGCGCGGCGTGCCCGCCCTGCGCGACCGCGAGATCGTCACGGTGTTCCGGTACGAGCGCCTGTTCGCCGACCATCTGCGCGGGCGTCTGCCCGACCTCGACCCGGCGGACGCGGTGGCTTTCAGCGCCGCCGTCACGGCCGTGCACAACCACGTGCTGCGCCGCGTGATCCGCGATGAGGACGGCGTCACCCGAGCCACCCTCGAGGTCGCCCTCGACGACCTCCTGCACCGATTCGGCGTGCACCCCGACGGCGAGGCGTCCGCGCACGACGACGTGGTCGTGGCGGTCTTCCCGCGCCGGATGCCGCTCGCCGAGATCACGCGGCGCCTGCGCAACGACCTCTCCTGAGGTCGTTGCGCAGGCTGCGGGTCGCAGGGCCCGCCGCGCGGAACGGGTTCGCCTTCGACGGGCTCGAACAGATCGATCCGACCGCTCCGCTCATCACGGACGCGCGGATGGTGCGGTGACCGGCCCCAGGCGTGACACCGAGTTCCATTCGCGGCGATACTGGATGCCATGAGCGATGAAGCCGACCATGACACCGACGTCCTCCCCGGCGAGCGCGTCACCTCATACGACCTGACGGGCCGCCGCGACACCGACTACTACGGCGCCTTCACGGACGTCCACGGCGAGGACCGTGCCGCGTGGGACCGCGCCCGCGCCTTCGTCGACGAGGTGGGCGACCGGATGCAGCGGGCCTGGGACACCGCGCAGTACCCCCTCGACCTCGTCCGCCGCATGGGCGAGCTCGACCTGCTGGTCGACGGGATCGAGCACCCGGACCTCACCCGCATCACCCCGCTCGGGGCGGGCCTGGTGACGATGGAGATCTCGCGCGGCGACGGCTCGCTCGGCACCGCTCACGCCGTTCAGGGCGGCCTGGCGCTGCGCACCCTCGCCCTCTTCGGATCCCCCGCCCAGCAGGAGCGCTGGCTGCGACCCCTCGCGAGCGGAGAGGTGCTCGGCGCCTTCGCGCTCACCGAGCCCGACCACGGCTCGGACTCGGTCTCGCTCGAAACGGTCGCCCGTCGGGACGCCGACGGCTGGGTGCTGCGCGGAGCGAAGAAGTGGATCGGCAACGGCGCCTCGGGCGGCATCACCTTCGTCTGGGCCCGCGTCGACGACGAGGGCGACGAGCTCCACGGCGCCGTGCGCTGCTTCCTCGTCGAGCAGGATCGCCCCAGCTATACGGGAACCGTCATCACCGGCAAGGGCTCGCTCCGCGGCATCCACCAGGCCCACATCGCGCTGCGCGACGTGCGTCTTCCGGCGGACGCGGTGCTGGAGCGCACGCGGTCGTTCCGGGATGCCTCGACCGTCCTCTACGCCACCCGCTCCGGCGTCGCGTGGTCGGCGCTCGGTCACGCCACCGCCTGCTACGAGGCAGCGGTGACCTACTCCGGCCGGCGCATCCAGTTCGGTCGCCCCCTGGCCCACTCGCAGATGGTGCAGGAGCGGCTGGCGCAGATGCTCGACGAGCTCACCGCGATGCAGCTGTACTGCCGCCGCCTGGCCGACCTCGAGACCGCGGGCGGACTGCGCCCGACCCAGGCCTCCCTGGCGAAGTACCACAACACGCGGGCCGCGCGACGGATCGCGCAGACCGCGCGCGACCTGCTGGGCGGCAACGGCATCCTGCTCGAGAACGGCGTCATGCAGCACCTGACCGACATCGAGGCGATCCACACCTACGAGGGCACCGAGAGCGTGCAGGCCCTTCTGCTCGGGCGAGACATCACCGGCGTCGGCGCCTTCACCTGAGCCGCCGCGCGGGGATGCTGCCGGCCCCGCCGCGGCCGACGGTTCGGAGGAGATCAGCACGGCCGAGGATGCTTCGCGCCCGGCGGCCCTTCGAAACGTCGATCTCCTCCGAACCGGCGCCCGGGTTCGTCCCGGATGTCAGCGCTGGGCGCGGTCGGCGGCGATCGCCTCGTCGATGCGGCGCTGCGTGCGGCCTCGACCGCGGACGAGGAGGATCGCGACGAGCCCGAGGATTCCCGCGCCGAGGACGACGACCGCGAGCGACGACCACGGCACGGCCGGCGTCGAGAAGCCGGCGGATGCCGCCTCCGGCAGCGGCACGCGGTCGTCGCCGAGCGACACGGGGGTGACGGTGACCTCGCCCGCCGCGAAGAAGAGCGGCGCCAATGGCATCTCGATGCGCTGCGTGGCGGTTGCGCCCGGGAGCACCTCGAACGACTCTCCCCCGCCCTGGCCGGGCAGCAGCCCCAGGGGACCGGACGCGTCGGCTGCCGCGCTCGCGCCGAACCGGACGTTGCCGGTGTTGGTCACGCGGTATTCCACGCTGAGGGCGCCCGGCACGAAGGGAACCCACGACGGCGTGAAGCTCGCTGTCACCGCGTCGACGCGCAACGCGGGCGCGATCTCTCCGGCGACCTGCAGGTGGACGCGCACCCCGACGCGGTGCGTGAGCGTCACTCCGGCGTCCTCGGTCGACAGGGCGACGACGATGCCGGCGGGATGGTCGCCGGGCGTGGCATCGGCGGGAACGGCGATGGTCACGGGCAGCACCCGGGTCTCCCCGGCCGCGAGCGCGAGCGCCCCGCCGTCGAGGCCGTCGACCCGCACCCAAGCGCCGCCCGATGACGGGTCGTCGGTGCGCACATCGAAGGCGCCGTCGGCGCCCACCACACCGTCGCCGGTCGCGACGGCGAACACGGCGGGTTCGGCGGAGTGATTGGTCACCGCGACGGCATCGCTCACGCTCGCGCCGGGGTCGACGACGTGCCGCAGCGACACGCGGCCATCGGGACCCGCGGCGTCCGCCGGGACGACGCCCCACTCGGTGGCGGGAGGCTCGGCGGCCTCGGCAGCCTCAGCACCCTCGAGCGCGGAGCTCGACACGGGCGCGGCCACGGACGAAGGCGCGGTCACGGACGAAGGCGCGGCGACGGTCGATGCCGCGACGGCCGCAGGGGGAAGGACGGCGGCGTGGCCGACGAGGAGCGCCGTGAGTACGGCGAAAGCGCCGGCTGCGGGCAGCGCGGCGCGACGGGAACGGAAGCGGGGCATGGGGGGTCTCCGGATCGGGGGTGGTGGGGGCGGGCACACCTGCTCGCCCCCACCGCTGCGTCAGTCCTGCGCGAACAGGGTGAGGGTGATCTCGCTGCCGTAGCGACCCCCGGCGGCCTCGGCCGGGATCGACAGGTCGAGGTCGGCACCGACGATCGTCGCGCCCAGACGCGAGGTCCGGTCGGCCGCGGCGAGCGTCGCGGGAGCCTCGAGCGTCGCGCGGCCACCCGCGGCGGCGCCCGACTCCGAGCGCACGATGCGCGGCGTCCAGGCGAGGTTCTTCGCTGCGAGCGCGCGGTTGCCGGCCGCGAGGTCGGATGCCGAGCCGGCCAGGGTCCAGCCACGGCCCTGCGCGCGGACCTCGTTGCGCGTGTCGGCGACGGTCACCAGCGGCAGCGTCGCGTCGAGGTTCGCTCCCGAACCGTCGAACGACACCCGCTCACCGTCACCGGCGACGCTCAGGCTCAACGCACCGTCGGCCTGCTGCCCCGCGACCGTGGCCTCGAGCGCCACGGCATCCGCCGAGCTGCGCTCGCCGTGTCCGAGGAAGTCGAAGATCGTCTCACCGATCGCGGTGTTGTCGAGGTAGGCGCCGCGCACGAGGTCCCACTGGTCGGCGCGGGCGTCGAGGACGTCGGCTCCCGCACCCTTGGCGAACAGCGGCACGAGGGCGTTGGTGTGGCCGCCCGAGTGCCAGGTGAGGTCGGGCAGCTGTCCTGCGGCGCCGGTCATGGGCGTCCAGCCCGCCTCGGGCCCCGCGCCGGCACCGGCGAGGTAGCCGGTCTCGTGATCGGCCGTGACGACGACGAGCGTCTCGTCCCAGCTGCTGTTCTCCTCGACCCACGCTTCGACGGCCTCGACCGACTCGTTGAAAGCCATCTGCTCCTCGATCACGCGCGTGGTCTGGTTCGCGTGACCCGCCCAGTCGACAGCGCCGCCCTCGACCATGAGAAAGAAGCCCTCATCGCCCTTGTCGAGCACGTTGAGCGCACCGAGCGCGAGCGTGTCGAGATCGGCGACGTCGTTGGCCGGATCGGTACCCGGCAGCACTTCGTCGTTGGCGAGGCCCGGGCGGTTGTACTGCAGCGTCTCGGCGACCTGCGCGAGTCCGAACACCTTGTCGGGCACGGCCGTGCCGGCGGCGAGCGCCTCGAAGTCTGCCTTGTCGTCGACGAAGCTATAGGGCGTGGCGCCGGTCGAGACCCGCTCGTAGTCGTTCTGCGAAATCCAGGTCCAGTCCGCTTCGCGGGGCTGGTGCGCGTCGGTGTAGAGCGGGTGACCGCCGCCCATCAGCACGTCCACGCCGCTGTCGATCATCTCGGTCGCCAGGCCCTGGTAGTCGTTGCGGTCGGCGTTGTGGGCGATGAAGCCCGCGGGGGTCGCGTGATTGAACGGCACCGAGGTGACGAGTCCGACCTTCTTGCCGACGGCCTGCGCCTGCTCACCGACCGTGAGCAGCTGGTCGCCTCCGGGGGTGAAGCCGAGCATGCCGTTGTTGGTCTTCACGCCCGTGCCGAGCGCGGTGCCGGCTGCGGCCGAGTCCGTCGCGCCGGACGCGACCCAGCCGAAGTCGCCCCAGGCCTTCTCGGTGACGTACTCCGCCCGACCCGAGGCCGAGTAGTGGGCCTGGGCGACCTGCACGGGCCAGGTCTCGTACACCTGACCGGGCGTCGCCGGAGCGTGGGCGACCGCGCCGGTGGCGGGGTCGACGCTCACCTGGTGGGCACTCGTGCCGTGCTCGTACAGGCTGGCGGCGTCGAACTGGTTGTAGCCGGCGCCGTCCGAGATCAGCAGGATGATGTTCTTCGGCGTGGCCGGGGCCGCGTCGTCCGCGGTCGCGGCGACAGCCGGGACGGCGGCGACGACCAGTCCGGCCGCGACGCTCGTGGCGGTCAGTGCGCAGGCGCGCGTGTGCGCTCTCCGAGGCATGGAGAATCCTCTTTCGTATCGGGGGGATCGATCGGATGCCGCTGAGCCAGCGGCCCCTCCACGCTCGTCGTCGCAGGTGACGACGCCGCATCCGGCGGGCAACGAGCCGGTGAACGCCGTCGACCGGGCTCGTAACTCGGCTGGTCCGGCCAGGGCGGCGACCCGGCTGATCCGGCCGGGAGACGGATGCGTTGCCGTCGGAGACGGCGAGCGCAACCCCGGGCCGGAAAGAAGTGCGTCCGCTACCGTCGGAGCATGAGCCTGTTCCGCCGCCGCCCTGCGCCCGAGACCGTCCTCGCGGCCGCCGTGCAGCGCAACGCCGACCGCCCCCCGACGAACCTCTGGGCTGACGGCTTCGGTCGCCTCGCCATCCGGTCGGTGCAGATCATCATCCTGGTGATCGTGGCCATCGGCATCGTCTACGTGCTCCGCCAGGTGTCGGTCGTCGCGATCCCGCTGATCCTCGCGCTCATCTTCGCGTGCGCCTTCGCCCCCGCGATGAACGCGATGCGGCGCCACGGGGTTCCGTCGGTGCTGGCGACGATCATCACCCTGCTGACGATCGTCGTGCTCCTGACGGGGCTGTCGTGGCTCATCGTCTGGGCGGTCCGCGACCAGTGGGACGACCTGTACTCGCAGGCGCAGGAGGGCTTCCAGCAGCTGCTCACCTGGGCTCAGACGCTGCCGTTCTCGATCGACCAGGCTCAGATCGACGAGTGGCTCGGCGCCCTCGGCGACTTCGTCACGAGCGCCCAGTTCGGCTCCGGCGCGCTCGCTGGCGTGAGCGCCGTCGCGACGTTCATCACCGGCGCCGTGCTGATGGTCGTCATCCTGTTCTTCTTCCTCAAGGACGGCCCGCGTATGTGGGAGTTCCTGATGCGTCCGTTCCGGGGCGACGAGGAGCGGCGCGCGCGCCGCATCGGCGACAAGACCGTGGTCGTGCTCGGGTCGTACATCCGGGGAACCGCCGCCGTCGCTGCCGTCGACGCGATCGGCATCTACATCTTCCTGCTGATCTTCCAGGTGCCGTTGGCGATCCCGCTCGCCGTCCTGGTGTTCCTGCTGGCCTTCATCCCGATCGTGGGTGCGACGCTCGCCGGCATCCTGGCAGCCCTCGTCGCTCTCGTCGCGAACGGTCCGGTGAACGCCCTGTTCGTCGTCGGTGCGGTGGTGCTCGTCAACCAGCTCGAGGGCAACTTCCTGCAGCCGGTGCTCATGGGGCGCACGATGAAGCTGCACTCGTTCGTCATCCTGGTCGCGCTGGCTGCCGGAACGGCGATCGGCGGCATCCTGGGCACGCTGCTCGCGGTCCCGATCACGGCCGTGGTCTGGGGCATCGTGCAGGTGTGGGACGGTCCGGACCAGCCGGCACGCTGGGCTCGGCCGAAGCGCAGCGAAGAGCTGCGGGCGTAGGCACGGCCATGCCGTACGAGATCCCCGCTCCGATGCTCGCGAAGTCGGTTCCGGCGATCCCCGATCCGGGGAAGAGCGGTGCGGGTCTGTCGTTCGAGCCGAAGTGGGACGGTTTCCGCGCCATCGTGTCGTGGGACGGCGACAACGTCGAGATCGGCAGCCGCGGCTCGAAGCCCCTCACCCGGTACTTCCCCGAGCTCGTCGACGCGTTCTCGCGCCTGCTGCCGGAGCCGTGCCTGCTCGACGGCGAGATCGTCGTCGCGACGGATGCCGGCGCGGGCCGGCGGCTGCAGTGGGAGGCGCTGTCGCAGCGCATCCATCCGGCCGCCTCGCGCGTCGCCCTGCTCAGCGAGCAGACGCCGGCGATGTTCATCGCCTTCGACCTGCTGGCCCGCGGAGATCGCGACCTGCAGGGCGACCCTTTCTCCGCGCGGCGCCGTGAGCTCGTCGAGCTGCTGCGCGCCGTGCCCGATCCGATCCACGTGACCCGCGCGACCGATGACGTCGACCTCGCCCGGCGCTGGCTGTCGGAGTTCGAGGGCGCGGGGCTCGACGGCGTCGTCGCGAAGCCCGTCGACCAGCCCTACGCGCCCGGCAAGCGCACGATGCTCAAGATCAAGCACGCCCGAACGGCGGACGTCGTGGCGATCGGATACCGCATCCACAAGTCCGGGACCGGCGTCGGCTCGCTGCTGGTGGGCCTCTACGGCGAAGACGGCGAGTTGCACGGCGTCGGCGGCGTCGCAGCCTGGAGCGACAAGCGCCGGCGCGAGCTGGTCGACGAGCTCGCGCCGCTCGTCGAACGGGATGCCGCGGGCGATGCCGTCACCGGCGAATCCGACCGTTCGCGCTTCGCCGCCTCGAAGGACGTGTCGTTCGTCAAGCTGCGGCCCGAGCTCGTGCTCGAGGTGCGCTACGACCAGCTCGAGGGGCAGCGGTTCCGGCACACCGTGCAGTTCGAGCGGTGGCGCCGCGATCGGGATGCCCGCTCGTGCACCTTCGACCAGCTCGAGACGGTCACCGCCTACGACTTGGCCGACGTCCTCGACTGACCCGCGGCCGCATCGCGGCGCGCCCGCATTGCCCTGGCGGCCCGACGCCCGGCGGCCCGACGCCGGTGGAAGGATCGAACCATGCGCGACGACCCGAGCGACGACGTGCCCGACGGCACCGCCGAGCTGCACCTCGAGCCGGTGCGCTTCATCGCCCGCACCGACGCGATTTTGCGGCTCGGCACCCTCATGCTCGGAGCGGGCGCCTCGTCGGCCCGCGTGCGCGACACGATGGACCGCACCGCGCCCGCCCTCGGCCTCGAACGCCTCGAGTCGCGCGTGGGGATGACCGACATCGTCCTCACCGCCCAGCGGGGACAGCTTTTCCGCACGCGCGTCGCCGAGGTCCGGCATCCGGTCGTCAACTCCGAGCGGATCGCCGAGGTGATGCATCTGTCGCACCGCGTCGCCGCGGGCGTCACCGCCGATGAGCTGCAGCGCGAGCTCGACCGGATCGAACGGATGCCGCCGCGCTACCCCACCGCGGTGCGCGTCCTGGCCGCTGCAGCCGCATGCACGGCGTTCGCGTTCCTCAACAACGGCGGCTGGGCGGAGTGCCTGAGCGTGGCCCTCGCCGTCGCGCTCGGCCAGTACGTGCGCATCCGGGGTGCGCGGTTGCAGGTCAACGAGTTCCTCCTCGTGTTCCTGTCAGCCTCCGCGGCATTGCTCACCTTCCTCGGCGTCTCGCACCTGATCGAGCTGCTGGGCGCACCGTCGCCGCAGTACGGGGCGGCGCTCACCAGCGCCGTGCTCTACCTCGTGCCCGGCTTCCCCCTCGTCACCGGAGCCCTCGACCTCGCCCGGCTCGACCTGAACGCCGGGGTCAACCGCGTCGTCTACGCCTGCCTCGTCCTGCTCTCGACGGGGTGCGCGGTGTGGGCGGTCGCCGCCATCTTCCAGACGAGCGCCGTCGCGGTCGCCGCGCCCGAACTCGACGAGCCGCTGCTCTCCCTCGGGCGCCTCGTCGCCGGATTCGTCGGCGTCATGGGATTCGCCCTGCTGTTCTCGACGCCGTGGCGGATCGCGTTGGCGGCGGCCTCGATCGGCGCCGTCGCCAACGTCGGGCGCCTGCTGATGATCGATCACGGCACGATGCAGCCGGTCGCCGCGGCCGCCGCCGGCGTCGCGGTCGGTTTCGGGGCGTTCGCCGTCTCGGGATTCGTCCGCGCGCCGCGCATCACCCTGACCGTCCCGGCGGTGCTGATCATGGTGCCCGGAGCCTCCGCGTATCGCGCGATCGTCGGCACCATCGAGTCCGACACCATCAGCGCCGTCCAGTACGGCGTCACCGCAGTGTTCGTCGTCGTCGCCCTCGCCGTCGGCCTCACCGTCGCCCGCGTGGTGACCGAACGTGAGTGGCGGCGCCCGTCCGCCGAGTGACGAGCGCCCTTCGTAGGTCGGCGCCCGCTTCGATGCGTCAGCGCTCGGACGGGTCGGGCTGCCGGGCCCGGCTCGGCTGCACACGCGGCGGCTCACCCGGCATCTTGGGGAACTCGGGCGGGAAGGGCAGTTCGCCGAGCCCGGCGTCGAGGTCGCGCTGCCACCACTCCAGCAGCGTGTCGATGCGCCCGGGTGATTCCTGGAGTCCCGCCCACGGGTCGCCGACGTCGGACAGTCGCTGCGGAACCGTCCGCACCGTGAACGACGCCGGCTCGACACCGGCCGCGAGCTCATCCCACGTGATCGGGGTGGCGACCGTGGCCGCCGGCAGCGCCCGTGCGCTGTAGGCGCCCGCCATCGTGCGGTCGCGATTGGCCTGGTTGAAGTCGACGAAGATCCGCTCGCCGCGCTCCTCCTTCCACCAATTGGTCGTGACCCGGTCGGGCATCCGCCGTTCGAGCTCGCGCGCGGCGGCGATGACGGCGTGACGCACGTCGAGGAACTCGTGCGCCGGCTCGATGGGACAGAACACGTGCAGACCGCGGTTGCCGCTCGTCTTGAGGAACGCGGTGAGCCCGCCCTCGGCGAGGACGTCGCGCAGGGCGGGCGCCACGGCTGCGGCATCCGCGAAGTCCGTGCCCGGCTGCGGGTCGAGGTCGATCCGCAGCTCGACGGGGTTGTCGGTGTCTGCGGCGAGCGAGGCCCACGGGTGGAACACGACGGTGTTCATCTGCACCGCCCACACGACCGCCGCAGCCTCGTTCAGTACGACCTGCGGATGCCGGCGCCCGCTGTTGTACGTGCACACGACCTGGTCGACGTAGCCGGGAGCGCCCTTGGGCGGGTTCTTCGAGAAGAAACGCTCTCCCTCGATCGAGTCGGGGAAGCGTTCGAGCGAGATCGGCCGGTGCCCGTTCGCACGGAGGAACGCCTCGGCGACGGAGATCGCGTACTCCGCGTACTCGTGCTTGGTGATGCCGAGCTCGGGCCACAGCACCCGATTCGGACTCGAGAGACCGACCTCGCGGTCACCGTCGGGGCCCGGCACGGTCAGGGTGATGCGCTCGCTCGCCATGGCCCGACCCTAGGGTGTCGGGGACGGCTGCCACACCCCCTGGACAATCCCGTCGGCGGAATGCTCGGCGACGGAGCGTCGGCATCGATACATCTGTCGGACCGGCGGTGCTGGTGTTGCCTCGAGCCTGGCGTGAGGACTCACGAGCACCGCCGGTCCGACGGACGTATCAACGCGACGGCGTCAGGATGTCGGCGGCTCGGCCGGCGCGGGCTGGGCAGGCGCAGGCGCGGGCGCGGGCGACGCGGGCTCGGCAGGCGCGGGCTCGGGGTCGGGTTCGTCGGCGCGCGCGAGCACGGGGCCGAGATCGGCTCGGTCGACGTGGATCCAGGGACCGCCCGGGTCGACGATGACGCCCGTCAGCGCGGGGTTCGACTGGAGCGCGCGGCCCACCTGCGCGGCGGTGACGGGCACCGGCCGGTCGCCGCGCTGCAGGACGAGCACCTCGAGCGGGTGGGAGTACACCTCGAGACGGCGCTCACCCGAGACCGTGCGCGATTCGGCGAGACCGAGCTGTCCGCCCTCACCCGCCGGCCCGGCCGCGACCCACAGCGGCGCGTTCGCGAGGGCCTCGCCGACGGCCGCGGCGGTCTCGGGGCCGCGCGGACCGGCGAGCAGGTTCTTGATCGTGAAGGCGGGATCGCCCTCCTCGAACGCCTTGGTGATGAGCTGGACAGGCAGGACGATGCGCGAACCGGCGACCGCGTGGTCGATGATGAGGCCTTCGTAGGGTCCCTCGATCGCGTTGCGGAACACGTTGGCCACCGGCAGGCCCAGGGCTGAGGTGTCACGGTCGCCGTCGGCCTCGACGCTCGCCCGCAGCGACGCGCCGCCGGTGAAGGCGAGGAGGAATCGCGCACCGTCGATCTGCGAGACGGCGAGCGTGATCGGCTTGCCCTCGGCCGTGAGGGCACGCGCGTCGCCGCGGACGCGGACGTACATCGTTCCCTGCATGCTCTGTCGCATGACGTTCATGACGTCGACGTTGCCGGGCTTCTCGGTCAGGGATGCCAGTGCCGCCTGGACGAGGGTGTTGTCGGGCATGCCCGTCACCGTCTCGGTGCGCTCGGGCGCTTCCGCGGGCGGACGGGTCACCGACCGCTCGGGCCGCGCGGGAGCCGTGGCGGCGGGGGCAGGGGCGCCGAAGGTCGAGAGCGAGATGCCCACGTGGGGCACGGACTCCGGTAGAGCCTCCGAGGCCGCGCTCGCGGCCGCGTCACCGTCGACGTCGGCTTCGACCTCGTCGGCGTTCGCAGGCTGGCTCGTGGTGTCTCGCGCTGAGCGCTTGAAGATCGCCATGGTCCGAGCCTAACGCCCGGCCCTCGCCGTGCGACCGGGCGCGGCGGGGCTTGACGACGCGCCCACAGCGTGGTGGGCCTGAACGCGTGACGGGCTCAGACCCGATCGGCTCAGAGCTTGGCGATGGGGGCGATCTTGATGAGCAGCTTCTTCGGACCGGCGGAATCGAACCGGACATGCGCGACGCGCTTCGCCCCCTCGCCCGTGACCGCGTCGACCCGACCCTCGCCGAAGTCGTCGTGCCGGATGCGGTCGCCGGGGCCCAGCTCGAGGTCGCCGTTGTCACGAACCTTCGCGGGGATCCGGTTGGCGAACTTGGCGATGTCGCCGCTCTTCTCGCGACGGGGCAGCGGCACGAGGTCGTCGCCGTAGCGCTTGCCCGATCCACCGGATGCGCCGCCGGGACCGCGTCGACCGTTCAGCGCGCGCGACTGCATGCCGCCACGGGAGTTCACGTCGCCCGGCGACTGCCGCCAGTCGATGAGTTCGTGCGGGATCTCCTGGAGGAACCGGCTCGGCATCGCCGCCGACACCTCGCCGAACTGCGCGCGCGTCATGGCGAGCGAGAGGTGCAGGCGCTTGCGGGCGCGGGTGAGGGCGACGTAGAAGAGCCGCCGCTCCTCCTGCGGACCCCCGGGCTCGTTCGCGGAGATGCGGTGCGGGATGAGGTCTTCTTCGACACCGGTCACGAACACGGCGTCGTACTCGAGCCCCTTGGCCGTGTGCATCGTCATGAGCGAGACCGTGCCCGACGCGTCATCCAGATCGTCGGCGTCGGCGACGAGGGCGACCTCCGTCAGGAAGTCGAGGATCGTGCCGTCGGGGTTGTTGCGAGCGAACTCGCGCGTCACCGCGATGAGCTCGTCGAGGTTCTCGAGGCGCGCCTCGTCTTGCGGGTCGCGGCTCGCGCGAAGCGCGTCCATGTACCCCGACTTGTTCAGCAGCAGCGTGAGGCCCTGCGTCACCGCCGTGGGCGGGGCGACCTCGCCCGAGCTCGGCAGCATGATCTCGGATGCTTCCGCCAGCACGGCGTCGAGCTGCGCGATCGCGGCCTGGATCTTCGGGCCGACGCCCAGCGCGGAGGCGTTGGCGAGCGCGTCGCGGAAGGTGATCTGCTGATCGGCGGCGTACCGGGCGATGGAGGTCTCGGTGACGTCCCCGATGCCGCGGCGGGGGCGGTTCAGGATGCGGCGCACCGCGAGCTCGTCGGCCGGGTTCGCGACGGCGACGACGTAGGCGAGGGCATCCTTGATCTCGGCGCGGTCGTAGAACTTCGTTCCGCCCATGATCTTGTACGGGATCGCCGCCCGGATGAAGATCTCCTCCAGGGCCCGCGACTGCGAGTTCGTCCGGTAGAAGACCGCCATCTGCGAATACGGCACGGACGAGCGATGCAGCGCCTCGATCTCGTCGGCGACGAACTGGGCCTCGTCGTGCTGCGAATACCCGGTGAAGCCGACGATCGCGTCACCGGCCCCGACATCGGTCCAGAGCTTCTTGTCTTTACGGTCGAAGTTGTTCGAGATGACGGCGTTCGCCGCCGAGAGGATGTTCTGCGTCGAACGGTAGTTCTGCTCGAGCAGCACGACCTTCGCGCCGGGATAGTCGCGCTCGAACTCGGTGATGTTGCGGATGTCCGCGCCGCGGAAGGCGTAGATCGACTGGTCGGAGTCGCCGACGACGGTCAGCGACGCGCCCTCGAGCTCGGGCGTGGTCTCCGGCTCGAAGATCATCATGCCGCCGGCCGAGAAGGCGTCGCCGCCCTCGCCCTGGACGGGACGGGTCAGCTCGTGGATCAGCGCGTACTGGGCGTGGTTGGTGTCCTGGTACTCGTCGACGAGGATGTGGCGGAATCGCTTGCGGTAGACGTCGGCGACGTGCGGGAAGGCCCGGAACAGATACACCGTCTGCGCGATCAGATCGTCGAAGTCGAAAGCGTTGGCTCGCTGGAGCGCCGACTGGTACGCGCCGAAGACCTCGACGAAGACGCGCTCGGCGGGGTCGGACATGTTCGCCTGGCGCGCGTACGAGTCGGCGTCGGCGAGCTCGTTCTTGAGCTTCGAGATGCGGCTCTGCACGCCGGCCGGGGTGAGGCCGAACGCGTCGGCCTCGTGCTCCTTCACGAGACGCTTGATGAGCGCCCGGGAGTCGCCCGAATCGTAGATCGTGAAGCTCTTGGTGAATCCGAACTGCTGCGCCTCGCGGCGGAGGATGCGCACGCACGCGGAGTGGAAGGTCGAGATCCACATGCCCTGAGCGCTGTCCCCGATCAGCTGCTGCACGCGCTCGCGCATCTCGCCCGCGGCCTTGTTCGTGAACGTGATCGCGAGGATCTGGCTCGGCCACGCCTCGCGCCCACGGAGCAACGATGCGATGCGGTGCGTCAGGACGCGGGTTTTGCCCGAGCCGGCACCCGCCACGATGAGCAGCGCGGGACCGCGGTAGGTCACCGCTTCGCGCTGAGGCTGATTGAGCCCCTCGAGGAGGTCTGCGTCGGGACGCTCGCCGGAAGGGGCGCCGGGGCGCACGGATGCGGCGGAGCCGACGATGACGGGCTTGATGGGCTCTGGCATGACCACTCGATTCTACGTTCGGCCGCCGACACCCGTGCCGACCCCCGTGCCGACCCCCGAAGCGGCGATCGACCCGACCGGAATGGTCGCCATCGGCCATGACACACCGCCATCTCCGTCGGTTCGCGGGCGGAAGGGGGGAGGGAGGGAAGGAAGGAAGGGGGGCCGGCGTCATGCGGGGTAGCACGGGGACTTCGGGCTTCACAGCTGTGGCGGCCGGGGTGACGCCTGCGTAGCGTGATGGCATCGCGGCGATCCGGGTGGTCCCGGGCATCGGTTCATACCCGATCGCGCTGCGGGTTCGACTCCCGCCGTCGCGTCTACTCCGTGCCTGTCAGTGCGTGTCGCGCGCGTCGAGTTCGTCGAGCCGTCGCAGCGCGTCCTCTGCCCGGGCGAGCCGATCCGCCTCGCGCTCGTCCCACCAGTACGGGCCGCGCTCGCCCAGCCCGTGCTTGGCCAGGCCCACGCGCTCGCGCGCCGCCGCGACCGCCTCGTCGTCTGCGCGCCGCTTCGCCGCGCCCACCGCCGAACGTCCGCGCCCGAGGTGCGACTTCAGCGCCGCGACGAGATCGTCGGGCAGCGAGGGATCGGTGCGCCGCCACCGCCGACCGTCGACGACGAGCCAGCGTTCGGAATCGACATCGGCCACGGACTCAGTATGAGCCGTGGCCGATGTCGAGGGCGCCGTGCGTTCAGGCGCGGCGGTACTCGGCCCGCATAGGGCAGTCGAACGGGTCGCGCGCGGCGAGGCCGACGCGGTTGAGGTAGTCGATGACGATCGCGTACGAGCGCCACAGGCTCGTCTCGGTGTACGGCACGTTCAGGGCGTCGCACTGGTCCTTCACGATGGCGCGGGCGCGGGCGAGGGCCGGGCGCGGCATGTTCGGGAAGAGGTGGTGCTCGACCTGGTAGTTGAGGCCGCCCATGAGCCACGTCGCCCACCAGCCGCCGCCGATGTTGCGCGACGTGCGCACCTGCTTGGTGAAGAAGTCGAGCTTCGCGTCGGGCGCGATGATCGCCATGCCCTTGTGGTTAGGAGCGAACGAGGCTCCCATGTATAAACCGAAGACGGCGACCTGGACGCCGAAGAACGCGAAGGCCATGCCCAGCGGCAGGAAGATGAAGACCGGAGCGACGAAGATCGCGAATCGAGCCAGGATGAGGGTGAGCTCGACCGCGCGCTTCTTCACGGGGCCCCGGCTGACGAGGTGCCGCACCGACAGTGCGTGGAGGTTCAGGCCTTCAAGCAGCAGCAGCGGGAAGAAGAACCAGCCCTGGCGCTGGGTGATGAACCGGCGGATGCCGCGGGCGGTGGCGGCATCCTCCTCGATGAACGAGATCGTGTCGATCTCGATGTCGGGGTCCTTGCCCACCTTGTTCGGGTTCGAGTGATGCCGGGCGTGCTTCGACGTCCACCACGACAGGCTCATGCCGACGACGCCGACGGCGAGGAACCGCGCAAGCCGGTCGTTGGCCGGGCCCGAGGCCAGCACCTGACGGTGGTCCGCCTCATGCGCGAGGAACGCGACCTGGGTGAACACGATGCCGAGCGCTGCGGCGATGAGCAGCTGGAACCAGCTGTCGCCGAGCAGGACGAAGCCCGTCACGCACCCGCCGATCGCGAGGATCAGCGCCAGGCCGACGAGCCCGTAGAACCAGGGAGTGCGGCGCAAGAGACCGGATTCGCGCACGACCCGCGAGACATCGGTGAAGGCCTGCGCCATCGGAGGGAACTCGGCAGTTCCGGCGTAGGTGTTGCGGATGGGGCCGAGACGCGACTCGACGACGGGTGTAGCGATGAGAGCACCTGCTGACTCGTTCGTGACCGAGAACGGTCGGGAGCAGAAGGCGGATGCCGACGGCTGAGGCCCACACTACGGAGCGGCAGATCGCCGCAGCGGTATATGCCTCGCACTCTCGGCGTATACACGGTGGCCGCCCAGCGTACGGTGCCGCCTCGCGCCTATTCGGCGGCGTCCAGGAGAGCGCCGTTTCGGGGCGCCTCGGGCGGTTCCGGCACGACGTACAGGCCCGTCGGCGAGTTCGCCGTGTAGGTGAGCGCCTCGAGCCAGGCTCGGTTGAGCGCCGGCGTCCGACTGCCGTAGTACTTGAAGACCAAACCGCATGCCGGGTGCAACCATACGGTGGTGCGCCCGTCGCCGATGCTGACGTCGTCCTTCCAGGTGATGGTGAACGCCTCGCCGCGCCGGAGCTTCGTCGTGATCACGGTCTGGAGGTGCGCGAGCGTCCGATCTTCGAAATCGGCTCGTATCTGGTTCTCGTAGATGAATCTGCCCACCACAGTTCCTTCCGTGCTCCCCCTGACCCTAGTGACACGCGCACTCCGCAGCATCCACTTGTGCTGGTGCGTGAGATCGGTAGTCTCGCCTGACGGCGATTCGACGCCGGTGGAGCGAAGGACGGATGCCGTGGCCAAGCGAGTCGATCTTTTCTACGGAGGCCGTCTCTACAGCATCGGCGGACGCGAGATCGAGGATGTGCGCGCCGAGATCGCGGACGCGCTCGCTCGGGGCCATGGATGGCTCACCGTCAACGACGGCGAGGGGGTCGCCCAGGCGACCGAGCTGCTCATCAGCGCCGGCGTGGACGTGACGCTCGCCGCCATCCCGAACGACTGATCTGTTTCGGAGCCGCCCGCGAAAGTCAACCCCCTCCCCACTTTCGACGACCGTCGAGAGTCTGCGGTCGCAGGACGGCTGTGCGCGTCTCGGATCGAGCGCGCGCGGAACGGACTCTTCCACGCGACGCCGTGATGCGATCGCGGAAGCTGTTGATCACGCCCACGACGGGCGCGCAAGGAGGAATGTTGGGCAGGTTTGTTTACGACGGGAACAATCGCGTCGAGATCGAGGACCGAACGCTCGCCCACCTCCAGATGACGATCGGAGCCAAGCTCCGACGGGGCGAGGCGTTCTTCTTCACCTGGAAGGACGACGTCAGCGTCGGCAAGGGTCGCACGACCGTCTGGATGCACGCCGGGGCCTCGCTCGTGTTCACCTTCCACGGCAGTCGCACCCCCGCGATCAACCGCGCCTGGCTCGAGGCGCTCATGTACACGGCGAACTCCCCCGGTGGGCTGTACGTCGTTCCCGAACCGGCGGAGTCCGCGGCCGACAAGCTGGTTGTTGAATAGTCAGCCCTTTCGGCGGGGGTTGCAGACCGACGACCCCGGTCGGGCGCAGGAATCGGTCAGCTCGCTCTACGAGACGCCGATGGATCTCTCCGTCGAACCGTCGACGACCTTCCGGTACGAGATGGCGGCACTCGCGCATCCCGACGCTGCCGCGGCAGCGGTACGTTTCAGCGGCACGATGCGAACGACGGCGCGCGCATTTCCGCGCCTCATCGTCGCCCACGCGGCCCAGGGGAATCACCGGTGGCAGGTCGGCAACGAGTCGGGCGATGGCCGCACCCCCTTCGTGGTGCCCCCGGAGACCGAGTTCAGCGCCGAATTCGGTCAGTTGCACCTCCGCACCTTCAGCATCACCACCGACACGCTCGATCTCGTGCTCCGCGGCATGCTCGGCGACGACCCGCGCCATCTGCGACTGTCGGGCCTCAACCGCCGAGCCGAGAATCCCCGGCTCATCGCGGAGACCCTGCGATTCCTCGAGGCGACGATGCTCGCAGACGAGAAGGTCGCCGCCTCACCGCTCATGCGCACTCAGCTCGTGCATCAGGCGGTCGCATCGCTCGTGACCGCGTTCCCGCTCGTCGATGCCGAGGAGGTCGAACGCCGGCGTCCCACCGCGCGTACCGTGCGACGTGCCGTCGCCTTCATGGAGGAGAACGTCGGCAACCCCATCAGCATCAACGACATCGCCGTTGCCGCGGGCACGTCGGTCCGGGCGCTCCAGAGCGCCTTCCACAAGGCGTTCGAGATCCCGCCCAGCACGTATCTGCGGCGCCTGCGCATCGAAGGCGCGCACAGCGAGCTGCGCGCAGCGCATCCGGGTTCCACGACCGTCCGCGACGTCGCCCTCCGCTGGGGCTTCGCTCACACGGGACGCTTCGCCCAGCTCTACGCGGCGATATACGGAGAGCACCCGTCGCACACGCTGCGGCGCTGAGCGGCGGCCCTCAGCCCGCGTCCGCCGCGGCGGGATCCGGAAGCAGCAGCCACACGCGCGCGCCGCCGAGGGGCGACTCGTCGAGTCCGATCCGCCCGCCGTGCGCCTCGATCACCCGCCGGCAGGTGGACAGACCGATGCCGAGGCCCTCGGCATCCGAGTTCCCGCGCTCCATCAGTGCGAACACACGTTCCCGGTCGGGGCTGGGAACCCCGGGCCCGTTGTCGTCGACGGTGATCCGCCACCCGCCCTGCACCTCGCGGGCTGCGATGCTCACCTGTGGGGTCCGGCCCGCCGCGGCGGTGAACTTGAGGGCATTGGCCACGAGGTTCTGCAGCACCGCGCGGAGCAGCGTGAGGTCACCGATCGGCTCGACGTCGATGTCCCAGCGGACCTCCGCGCCCGCGCCGGTGATCGCGGCGTCGAGGTCATCGACGACCGCGCGCATCACGGCATCGAGGTTCACGCGCGTCCGCTGCGGGCTCGCACCCCCGACGCGTGCGTACGCGAGGATGTCGGAGATCATCGCGTTCATGCGATCGGCCGCCGACTCGGCACGAGCCAGCACGCGCGCGGCCTCCGGAGCATTGACCATGTCGGGGCTGTCGATCGCCAGCTCGAGGAAGCCGGTCAGAGCCGTGAGCGGATTGCGGAGGTCGTGGCTGATCTGTCCGGCGAAGCGGGAGAGCTGATCGTTGGACTCGCTGAGCACCCGGCTGATGCGGCGCAACTCCAGCAGATCCACCACCTGGTGCGCGAGGAGGTCGAGGGCTTCGCGCGCCGAGTCGTCGAGATCGCCCACGGACTCGTCGAAGACGCAGAGCGTGCCGATCGCGACGCCCGCCGGTGTGACGAGCGGGCTCGAGGCGTAGAAGCGCACGTTCGCGATCTCGCCGGTGACGAAGGGGTTCTGGGCGAAACGCTCGTCGAGGCGGGCGTCGGGCACGACGACGCGACCGGGACGCGCGATCACCGCGGCGCACATGGAGTCCTCGCGGGAGCAGACCGCGGGCTCGATCCCGACCGCGGCGATCTGATGCTGGGACCGGTCGTCGATGATGTTGATGACGGCGGTGTTGACGTCGCAGACGGTCGCCGCCAGGCGCACGATGCCCTGCAGATCCGGCGAGGGCGCCTCGCCGATCACGCGGTAGGCGTCGATGGCCTCGCGGCGGGTGATGTCGAGTTGAGTGAGCATGGCCCTCTTAAGCTATCCGCGTTCCCGGCGGCAGGGTCCGCGCCGGGGTCTTCGTGCGAGACCATGCGCCGGCCACGAGCGCGCCGGCGACGACGACCTGCACGCCCAGCCCGACGAACCAGCTCGGCACCGTCCGGTCGCGGATCTCAGCCGGGGTCGCCACGAGGTCGTCGCGGGCGGGATCGCAGTCGTCGTAATCGGTCGCGAGGTCGGGTGCGATCTGCGCCTGCCGGACGGCCGACGCGATCTGTCCGAACAGATCGACGGGATAGCCGAGACGGTCGTACTCGGCGGGGGTCGCGTCGGCCAGGATGACGAACGGGTTGGCGGCCAGCACACCCCAGACGCGGTCGAAACGCGGCACGGTGTAGACCGATTCCTGCGGCTCGCCGCACACCATCTGAGCGGGGTCGTTCCAGCACTCCTCCGACCCGTCGCGGCACTGCGGCGAACCGTCGGCGTTGTACTGCATCGCACGGTAGGTCGTCGTCGCCTCGCTCGAGAACGCGGTGGCGGCGAGCCCGAAGGCGATGAGCGTGCCGAACACGAGGGCCGAGACCACCAGGTAGGTCGCCGCGACGGAGAAGAGCGGACGCGCGATGAGGCCGCTCAGCCCGACCCCGATCGCAGCGATGACCCCGATCTCGATGATGAGCACGGCCAGCGAGACCACGACCACGACAGGGTCGACTCCCCCGGCGAACGTCGCGACGACGAGGAAGGGCGCGGCCACGGCGGCGAACGCCAGACCGGTGATCCACGCCGCGAGGACCTTTCCGAGCAGGATCTCGGACGTCCTCGCGAGGGTGACCTGCACGGGCGCGAGGGTCGCCGCATCCCGGTCGCCGTTGACGGAGTTGCCGCTCAGCGTCGGCGAGACGAGGACCACGAGCAGCAGGGTGATGATGACGATCGTGGAGTAGATGCCGGCGCCGCGCTGGTCTCCGTCGGAGACGGAACCCCCGAAGGCCAGGAACGCCAGCACCGTCACGCCGATGAGCAGCAGCGCGAAGATGCCGAGCAGCACGTACCACGACACCGTCCGCACCCGCTGGAGCAGTTCGAGGCGAGCGACGGTCCACAGCCGGGCGAGGCTCACGACGTCTCCTTCCCGTCGGTGCCGAGATCCAAGAAGGTGTGCTCGAGCATCCCCGTGGCCGCGGAGAACTCGGCGACGGCGACGCCCGCCGCCAGCAGGGCGCGCAGACCCGCAGCCGCGTCGGTCTCGGACGCGAACGGGATCAGCACGTCGCGACGATCGATCGGCACTCGCGCGACATCGAGTCCCAGGGCTGTTGCGATCGGGAGCACCGCGGCCTGCGCGTCGAGGCCCGCCACGCGGACGCGCCAGGTGCGGGTGCGTCCAGCCGCCTCCGCGACACGCTCCGGGCGGACGGTCGCGCCGCCGAGCAGGAAGACCGCGTCGTCGACGACCTCTTCGAGCTCGGAGAGGATGTGGCTGGAGATCAGCACGGTCTTTCCCGCCGCAGCGAATCCGCGCAGGAGTCCGCGCAGATCGACGCGGGCCTGCGGGTCGAGGCCCGATGCCGGCTCGTCGAGGAGCAGGACGGACGGGTCGTGGACGAGGGCCCTCGCGAGCCCGAGCCGCTGCTTCTGCCCTCGCGAGAGCACGCGGGCCGGGGAACCGGCGAGGTCGGCGAGCCCGACCCGGTCGAGGAGCTCGCCCGCACGCCGGGCCGCTGCCGGCCTGTCGAGGTCGTAGAGCCGCCCGGTCATCTCGAGCGTCTCCCGGACCGTGAGCGACCCCCACGCGCCGAGCGCGTCCGGCATCCAGCCCAGCCGGGCGCGAGCGGCTGCGGGATCTGCGACCGGGTCGATGTCGGCGATGCGGATGCTGCCCGAGTCGGGCTGCAGCAGTGATGCGAGCATCAGCAGCAGCGTCGTCTTGCCGGCACCGTTGGGTCCGACCAGGCCCGTCACCGCGCCGGCGCGGGCATCCAGGTCGACCCCCCGTACGGCCTCGACGTGCCCGAACGATCGACGGACGTCGCGGACGGTGATCCCGGCGGTGACCATGTCCGCCACCCTAGGGGACCCGGGCGACGGGATCGAGCGCGGTGTCCCGCTCAGCCGACGAAGACCTGCATCCCGAGATCGGGGTGGTCGACGAAGACGCCGTCGACACCGGATGCCGCCAGTTCGGCCCATTCGCCGGCGTAGTCGCCCCACGCGGACCGGCCGCCGCTGCCCCGGTGCCGCCGGGAGAGGAAGGCGTTCTCGGGCCGCGCCGTCCAGGTGAACACGGCGAGACCGCGGTCGTGAGCGGCACGGACGATGTCGGCGCCGCCGTCGGCACCGCGGGCGGGGTCGAGGATCATGCGCTTGTCGACGCTCACGCCGTCGACCCGTCGGCTCAGTTCGGCCAGCCCCGCCGCCGACATCCACTCGGAATAGCTGCGCGCCCGCGCACCCTCGATGACGACGAGATCGTGGGGGGCACCGTCGGCCTCGAGGAGGAAGACACGAGCGCCGGGGACGCCGGCATCGGCGAGCCGGTCGAGGATCGTCAACTCGAACGATTCGATCCACAGCGGGAGCCCGTCGCCCCGCCAGCCGGCAGCGGCCAGTTCCGCAGCGACGAGAGCGGCGACATCGAAGCCGGCGCTCTCGAGGAACGTCGCGTGCTTGATCTCCAGCACGACCCCGGGTCGGCGCCGCGACGCCTCGGCGAAGCCGGTGACCAGGTCGAGCAGATCGCGCAGCCGGAGAATGGGCTCGGTTCCATCGAACCGGGCACTGTCGGGCCGGAGCTGCGGGAGGCGCTCGCGGCACCGGAGCCGCGACAGCTCGTCCCACGTGAAGTCCTCGGCGAACCACCCGGTCAGCGGCACCCCGTCCACCGTCTTGGTGGTGCGGCGCTGCGCGAACTCGGGATGGTCGGAGACATCGGTGGTCGATCCGATCTCGTTCTCGTGGCGCACGATCGCCACTCCGTCACGGCTGAAGACGATGTCGGGCTCGACGGCGTCGACGCCGGTCTCGAGTGCGAGGAGGTACGAAGAACGCGTGTGCTCGGGGACGTACCCGGGCGCACCGCGATGGCCGATCACGAGGGGGCGGGGCACGTCCTCAGGTTACGGGCTGGCACCTCGCGATTTCGCTCAGGGCGATCGCCTTCATGGAGTGCTCACAGCACCGCGCATACCCCGGCGGTAACCGGTTCCCGTAGGCTGGGGGCACACGGCATCCAGCTGTGTCGACCCTCGACTTGGAGTGTGAGAGCAGTGGCCCTCAATAACCCCGCATTCGACAATCCCGCGTTCAAGGAGCAGCGGCCGGGTCTGACGCCGCCCGCCGCCCCCGGGATCCAGACCGCGTCGGCGCAGCACGCCGGCGTGAACGTCGCTGCCCAGGCGCACCTCGAAGGCATGTACGCAGCGCCCGCCGCCGGCGCCCGCGAGACCGACCGCATGACGGTCGAAGACACCGTCGTGAAGACCCTCGGACTGTTCGCGATCCTGCTCGCGGCGGCCGTGGCCGGCTGGGTGTGGACGCTTTCGACGGTCACGCCCGACAACCTCAACCCGACGCTCGTCCCCTGGATGATCGGCGCACTCGGTGGCTTCGTGCTGGCGATGGTCATCACGTTCACGTCGCGCAAGAAGGTCCGGCCCGGCCTGATCTTCGCGTACGCCGGGTTCGAGGGTCTCTTCGTCGGCGGCATCTCCGCCTACCTGGAGTTCATCTTCCCGGGCATCGTCATGCAGGCGACGCTCGCGACGCTCGCCGTCGTCGGTGTCACCCTGGCCCTGTTCGCGAGCGGCAAGGTCCGCGCGTCGGCCAAGGCCACGAAGATCTTCATGATCGCGATGCTCGGCTACCTCGTCTTCTCGCTGCTCAACGTCGGCCTGATGCTCTTCAACGTCATCCCCGGCAACATGATGTTCGGCCTGCACAGCATGACGATTGCCGGCATCCCGCTCGGTCTGATCATCGGCGTGCTCGTGGTCATCATGGCGGCGTACTCGCTCGTGCTCGACTTCGACCAGATCCAGCAGGGCGTCCGCAACGGCGCGCCCCGCAAGTTCGGCTGGGTCGGCGCCTTCGGCATCATGGTCACCGTCGTCTGGCTGTACGTCGAGATCCTGCGCATCATCGCCATCCTGCGCGGCAACAACTGACGCAAGACCCGCAGTCCTCGAAGGCCCGTCCGGTTCGCCGGGCGGGCCTTCGTCGTTCGCCCGCACAGTATGCCTGTCGACCGTCGGCACGTAAAACCGGACGCTCGTGCCGGACCTGATCCGACGCTCGCCGTTCGATTCGTGACCCTCCGCTTCGCCCGCTGACCTCTCGCTCCGCGACGCGGAACCCGGAGGATGTCGCGAACCTCGGACCCACGTGCACGATGATTCCGAAGCCCGCGACATCCTCCGCCGTTGGTGCGCGTGGCGGGCGCGGATTTGTTCCGGCGCGCCACACGAGCCCAGCACATCATGTAGTGGCTGAATCGAGATCCGACCCCCACATCTGGGCTATCTCGTGAAGGGACCTCCATGAGCACACGCACCATCCCCGTTCAGGCGACCGTCGAGGAGTACCTCGAGCGACGCGACTGGCGCGTCAACGCGAACGCGAACCAGGGCTACAGCCTGGGCGGCCTCATCCTCAACGCGTCCGGCAAGCTGATCGCCAACTACTGGCTCGACGAGGTCTACGCGCCCGAGGCCGGGGCAGCGCACCGCGACGGCGACATCCACATCCACGATCTCGACGTGTTCGCCGGCTACTGCGCCGGCTGGTCGCTGCGCCAACTGGTCGAGCAGGGGTTCAACGGGGTCCCGGGCGCGATCTCCTCGACCCCGCCGAAGCACTTCTCGAGCGCCCTCGGGCAGATCGTCAACTTTCTCGGGACTCTGCAGAACGAATGGGCGGGAGCTCAGGCGTTCAGCTCGTTCGACACGTATCTCGCGCCGTTCGTGCGGCTCGACGCGCTCGATGACCGAGCGGTGCGCCAGGGCATCCAGGAGCTCGTGTTCAACCTCAACGTCCCCTCACGGTGGGGCACCCAGACGCCGTTCACGAACCTGACGTTCGACTGGACCTGCCCCGACGATCTCGCCGACCAGCGCCCGCTCGTGGGCGGTCGCCTCGCCGACTTCACCTACGGCGACCTCGCGCCCGAGATGGCGATGATCAATCGCGCGTTCCTGTCGGTGATGACCGAGGGCGACGCGGACGGGAGAGCCTTCACGTTCCCGATTCCGACCTACAACATCACGAAGGACTTCGACTGGGACACCCCCGAAGTCGATGCGCTGTTCGGGATGACGGCGAAGTACGGCCTGCCCTACTTCCAGAACTTCGTGAACTCCGACCTCGACCCCGGGATGATCCGGTCGATGTGCTGCCGCCTGCAGCTCGACCTCACGGAGCTGCTCAAGCGCGGCAACGGGCTGTTCGGCTCGGCCGAGCAGACCGGTTCCCTCGGCGTCGTCACGGTCAACTGCGCTCGACTCGGGTTCGTGCACGCCGGCGACCGCGCGGGCCTGTACGCGCAGCTCGACCGGCTGCTCGAGATCGCCCGCGACAGCCTCGAAGCCAAACGGACCGTCATCGGGCACCACCTCGACGCCGGTCTCTACCCCTACAGCAGGCGGTACCTCGGAACCTTCGCGAACCACTTCTCCACGATCGGGGTCAACGGTCTCAACGAGGCGGTGCGCAACTTCACCGACGATCGGCACGACATCACCACCGACGAGGGGATGCGGTTCGCTGCAGACCTGCTCGATCACGTGCGCGCACGCATGGTCGAGTTCCAGGAGCAGACCGGGCACCTCTACAACCTCGAGGCCACCCCGGCCGAATCGGCGACTTACCGCTTCGCCCGCGCCGACATCGCACGCTTCCCGGGCGTCCGTCACGCCGGCACGACGGCCAATCCGTACTACACGAACTCGTCGCAGCTGCCGGTCGCGTTCACCGACGACCCGTTCCTCGCGATGGAGCTCCAGGAGGGTCTGCAGCAGAAGTACACCGGCGGCACCGTCCTGCACCTCTACATGGGCGAGGCTGCACCGACGGCGGCGGCGTGCAAGGCCCTCGTCCGCCGTTCGCTCGAGCGATTCCGCATCCCGTACATCACGGTCACGCCGACGTTCTCGATCTGCCCCCAGCACGGCTACCTTTCCGGCGACCACACGTCATGTCCGCAGTGCCGCGCCGAATGCGAGGTGTGGACGCGGGTGATGGGCTACTTCCGCCCGGTCTCGTCGTTCAACATCGGCAAGAGGGGCGAGGCGGCCGAGCGCGTGTCCTTCTCGTACGAACGCGCCGCCGCGGTGGTGTGACGTGTCCGTTGTGCAGGGTCGCAGCCCTTCCGAGCTGCGGATCGCGGGGCTCTCGCGGTTCTCGGCCGTCGACTGGCCCGGCCGCCTGGTGGCGACCGTGTTCCTCCAGGGGTGCCCGTGGGACTGCCGCTACTGTCACAATCCCGATCTGATCGATCCGCGCGGGCGCGGCAGGATGCCGTGGGAGGGTGTCACCGCCTTCCTCGGGGAGCGCGGCGGACTGCTCGACGGGGTGGTCTTCTCGGGCGGCGAGCCGACGATGCAACGCGCCCTCCCCGATGCAATCGCACGGACCCGCGAGCTCGGGTTCGACGTCGGGCTGCACACCGGCGGCGCATACCCGGCCCTGCTCGAGGCCGTGCTGCCGGCGCTGTCGTGGATCGGGCTCGATGTGAAGGCGGGCGCCGAGGACTACGCCGCCGTGACGGGGCGGGGTCCGAGCGGGCGCGCCGCGCTGCGCTCGCTCGACCTCGTGCTCGCCGCCCAGCGCGAGCGCGCGGCCTCGCGGCATCCGCTCGACGTCGAGGTCCGTACGACGGTGCACCCCGACCTCATCGACGACGCTCGGCTCGGTGAGCTCGGCGAGTTGCTGGCCGCGCGCGGCGTGCGGTGCTGGGCGATCCAGCGTTTCCGCGCGACGGGCAGCCGGTGCGGGACGCCGGATTCGCCGCCGCTGCGCCTCGACCGCGTACCGCGCGCGAGGTTCGAACGCGTCGAGGTGAGATGAGCTTCGGCGGTGGCGGGATTCCGGCGGGCGTCAGCGAACACCCCGCGCGGTGAGGGCATCGCCCAGCTCGTCGGCGTGCTTGAGCGCGAGCACGATGAACGCGAGTGCCGAGGAACGTACGCCGCCGCCCGCGCCCCGGGCACGGTGGGCGTCGCGGACATCCCGGGCGATGCGGGCGAGCGTCGGCACGGAGCCGAGCGCGACGACGAGAAGGAGCGAGACGCGCGCGGCGTCGACACCGACGACCCGCGCCGGGCCGAGGACGCGCTCGAAGAGGTCGAGGAGTTCGCTCACGGGTGTCGTCAGCGCCAGCAGCGCTGCGAGGAGGATCGCGACGAGGATGCGCACTGTGCCGACCAGGGCGGGCTCGATTCCGAGGAAGACCGCCTGTCCGGCCAACGCGACGACCACGAGCCAGCGCAGCGCCCACGTCTGACGGGCGAGCTCGCGCCAGCCGGTGCCCGGAACCGCGTAGCACGCGACACACAGGATCACGGCCCCCGCGGCGGTCGCGGGCGAGGCGGGAAGGAGCGACACTGTCATCACCATCCCGAGGACGAGCACGGCCTTCGGGCCCGCCGGGAGCCGGTGCCAGCCTCGCGTCCCCGGACGGAAGAGAGTCAGCATCGCGTCGCCTCCGCGCGCGTTCCGGTCATCGCCGCCACGTGCGCTCGTACGCGGCGACGACGTCCGCGGCAGGCCCGGACCCGGCGATGCGGCCGCCCGCGACGTGCACGGCCACCTCGCACCGGCGCGCCAGATCGAGGTCGTGGGTCACGAGCAGCAGCCGGTGTCCGGTGTCGTCGAAGAGGTGCTCGGCGATCCGGGCGGCGTTGCGTCCGTCGAGGAACGCGGTCGGCTCGTCGGCGACGACCAGTGCGGGATCGCGGACGAAGGCACCGCACAGCGCGAGCAGCTGCTTCTGCCCGCCCGACAGTTCGTGCGCGGGATGATCGCGCAGTCCCGTCAGACCGAACCGCTCGAGCGCCCGCTCGACCCGGGCCGCGCGGTCGGCACGAGACGAACGATCCGACCGGAGCGAGAACGCCACGTCCTCGGCCACGGTGGGCATCACGATCTGGGCGTCGGGGTTGCTGAAGACGACCGCCACGCGGCGGCGCAGTTCCGCCGAGTCGCGGACCGGATCGCAACCGAGGACGCGCACGCTGCCCCCGGTGGGTCGCACCAGTCCGCTGACGAGCCGGGCGAGGGTCGACTTGCCCGAGCCGTTGTCGCCGACCACGGCGATCGTGCGCGCGTCGAGCTCGAGCGTGAGCGGTGCGAGCACCTCCACGTCGCCCAGCCGCACGGCAGCGCGGTCGAAGCGGATGCTGGTCGCCGGGTGCCCCGCCGCGGTCACGGCCGTCCCTCGACGCCCGTCATGCGGTGGTCGGCGAGACGGTCGGGGTGGCGTCGTCGGTGTCGATGCCGGCACCGGTGTCAGCGGCGGTGCCTGCGATCGCGGTCGCGCGCGGTGCCCAGGTGCGGCGGAACGCCCGAGGGTAGCCGCGCACGAGCGCACCGACGACGAGCGTCGCGACGAGCACCTTGACGACGTCCCCCGGGACGAAGAGGAGGTTGGCCAACGCGGCCTGCTCGATCGGCAGGCGAAGCACGAGGCTCTGCACGGGGATGCCGCACGCGTAGACGACGAGGACTCCGCCGATCAGCATCCCGGCCGCGGTCCGCCACCACACCGGGCGCCGCGAGCCCGCGTGCACGATGAGTCCGACGACCACCGCGCCCAGGAGCCATCCCGCGAGGTAGCCGGCAGTCGGTCCCACGAAGACCGCAAGCCCGCCCCGGCCGCCGGCGAGCAGCGGCAGACCGACCGCCACGAGAGCGAGGAAGGTGCCGACCGAGGCCGCGCCGACGACGGGACCGAGCACAGCCCCCGCCAGCATCACACCGAGAGTCTGAGCGGTGATGGGCACACCTCCGAAGAGGGTGAACGACCCCGGCAGCCCTAACACCGCGATGAGAGCGGCGAACACGGCGGCACGGGCGAGGTCGGTCGCATCGAAACCGGAGCGGGTCCGAACAAACGGGGTCATGATTCCTCCTGAACACCGTTCACGTGAACGGCGTTCAGGTACAGTAGCGCCATGGTGATCGATGATTCAAACCGCGCCGGCCGCGCGAGTCGTCGATCACGCGACGACGTGGTTGACGCCGCTCTCGAGCTTCTGGATCGCGTCGGCCTTCCCGACCTGTCGATGCGCCGCCTCGCCGAGCATCTGGGAGTTCAGCCGAGTGCGATCTACTGGCACGTCGAGAACAAGCAGCAGCTGCTCGCCGCCGTCAGCGCACGCATCCTGCGGCCGGTGGGCGCGGACGGCTCGGACCGGGCCCTCGCCGTGTCCGAGGGCGAGGCGTCCACGGGGCTCGACGCCGCGGCGCGCGAACTGGCGACCCGCCTGCACGACAGCCTGCTCGCTCACCGCGACGGCGCCGAGGTCGTCTCGAGTTCCCTCGCGCTCGGACTCGTCGAGCCACCCGTGCACGCGCGGCTCCGTGAGGCTGCGACCCGCTCCGGTGGCTCGATCGACCTCGCCCGAACGGTCGCCGACGCGATCACCCATTTCGTCGTCGGCTTCACCTTCCATCAGCAGCAGCGACGCACCGCCGACGCGTGGGGAGCGGCAGCCGACGCCGTCGCCGCGTCGCCCGAGCGCATCGCGAACGGCGGCGACAGCGATGACGACGGGTTCACCGCGGCCCTCGACCTGATCATCGCGGGCGTGACAGCGGCGCTCGTCACCGACTCTCGCGGTTCCGACGCTTCGTATTCTGCGAACGGCGGCGCAGCACGGCATCCAGCGCCCCGGCGATGACGACCGCGACGACGTAGATCACCAGATCGCGCGCGTCGAAGACCGTCCCGAGCACGAGGACGGCGGGTGGGAAGACCTCGGCGGCGCGCGCGGGCACATCGCTCAGCTGCAGCAGCTCGATGGCGATGCACCAGCCGCCGGCGATCGCGGCGGCCGCGACCGGCTGCGCTCGCGGCGCGACAGCGACGACGAGAACATAGACGAGCACCGCGTAGAGCGCATCGCCCGCGATGTCGGTCGCGTCCGTATCGGGCAGGCTGCCGTGGACGACGAGGCCGGCCGCGACGACGACGACTGCCGCAGCAACGGCGCCCCACCGGCGTGCGCGCGTGCTCCCGCCCGGGACCGACTCGCCGCCCGGAGCAGGAACGACGCCCGCGGCGCGCCTCACAGCCGTTCGCGAAGCCAGGACGTCGAGACGGAGCGGGCGCCCGCGGCCTCGACGCGGGCGCGCAGGTCGCGATCGGAGGTCACGACGCTCACGCGCTCTCTCGCCGCGACCGCAGCCGTGGCGACCTCGACGACCATGTCGTCACCCGAGGCCGGAGCACGACTGATGTCGACGCCGGTCGGTGCGGCCACATCTCTCGCCTGACCCTCGACGACCGCCACGACGCGCGGGAACCAGGTGTGCTCGGGAAGCTCGAGCCCGCCGGCATCCGTTCCCCGTCCCGACAGGCTCGACAACTGCGTGAGCAGCCGGTCGGCGGCGCCGGCGCGGTCGCGCCACCACCCGTCCGGGACCGAGCCCACCACGTTCGCGACATCCACGATGAGGGTCGGGCGCACGTCGAGCAGCCCACGGAGCCGCGGCCAGGATGCCGCAAAACCCGGATGCAGCGGGTACGAATCGACGTCCTCGATCGGAACCCACGCGAGCTCGCGGCTCTCGGGATCGCTGATGATCGGGTGGAACGGTGTCGTGACGTCGGCGACCAGGGTGCCGTAGGTCCACACGCCGACATCGAGCACGCTCAGGAACCGCGGCGAGACGGCGTCTGCGGGAACCCCGGCCTCTTCGGCCGACTCGCGCAACGCTCCGTCACGCGCGGACTCCCCCGCGTGACGCGCACCTCCGGGAAGACCCCACGTGTCGCCGAAGTGGCTCCACGACACACGGTGCTGCAGCAGCACGCCCTGTTCCGCGTCGACCGCGAGGAGACCTGCGGCGCCGAAGCGGCCCCAGTACCGTTCGCCGGACGGTGCGACCACCCAGACATCGCCCGGGTCGCGCGGGCCGTGCGACGGGCGCGGGGCGGCAGCCTGGTCGTCGGTCATCCCCACAGCCTGACACAGCACGGGTCCGCGAGCTGGTGATTGGCATCGTGTTACCAGCCGGCTCGCGCCGGCGAACGCCGGACAATGAGGACGTGGACTACGAGATCGACGATTCCCCCGCCCGCATCCAGCGTGACGTGGTGTGGCAGTGGCTCTCGTCCGAGGCGTACTGGGGCCGGTGGCGTGAACGCTCGGTGCTCGAGGCGCAGCTCGACGCCGCCTGGCGCGTCGTCGGGGCCTATCGCCTCGACACCGGAGAGCAGGTCGGCTTCGCCCGCGCAGCATCCGACGGTGCGAGCTTCGCGTACCTCGCCGACGTGTTCGTCGTCGCAGAGCACCAGGGCGCGGGCATCGCCCACCGCATGCTCCGCCGCATGATCGACGAGGGCCCGGGCCACGACTTCCGCTGGACGCTCTTCACGCGCGACGCGCACAGCCTCTATGCGGAGTTCGGGTTCGAGGCCCCCGACGCGACCGCCATGGTGCGTCGGGCATCTCCGGACAAACGCTGACCTCGGCGGGATGGTCGCTTGCGGTCGCGGTGGGGGTGGCGGTCGCGGAGAAGCGGCGGTGACGTGGGCGTTCGCGGCGGTGGGGTGGCGCGGGCGGCCGCGGCGTCGGAGGGGCGGCGCGAGCGTCCGCGGCGGTGGGGCTGCGTGGGCGGCGGCAGCGGGGTGGCACGGGCGGCCGCGGCGGTGGGGCTGCGTGGGCGGCGGCGGGGTGGTGGGGCGGGGTAACGCTGTCGTCGGGTCGGAAGTGGCGAGGCTCGGGTCCCGGGTCCGGGTACGGGGTCGAGTCTGGTCGCCAGCCGGTACCCAACGCGCGCCGGTATGGGGGTTCGAGGCACCGCGAAACAGCGCGGCGCCGGGCTGTGGAGAGTCGTGGGCCGATGTCGGAGGTCCGTGGCAGGATTCGAACATGCATTCGAATGGCGGGATGGGAAGCGACGGCGATACGGACGCCCTCGCCCGACTCGTCGCGGATGCCGAAGGTGTGTCGGATTTCATCCGGGCGGGGCAGGTCCGTGAAGTGCGGGTGCTCGCCGCCGCCGGTCGGCTTGCGGAGACACAGGCGGCGGGCGCGTCCGAGAAGGTGAAAGCGCGCGAGATGGCGTTGCGTGGGATTGCTGCGGAGCTCGCGGGAGTGTTCGTGGCGACCGACCGGACACTGCAGCGGCGTATCGACGAAGCCCGAGACCTCGTGGAGAACTACCCCCTCACGATGACGGCATGGGAGGAAGGGCGGATCGTGCGCGGGCACGTGCGCGTCATCCAGGACGTGGGATGCATCATCCCCGCCGAGAGCCGGGAAGAATTCGAGCGGCTCGCGATCGAGAAGTGCCAGGGCGAGACGCCGAACCGGGTCCGGGACGCGCTGCAGTTCCTGGCAGACCGACTGCACCCGCGGACGTTCACCGAACGCCACGAAGAAGCCGCAGCAGGGCGCTGCGTTCGCGCCCAGGCGGGGCCCGACGGGATGTCGGACCTGATCGCGACGCTGCCCACCGTCATCGCGGACGGGATCGTCGACCGCCTCACCCGGCAGGCGCGGGAGATCATCAACGCCCGGCCCCGCGCGGATGCGGCGGGGGCCGCAGATGGCGCGGATACGGCGGTCGGCGCGGATGCTGCGGGCGCCGCGGCCGACGGATCGACGTTCGGCGACGCGGGGTTGTTCGGGACGGCCTACGCGGACGGATCGCTCGGCGATGCGTCCGCGGCCGGCGACGCATCGTCGTTCGTGGGCGACACGCGCACCATCGATCAGGTCCGTGCGGACGTGTTCTCCGACCTCCTCCTCGCCGGAACACCCGCCCTCGACCCCACCGCCACCGCCACCGGCGACGGGGAAGGGACCCTCGGGGCGATCCGTGCCCATGTGCAGGTCGCCGTGTCCGCGCTGACGCTGATCGGACAAGACGACGGGCCGGCTGACCTCGTCGGCCGCTCCCCCATCGACGCCGCCACCGCCCGCACGCTCGCAGGCAACGCATCTGCCTGGGACCGGCTGCTGACCCACCCCGTCACCGGCACGGTGCTCGAGTGCGACGCCTACCGGCCCACCGCCGCGATGGTGCGGCTGCTGCGGGCGCGTGACCGGCACTGCCGGTTCCCCGGATGCCGGCAACCCGCCATCAGGTGCGAGATCGACCACACCACCGCAGCATCCGACGGCGGACCCACACACGTCTGCAACCTCGCACACCTGTGCAAACGCCACCACGACGTCAAATACCACACCAGATGGCACCTCCGACAACTCCCGGGCGGAAGGCTGGTGTGGACCTCGCCGACGGGGCGGATCTACCGCGAAGACGCACCACCACCCCTCGTCGCCTTCACCCTCGGCGAGCCACCAGGGAACCCGGACGCCCCGTCACCGCGGAGCGGACCACCGAGACCGTCGGGCGCAACCACCATGCCGCCCGGCGCACCACCGCCGTTCTGACACTCCCCCGGCGCGCACGTGAGATCCCCGGGCGCGCAGGCGAGATGCGAGTCGACGTTCGACACGCAACGGGGGACCGATCAGTGCGGTACGTGGTGGCATCCGGCATCCGGCATTCGGCGCCCGACGCCGGGCCCGGGTCAGGGCGCCGAGATGAGCAGGCTGCTGAACGAGTCAGCGGGAAGAACGACCTCGAACGCCGCGCCATCGAGAGCGATCGTGACAGGCATCTCGTCAGCGAGGTCGCTCTGCATCACAACGGCGATCGATCCGTCGGGATTCTCGAAGGCGAGCTGGTTCTCGTGACCGGTCCAGCTGAAGGCATCGATGCGCGTCGCGCCGCTCTGCACGAAGTGTGCGAGATGCTTCAAGACGAAGAACTCGTGGGTGAAGCGGAATCCCCGCGTCTCGGGATCCACGACGACAAGGGAGTTCTGCGCCCAGCCCCACCGGCTGACCCCGCCCTCGTCGAGCGCGAGGTTCCAGTAGGTGTACGCGTTGGCGCCGGCCTCGAAGAACCGCCTCATGAGCGACCAGGTGTACCGCGCGAACCGCCAATCGTTGCGACCGTCACCGCACTCCTGCTCCGTCTGATAGAGCGACAGGTGCGGCGCGACGCGGCGCGCATCGGCGATCGCGCCCTTGCCCGCCCACTGGAATCCAGCACCCGAGATGAACGGTGCCGCTGCAGGGTCGGCGAGAACGGCCGCGAGGTGTTCCGGCGCGGGACGCTCCTGCGTTCCGAAGAACACATCGACGCCGAGCTCCCGCATGCGGGGGCCCAGCACGGCGATGAAACGCGCCAACCCCTCAGGCGTCCACGTGCAGCTGGGGAAGACCTGCGGCGAATTGAACTCGTTCTGCGGCATCACCATCGCGACGTCGATGCCCTCACGGCGGTACGCCTCGATGAAGCGCGCGAAGTACTCGGCATACGCCCGCAGGTATCGAGGTTCCTGGATCATCATGTCCGTCCCCTCGGCGCCGACCTGGTCCGGCCGCAGGCCGTTGTCGACGTCGCTCCCCTGCCACGGCAGCGCAGCGGCATAGTGCCCGTTCGTCTTCATCCACGTCGGCGGGCTCCACGGCGAGGCCCACAGCTTCAGATCGGGCCGGCGCCGCAGCGCCTCGGTGATGTACGGCACGAGGGCCGCGCGGTCGTGATCGATCGAGAAATGCTCGAGCTCGAAATCGCCGTCGACCTCGTCGTACGAGTACCAGTCGGTCGAGAAATCGTTCGCCCCCAGCGGCATCCGACAGACGGAGAAGCCGGTCCCCTGCCCCGGAACGAACAGCTCGTCGAAGATCGCCGCTCGGTCGCCCTCGTCAAGACGCGAGAGCGCGCGCCAGCCGAGCTCGTTGAAGCAGACCCCGAACCCCTCGACCACCTGATGCCGGCGGTCGGTGCGCAGCAGCACGTTCGGCATCGCGGTCATCGGCGCGAACTGCGGGGCCGGCATCTCGACCCACGGCCGGTCGCGATCCGTGCTGACCCACGCGATGCGGCGGTGATGGGGGGCGAGCTCGGACATGCGGGCCTCTCGTTATGCCGGACGAATCAACGCCCACCGGGCGGGCGTTCAGCAACGGAGCAGGTCGAGGCGACGCGGCTCTGCGTGCTCCCGCCATCTTGGCAGAGCCCGCTCGCCGGAACAGTCACCGACCTGGGCCCGGCCCGTCGATCGCCGTCGCGAGATCGCCTCCCAGGATGCCCGTCAGGAGAACGCGCGAGCGAGCGGCCGCGCGATCCCGCCCACCGTCACAGCGGGCCAGCGGGGGTCGACTGTCAGCACTTCCAAGCCCGCACCCGCACCCGCACCGGCGCCCGCGCCCGCGCCCGCGCCACCGACGATGACGGTGTCTTCGACCTTCGCGCCGGGAGCGCTCGGGTTCCAGGCGAAGGCCTGGTTCCGTCGCACCAGGTCTCGAGTCTGACCCGTGGCCCGCGGATCGCGTCCGACGTAGCCCGTGGGACCTCCCTGATGGTGACGGGTCCACTCGTCGGACGCGAACCCGGCGTCGGCGTAGCCACGGCATCCCGCGCGAAATACGTCGTCCAGGCGCGCGCCCGGCAGGGTCGCCCCGAAGAACGCCGCCTCGACCTCGAGGATGCGTTCGTCGTCGGCACCCGCCGCGCCCACCCAGCGCGTGGCGTTCGCGATCAGTCCGTGGCGTCGCCCGCAGACGACGAGCATCGAGCGCGCCCCGAGGGGAGCGTCGGTCGGCAGCGGATGCCGGTGCGGCCGGCGGCTCTGCCCGGCCACGAGCACGACGAGCGGGTCGATGCCGCGCGCCACGAGGCCACGCGCCGCGGCGGCGGCAGCATCGCACTCGCGGGTGGCCGGCGTCAGCTCCGCAGCGACATCCGTCAGCACCTCCGCGACCGCGCGCCCGAGAGCCCGATAGCGCCCGACCTCCTCGGGCACCAGCTCGGCGCGCGCGGCTCGCAGCTGCGACGCGAGCTCGCCCTCACCGACGACGCCGCGGGCCCGACCGGCCGTCTCGGACGCCGCGGCTTCCCGCGCCGCCGACGCGACCGAGTTCTGCCACGGCACGGCCACGACACGCGCAGCGTCGCCCGCGTCCAGCTCTTCGGCGATGAGGCGGTCGACCTCGTTCGCCGCGACGAAGAGGGTGTCGCCGGCATCCGACGCACGCACGGCGAGCACCGGCGGGCCGGCGAGCGACACGTGCGTCCGCACCCCGCCGAGGTACCACGACAGCGCCTCGTGCGACGTCAGCACGACATCGCCGGCACCGGCCGCCTGCCGGATGGCCGCGAGCCGGCGCCGCTTCACCTCGCGCTCCGGTTCGGTGGCTCCGGTCGCGGAGGCATTCGCGGACATCATCGTCTCCCGTCATAAAACGTTTCCTCGCATAGTATTGCCGCACGGGGACGGGCGGAGAGGCGCGATGGGCGGGACGAAGCAGACGACCATCACGGACGTCGCGGCACACGCGGGAGTCTCGCTCGCCACCGTGTCGCGCGTGATGAACGGCAATGCCACCGTCGACCCCGTTCTTGCCGAACGCGTGCGGGCGTCGGCCACGCAGCTCGGCTACTCCGCGAACCCGCTGGCCCGCAGCCTCGTGCTCGGACGCACCCAGACGATCTCGGTCGTCGTGCCCGATCTCGCGAACCCGACCTTCCAGGGGATGCTGCGCGCCCTCAGCCGCGTAGCCGTGGCCGACGGATACCACGTGCTCATCGCCGACTCCGACGAACAGGTCGAGGAGGAACGCATCCTCGCGCTCGAGTCGCGTCGACGCTCGGACGGCTTGATCCTCTGCGCCCCCCGCATGAGCGACGACCAGCTCGCCGAGGTCGTCGCCCAGGTCGCACCCGTCGTCCTCGTCAATCGCACCGGCGACGCACCGAGCGTCGGGGCGGACTACCGCACGCCGCTGCGAGCCATCATCGATCATCTCCACGGCCAGGGGCATCGCCGCTTCGCCTACCTCGCGGGAGCCGCTCGCAGCGCGTCGAGCAGCCAACGGCTCCGAGCCCTCGACGATGCGCGACGCGAGCTCGCCGGCTGCGAGATCGTCGAGATACCCGCGGGGGTCGACTTCGCCAGCGGCGCCGGTGCGCTCGACGATGTCCTCGCGTCAGGGGCCACCGCGGTGCTGGCGTTCAACGACCTCTCGGCTATGGGGCTCCTCAGCGCCGCGACCGAGCGCCGCATCCCGGTTCCCGGTCGCCTCTCGATCGCAGGGTTCGATGACATCCCGTTCGCCCGCTACACCTCTCCCGCGCTGACGACCGCCGCCGTCCCGATGGCCGAGCTCGGCGCCCGCGCGTGGTCCGCGCTGCACGACCTCATGCAGGGCCGGACGCCCGAGGGCGCCGCCACCGTGACCCCCGAGGTCATCCTGCGCGGTAGCACCGGCGCACCGCCCGCCAGCGCAGCGGCGCCGGACTCCTGACCGCGAGCGCGGGTCCGATCCGCTCGGTTCCGCACTCACGCCCGTTCTGTCGGGCTCAGCCGTTCCATCCGCTTCATTCCGGACAGGTCGCGTGCTAGCCTCAGAAAACGTTTCCTGAGAGCGCTTTCCCGCCGCGACTCTCAGACCGGCACGAAGGAGAGCCATGACCCGCACGCGTTACGCCCTGGTCGGCGCGGGAGCCCGCGCGCAGCTGTACGTCGATGCCATCACCGGGGCACACGCCGACCGCGCCGAGCTCGCGGCGATCTGCGAACCGAACCCGGTGCGCGCCGAGCTGTACCGCGATCAGGTCGTCGCACGAGGCTTCGCCGCGCCGACGCTGTGGGCGCCCGACGATCTGGAGCAGATGGTGCGCGACGCGGCGGTCGATCGTGTCATCATCACGGCACGCGACGACCTGCACGCCTCGCTCATCGTCCGCTCGCTCGACGCCGGCGCGGATGTCGTCGTCGAGAAGCCCCTGACGATCGACGCCCCCAGCGCAGCGGCCATCGAGGCGGCCGTGGAGCGCACCGGCCGGTCCGTCGTGCTGACCTTCAACTACCGCTATTCGCCGCGCAACAGCGCGCTGCGCCAGGTCATCCAGGACGGCCGCATCGGACGGGTCACCTCCGTCGACTTCTCCTGGATGCTCGACACGAAGCACGGAGCCGACTACTTCCGCCGCTGGCACCGTGAGAAGGAGCACTCGGGCGGCCTCCTCGTCCACAAGGCGAGCCATCACTTCGACCTGGTCAACTGGTGGATCCGCGACGAGCCGCGCCGCGTCTTCGCGTCGGGCGGCCTGCGCTTCTACGGCGCGGAGAACGCCCGTGCGCGCGATCTCGGCGAACGCCCGCAGCGGGGCACGCACGACGGCCCGCACGATCCGTTCGAGCTCGATCTGCGCGACGACGAACGACTGCGTGCGCTCTACCTCGACGCGGAGGGCCACGACGGATACTTCCGAGACCGCGACGTCTTCGGCGAGGGCATCACGATCGAGGACAACCTCGCACTCGTCGTCGACTACGCCGGCGGGTCGACGATGTCGTACTCGCTGAACGCGCACGCGCCGTGGGAGGGATACCGCGTCGCGATCAACGGCACCGAGGGGCGTGCCGAGCTCGAGGTCGTCGAGCGCGGCGCCGTGCTCGAGGACGAGGGACTGCACCCCGTGCTCGATCCGTCCGCCGTGGGCGAGGCCGACTCGGGCTCGACCCGCCCGCAGGGCGAGCGCCTGCTCGTGCAACGCCACTGGGAGGACGCCGTCGAGGTCGCCATTCCGGGCGCCGAGGGAGGTCACGGCGGCGGAGACGCCCTGCTGCTCGCCGACGTGTTCGTCGGTCCCGGCGATGACCCGCTCGCCCGCCCGGCGGGGTGGATGGACGGTGTGCGGTCGATCGCGGTCGGCATCGCCGGCAATCTCTCCCTCGCCTCGGGCCTGCCCGTGCGCACGTCAGAACTCGGGATCCGCCTGCTCGGGGACCGCCGGCGATGAGCGCCGACGACCGGTCATGAGCAGCATCGTCGTCACCGGCGGCGCCGGCCGCCTGGGGCGGAGCCTCGTCGAGGGCCTCGTCGACGCGGGCCACCGAGTCATCTCGTACGACCGCGCCGTCTCGAACGCCCCCGAGCTGCGCGGGGCCGACCAGGTCGCCATCGATCTGCTCGATGCTCAGGCGACCACGGCGGCCCTCCGCGCCCAGCGGGCGAGCACCGTCATCCATCTGGCGGCCATCGCCGTGCCCTTCAGCGCTCCCGAAGACGTGATCATGCGAACGAACGCGGCGCTGGCCGTCTCCGTCCTCGGCGGCGCGGTCGCCGCGGGCGTGCCGCAGATCGTGGCGGCATCCAGCCCCACCGTGCTCGGGTACGGCGCACCGCGGGGGTGGGTCCCCGACCGTTTCCCGCTCGATGAGGACACCCCTCCCGCCCCCTGGAACAGCTACGCGCTGTCGAAGCTCCTCATCGAGCAGACGATGCGGATGCTGCACCGCCAGACCGGCGACGACGTCCGCTTCGCCGCCTTCCGACCGTGTTACGTCATCGCGCCCGAAGAGTGGCGCGGGGCACCGACGCAGCAGGGACACACGGTGCGCGACAGGCTCGACGACCCGAGCCTGTCGGCCCCCGCTCTGTTCAACTACGTCGACGCGCGCGACGTCGCGTCTTTCGCCGACGCGCTCCTGGCGGCCCTCCCCGCCATCCCCAACGCCGAGACGTTCTTCGTGGGCGCGGACGACGCCCTCGCGCGCAAGCCGCTCGCCGAGCTCATCCCCCGTTTCCACCCGGGAACCGAACGGGCGGCCGCCGTCCTCACCGGCACCACCCCGGCGTTCTCGAACGCGAAGGCGCGGCGACTGCTCGACTGGGCGCCGCGGCACTCGTGGCGCACCGCGCTCGTCGATGCCCCCTCCTCTCCCGACACTCGCGATCACGACACCCGAAAGGACGTGCCGGCATGAGATTCGACGGCATCCTCTTCTTCCCCGTCACCCCGTTCGGCGCCGCGGGCGCCGTCGATCACGATCTGCTGACGGCGCACGTGCGCGCCGGTGTCGAGCACAGGGCCGGAGGCGTGTTCCCCGCGTGCGGCACAGGCGAGTTCCATGCCCTCTCGGCCGCCGAGGCGACGGCCGTCGTACGCACCGCCGTCGCAGCGGTCGCGGGGGCCGTCCCCGTCGTCGCCGGTACGGGCGGGCCGCTCGGCCACGCCCTCGAGACGGCGCGAGGCGCCTCGGATGCCGGAGCCGATGCGCTTCTCGTGCTTCCGCCCTACCTCGTGGGCGGACCCCAGGCGGGACTGGTCGCGTACGTCGAGGCCGTCGCCGCCGCATCCGATCTGCCCGTCATCGTCTACCACCGCGCGAACGCCCAGTTCACGCCCGATTCGATGCGCCGTCTCGCCGAGAACCCCCGGGTGATCGGCTTCAAGGACGGCGCCGGCGACATCGGCGCGACACAGCTCATCGTGCGGGCGGTCGCTGCGGCCGGACGCGACGACTTCGCCTTCTTCAACGGGCTGCTCACCGCCGAGCTCACGCAGGCCGCATACCGCGGCATCGGCGTGCCCCTGTACTCCTCTGCCGCGTTCGCGATGATCCCCGAGGTCGCCGACGCCTACTACCGCGCCTACATCGACGGCGACGAAGACCGTCGTCTGCGCCTGCTCGACGGGTTCTACGCACCCCTCGTCGCGCTCCGCGACGAGACTCCCGGGTTCGGCGTCTCCCTCGTCAAGGCGGGTCTGCGGCTGAGCGGGCAGGCGGTCGGCAGCGTTCGCGCGCCGCTCGTCGATCCCACGCCCGAGCAGGAACGGCGGCTCGCCGAGATCCTCGACGCGGGGCGTGCCCTGCTGTGACCACGATCGCCTCGGTCGACGCGAGCCTGATCCGGATCCCCCTCTCCCGCCCGTGGGGCGCCGCGGTCACCTCCGTCGGAGTCATCGCGACGCATCTGCGCCGGAGCGACGGCGCCGAGGGCTGGGGATTCTCGTGGACACCGCAGATCGGCGCCGAGGCGGTGCTCGCCCTGCTCCGCCACGACATCGCGCCGGCGGCGATCGGCCGTCCCGCCGAGCCCGGCGTCGCATGGCAGGGCCTGTGGGAGCACGTGCACGAGGCGGGCGGTGGCGGCGTGACCACGATCGCCCTCGCGGGCCTCGATCTCGCACTGTGGGATGCCGCCGCCCGCGCCGCCGGCGTCGGTGTCTCCGAGTTCATCGGGCGGCGACGCGAGAGCACGCGGGTCTACGGCAGCGGCGTGAACCTGCACTATCCCCTCGACGAGCTCGTCGCCCAGGTCCAGCGGTGGGTGCGGCGCGGGTTCTCCGCCGTGAAGGTGAAGGTCGGCAAGCCCGACGTCGCCGAAGACCTCGACCGGCTGCGCGCCGTGCGCGCCGTACTCGGACCGGGCCGCGGCCTCATGATCGATGCGAACCAACGCTGGGATCTCGACCGTGCGACGGCCTCGCTCGAGGTGCTCGGCGAGGTCGGGCCCGCCTGGATCGAGGAGCCGCTTCGGGCCGACGACATCGACGGCCACGCCGAGCTCGCGCGCCGCCTCGCGGGAGGCGCCGGCACGCCCATCGCCGTCGGCGAGAACCTCCACACCGGCTACCGCTTCGCCGAGGTGCTCCGGCGCGGAGCCGCACAGATCGTGCAGCCCAACATCGTCCGTGTCGGCGGGATCACGCCGCTGCGGCGCATCGCCGCGATCGCCGAGGATGCCGGTGCCGAGCTGCATCCGCACCTCCTGCCCGAGCTGTCGGGTCAACTCGCGCTGACCCTGCCGGGCCGGGTGGCCGACCCCTGGGTCGAAGACGTCGAGGATGCCGGCTTCGCCGAGCTCGGGGCGCTCCGCGACCCGTGCCCCGTCGAGATCGTCGAGGGCCGACTCCGCGAGGTCGCGCACGTCGGCCTGGGCATCCGCTTCGCCGCCGCCGCATCCAGCTGACCCTCGCACGGGGAAAACGCTTCCCCTAGGCTGGTGCGATGACCTCGAGCTTCACCGCCGCGTTCGACTGGGCCCGCCGACACGTCGGCGACGAGCGACTCCCGTCGGCGGTGGTGGGGATCGCCGACGCGCGCGGCATCCTGGCCCTCGACGCGATCGGCGCCGCCGTCGACGACCGGTATGCGCTCTTCTCGATCACCAAGCCGCTGCTCGGGATCTCCGCCGCCCGTGCCATTCAGCGCGGCGAGCTCACCCTGCAGACACCGCTGACGCGGGCAGTGCCCGACTTCGGCGCCGGCCGCGACGACGTCGTCCGTCTGAGCCACCTGGTGAGCCACACGAGCGGGATCTCCGAACCGCCCCTCGACACGGCAATACCGCTGCGCACCGAGCTGCTCACCCGTGGACGCGACTTCGCCGCCGGCACCGTCTCGCGCTACTCGACGATCGCGTTCTCGGGGGCCGCGGCACTGGTCGAACAGGCCGCGGGTCGTCCGTGGGACGAGGATGTCGCCGCGTGGGCCGACGGGGTCGGGGCGACGGGACTCTCCGTCGACCTCGACGGCACCGCCCCGGTCGTCGATGCGGCCGCTGCGGGCGCCGACATGTCGGCCTTCGGCGCGCAGCGCAACCCGGGGGCCGGGCTCGCGGGCCGCGCGAGCGACCTGCTGAGCATCGGCACGGAACTGCTGCGGATCCACGCGGGCGCCCGCGACGGCATCCTCGCGCCCGCGACCCTCGCCATGATGCTTCGCCCCCTCACCGGCGACATCCCCCGCCTCGACCCCTACCCGCCCGAGCGCGGTCAGGATTGGGGGCTGGCCTGGAACCTCCGCTCGCGGGCGCCCGGCCTCATCGACCGCGACGTCTACGGCCACGGCGGCTGGGCCGGCACGGAGTTCTGGATCCACCCGAGCGCCGGCATCGCCTGGGTGCTGCTGACCAATCGGGCCGTGCGCCCGGGCGTTGACGCCGACGAACTCGACAACGCGATCATCGGAGCCCTGTGAGCGAGCAGCCGACCGTCCGTCACACCGCCTGGCCGCGTCCCGAGCAGCCCGCCGCCCTCCCCGCCGCGGACGAGCGCGCCCGCGGCATCTCGGTCACCGACCGCGCCCTCTACCGGCACGGCGAGGGCTGGGTGCCCGTCTCGGGCGAGGTGCACTACAGCCGCCTGCCGCGCGAGCGCTGGGCCGAACGGATGCGGCAGCTGCGCGCCGCCGGCGTCTCGGTCGCGGCGACCTACTCGTTCTGGAACCACCACGTCGCCGAGCGGGGGCGCCCCCGGTTCGACGGGCACCTCGACCTCGGTGGTTTCGTCGACGAGGCCGCCGCGGCGGGGCTCGACGTCGTGCTCCGCATCGGGCCGTGGGCCCACGGCGAGTCGCGCAACGGCGGCTTCCCCGACTGGGTGCAGGAGCTGCCGGTGGTGCACCGCAGCGACGATCCCGCCTACCTCGACCTGGTGCGGGAGTGGTTCGGCCAGCTCGCGGCTGCACTCGAGGGCCGGGCACGACCGGGCGGGGCGGTCATCGGCATCCAGCTGGAGAACGAGCTCTACGACCGCCCCGAGCACCTGGTGACACTCAAGCGGCTCGCCCGCGACGCGGGGATGTCGGCGCCGCTGTGGACGGCGACCGCGTGGGGCGGGGCGCAGCTGCCCGACGGCGAGGTGCTGCCGGTGTTCGGAGGCTACGCCGACGGGTTCTGGGTCGACCCGGGCGCATCCTGGGATCCGACCTTCCGCGCTCACTACTTCCCCTCGCACGACTGGGACGACCCCGGCGTCGGGGCCGACGTTCGCGCGAGCCAGGGCTTCGCCGCGGCAAGCGCGACCGCGGATCTGCACGGCTTCCCGCCCGCGACGTGCGAGCTGGGCGGGGGTATGGCCACCGCCTACCATCGGCGCCCGGTCCTGCACGGACGGGATGTCGCCGCCCTCGCGCACGTGAAGATCGGCAACGGATCCGCCTGGCAGGGCTATTACATGTTCGTCGGCGGCCGGAACCCCGGACCAGGCCTGCAGGAGAGCATCGACACGGGGTACCCCAACGACCTCCCCGAGTTCGGCTACGACTTCCACGCGCCGATCGGCCAGTCGGGCGACCTCGCCGGATCGGCGCCGCTGCTGCGGGCACAGCACGCGTTCCTCACGGCTTTCGGCGACCGGTTGGCCGGCATGGCGTCATCGCTTCCCGACGAGCGGGCGGAATCGCTCGACGACCGGAGCACGCTCCGGTGGGCGCTTCGATCCAACGGCGACGAGGGAGTCGTCGTCGTCTCGCACCATCAGCCGTTCGAGCAGGTCGCGGATGTCGCGGACGTGCAGCTGCGGATCGTGCAGGGCGACAGCGAGACCATCGTCCCGTCTCGACCCGTCACCGTTCCCGCCGGGACGCTCGCGCGGTGGCCCGTCGGGCTCGTCATCGGGAACACCCGCATCGACTGGGCCACCGCTTCGCTCATCACCGTGCTCGACACCGGCCCGCGCCCTACTCTCGTGCTGCTCGAGGACGCGGGCATCCCCATCGAGATCGCCATCGGCGGCGCGGGCGGTCGCGTCATCGAGCCCGGCCACCAGCCGCTCGAGTTCGACGGACTCGACGTCGTGGTCCTGCCTGCCGCCGAGGCGAACAGGCTGTGGGTCCGTCCGGGCGCTCACCCCGAGCTGTGGCTCACCGACGGCGAGCTGACCTGGGATGCCGAGGGCGCGCTACTGCGCGGAACCGGGGGCGCAGGGCGCTACGATCCGGAGGCCCGCGACTGGTCGAGCCTGTCCGCCGCAGCGGGCGAGGGCGAGGGCGAGGGCGACAGCGAGGGCGGCCCGGACGGCAGTTCGCGCGCGGTGACCGTCGAGCAGGAACGCCCCGCGGCGTCTCCCGCGGACGACTACGGCTTCGGTGGACCGCGCCACCGCGCGCCGTCGGACGCGATCATTCGCGACCGCGCCGCCCGGTACCGATTGCACCTTCCCGCGGGGTCGCTCGACGCGCGGGCGGACGGCGTGCTCGATCTGGATTGGACGGGCGACGTCGGCCGCGTGGTCGTCGACGGCCGAATCGTCGACGACCGCTTCTGGGACGGCACGCGCTGGTCGCTGTCGCTGCGCGACGTCGGCGCCACCGATACCAGCGAGATCATCGTCGAGGTGCTCGCGCTCTCGCCGACATCGACGATCGCGCTGGCGGCCGGCGCGGAAGCACGGCGGACCGACGCTGCGACGACGACCCTCCGCGCCTCGTTGCGGCTGCGCGGCGGCTGGCAGCGCGTCGCCTGAGGCGGGCCCGCCGCCACCACGGTCCGTAATCGTGGTGGCGGCGAGGAAAGCCCGGCGAAGCGGAATGCGCTTTCCGCGTCACCGTAGCGCGGATGCCATGCACCGCACAAACAGCCATTGCTTCTCACGGACCAGCGTGTTTAGATCGTTTCACGCGGACAGGAATGCGCTTTCCAATGGTGGAGCGCGCTCCTCCCGCACCGTGGTCGAGTCCGTACGCCCCCGGATGCCGTTCATCCTCCCGCCCGGCGGAGAGGCTGCGCGGCGCGCCCTTCTCGCCGATGCTGTCCAGGAGGAAACGTGGCTCCGAGCCGTCCCCCCGTCCCCGCCCATCACCGACCGATCCGCGCCGGCGCCGCCGTCTCTGCGGCAGCGCTCGTCGCCACGCTCCTCGGCGCGGCCCCCGCCGTCGCCGACGACGCCGTCCTTCGCCCCCTCGAGCCCGGCGACAGCGTCGCGTTCGACTTCGGGCCCGGGGCCATCGCGCCGGGCGCCATCGGCGTCACGGCCGAGACCGCCTTCGACACCGCCACGGGCTACGGCTTCTCGACTGTGCCCACCGCCGACCCGGCGAACATCGATCGCGGCGGTGACGACCCTGTGCGCTCCGACTTCGTCGCCGCGCAGGGCGGCACGTTCGAGATCGACCTCGGGGCCGGCGACTACTCGGTCGCCCTCGTCGCAGGCGACGCCTCGGCTGCGACCGACATCTCGCTCACGGTCGAGGGCATCGCGAAGGTGCAGCCCACCACGAAGCCGGCCGGCGAGTACCTGGAGATGTCGTTCCCGATCGCGCTCGTCGACGGCCGGCTCACCTTGCAGGTCGGCGGCGCGGCAGCATCCCTCGCGGGCCTCACCGTCACCCGGCTGGCCGAACGGCCCGCCGGCGCGATCCCGACGACCTATCTCACGGGCGACTCGACCGTGCAGACCTACGACGCCACCGCCTATGCGCCGCAGGCCGGGTGGGGGCAGATGCTCGACCGCTTCCTCGCCGACGACGTCGCCGTGACCAACCGCGCCATCGGCGGGCGCTCGTCGAAGAACTTCATCACACAGGGACGCCTCGACGAAGTCCTCCTCGGCATCCGTCCGGGCGACTACCTGTTCGTGCAGTTCGGCCACAACGACGCCACCCAGGGCGTCGACGACCGGTACGCGTCACCGGCCGACTACAAGGAGTACCTGCGCGTCTACGTCGAGGGCGCGCGCCAGCGCGGCGCCACCCCGGTGCTCGTCACCCCCGTCTCGCGGCGCGACGTAGACCCGGCCACGGGCCGGTTCCGCGTCAGCTTCCCCGAGTACGTCGCGAAGATGACCGAGCTCGCCGCCGAGGAGGATGTGGCGCTCGTCGACCTCTCGGCCTCCAGCCGCGCTTACCTCGACGGCATCGGCGCCGAGGCCGCCAAGGCGGTCTTCCTGCACGTCGACCCGGGCGTCTTCCCCAACCGCCCGGCCGGCACGGTCGACGACACCCACTTCCAGGAGTACGGCGCGATCCAGATGGCGCGCCTCGTCGCCCAGGGCATCGCCGGGCTCGACGACCCGCTCGCCCAGAAGATCACTGACACCGAGCAGCCCGACGATGTGCCCGCCGCGCCGCAGAATCTGGTCGCCGGAGCGATCAGCAACGCCGGTGCGACGCTGCGGTGGGATGCCGTACCCACGGCCGACATCTACCGGGTCTTCCGCCAGCAGGCCGGCGACGCCACCGACGCCTGGGCGCTCGTCGGAACCGTGACGCAGCCGACGACGCTCGCGCAGGGCCTGGCCGAGGGCACCACCGTCCGCTACCGCATCGTCGCCGTCAACGGCCGCGGCGAGTCCGAGCCCTCGGCAGCGGTGGAGTTCACGACGAAGCAGGCGATGTACCGCTTCGACTTCCAGCTGCCGGGCAACCCGCTGGCCGCCGGATACACCGAGGTCACCCCGGCGCTCGGTTACACGGCCGAGCGCGGCTACGGATTCACGAACACGCTCCCCGCCAACGCCGGACGCGACCGCGGCGCCGCCGAAGGATCGAACGATCTCGTGCGCGACTTCGTGCTCCCCGGCGACAGCTCGACGTTCGCCCTCGACGTGCCCAACGGCACCTACTCGGTCAAGACCTTCTCGGGCGACTGGATCGGGTCCACCCGCACCAGCTTCCGGGTCGAGGGCAAGGAAGCCGGTTCCGGCAACGCCGGCCGCGGGTCGGTCGCCGAGGTGCTGCGCGGACCGTTCCTCGTCACCGACGGACAGCTGAGCATCGAAGCCTACGGCGCCGCCGCCGGCACCCGCCTCAACGGCCTCGAGGTCACGCCCATCCTGCTCGGGCCGTCGGGCCTGGTCGTGACGGACGTCGACGCCGACCCCGCGGCCCCGGCCGTCTCGCTCGCGTGGGAGCCCGAGGCGGGGGTGCGGTGGAACGTCTACCGCAGCTCGGAGTTCGACCCGACCCCCGCGCTGATCGGCTCGAGCACGGAGCCCGGCTACGTCGACCGCACTGCCCGGGTCGGGCTCGACTACGCGTACCACGTGACCGCGGTCGACCAGACCGGCCTCGAGTCCGTCCCGTCCGCGACGGTCGAGACGAGCCTCATCGACGCCGCCGTCGCCGCGCCCGCGGCACCCGCGGGCCTCACCGCGGAGCGTATCGACAAGCGAGAGATCGAGCTGTCGTGGACGGTTGCCGCCGACACCGTGGCGACGCTGGTGTTCCGGTCCGAGACCGCCGGCGAGCGCGGGGAGCTGGTGGGCATCGCGGATGCTCCCCGCTTCGTGGACGGCGGCGTACTCACCACGGTGCCCTACTTCTACACCGTGGTCGCCGTCAACGCGGGCGGCGCGGGCACACCGTCCGAGCAGCTCGAGACCGCGGCGCCTACGGTGCTGCAGCGACAGGCGGAGTACCTCGACCGGGGGCTCGCCGCCGTACGCACCGACGCCGGCGTCCTCGTGTCGTGGCGACTGCTCGGGACCGACCCCGCCGATACGGGCTTCCACGTCTACCGCGACGGCGAACGGATCACCGAGGCGCCGATCACCGAGACGACGAACCTGCTCGATGCCGAGGGGACCGACTCGGCGACCTACCTCGTCACCCGGCTGAGCGCCGACGGCGAGCGCGAGACGACGGAGTCGGATGCCGTCTCGGTGCAGACCGCCGCGTACCGCTCGGTGCCGCTGCAGAAGCCGGCCGACGCGTACACGAAGGACGGCCAGCCGTACTCCTACTCCGCCAACGACACGACCGTGGGAGATGTCGACGGCGACGGCGAGTACGAGCTCATCGTCAAGTGGTATCCCTCCAACGCGAAGGACAACTCGCAGGCGGGCTACACCGGCAACGTCTATGTGGATGCCTACCGCATGGACGGCGAGCGCCTGTGGCGCATCGACCTGGGCGTCAACATCCGCGCCGGCGCCCACTACACCGATCTGATGGTCTACGACTTCGACGGCAACGGGCGCGCCGAGCTCATCACGCGCACGGCGGACGGGACGATCGACGGCGTCGGCCGCCCCATCGGCAACGCCGGTGCCGATCATCGCAACAGCTCGGGCTACGTCCTGCAGGGACCGGAGTACCTGAGCGTCTTCGACGGGCTCTCCGGCGCCGTCGTCGACACGATCGACTACATCCCTCAGCGCGGCGACGTGGGGTCGTGGGGCGACACCTACGGCAACCGGGTCGACCGGTTCCTCGCGTCGGTGGCCTACCTCGACGGCGAGCGTCCCAGTGCGGTCTTCAGCCGCGGGTACTACACCCGCGCGGTGATCGGCGCGTTCGACTTCGACGGTGAGAGCCTCAGCACGCGCTGGGTCTTCGACACCACCGACGAAGGGTCGGAATCGGTCTACGGCCAGGGGTACCACGCGATGTCGGTGGCCGATGTCGACGGCGACGCCAAGGACGAGATCGTCTTCGGCTCGGCGACCATCGACGACGACGGCGAGGTGCTGTACTCGACCGGGCTCGGCCACGGCGACGCGCTCCACGTGTCGGACCTCGACCCCGCGCGCCCCGGCCTGGAGGTCTTCGCCGCGCACGAGACGATGTCCGCCTCGGGCAACCGCGGCGCGACGTTCCGCGACGCGGCAACCGGCGAGATCCTGTGGGACATCCCCGCGACGGTCGACACCGGACGAGCGGCCGCGGGAGACATCGACCCGCGGCATCCGGGAGCAGAAGGATGGGCCGTCGGCGGCGACGCCGCGTGGAACTCCCGCGAAGGCCACCTGATGTCGGCTGCGGGCGAGCGCATCGGCGACAGCATCCCGGCGGCGAACTTCCTCGCCTGGTTCGACGGCGACCCGCTGCGCGAGATCGTCGATCACTCCTGGGACGCCGCGACGTCGCAGGGAACGCCCACCGTCTCGAAGTGGAACTGGGAGGAGGGCGCCGAAGAGCTGCTGCTCTCCGACGACGGCGCCCGCTCGAACAACGGCACGAAGGGCACGCCCAACCTGCAGGCCGACCTGTTCGGCGACTGGCGCGAGGAGATCGTCTGGCGCTCGGCCGACTCCTCGGAGCTGCGCATCTACGCCACCACCGACGAGACGGAGCTGCGCATCCCGACCCTCATGCACGACATGCAGTACCGTGTCGCGGTCGCGTGGCAGAACACCGGGTACAACCAGCCTCCGCACCCGAGCTTCTTCATCGGGGACGGCATGGCACCCGCTCCGATGCCGTCGATCGCGGTGACGGGAGATCCCTCGGGAGCGACCGACAAGACGGCTCCGGTCATCTCGGGGCTGCCCGCAGACGGCGCGCTGCTCCCCGACAGCGCCGAGCTCCAGCTTGCGATCGCCGCCGACGACCCCGAGTCGGGCGTGCGCACCCTGGACGTCGCCTGGGACGGCGAGCCGATCGCTGCGGACGCGCTGCTCGAGCTCGCGGGCCTCACCGGTGAGCACGTGCTCACCGTGCGCGCCGTCAACCACGACGGCCTCGTCGCCACCGCACAGACGCGCGTGCTGGTGTTCGAGGACGACGGGGCCACGAGCGCCCCCGCCCGCGGCTCGCTGCACAACACGAGCGGGTGGGACGACGGGCTGCACGACGGCACGTTCACCGTCACCATGAACCTGTGGTGGGGCACGAACGGGTCGGTGTTCCGGCTGTACGAGAACGGCGAGCTGATCGCGACACGGCTGTTGTCGCCCGGCACGCCGATGGCTCAGGTGGCATCGGTGGAGGTCGCCGGACGCTCCAACGGCACCTACGTGTACACCGGCGAGCTGGTGAACGCCGCGGGCACGACGCAGACCTCGTCCACCACGGCGGTGGTGACGGATGCGGCGCCCGCGCGCCCCGTCGTCTCGCACGACAACCACGACCGTGACGGCGCCTACACGCTGACGACCGATCTGTGGTGGGGCACCAACGCCTCGCGGTACACGCTGTTCGAGAACGGCGTCGAGATCGACCGACAGCAACTGGTGGTCGCCTCCCCCGGGGCGCAGCGGGCGCAGACCGCGGTGACCGGACGGAGCCCCGGCACCTACGAGTACGTGGCCGAGTTCACCAACGACGCGGGAGCGACCCGGTCGCGGCCGGTGACCGTCGTCGTGCGCTGACCGAGCCCGCGTCTGCGGCCGTCGTCCCGTTCGGGCGGCGGCCGCAGACGCGATCGGTCTCAGACGGCCGACCAGCCGCCGTCGCTGGGCATGCCGCCCTGTTAACGTCAACATGGGCGGTTCCCCTCGCCTCGACCCCGGAACGAATCGAGAGACATCGTGACGACCTTCGCCATCGGCGACACCGACTTCCTGCTCGACGGCCGTCCGCACCGCGTGATCGCCGGGGCGCTGCACTACTTCCGCATCCACCCCGATCACTGGGCCGACCGCATCCGCAAGGCGCGACTGATGGGGCTCAACACGATCGAGACCTACGTCGCCTGGAACGCCCACGAACCGGTGCGCGGCGAATGGGATGCCACGGGCTGGAACGACCTCGGCCGCTTCCTCGACCTCATCGCGGCGGAGGGCATGCACGCGATCGTGCGTCCCGGCCCGTACATCTGCGCCGAGTGGCACAACGGCGGCCTGCCGGTGTGGCTGACGAGCATGCCCGGTATCGGGCTGCGTCGATCCGAGCCGCAGTACGTCGAGGCCGTCAGCGGCTACCTCCGCCGCGTGTACGAGATCGTGGCGCCGCGCCAGATCGACCGCGGCGGCCACGTCGTGCTCGTGCAGATCGAGAACGAGTACGGCGCCTACGGCTCCAACCACGACTACCTCCGCACGCTCACCGAGCTCACCCGCGCGTGCGACATCACGGTGCCTCTGACGACCGTCGACCAGCCCGAGCCGCACATGCTCGCAGCCGGCACCCTCCCCGACCTCCACACGACCGGTTCGTTCGGGTCGCGCGCGACCGAACGCCTCGCGACGCTGCGCGCCCACCAGCCGACCGGACCGCTCATGTGCTCGGAGTTCTGGGACGGCTGGTTCGACTGGTGGGGCGGCGTGCACCACACCACGGATGCCGCGGCATCGGCATCCGAGCTCGACGCGCTGCTCGCCGCCGGGGCCTCGGTGAACATCTACATGCTCCACGGCGGCTCGAACTTCGGCACCACCAACGGCGCGAACGACAAGGGCCGCTACGCCCCCATCGTCACGTCCTACGACTACGACGCACCGCTGGACGAATCGGGACATCCGACCGAGAAGTACCACGCGTTCCGGGAGGTCATCGCCCGCTACGCCCCGGTGCCCGATGAGGTGCCGCCCGCGCGGCCGGTCGCCCCCGTGCTGTCGGCGGCGCTCCGGGTGACGGGCGACTGGCTGCCGGCGCCGACCGAGGCCGGTGCCGAGCCCGCGAGCGGGTCCACTCCCCCGACCTTCGAGGAGCTCGGACAGCTCGGACCCCTCGTGCGCTACGACATCCCCCTCCCCGCCGAGGCGTTCGCCGACGCCGACAGCGCCGTTCTCGCCTTCGCCGAGGTCCGCGACCTCGCCTGGGTCGCGGTCGACGGCGCTCCGATCGGCCGTCTGCAGCGCGCGCTGCACGAACGGTCGCTGCCGATCCCGCGCGGGTCGCAGCTCACGGTCCTCGTCGAGGACCAGGGCCGCGTCAACTACGACGTCCGGCTCGGCGAGTCCAAGGGGCTCGTCGGCCCCGTGACCCTCGCCGGTCACGAGCTGACCGGCTGGTCGGCGCAAGCCGTCGACCTCGCCACCGTCGCCGCCGGCATCCCGGGCGCCTCCGAGCAGCCGACCGCGGGCCGCACCGGCCTCGTGGGCACGTTCGACCTCGACGCACCCGCCGACCTCTTCCTCGACACGGATGCCTGGAGCAAGGGCTTCGCATTCGTGAATGGGTTCTTCCTCGGCCGGTACTGGCGCAATGGCCCGCAGCGCACGCTGTACGTGCCCGCTCCCGCGACCCGTGCCGGGGCGAACGAGGTCGTCGTCGTCGAGCTCGAGCACGTCGTCGATCCCGTCGCCGCGTTCGTCGCCGAGCCCGACCTCGGGCACCGCCACGAGTGAGCGTGAGGCAGCGGCGCCGCGATCGGGCAGGATGGATGTCATGAGCTGGATGGTCACCGGTGGTGCTGGATACATCGGCGCGCACGTCGTGCGCGCCCTCGCCGCGGCGGGCCTCGACCCCGTCGTCCTCGACGATCTGTCGAGCGGGCACGCCGGGTTCGTCCCCGAGGGCGTGCCGTTCGTCCGCGGCTCGATCCTCGACCGGCCGCTCGTCGAGGGCGCGCTGCGCGAGCACGGCGTCGAGGGCGTCATCCACGTCGCCGGTTACAAGTACGCCGGCGTCTCGGTGACGCGCCCGCTGCACACCTACGCCCAGAACGTCGAGGGCACGCGTGTCGTGCTCGAGGCGATGGCGACCGCCGGGGTCGACAAGATCGTCTTCTCCTCGAGCGCCGCCGTCTACGGCACCCCCGACGTGCCGCTCGTCACCGAGGACCTGCCCAAGCGCCCGGCATCCCCCTACGGCGAGTCGAAGCTCATCGGAGAGTGGCTGCTGCGCGACCAGGGCGTCGCGACGGCCGACTCGGCGGCACCGCTGCGCCACACCTCGCTGCGCTACTTCAACGTCGTCGGGTCGGGCGACCCGTCGGTGTACGACACGAGCCCGCACAACCTCTTCCCGATCGTCTTCGAGAAGCTGATCGCCGGCGAGACCCCGCAGATCAACGGCGACGACTACGCCACCGACGACGGCACGAACGTGCGCGACTACGTCCACGTCGCCGACATCGCGGCGGCCCACGTCGTCGCCGCCCAGCGCCTCGCCGCCGGCGAGAGCATCGAGCCGGCCTACAACCTCGGGTCGCAGAACGGTCTCTCGGTCCGCGAGATCATGGACGCGATGGCCCGGGTCACCGGCATCGACTTCACGCCGAAGATCGGCCCCCGCCGCCCCGGCGACCCCGACCGCATCGTGGCCACCGGTGAGCTCGCCGCCCGCGATCTCGAATGGGCCAACCGCTACTCGGTCGACGAGATGGTGCGCACCGGCTGGGAGGCCCGCCGCGCGGCATCCGTCTGACCGCGCGCGCTCGCGCTGCCTGGCGGCGCACCTGCGCACCTGCGCACGTGAGGCGCGGTTTGAACTGCGCCTGAACCGCTGAGGTGCGCTCGTCCGGCGCAATCCGGGCGTCCGTCGACCGGTCACGATTGTGCCACCGGCGGCCTGGACTGCCCCCGCGCGGCCTTTTTACGGTGGCATCGTGCGGTACTCGATCGATCCTGCCGGAGTGACGGATCTCATCTCCGAGGTGGCTGTCCTCGGGAGCGATCTGGAAGCGCACACCTCGGCGTCGCTGCAGGCGCTCACCGCGGTCGAGGGTGCTCTGCTGAGGGGCGCGGCCCGCGTGCGCGCCGCGCTCGACGAGGTCTTCGCGAGACGTCGGTTCTCGGCCGCCGCCGTCAGCACACGACTGTCCGAGATCGTCGCCGGCATCGAGAGCGCCACCCTCGCCTACGTCGCGGGTGATGAGGAGATGCTCTCGCGCACGGCGGCATCCCTGCCTGCCGTGATCCCGCAGCCGGTCGATGTATCGGAGTATCTCGGTGCGTTCTCGGGAAGACCGCGGTGACCGCGCTCGTCGACCGCGACGCCGTGCCCGGTCCGCCGGCGGACGGAGCCGCGGTCATCGCGGCGGCCGACGCGCTCGCGGCGGCTGCGCGGCTCCTGGGCGACCGCGTCGAGGACGTCGGGGCCACCTGGCACCGGGTCCCGATCGTGTACGACGCGCCCGAGACGCAGACCGCGGTCGCCGCGGTGCTCCCGGTCCTCCACGCCGGAGCGGACTTCAGCGACGCCACCCGTACCGCGTCCGCGGCGTTGCGGGAGTTCGGCGAGAGCCTCGTCCCCCTGGAGCGAACCCGCATCGCGTTGTTGGCCGACATCGATGCTCATCGCGCTCAGGTGCTGGCCTGGCGCGCGAGCGACGCCGCGGCGGCCGAGGACCCGGCCGACCCGCTCGCCGGATGGGGGCCCTACGGGTACAGCGCGAACGCGGATCTTCTGCTGCGGTGCCGCAGCCTGCAAGCGATGTTCGAGGATGCCGTCGACCGCTGCACCGCGAGCCTGCGCCGCATCCGCGACGGCCCGTTCCTGCCGACCGGCCTGGGACAGGCGGCGGCAGGTGGCGGTGTTCCGCGGGCGACGTGGAGTGCGCGAGCCGACGACTTCCGGAACGCGCTCGGCATGCGTGTGCTCGAGCGGCTGACGACAGCCGACACCGAGACGATCGGCGAGCTGCTGGCCGCCCATCCGGAATGGATCACGCTTCTGCGTGACACCCCTCCGGTGCCGGCACAGGTGAGCAGCTGGTGGACGGGACTGGATGCCGCGACCGCGGCGGCGCTCTCGTCCGCGGCACCGCTCGTCCTGGGGTCGCTCGGCGGCGTTCCGGCGCATGTTCGCGCGGCGGCCAATCGCATTAACGTCGGCTCGCGGCGGAGCGAGCTGCGCGCCCTGATCGACAACCGCGGATACGTCCTGATGCCGGGTACCTATGAGCGTGTGCGGGCTCCGATCCCCGACGGCTGGCTGGCGGAGCTCCGTTACCTCGATCGCGTTGCCGCGGGCGAGGTGCAACTCTACCTGTACGATCCCGACCGCGAGCAGGTCATCGAGATGTTCGGCGATCCCGACCGGGCGGATGTCATCATGTCGTTCATGCCCGGCACCAACACCACGGTGGAGTCGTTCTACACCTCGACCGGGCAGCGCGGGATCACGGCGCTCACCCGGTGGCAGGTCGAGAACGCCCGATCGGACACCGCGGTCGCGGGATTCGTGGTCAAGCAGGGGCCGTTCCCGCAGCTCACCTCCGACATCGTGGCGACGGGACCGCAGAACAACGACATGATGGAAGCCCTCGGTCGCTCCTACGCCGACTTCACGTTCGAGCTCGATGCGATCGCGCCTCGCGGGGCCTTGGTGAGCGTCGAGCACTCCGCGGGATCTGCCGCAGGCGGCGCAGCCGAGAACGCCGGGGCGCACTTCGACGCACGCGTCGCGCTGGCGGGCATCGGCATGACCGACGACTGGAAGCCGCAGGACGGAACCGAGTACTACGCCATGCAAGCACCCAACGACATCAACAAGAACGTCGACAACATGCAACTCGGCAACTGGGGCTACGGCATCCCGGCCACCACCGCGAACGGATTCACCGAAATCAACTCCGGCCTGCCCGACACCCCCGCCTGGGTACACGGGCTCCGCACCATCGACCCGACCCTCGGCACAGTGCTCGACCTCGCCGGGCAACTCGACAACCACAACCGCATCATCAGCGCCGACCCCCGCCTGAACGGGATTGTGCTGGAGGCGATGCGGGACCTGATGGCGGAGGTCCGCGAGAGATGAGACACGGGCGATGGTTCGCAGCATCGGCGGCCATGTTGGGAACGGGGATGATGATGAGCGCGTGCGCGGCACAACTACCCACATGGGATCAGGTCAGGGCTGAAACGAACGCAACGATGCAGGAGGTGGTGGATCTCCTGCCCCCCGAGGTGGTCGTCGACGACTTGACCAACTCCAGGCCGTACGGGTGTGAGCGCGGCGTGATGTACACCGGCCACCTCGACATCGACCCCGGCCCGGATTTCGACATCCCGGCGTTCATCGAATCCCTCGACGACACACTCCCCGAGGGCTTCGAACCCAGAACGAGCGGGGTCCGAGTCAGTTTCGCCCGCGCCCTATTCACCGCAGAACTCCACGGAAGCACCCTGCTGAACGTGACGGAGAACACAGCCGACGGGAGGAACACGATCGATGTCTTGGCGATCTCCCGTTGCGGCGAACCACCCCCCGGCGACTGAGCGACCCCCCGCCCGAAGCGACTCAATAGATCGCGGATGCACTCGTGAGTGAACACAACGACACCTCGGGGATACGCCGCCACGCGCTGGGCAGCGCGATACTCGCGTCCCTTCTCGTCACGACAGGATGCTCGGTGGACACGCTCCCCACCTTCGACACGGTTCGAGACGAGACCGAGGCCGCGATTGCACGCATCGCCGACGAGTTTCCGCCCGGCACACGGATGGTCCCACGCCCCGAGCAGAGCCCGCACGGGTGCGGCAGCGGCGGGGTGATGTATACCGGCCACTGGGATATCCACCCCGCCCCAGGGTTCGACGCGGCCCGCTTCATCGAAGATCTCCCCGACAAGCTCGGAGACGGCTTCGTCCTTCAAGACCTCGGCGTCGAAACCAGCTTTCCCCTGGCGAGCTTCGTCGCCGACCCCTACGGTGGTGCCGGCATTGACGTCTCGGCGGGCTCGATAGACGGCGCCGACGTCGTCGACGTCATCGCCCTGTCCCGATGCGCACAACCACCCGAGTGACCTCGCGTGCCGCTTCGCGCGCAGTTCTCGGCGTCGGGCGCGGTTCGAGCCGCGCTCGACGCGCGTAAGTGCGCCCGACGCGTCTGCGGGCGCCCGCGCTCCGACGCGGCTCAGGCTCGCGCGGAACTGTCCCGCACGACGAGCTCGGTCGGCACCGTCTGCAGCCGGGTCGTCGCCCCCGTCTCGATGACCTCGACGAGCGCCTCGACGGCCCGCGCGCCGAGGGCGTCGAAGTCCTGCCGGACGGTGCTCAACGGAGGGCGGTACTCGGCGGCATCCACGACGTCGTCGAAGCCCACCACCGCGACGTCGCCCGGAATGTCGCGGCCGGCATCCGAGAGCGCGCGCAACAGACCGAGCGCCATCTGGTCGTTGGCGGCGAAGACGGCGGTCGCTCCGTCGAGCGCCGGCCCGGCCTCGTGACCGGCCCGCGACGTCCAATCGCCGCGCACGACGCGCGGCACGTCGGCGCCGGCACGCTCGAGCTCGTCACGCCAGCCCCGCTCCCGCTCGCGCGCGGCGAACGAGCTCTCGGGTCCGGCGAGGTGATGCACCGTCGCGTGCCCCGCGTCCAGGAGATGCCGGGTCGCGACCGCTGCCCCCGCGGCATGGTCCGTCTGCACGATCGCGAAGCGCTCGTCGGGCGGCGAGTCGACCACGACGAGGCGGAGGTCGGCGGGCGGCACCGTGTCGCGAGCGAGGCGCGTCGCCTCGTTGAGCACGATCGCGCCGTCGACGCCCTGGTCGCGCAGCTGCGCGAAGGCCTCCTCGATGCCGCGCGTGCCGGCGACCGTCACGACGGCGAGGGCGTAGTCGCGCTTCCCCGCGGCGTCGGCGATCGCCTGCAGCATGCGCGAGTTGCCGACCGACGCGAGAGTCGACACGACGAGCCCGATCGTGCGGGTCTGACCCGTCCGCAGCGCCCGGGCGGCCCGGTGCACGCGGTAGCCGAGCGTCGACATGGATGCCTCGACGCGCGCGCGCGTGGCCGGATCGACGCGCGGGCTGCCGTTGGCGACGCGCGACACGGTCTGCGCCGAGACGCCCGCGTGAGCCGCCACCTGGGCCATCGACACCCGCATCCATGTCCTCTCGTCGTGCGCGGTTGGAGGGTGTGTTGACGATATCACGGGCGGAATGTAGCGTGTTATCGTGAACATGATCAGTCCCACCGCGGTGTCGCTCGGTGCGGGTGTCGTCAAGCGCTCGACGCGGCTCGACGACGGCCGCGAGCTCATCTACTACGACGACCCCGGCACGACGCTCGGCCCGGAGCGTGGGGTCGATGCCCGCACGCTCGACCCGCGTCCCGAGACGGCGACCATGCGCCAGGACGTCCTGACCGGCGACTGGATCTCGATCGCGGCCTCGCGTCAGAACCGCGCCTTCCTTCCGCCCGCGGAGCTCGACCCGCTCGCCCCCCAGACCCCGACCAACCCCTCCGAGATCCCGTCGCGCTACGACGTCGCGGTCTTCGAGAACAAGTCGCCGTCGTTCGGTCCCGCCCTGACCGAGTCATTCGACGGAGTGCCCGCGGCGTCCGATCCGCCCCGCGGCATCGACGACCTCGCGCACCTCGGGCTGGGACGCACGCGCACCAGCGTCGGACGCACCGAGGTCGTCTGCTTCTCGCCCGAGCACGCCGGCTCGTTCGGCACGCAGACCGTCACGCGCGCCCGCACCGTCATCGAGGCCTGGGCCGACCGCACCGCCGCGCTGTCGGCGCTGCCCGGCATCGAGCAGGTGTTCCCGTTCGAGAACCGTGGTGAGGCGATCGGGGTCACCCTGCCCCACCCGCACGGGCAGATCTACGCCTACCCGTACATCACTCCCCGTACGACGCGTCTGCTCGACTCGATCGACCGCACCGCACCCGACCTGTTCCAGCGCATCCTCGAGTTCGAACAGGCGGGACCGCGCGTCGTTCTGCGCGGTGAGCACTGGACGGCGTTCGTACCCTTCGCGGCGCGCTGGCCGATCGAGGTGCATCTGCTCCCCCACCGTCATGTCGCCGACTTCGCCGAGACGAACGAGGCCGAACGTGACGAGCTGGCGCCGCTGTACCTGCGACTGCTCCGCGGTATCGACGCCCTCTACGAGACGCCGACTCCGTACATCGCCGCCTGGCACCAGGCGCCGGTGCGCCACGCCCGCGACTCCGCGCGCCTGCACCTGCAGCTGACCAGTCCCCGGCGCGCCGCCGACAAGCTCAAGTTCCTCGCCGGGTCCGAAGCCGCCATGGGCGCGTGGATCGGCGACATCCCGCCCGAGACCGCGGCCGTCCGCATCCGCGAGGCCGTAGAAGGAGTGACCCTGTGACCGAGAACGACCCGCGCACCGAAGCGCGCGAGCTGCTGACCTCCCTCGGCGCGACCCCCGCAGGCGAGTGGTCGGCGCCCGGACGCGTCAACCTCATCGGCGAGCACACCGACTACAACGACGGTTTCGTCTTCCCCTTCGCGACGCCCCACCGCACTTACGTTGCTGCCGCGACCCGCAGCGACGGGCGCCTCCGCGTCATCTCGACCTTCGACGCCGTGCCGGTCGAGGTCGCGATCGCCGACCTCGACGCTCTCTTCCCGACGGTGGACGGCGAGCACGCCGTCCCCGAGTGGTCGGCCTACCCGCTCGGCGTCGCGTGGGCACTCATCCAGGCGTCCGGGGCCGACCCGGCCACGCTGACCGGAGCCGACCTCGCGTTCGCCTCCGACGTCCCCGTCGGGGCGGGACTGTCGTCGTCCGCCGCCATCGAAGGCTCCACCGCGTCGGCGCTGAACGAGCTGTGGGACCTCGGGCTCGACCGCGTCGCGCTCGCGCAGGTGGGGCGCCGAGCCGAGAACGAGGCCGTCGGCGCTCCTACAGGCATCATGGACCAGATGGCCTCGATGCTCGGCGAGCCGGATGCCGCCACCTTCCTCGACTGCCGCTCGCTGCAGACCGAGGAGGTCGAGCTCGGCTTCGCCCCCGCCGGCCTCACCCTGCTGGTGATGGACACCAACGTCAAGCACGCCCATTCGACCGGCGGCTACGGCGAGCGCCGCGCCTCGTGCGAGAAGGGCGCCGAGCTGATGGGCGTGCCGATGCTGCGCGACCTGTCCGTCGCCGACCTCGAGCGCGCAGCAGAGGTGCTCGACGACATCACCTTCCGGCGCGTGCGCCATATCGTGACCGAGAACCAGCGGGTGCTCGACACGGTGCAGACGCTCCGCGAGCGGGGCCCGCGGGCCATCGGACCGCTCCTGGATGCCTCGCACGTGTCCATGCGCGACGACTTCGAGATCTCGGTGCCAGAACTCGACCTCGCCGTCGACACGGCTCGCGCCGCCGGCGCGATCGGGGCACGCATGACCGGCGGCGGTTTCGGCGGCGCCGCCATCGCGCTCGTCGAGACCGGCGACGTGGACACCGTCGCGCACGCCGTCGAGAAGGCTTTCGCCGACGCGGGCTACACCGCGCCGACCATCTTCCCGGTCAGCCCGTCGGCGGGCGCGCGACGCGACAGCTGACGGCGACCGCCGAGCCCGCGCGGGCGACGGCGGAGTCCGCTAGCTTCGGACTGTGACCGCGACCGTCTCCGTCTCCCTCCCCAGCGGCGGAGTCCGCGGCCTCCGCCGACCCGACGGCACGCTCGCCTTCCTCGGCATCCCCTACGCGAAACCGCCGGTCGGCGAGCGGCGGTTCGGCGCGCCGGTTCCGGTCGAGACATGGGAGGGCGTGCGGGATGCCACGGCGTACGGGCCGACCCCGCAGCGCGGCGACTACGGCGACACACTGATCCCCGAGCCGTCCATCCCGGGCGACGACACCCTCTCGGTCAACGTCTTCACCCCTGCCGCGTCCGCCGATTCGCGAGCCCGGCGGCTGCCGGTACTCGTGTACATCCACGGCGGCGGTTTCGTTCAGGGGTCGCCGGCGAGCCCGTGGTACGACGGCGGTTCGTTCGCGTCCGCGGGCATCGTCGTGGTGACGGTGTCGTACCGGCTCGGCTTCGACGGCTTCGGACTCATCCCCGGAGCGCCGACCAACCGCGCTGTCCGCGACTGGATCGCAGCGCTCGAGTGGGTGCGGTCGAACGTGTCGGCCTTCGGCGGCGACCCGGACGACGTCACCGTCGCCGGGCAGTCCGCCGGCGGCGGCGCGGTGCTCACCCTTCTCGGGATGCCGTCGGCGCAACCCCTCTTCCATCGCGTGCTGGCCATCTCGGCCGCGCTGACGAACGTGCCGCCCGCCCGCGCAGCGGCGACGACGACGCGACTCGCCGCCCGTCTGGGCGTGCCGCCGACCCGCGACGGGTTCGCGGGCGTCGACGAGCTCGACGTGCTGCGGGCGCAGCAGGCCCTCGAGTCCGAGCGGCACGGCAGCATCGTCGGCTCGGTGCGCACCCGACTCGCGGACGGCCTCACGTGGGGACCGGTCGTGGACGGCGACCTCATCCCGCGGCCCACCCTCGACGCTCTGACATCCGGCATCGGCGCCGACAAGCCCGTGGTGCTCGGAGCGACCGACGACGAGTTCACGATGGTCACCGACGCTCTCGCGGGCACGCTCCGGCTCGTCCCGCCCGTGCTCGCGCTGGCGGTGCTGGGCGTCGGCCACGCGATGCGGTGGCGGTACGTCCGCGACAACCGTGCGCAGCGACGCCTCGGAACAGCGGCGTTCATCGGTCGTTACGCCACCGACCGCGTCTTCCGCGACACGGTCCCGCGGGTCGCAGAAGCCCGGGCCGGAGCTTCCACCTGGACCTACCGCTTCAGCTGGCCCTCGCCGACCAGGCGCTGGGCGCTGCACTGCCTCGACGTGCCGTTCTGGTGGAATCGCCTCGACGCCCCGGGGGTCGCGAAGCTCGCCGGCGACGATCCGCCTCAGGAGCTGGCCGATGCCATGCATGCAGCCGCCGTGGCGCTCGTGCGGTCGGGCGACCCGGGGTGGCCGCGGTGGACTCCGGACGAGCGCGCCACGCGCATGTTCGGCGCGGCCGCATCCGTTCCGACGGTGGTCGCGGACGGCTACGCGTCGGTGCGGGCGCTCGTCGACTGACGCCGACCGGCGACACCCGCGGGCCTCCGCGCCGGGCTCACGGCACGCGCTTCAGCCAGGCCTCCGTGGCGAACTTCGACTCGACGAGGGCTTCTGCCTCGGCGTACTCATCGTCGGAGATCGTCCCCGGCACGGCGCCGTAGCGCTGGGAGAACACCTCGATGAACCGCTCGATGATCGCGTCGCGCGGCAGACCGGTCTGACTGCGGAGCGGATCGACGCGCTTGGCGGCCGAGACCGTGCCCTTGTCGCTGAGCTTCTCGCGACCGATGCGCAACACCTCGGTGAGCACCTGGCCGTCCATGTCGTACGACAGGGTCGCGTGATGCAGCACTCCGCCGTTCGCCAGACGCTTCTGCGCGGCGCCGCCGATCTTGCCCGAGGGTGAGGCGATGTCGTTGAGCGGCTGGTAGGTGGCCTCGATGCCGAGCGAGCGGAGCGCCTCGAGCACCCAGTCGTCGAGGAAGGCGTATGAGTCGGCGAAGGTCAGACCCGCGACGAGGGATGCCGGCACATACAGCGAATACGTCACGATCGAGTTCGCCGCCATCATCATCGCGCCGCCGCCGGAGATCCGGCGCACGACGTCGAAGCCGTGCCGCGCAGCTCCCTCGGGGTCGACCTCGTTGCGATACGACTGGAACGACCCGATGACAACGGCCGACTCGTTCCACTCCCAGATGCGCAGGGTGGGGTTGCGGCGCCCGTCACCGACGCGCGTGGTGAGCACCTCGTCGAGCGCGAGGTTCATGCTCGGCGACACCGCCCGGTCGTGCACGACCTCCCAATCGAACTCGCGCCACCCGGGCGCCGTGATCATCGCGCGGCGAACCGCGGTGCCGACCGATTCGGGGGTGAACCCCAGCAGCTGCGCGCCGTCGGGAAGCGCCGACCGGACGGCGGCCGCGATCGTCGCGACATCCGACTCCTCGGGCAATCCCGTCACGGCCGCGTCGATGTCGGCGAGCGCGTCGTCGGGCTCGAGGAAGAAGTCGCCGGCCAGATGGAAATCGGCGATGCGCCCATCGCGCACCTCGAGGTCGACCACGACCAGCTTTCCCCCGGGCACCTTGTATTCGCCGTGCATGCGTCCAGCCTAGGACCGGGCGGCCCCACCGGCTCGACCCGTCCCGCAGTCGGTCGGAAGATCGATCCCGAGACGGATGCCGTTACACCTCGCGACGGACGACGCCGGCGCCGCCGGTGACGAAAGTGGAGGACATGAACACCACCGATCCCGCCCCCGTCCTCGAAGCCCGCGGCCTCGTGAAGCGCTACGGGTCGCTCACCGCACTCGACCGGGTCGATCTGACGGTTCGCGCCGGCGAGGCCGTCGCCATCATGGGCGCATCGGGGTCGGGGAAGACGACGCTGCTCCACTGTCTCGCCGCCATCATCGCCCCCGACGCCGGCTCTGTGCTCCTGGCAGCCCCCGGGGCTCCCGGCACCGCGGTCACTGCCGCCGAGGAGCTCGTCGGGATGCCCGATGCCGCCCGCTCGGCGGTGCGTCGCAGCCGGTTCGGGTTCGTCTTCCAGGACCACCTGCTCCTGCCCGAGCTCACCGCCGTCGAGAACGCCGCCCTGCCGCTGCTGCTCGTGGGGACCGCCCGCGCCGCTGCCGAGGCTCACGCCGCGGCCTGGCTCGGGGCGCTCGGCCTCGCCGGCATGGAGAACCGCCGCATCGGCGAGCTGTCGGGCGGGCAGGCGCAGCGCGTCGCCATTGCCCGCGCACAGGTCACCGGCGCCCCCGTGGTCTTCGCCGACGAGCCGACCGGAGCCCTCGACTCGTCGACCTCGACGGAGGTGCTCGACGCGCTGCTCCACGCCACGACCGGTCAGGGTCGCAGCCTCGTCGTCGTGACGCACGACGCGGAGGTCGCACGCCGCTGCGACCGCATCCTGCGGATGCGCGACGGACGCGTCGTCGACGCGGCCCCGGTCGCCGCACGTCCGTCCGGGCCCCCGCCGAGGTGACCCGGTGAACGGGATCGGCGCGATGAACGGGGCCGGCACGGCGAACGGGGCCGGCACGGCGAGCACGGCTAGCGCGGCGAGCGGGGCCGGCACGGTGAGCGGGGCCGGCGCGGTGGGCTCAGCGCCCCGCGGTGTGCCGTTGCCCCCGGCTCGACTCGCACCCGCCGAACGGACGCCCGGCGGCCTGCGCCGCGTGGCCTCCCTCACGGTTCTGCTGTCCCGTCCGGCCGGGCAGGGGGCGGCCGCTCTCGTCCTGCCGCTGACCGCCTTCGCCGTGACGACGACGCTCATGCTGATCGTCGCCGGCGGCACGAGGATGTTCCTGACAGATCCGCGAACGGGCGAGTCGGCCTTCCTCTACAGCGTGCTCAGCGTGCTCGCCCTCGCTCTCCTGGCGGTGCCCACGGCGACGCTCGGCGCGGCGGCCGCCCGCCTGTCGAGCCGTCGCCGGAACGACCGCCTGTCGACGCTGCGCCTGCTCGGCGCCACCAACGCCGAGGTCGCCGCGATGGCCGTCGGAGAAGCATCCGTCGTCGCCGTCGCCGGAGCCGTCGTCGGCGCCGGCGCGTACGGCCTCGCGCTGCCGCTGGTGGGCCTGCTGCCCTTCTTCGGCGGCCCCGTGGGTGCGGCGGCGGTCTGGGCCGGCTGGCCCACCGTGCTCGGCGTCGTCGTCGCCGTGGGGCTCATCGCGACGGTGAGCGCCGCCGCGAGCCTGCGCCGCGTACGGCTGACGCCGCTCGGCGTACGTCGTCGCACGGAGGCGCCGCCGCGACGTACCCGCACCCTCGTGATCTCGGGCTTCGGCATCCTCGCCGTCGGCACCGTCGTCGCCCAGTTCAGCAGCGTGTCGACGCTGCTCGCACCGGCCGCCGCGATCGCGCTGCTGCTGGCCCTCTTCGCGGGAGCGCTCGCGCTGGTCAACCTCATCGGAACGCCCATCGTCGCCGCCCGCGGCCGTTCGATGGCGGGTCGCGCCCGGACAGCCGCCCAGCTGATCGCGGGTCGGGAACTGGCGGCCCATGCCGCCACCGCGTGGCGACGCGTGTCGAGCATCGCGATGATCTCGTTCATCGCGGTCGTCGGCGGCAGCGGCATAGCCCTCACCGATCTCGCCGGGGACGAGCCCGGCATGACCCTGTTCGCCGACATCCGCACCGGGGTGCTCGTCACCCTCGCCGCCGGATTCCTTCTCCTCGCCGCGTCCGTGGGCGTCAGTCAGGCGGCCTCGGTGCTCGATGACCGCGAGCTGATCGTGGGCCTGGACCGCCTCGGCATGGAGCCTGCGGAGCTCGCGCGCGCCCGTCGCATCACCGTCATGCTGCCCCTGCGCTGGGCGGCTGCCGGCGGCGCGGTCGTCGGCATCGTGCTGGCCTTCCCCGTCGTGGGCATCAGCGTGGTCGTGGCGCCCCTGACCCTCGCGGTCGTCGCCGCGACCCTGACCGCGGGCTTCGGGGCGGTGGCGCTCGCGCTGCTCGCATCCCGTCCGCTGGTCACCGCGATCCGCCGCGGTGCGGCTGCCTGACACCGGCATCCCCGACTTCCCGGCATCCGCTCCCCGGCGCCCGCCTGCCAGCATCCGCTCACCGGCATCCGGTCCCCCGCTGTCAGCGCGGCGGGAAGCGGCCGTCGAGCCAGGCGAGCAGGTCGGCGTGCACGTCAGCGCGTACCGCCTCGTTGAAGATCTCGTGGCGGGCGCCGGGGTAGACGAGCGTTGTCACATCCGTCAGGCCCGACCGGACGCGGTAGGCGTCGGCGAGACGGTGCACGCTCCGCGGACCGCCCACGGTGTCATCCCGCCCGACCATCAACAGCACCGGGACGTCCGCACCGAGGCCCCGGCGCGGCCGGCCGATGAGCTTGAGCGTCTCGAGCGGACCGAACAGGCGGGGCAGCGGCGTCGTGGTGGTCAGGGGGTCGTCGATGAAGGCGCGCTGCACGTCGGCATCGGTGCTCAACCACTCGACCCCGGTCGCGCCCGGCACCTTCCACGGGCCGTTGAGATCGCCGGAGTTGAGTGATCCGGGCCAGCGCAGCGCCGACCCCGACAGCACGAGCCCCGCGTATGCCTCGGGCCGATCGTCGAACAGCATCTGCGCGAGGAACGACCCCCACGAGTGACCGAGCAGCACGATCGGCGCAGCCGGATGCTCGCGCTCGATGACCCGCGTCAGCTCGGCGCACGCATCGCGGGCGGCGAACAGTCCGCCGCGACCGAGTCTGCCGAGCTTCTTCGGGTCACCGTGCTGCCGGAGGCCGGTGCGGCCGTGGCCGCGGTGGTCGTCGGCGTACACCGTGAACCCGGCGGACGCGAGCACTCCGGCGAGCTCGGCGTAGCGCCCGGCGTGCTCGCCCACGCCGTGGAGTAGCTGCACGACGCCTCGCTGCTCACCCTGCGCGGGATGGATGTCGTAGACGATCGCGACCCCGTGCGCGTCGGTGAACTCGGGCATGCCCGCGATTCTACGTTTTCGGCGGTCGCATTCCGGACCGACCCGACCCTTAGCAAGACTAATGAGCTAGGCTAAGGATCACCGATGAGCTCCTCTCCCCCCACCTCCGCACCCACACCGCCCGCCATCGATCTCGCGCACGAAGCGACCGACCTGCGTATGGCGACCTTCCGCCTCGCCCGGCGCCTGCGAGCCCAGCGCGCCGTCGACTCGATGAGCGACGGGCAGTTCGCCGTGCTCGCCAACCTCCACGTGCACGGACCGCACACCCTCGGCGAGCTCGCCGACCGCGAGCGCGTCTCTGCGCCGTCGATGAACCGCACGGTCAACCACCTCGAAGAACTCGGGTACCTCACGCGCACCCCCGACGGCGACGACCGCCGCAAAGTGAACATCGCGTTGACCGACGACGGGCGCACCGTCGTCGTCGAGACGACGCGTCGCCGCGACTCGTGGCTCGAGCACGCCCTGGAAGACCTCGGACCGGCCGAGCGCGAGACCCTCGCGGCCGCGGCCGTCATCATGCGGGCGGTGGCCGACCGATGAGCTCCGCGATGTTCCGCTCCTTCTCGGTGTTCAACTACCGGGTGTGGTTCTTCGGCGCCCTGGTGTCGAACGTCGGCGCCTGGATGCAGGCGACAGCCCTCAGCTGGGTGGTCCTGACGGGCCTCACCGACAACGACGCCGGCGCGATGGGCGTCACGATGGCCCTGCAGTTCGCGCCGCCTCTCCTGCTCGTCGGCGTCACCGGATGGGTCGCCGACCGCTTCGACCGTCGCCGCCTGCTGGTGGTCACTCAGAGCGCGCTGCTGGTCGTCGGCCTCATCATCGGCACGCTGCTGCTCACCGGCGTGATGACCCTGCCGCTGATGTACGCCTTCGCGTTCGGCCTCGGCCTGATCTCGGCCTTCGACAACCCGGCTCGTCAGGCGTTCGTCTCCGACATCGTCGCTCGCGAGATCGCCGCCAACGCGGTCGCGCTCAATGCGGCATCCTTCAACGGGGCCCGCATGATCGGTCCGGCCGTCGCGGGAATCGTGATCGTCGCCGTCGGCACCGGCTGGGTGTTCTTCATCAACGCGGCGACCTTCCTCGCGATGATCGTCGCGCTCTTCCTCATCCGCCCGGGCGAGCTCATCCCCCGCGCGACGACAGCCGGCGCCGCGCGCCTCGCCGACGGCTTCCGGTACGTCCGCGGACGCCCCGACCTCATGGTGGCCTTCGCCATGGTGTTCCTCCTCGGCGCGTTCGGGATGAACTTCCCGATCTTCGCGTCGACCATGGCGATCGAGTTCGGGCGCGACGCCGACGGCTACGGCCTGCTCAGCTCGATCCTCGCCATCGGTTCGCTCGCCGGCGCGCTCCTGGCGGCACGGCGCGACCGCGCCCGCATCCGCGTCGTCATCTTCGGCGCCGGACTGTTCGCCGTCGCCGCCGCCGTGTCGGCGTTCATGCCGACGTACTGGCTGTACGCGCTCACGCTGATGTTCACCGGATTCGCGGTCGTGACGACCCTGACGACGGCGAACGGCTACGTGCAGACCACGACCGACCCGGCGCTGCGGGGCCGGGTGCTGGCGCTCTACATGGCGATCCTCATGGGCGGCACCCCCATCGGCGCACCCATCGTCGGCTGGGTCGCCGACGAGTTCGGCCCGCGTGCGGCCATCGGCCTCGGCGCCATCGCGGCCCTCGTCGCGTTCGGCGTGGGTGCCACCTGGATGCTCGTGTCGGGGCGTGTGCACCGCTCGAGTTCGCGCCGGTTCGCCCTCTCGCTCGACGAGACGCGCCCGATCTCGGTCATCGCCCCCGAGGAGTTCAGCGACGAGGTCGCCGGCACGACCGCGATCCCGCTGCCCGACGCCCCGGCCGCCGACCGCCCCCGGCGCTGACAGGGTCCAGCCGGCACCACGGCCATTGCCCGGGCCGCACCCGCTGACGCCCTGCTCGAAGGCGCGCCCACTGGCACCTGATACATCCGCCGGACGGGTGGGGCTGGTGAGCGTTCGCACCGCCTCATCGACCCCACCCGTCACTCCGGCCCTGCAGATGTAGCGGAGCCTCGCGTCCGAGCGGGTCGGCGTCAGCACATGCGCGCGAGGTAGGGCACGTCGTAGGTCGCGTGGTAGCCCACGCCGTCCAGCCACTGGTACGCGGTGACCTTCGCCGTCCCCGGCACGAGCGAGTCGCGGCCCGAGTCGAAGAGCTTGTACGCCGCGTCGCCCGCGGCGACCTTCCGCTGAGCGTGCTCGCCGCCGACCGCGGCCAACCGCACATCGGCGGGCGCATCCGCCTGGTTGGCGGCGTGGACGGCGACGTGCACCGCCCCGTTCACGCACTGCGAACGCGCGCTGACCCGAAGCGGCACCGGTTGCCCGGCGCGCACCGCGGCGATCGCCGACGGTCGCGACTCGGCCCCGGTGCCGTACTGGCCTTCGGCCGAGACGACGGCCGTCCACTGGCCCTGCGGCACGCCGGCGAATCGCGCGGTGCGCACCTCGGCACCGACCCGCTGCTCGAGCGCCTCGCCTGCCGCCGAGCGCAGCGTGACGATGTAGCCGGTCACCGCGGCGCCGGCATCCGTCGCCTTCCAGCTGACGTTGACCCCGGCCGAGTCGACCCCGATGCCGGGTGCCGCGAGCGGAGCGGGCGCCGGCCGCAGCGGCACGCCGGCGAAGTCCATCCCGGATGCGAGGTGGAAGCCGGTGTAGCTCGGCTGGTTGTAGGCCGTCTGCTGGCGGGCGACCTCGGCGCGGTACTGCGGATCGTGCATGAGCGTGTAGAGCTTGTGCCCGGTCAGCTCGGTCGAGACGTAGACGCGCAGCGCGGCGGAGTCGGCGGTGCGGACGACGAGCTCCTCGCGCCAGTCGCCCAGCACGTCGGCGACGAGGCCGGGGTTGCCCTTCGTGCCGTTGTTGGTGAGCGTCCCGGATGCCGTCAGCACGGTGCCCCGCGTCCAGTCGTCGATCGTGGGCGTCACGGCGCCGCTCCCGTTGACGAGCTGCGTCGTGAGGTCGCCGGCCCAACGGATCGACGCGTTCGTGCCGGGCGTCGCCGTCGAGAGCACATCTCCCTGGGCGGTGAGGAGGCCGGAAGCGTCCGTCCCTCCGGGCATGCTCGACCACACCTCGGTTCCGGCGACGTCGGGGCGCACGTCGCCGATCATCCCGCGCCCGGTGTCGCGGCCCGAATAGGCGCCGAACACGACCTCGCCGGTCGCGGCATCCCGAAGCGCTGAACCGTACGGCGCGTATGCGCCGCCCTCGTGGACGGTGAAGACCTCCAGGCCGGGGCGGGCCGGGTCGATGTCGGTGACGTGCATCGCGTCGCCGTGACCGAGGCGTGCCGTCTCACCCGGTGTCGCCGACCCCGCGGGCATCTCGGCGGACGAGCTGTAGAGCAGGGCGCCGTCGTCGTCGAGCGTCGCCGAGCCGTAGACGATCTCGTGACGGCCGTCGCCGTCGACGTCCGCGGCCGACATGCTGTGGAAGCCCTGCGTCGTGATCGAGCCGTACACCGGATCGCTGCCGTCGACACCGTGCGGCCCGTCATTGAACGGGTTGGTCATCGGGGCGTGCCCGCTGTCGACGAACCAGCGCTTCTCGAGGTTCTGGCCGTCCCAGTCGTAGGTCGCGACGGTCGTACGGGTGTAGTAGCCGCGCGCGAAGACCGCCGACGGACGCTCGCCGTCGAGGTAGGCGACGCCGGCGAGGAACCGGTCGACGCGGTTGCCCGGCTCGATGCGCGCCATCGCGTAGTCGCCCCACAGCAGGCCGTCGTCGCCGCGACCCGGCTCGTAGCGCACGGTCTGCAGCTCGGCTCCGCTCTCGCCGTCGAAGACGGTGAGGTACTCGGGACCGTCGAGGATGAAGCCCTCGAAGTTTCGCAGCGCGTTGCGGGCGCTGCGGCTCGGCGCGTAGACGTCGATGAAGTGGTCGACGAGCGCGCGGGCGTCCGTCTCGGACAGCGGGTAGTCGTAGCGCTGCTCGGTGCCGAACGCCTCTTCGAGCGTCGCGGGCCACTGGCCCGACACGACCTCGTCGCGGGTCGACCATCCGCGGAACATCTCCACGAGGTGGTCTGCGTAGTCCTCGGCGCTCATCCGGTAGTCGTCGGAGTGGGCGTAGCCTGCGGCGACATCGTCCTCCGGCATCGTGATGAACTGCTCCGACGCCACCGACCCGTCGTCGGCGTAGGTGATCGACTTCGTGCCGGGCGCGGTCTTGAGCATCGTCTCCGAGCGACCGTCGCCGTCGAAGTCGTACACGAGGAACTGCGTGTAGTGCGCGCCCGCGCGGATGTTCGGCCCGAGATCGAGTCGGTTCAGCAGCTGCCCCTCGAGGCTGTAGGTGTCGATGTAGACGCCACCGGTGTAGCCGACCTGCGAGACGTCCTTGGCGTTCGAGGGGTCCCACTTCACGACGAACTCGTACTGCCCGTCTCCGTCGACGTCGCCGACCGAGACGTCGTTCGCCGCGTAGGTGTACGCCTCACCCGCCGGCGTCACCCCGTCGTCCGGGCGCTGCAAGTCGATGTCGAGGAAGCCGTCGCCCATCGCGACCGCGGGTTCGCTGGCGGGCGCCTCGATTCCCGCCGTCACGGCGGCGACGCGGTAGACGGATGCCGCGGTGCCGGCGTCGTCGCGGAAGTTCGTGCTGTCGGTGACGGTGGCGATGGGCTCGTCGTCGCGGTAGACGACGAAGTCCGCGCCGGTCAGGCCGGTCTCCCCCGCCCCGCTGGCCTCACCGGCGAGCAACCGCCAGCTGAGGAAGACCCCCTCGTTCGTCGCGACCGCCACGAGACCGCGGTCGAGGCTCTCGAGCCGGGGCACCGCCGCCGCCGCGGCCCCGGGCGGCTCGGCACCTGCGGCCGGGAGGGCGACGAATCCTGCGGCGGCGAGGGTCCCCACCGTCAGGCCGGCGAGCAGTGTCGAGCGGAGTCTGTTCTTCATCGAATCGATCCCATCGGAATACGCTTTCCTGCGTGTGTGATGAGCCTAAGCGAAGGCTCAGGTCAGCCCGATGAGGCTTCTCTCATCCCCCTTCCCTCCCCCTCCTCCCCACGAGGGTGCGCATCCGCGCGGTGCGGGCCCGCCGCTACCGTGCAGTCGCGCGCTCTCGCGGCTCACGAGGGAGGAGAGACCACCTCGAGGGTCAGGGATACGGGGGTGAGGCGGGGGGCGGATGCCGAAACCGTGACGGTGCCGACTCCGGTGGGCTTGACGACCGCGAGCAGGCGACCGTCGAAGGTCGTGAAGACCGGACCCGCGTACGACTCCTCGCTGTCGGTCCGCCCCGAGCCGATGCCCGCCAGCGCTCCGGCGCCGGTCACCTCGACCGTCACCGGAACATCGCGGTCGCACGCCACGATGCCCGCGTCGTCCTCGAGCGTCAGCGCGACGAACGCGAGACCGTCACGGCCCACTATCTCGTCCTCCGCCCGCGCGACCAGCGAGACCGGCCCCGCGGTGTCGAGGGAGTGTTGCCCGACCTCCGCGCCGCCGCGACGCGCGACGGCTGTGAGCCGGCCGGGCCGATAGCGGGTCTCGATACGTGCGAGGAACGGCTTCTCGGTGCCGATACGCGCAACCCCGACGACCTCGCCGTCGAGCAGCAGCTCGACCTCGTCGGCATCCGCGTACACGTCGACGGTGACGGGGGCGCCGGCTGCGGCATCCCACGACCACGACGCGACGGTGTCGGTCCACGACCACGGCGTCGTCGCGGTCGGGCGGCCGTGGTGCTGCGGTCGGTGCACCGCGATGTAGGGCTCGCGGCGCAGCCCGTAGACGATCTCGCGGTAGTAGGAGACGGGTCGCCGGAAGCCCGTGATGTCGATGTCGCCGCACCCGGCGAGCCGGTACGGGTAGGGGCCGGCCGTCCCGGTCGGGGTGTACCCCGGCGCGTCGGTGTAGTCGACCCGCCCGATCCCGGCCTCGCCGAGATAATCCCAGCCCGTCCAGGTGAAGTCGCCGATGACGTGCGGCAGCTCGCGCACGAGACCCCACATGACGTCGATGCGCTCGGGAAAGGTCTCGGATCCGACGATGACGCGGTTCGGATGATCGAGGGCGTCCTGCCGATACCGCGAGTCGGCGTAGTTGAACCCGACGACGTCGAGCACCGCGGCCGATTCCTCGATCGAGGCGCTGACGAGCGGCGAGGCGTTCATGAGGCCCATCTGCTCGCCCATGTCGGCCATCATCGTGTTGGCGTCGGGCATCTCCTCGCGGGCCTCGGCCAGATGGTCGAGGTTCGCGATGATGCCGTTGATGCCGTTCGTGACGAACCGCGTCGGATCGAGCTCGCGCACGCGCTCGGCCAGACGCCGGCTCCACGTCGCCCCGAGGGGAGTTCCGAGCTCGAGGATCTCGTTGCCGATCGAGTACATCACGACGCTGGGATGGTTGCGGTCCTTCGCGACGAGAGCCGCGACGTCGTCCCGCCAGCGCTCGGCGAAGCTGATCGTGGCATCGAAGGGCGCCTTCGAGCGCGTCCACGCGTCGGTGAGTTCGTCCATCACGAGCATGCCGTGACGGTCGCACGCCGCGAGCATGGCCCGGCTCATCGGGTTGTGGGCGCTGCGAAGCGCCGAGAACCCCGCCTGCTTGAGCAGCCGCACCCGTCGATCCTCCGCCGCCGGTTCGGTCGCCGCCCCCAGCATCCCGTTGTCGTGGTGCACGCAGGCGCCCCGCAGATCGATCGATCGCCCGTTCAACCGCAGGCCGTGGCGGGGGTCGAGCTGGAGGGAGCGGATGCCGAACTCCGTCACGTCCTCGTCGAGTTCCGCGCCCTCGGTCGTAGTCAGTGCGGTGCGCAGCCGGTAGAGCTCCGGGCTGTCGATGTCCCACCGTCGGGGCTCGGTGACGGTCAGCCGCGCCCGGGCCACCGCGCGTTCGCCGGGCAGCACCGTGACAGGCGACTCCCCCTCCGCGGCGACGGCACCGCCGGGGTCCTCGATCCGCCAGCGGACACGTGTCGTGACGGTGTGGCGCGTCGCGTTCGAGACCGTCGTGGCGACGGCCACCACCGCCCGCTCCTCGTCGATGTCGGGCGTCTGGACCTGCACGCCGTCGAGCGGGATGTGCACGGGGTCGGCCACGACGAGATGCACCGGACGGTAGATGCCCGCCCCCGAGTACCAGCGCGAGTCGCGGTGGGCCCGCGCCTCGACGCTGATGCGGTTGACCTCCCCGAAGCGGAGGAACGGATCGAGCACGACCGAGAAGCCGGCATAGCCGCTGGTCTCGTGGGCGACGAACGCGCCGTTGACGAACACGACGGCGTCTCGGTAGACGCCCTCGAACTCGAGCACGACGGTGCGCGTGCGCCATTCGTCCGGAACATCGAGCGCGCGCACGTACTCGAAGACGCCGCCCGGCGTGTAGCCGGTGTGCACCCCCTGCTGCTCGGCCGCCGAGCGCGGCAGGTCGCGCAGCGCATCGTGCGGCAACGTCACCTCGACGGGCCCGTGACCGTCGGCAGCGGACTCGAACGGACCGAGCTTGGGGCCGACGGTCCACCCGTCGTGCAGAGGCACGCGGATCACGGTGTCTCCTCGTCGCGCCGTTCCTGCGACCAGTCGATGTCGACGAAGCTCGTGAACAGGGCGCGCAGCTCCTCGGCCATGTCGAGCGCGTCGCGGTCGAGCAGCCACTGCACCTGCAGCCCGTCCATGAGGGCGACGGCCGTGATCGCAGCGCGACGCGGCGTCATGCCGTGGCGGAGCCGCCCCTCGTCGCGCAGGCTGTGGAAGGAGCGCTCGATGTTGCCGCGGGTGTACTCGTACCGCCGCACGAAGTAGCCGTGGGCGGGGTGGTCGCTGGAGGTCGCCTCGGCCGACAGCGTCGTGTACAACTCGACGACGCCGGGGATGGATGCGTTGTACGAGGCGAGGTCGACGAGACCGCGCAGCACGTCGGCCCCGTCCTCGGATTCGATGGGCACGAGCGCCCGGGCCCGGTCGTCGCGCTCTTCGAGGACCGCCTCGAGCAGCGCGCTCTTGTTGCGGAAGTGGTGGAGGAGTCCCGCCTCGCTCATTCCCACCCGGGTCGCGATGTCGCGGAGTGAGCCGGAGCGGTAGCCGGACTGCGAGAACACCTCGAGTGCGGCATCCAGGATGGCCTGGCGGGTCGCTTCGGTCTTGGCGTACGCGCCTCGCCGTCGACCGCGCGCGGGGGCGGTCGTGTCGGTGGTCGTCATGATCGTCCATCTGTCCGTCGTCGCCCTCATCGGCGAACGCAGGGGGCCAGTCTGCCCCGTTCGATAACGAAAACCTAGCGATCGGTAGAAATTGATTCCAAAAATCTAGTCACCGCTCGGATTTGGTGCTAGCGTCCACGGCCAGGGCGATCCACCGGGGTATCGCCTCCTGAGAAAAGGACCAAAGATGTTCCGATGGAAGGCCACAGCAGCCCTCACGGTCGTCGCCGCACTCGCCCTGGCAGGGTGCGCGGCGACGGATGACGGATCCGGCACCGGCGACAGCGGTCGCGCCGACCGACTCACCCTGACCGCGATCGCAGCACCCACGAGCTACGACATCGGCCAGGGCGCCGAGTGGGGAAACCGCAGCCCGTTCTTCCAGGCGGTCTTCGACACCCTCCTGTCGAAGGACTCCTCCGGCGAGACCCAGCCGTGGCTCGCGACCGAATGGGAGTACAACGCCGACAACACCGTGCTGACGCTCACGCTGCGCGAGGGAGTGAAGTTCACCGACGGCACCGATCTCGACGCCGCGGCGGTCGTCGCGAGCCTCGAGCGCTTCCGCGACGGCACCGCGCCGCAGGCCGCGACGCTCGCCGGCAAGGAGTTCGCCGCCGTCGACGCCACGACGGTCACGATCACGCAGGCGGCGCCCGACCCCTCGCTCGTCAACCTCCTCTCGATCGCCCCGGGTCTCATCCAGGCACCGTCGACGTTCGACGACCCCGACTCGGCCACCGACCCGATCGGCTCGGGCGCGTACGTCCTGGACACCGCCTCTTCGGTGACCGGGACGACGTACAACTACACCGCGAACCCCGACTACTGGAACGCCGACGCGGTGAAGTACGACAACCTCACGATCAACGTCCTCGAGGACGTCACCGCCACCACCAACGCCATCCGGGCGGGCGAGGCGAACGGCGCGAAGATCGCCGACAACAACACCATCTCGGAGGTCGAGGGCGCCGGCTGGACCATCGAGTCGAACGAGCTCGACTTCCAGGGCCTGCTCCTCCTCGACCGGGCCGGCACGATGGCCCCGGAGCTGGCCGATGTGAAGGTCCGCCAGGCGATCAACATGGCCTTCGACCGCGAGGCGCTGCTGCAGTCGACGCAGAGCGGATACGGCACCGTCACGGAGCAGGTGTTCCCCGAGACCTCGGTCGCCTACGACGACGCGCTCGACAGCACGTACGCCTACGACCCGGAGGCCGCCAAGGACCTCCTCGCCGAAGCGGGCTACCCCGACGGGTTCACGCTCAGCATGATGTCGACGCCGGCCTTCCAGACCACCTTCGACCTCGTCGCCCAGCAGCTGTCCGACATCGGCATCACCGTCGAGTACACCGATCCCGGCACGGGCAACTTCATCACCGACATGCTCGCTCCGAAGTACCCCGCCACGTGGATGGCGCTCGAGCAGAACCCCGACTGGCAGCTGATCAACTTCATGGTCGGTCCCGAGGCGACCTTCAACCCGTTCAAGTACCAGGACCCCACGGTCGACGGCTACATCCAGGCCGTGCAGTTCGGCACCCCCGAGGAGTCGGACCAGGCCCTGAAGGACCTCAACAAGTACCTGGTCGAGCAGGCGTGGTTCGCGCCCTTCTTCCGGGTGCAGGGCACGTTCGCCACCGACGCGAACACGAACCTCGAGTTCTGGCCCACCAACGCCTACCCGTCGATCTTCGACTTCTCGCCGAAGAACTGATCCGACTCCTCGGGCCGGGCGGCTCCGCGCCGCCCGGCCCGAGGGCCCAACCTTCGGGAAGGCATCATGCTCACATTCATCCTGCGTCGCCTGCTCTCGGGCGTCGTGCTGATCGCGGTGATCTCGTTCCTCGCGTTCGTCCTGCTCTACGCGGGGGGCGGCGACATCGCCCGCCGCATCCTCGGCGAGAACGCCACGGCCGAGACCGTCGCGAAGAAGACCGAGGAGCTCGGCCTGAACCGGCCCCTGCTCGCCCAGTACGGCGACTGGGTCGTCTCGGCCATCACCGGCAACCTCGGCCGCAGCTGGTTCACCGGCGAGCTCGTCTCGGTGAGCGTCAGCGGACGACTCGCCGTCACCCTCTCGCTCGTCCTCGGCGCCACCATCGTCTCGGCCGTCCTGGCCGTGGTCCTCGGTGTGCTCGCGGCACGTCGGGGCGGGATCATCGACGGCGCGGTGCAGTTCCTCTCGCTCGTCGGCTTCGCCGTGCCGGGCTTCCTCATCGCCCTCCTCCTCGTGCTCGTCTTCGCGATCAACCTCGGCTGGTTCAAGGCGACCGGCTACGTGCCGATCACCACGTCGCCGAGCGGCTGGATCGCCTCGGTGACCCTGCCGGTGATCGCCCTCTCGCTGGGCGCGATCGCGACGGTCGCAGCTCAGGTGCGCGGCTCGGTCATCGACGCGATGTCGCGCGACTACGTCCGCACGCTCCGCTCGCGGGGCCTCGGCATGGGGTCGGTCATCTACAAGCACGTCCTCCGCAACGCCGGCGGGCCGGCACTGGCCGTGCTGGCCGTGCAGTTCGTGGGACTCCTCGGCGGCGCGGTGGTCGTCGAGCAGATCTTCGCCATCCCCGGCATGGGGCAGCTGAGCGTCCGCTCGACCACTCTCGGCGACGTCCCCGTCGTCATGGGCCTCGTGATCGCGTTCGCGATCATCGTCGTCATCGTGAACCTCCTGATCGACCTCGCCCAGGCCGCTCTGAACCCGAAGGTGAGACTGTCATGACCGCCGTCGACGTGCCTCCCGCCGTCCCGATCGCCCCCGTGCGGGTGAACCTGTTCCGCCGTCTGCTGAAGAAGCCCCTCGGGGTCGTGTCGGCGCTGTTCCTGCTGCTGGTCACCGTCATCGCGATCATCGGCCCGGCGATCGCGCCGCAGGACCCGAACTTCGCCGACATCCGCAGCATCCTCTCCCCGCCCGGCGCTGCCCACATCCTCGGCACCGACGGCAGCGGCCGTGACGTGCTGTCGCGCCTGCTCGCTGCGACCCAGACCAGCGTCGCGGCGGCCCTCATCGCCGTCGTCGTCGCCGTCGTCCTGGGTGTGGTCAGCGGCCTGATCGCCGGCTACTACCAGGGCTGGTTCAACACCGTCGCCACCTGGGTGACCGAGCTCAACATGGCACTTCCGGGCATCGTCGTGCTGCTGGCGGCGCGCGCCGTGCTCGGCCCGTCGGTGTGGATCTCGATGTTCATCTTCGGCATCCTGCTCGCGCCCGCCTTCTTCCGCCTCGTCTACGCGGCCGTCACGGCGGTGCGCGGCGAGCTGTATGTGGATGCCGCGCGGGTCTCGGGACTCGGCGACGGCCGCATCATCGGCCGCCACGTCCTCGCCGTCGTGCGGGCGCCCATCATCATCCAGGGCGCGATCATCTCGGGGATTGCGCTGGCGATCCAGTCGGGACTGGAGTTCCTCGGGCTCGGCGACGTCAACGTGCCGACCTGGGGCTCGATGCTCACCGACGGCTTCAAGAACATCTACAAGACGCCCGTGCTGATGATCTGGCCGTCGCTGGCCATCGCGCTGACCTGCGTCGCCCTCACCCTGCTCGCCAACGTCATGCGCGACGAGCTCGAGCGCACCGTGACCGTCCGCCGCAAGCGGCGCCGCGCGGTCACGACGGCGACGGGATCGGTCGCTGCGGTCACGACCTCGGTCGCGACCGGCGGCGGGGAGCCGATCGAAGACCTCGACGAGCTCCCCGTGGTCGAGGGCGCCGGCGTCACGGTGCACCGCGAGGACGCCCGCAGCAAGTCGACCGAGAAGGTGCTCGAGATCCGCGACCTGCACGTCGGCTACGACCAGCCCGACGGCTCGCACATCGAGGTGGTGCACGGGGTCTCGCTCGACATCCGCAAGGGCGAGGTGCACGGCCTGATCGGCGAGTCGGGCTCGGGGAAGACGCAGACCGCCTTCGGCGTGCTGGGACTGCTGCCCCGGGGCGGCCGCGTCACCGACGGTTCGATCCGCTACGAGGGCATCGAGCTCGCCGACGCCTCCGACCGCGTGTACGCGGGCGTCCGCGGCAAGCGCATCGGGTACATCCCGCAGGAGCCGATGAGCAACCTCGACCCGGCGTTCACGATCGGCAGTCAACTCGTCGAGCCGCTGCGCACGACGCTCGGGCTGTCGAAGAAGGAGGCGACCGAGCGTTCGCTCGATCTGCTCGCCCGGGTCGGCATCCCCCAGCCCCGGCGCACCTTCGACGCGTACCCGTTCGAGGTCTCGGGCGGCATGGCCCAGCGCGTCCTCATCGCGGGGGCGATCTCGACCGACCCCGACCTGATCATCGCCGATGAGCCGACGACGGCCCTCGACGTCACGGTGCAGGCCGAGGTCCTCGATCTGCTGCGCGACCTGCAGGCCGAACGCCACATGGCGATGCTGCTCGTGACGCACAACTTCGGCGTCGTCGCCGACCTGTGCGACCGCGTCACGGTCATGCAGAACGGGCGCTTCGTCGAGCAGGGTCCCGTGCGCTCGATCTTCAACGACGCCCGTCACCCGTACACCCGTGCGCTGCTCGACGCGATCCTCGACGAGGGTCCCGCCCGTCCCGCGCTCACCACGAAGGGGGCCAGCGCATGAGCGCTCCGCTGCTGGAGATCACCGATCTCGTCGTCGAGTACCCCGGCAAGGGGTTCCGCGCCGAACCGTTCCGCGCTCTGAAGGGCGTCTCACTCGACATCCTGCCGGGCGAGACGGTCGGCCTCGTGGGCGAGTCCGGCTCGGGGAAGACGACGCTCGGACGCGCGGCGCTGGGTCTCGCGCCCGTCACTGAGGGATCGATCATGTTCGACGGACGCGACATCTCGCACCTCAGCCGGCGCGAGCGCCGTCCGCTGAGCGCCGACATCCAGGTCGTCTTCCAAGACCCGTACTCGTCGCTGAACCCGTCGATGACGATCGAGCAGATCCTCACCGAGCCGCTGACGGCGGCAGGCGTCAGCACCCGCGAGGCGCGCGACCGGGTGCGCGAGCTGCTCGACCAGGTGGGTCTGCCCGCCGACGCGCGCAGTCGGCTCCCCCGCGAGTTCTCGGGCGGTCAGCGTCAGCGCGTCGCGATCGCCCGCGCCCTCGCGCTGCGACCGCGCCTGATCGTCTGCGACGAGCCCGTGTCGGCGCTCGATCTGTCGACCCAGGCGCGGGTCCTCGACCTCTTCATCGAGATCCAGGAGCGCACCGGGGTGGCGTACCTGTTCGTGACCCACGACCTGGCTGTCGTGCGTCACGTGAGCCACCGCGTCGCGGTCATGTACCGCGGCGAGATCGTCGAGTCGGGTGAGGCCGACCAGGTCACCGCGCGTCCGGAGCATCCGTACACGCAGCGCCTGTTCATGGCGGCCCCCGTGCCCGACCCCGATCGGCAGGAGGAGCGCCGCGCAGCCCGACGCACGTTCCTCGCGTCGGAGGCTGCGCGCGGCGCAGCCTGAACGGATGCCGGGGCTCACGCTTCCGGCGCCCCGGCATCCTCTCCTCTTCCCCCTTTCTTCCTGCTTGGAGTCCCCGTGACCGCGTCCACCGACCACCTCCGCCCCCTCCTCGAGCGCCTCTCGCTCGAGGACAAGGCAGCTCTCGTCCAGGGCGCCGACTTCTGGACCACCGTTGCGCTGCCCGCCATCGGGCTGCGGGCCATGACCCTCTCGGACGGCCCCGCCGGCGTGCGCGGACCGCGTTGGGATGAGCGCGAGCCGTCGCTCAACCTCCCCTCGGGCTCGGCCCTCGCCGCGTCCTGGGATGCGGAACTGGCCTACCGCTACGGTGCGGCCTCGGCCTCGGAGGCCCGGCGCAAGGGTGTCGACGTCGTGCTCGGTCCCACCATCAACCTGCACCGCTCGCCGCTCGGCGGGCGCCACTTCGAGTGCCTGTCGGAGGACCCCGAGCTCACCGGCGAGCTGGGCGCCGCGTATGTGCGCGGCCTGCAGGACAACGGCGTCGCCGCTACGCCCAAGCACTACGTCGCCAACGACTCCGAGACCGACCGCTTCACCGTCGATGTGCAGGTGGGCGACCGCGCACTGCGCGAGCTCTACCTGGCCCCGTTCGAGCGCACGGTCGCGGATGCCGGCGCCTGGGCCCTGATGAGCTCGTACAACTCCGTCGACGGCGTCACCATGACCGAGAACGACCTGCTCGAGACGCCGCTGAACAGCGAGTGGGGGTTCGACGGCGTCGTGATCAGCGACTGGACCGCGGTACGCTCGCTCGGCGCCGTGCCCGCCGCCCAGGACCTCGCGATGCCCGGTCCGGCGCCGGCGTTCGCGGAACTGGTGGATGCCGTCCGCGACGGCCGGGTCGACGAGGCGGATCTCGACCGCAAGGTGCTGCGCATCCTGCTGCTGGCGGAGCGGGTCGGCGCCCTGGGCGACAGCACGCCCCGGCAGACGGCCCCGATCGACGGCATCGCGTTCGCGCGGGAGGCCTCGAGCGCCGGCACCGTTCTCCTCCGCAACGAAGGGACGCTCCCCCTCGACGGCCAGGCCCTCCGACGGGTGGCTGTCATCGGCCAGAACGCGCGGGACGCGCGCACGCAAGGCGGCGGTTCGGCGACCGTCGTGCCCGAGACGGTCGTCTCACCGCTCGACGCGCTCCGTTCGACGCTCCCGGGGGCCGAGATCCGGTTCGAGATCGGCGCCGTCGTGCAGGAAGGCGTCGCCGAGCTCCCGCTGTCGCAGCTCGAGAACCCCGTGACGGGCCAGCCGGGCGTGCGGGTGAGCTTCCTCGACACCGACGCCAACGAGCTCTTCGCCGAAGACCGCCGTTCCACCGCCCTCGTCTGGTTCGGCGGCGACGCGCCCATCGGCGAGAGCGCGACGATCGTCTACGAGACCCGGCTGACCCCCGAGGAGACCGGCGAGATCGAGCTCGGCTTCGCCGGCGCCAACCCCGGCCGCCTGTTCGTCGACGGCGAGCTCCGCCTCGACGACGCCCCCGTTCTGACCGGCACCGATCTCGGCGCCGCTTTCCTCAACCCGCCCTCGCTCACGGCGCCTGTCGCCGTGACGGCCGGCACCCCCGTCGACATCCGGGTCGAGTTCGTCCGCGCCGGAAGCGGTGCGATCGCGGGAGCCTTCTCGGCCACCGTCGGCATCGCCCCCGAGCGCACCGACGCCGACGAGCTGATCTCCCGTGCCGTCGAGGCGGCCGCCGCCGCGGAGGTCGCCGTCGTCGTGGTGGGGACCAACTCGAAGGTCGAGTCGGAGGGGTACGACCGCTCCGACCTCGACCTCCCGGGCCGTCAGGACGATCTGGTCCGGGCCGTGGCCGCGACAGGCACCCCGACGATCGTCATCGTGAACGCGGGATCCCCCGTCGTCCTGCCGTGGGTGTCGGATGTCGACGCCGTCCTGCAGGGCTACTTCGGCGGCCAGGAGTTCGGCCACGCCCTCGCCGACATCCTCACCGGCGCCGCCGAGCCCGGCGGACGTCTCCCCACGACCTGGCCCGCCGCCCTCGCGGACGTCCCCGTCACCCAGGTGACCCCGACCGACGGCGTGCTGCGCTACGACGAAGGCATCCACATCGGTTACCGCGCCTGGCTGCGCGGCGACGTCGAGCCCGCCTTCGCGTTCGGCCACGGCCTGGGCTACACGACGTGGCGCTGGGATGCCGCCGAGCGGCACGGGGATGCGCTCGTCGTGACCCTCGCGAACATCGGCGAGCGTGCGGGGAAGCAGGTCGTGCAGGTCTACGCCGAACGCGCTGACTCCGCCGTCGAGCGGCCGGTCCGCTGGCTCGTGGGATTCGCGATCGCGCGTGCCGAGGCCGGGCAGTCCGTCTCGGTCGAGGTCGCGATCGATCCGCGGCGGCTGGCGCATTGGAGCGACGGCTGGGACCTCGAGCCGGGCGCCTACACCCTCCACACGGGAGCGTCGGTGGCCGACCTCCCGCTCGCCGCCGAGTGGGAGGTGTCCGCATGACCGGCGAACCGGCCGAGGAGCTGACCGGCATCCTGCGGGGCCGGGCCGACGAGCGCCTGGCCCGGGTCGTGTCCCGCCTCGAGGGATTCCTCCTGGCCGACCCCGACCTGTCGTTCCAGGTCGCCGCGGTCCATCGCGGCCGCACGGTGCTGGACGCCTGGGGCGGACCGCACCTGGACGGCGACTCGGTGCTCGTGCCGTACTCCGTCACGAAGAACACCATCGGACTCTCGGTCGGCCTCCTCGTCGAACGCGGCGAGCTCGACCTCGACGAGCCCGTCGCGCACTACTGGCCCGAGTTCGCCGCCCAGGGCAATGCGTCGGTCACCGTCCGTCAGCTGCTGTCTCACCAGGCGGGGCTGCCCCAGACCGACGTTCCGCTCACCTGGGACGAGCTGCTCGATCATCACGCGGCAGCCGCGCGCCTGGCCGACTCGACACCGTTCTGGCACCCCGGCAGCGCCTTCGGCTATCACGCGATCACGATCGGCAGCCTCGGCGACGAGCTCGTGTACCGGGTCACCGGCCGCACGCTCCACGAGTTCTACGAGCAGGAGATCCGCGCACCGCACGCGATCGACTTCCACCTCGGGCTTCCCGCCGAGCTCGCGGCGCGCCGGGTCGACGTGTTGCCGATGATCCGCCCCGTCTCCGACACCGCCGAGCGCGCGTTCTCGACGCTCGGACCGAAGGTGTTCGCCCCGGCCGAGGGCGGCGTCGACCTGGCGAACTCCCCGCGCAGCTGGCGCTACGGTCACCCCGCCGGCAGCGGCACCGGCTCGGCACGGGGCCTCGCACGCCTCTTCGCTGTCATGGTCACCGGCGTCGACGGCGCCGCGCCGGTCCTCGGCCCCGACACGGTCGCACGGATCGGGCAGCAGCAGATCCGCGGGTACGACGAAGTGCTCCACCAGCACGACCGGGCCCACGCGATCGTCTTCCAGAAGCCCTCGCAGCAGCTCGCCTTCGGCGGCCCGCGCGCGTTCGGCCACGACGGGGCGGCGGGCGCTCTCGCGTGCGTCGATCCCGACACGGGGCTGGCCTTCGCCTGGACGATCGCCCGCGGTCCGTGGCCCGGCGGCGCCGATCCCCGCGCCGTGGCATTGGCCGCCGAGCTCGGCCGCATCCTGGATGCAGCGTGACCTCCGCGGTGGCGACGCTGCGCGCCGAGCTGCGCGACGACACCTCCTTCGTCGCGACGGCCACGCCCCGCCTGAGCTGGACCGTCCGCACCGACGAGTCGGGATGGACGCAGGCGCGCGTCACCCTCGACGACGGCTCGGGCGAGGTCGTGCTCGAGCAGAGCGAGAGCTCGCTGGTGCCCTGGCCGTTCGCACCGCTCGATCCGGGCGAGTCGCGCCGCGTGCGAGTGCGGGTCGAGAGCGGCTCGGGCACCACGACCCCGTGGAGCGACGAGCGGATCGTCAGCGCGGGCTTCCTCGGCGACGACGAGTGGGTCGCCCTCCCGATCGGCCTGGCCGAGCCCGAGCGACCCGCGCAGCCGGCCGTCGTCCGCACCCGGTTCCGGGTGCCCCGCCCCGTGGCGCGCGCGACGCTCCTGTGGACGGCCCTCGGGTCGGCGGAGCCGGAGATCAACGGTGTCGCGGTCTCCGACGAGGTCCTCGCCCCGGGATGGACCGCCTACCGTGATCGTCTCGTGCACGAGACGGTCGAGGTCGCGCACCTGCTCCGTCACGGCGAGAACGAGCTGTCGGCGACCCTGGCCGGTGCCTGGTACACCGAGAAGTACGGGTTCTTCGCCTTCGCCGACCGCCTCTACGGCGATCAGCCCTCGTTCCTCGCCCAGCTGCGCGTGACGTACGACGACGGCTCGGTCGAGACGTTGGCGGCAACCGGCGAGGGGTGGGAGGCCGCGGGCGACGGCGTCGTGGTCGACTCCGGCATCTACGCGGGAGAGCACCAGGACCTGGCGCGCTCGGCGACGGCGTTCTCGCCCGCCCGCATCGGCGCGGCCGCACGCCCCGGCTACGAGAACGTGCCGGTGCCCGAGGCGCGGATCGCCCCGCCGGTGCGCCGCACGCAGACCCTCCCGGTCGCCGACGTGCTGCCCGCACCGTCGGGCGGACGCATCCTCGACTTCGGCCAGAACCTCGTCGGCCGCCTGCGTGTGCGAGCGCATGGCCCCGCGGGCACCCGGGTCGTGATCCGCCATGCCGAGGTCCTCGAAGACGGCGAGCTGGCGCTGCGGCCGCTCCGCAATGCCGCCGCGACGGCCACCTTCGATCTCACCGGCGGCGACGACCTCCTCGAGTCGCGCTTCACCTTCTACGGCTTCCGCTACGCGGAGATCGTCGGCCTCGATGCGGCCGCGGATGACGTCGAGGCGGTCGTCCTGCACACCGACATGACCCGCACCGGCTGGTTCGAATCGTCGGATGCGCTCATCGATCGCCTGCACGAGAACGTGGTGTGGGGCATGCGCGGCAACTTCCTGTCGATCCCCACCGACTGCCCACAGCGCGACGAGCGCCTCGGATGGACCGGCGACCTGCAGGTGTTCGCGCCGACGGCGTCGTTCCTCTACGACTGCTCCGGGTTCCTGACCTCGTGGCTGCGCGATCTCGCCCACGAGCAGCGGCGCAGCGACGGCTCGGTGCCGGTGGTGGTCCCCGCCGCACTCACGGGCTTCGGTGCGTTCGGGGTGAGTCCGGCCGCCTGGGGCGATGCCGCCACCGTCGTCCCCACCGTGATGTACGAGCGGTTCGGCGACCGGGACGTCGTCGCCGCGCAGTATCCGAGCATGCGCGCCTGGGTCGACGCCGTCGCCGCCGACGCGGGCGCGAGCGGCCTGTGGGCCGGGCGGATGCAGCTGGGCGACTGGCTCGACCCCGCGGCTCCGCCCGACAAGCCGGGGCAGGCCAAGGTCGACTCCGACATCGTCGCGAGCGCGTACTTCGCGCGGTCGCTGCGCCAGGTCGCCGCCGCCGCGCTGATGCTCGGGTTCGAGGCGGATGCCGCGCTCTACGGTGCGCTGGCCGAGCGCAGTCGGGCCGCGTTCGTGGCCGAGTACGTCACGCCCGCGGGCCGGATGGTCAGTGACGCCCCGACGGCCTACGCGCTCGCGCTGGAGTTCGACCTCGTGCGCGACACCGCGGTCCGCGCCGCGCTGGCGGACCGGCTCGCCGAGCTCGTGCGCGAGGGCGGCTACCGCATCGGCACCGGATTCGTCGGCACCCCTCTCGTCACCGACGCCCTCACCACGGGCGGACAGGTGGATGCCGCCGAGCGACTGCTGACGCAGACGGAGTGCCCGTCGTGGCTGTACCCCGTCACGCAGGGCGCCACGACCGTCTGGGAGCGGTGGGACTCGCTCCTGCCGGACGGCAGCGTGAACCCGGGCGAGATGACCTCGTTCAACCATTACGCGCTCGGGGCGGTCGCCGATTGGCTCCATCGCGCCGTCGCAGGTCTCGCTCCGGCGGCGCCCGGATACCGCAGGATACGGATCGCGCCGCATCCGCTTCGGACGCTCGACCACGCGTCGGCCCGGCACCTCACGCCGTACGGCGAGGCGAGCGTGTCGTGGCGACGCGAGGGCGGCGAGATCGTCGTGACCGCGGTCGTGCCGCCGAACACGAGTGCGGAGGTCGAGCTTCCCGGCGTCGCCGCCGAGGTCGGCTCGGGCTCGCACGAATGGCGGTTCGCCGCCGAACCGCCTGCCGAGCGGCCCGCCCTGAGCGGTCTGCGGGCGTCACTCGCCGACGTGATCGACGACCCGCGCGCCTACGACGCCTTGCTGGGCGTCCTGGCCGAGCATGCCCCCGACCGCGTCGCCGCCGTCCGCGACGAGACGCGGTGGGGATCGGGCCGCTTCGTGGCGTCGGTCCTCATGTTCAGCCCACCCGACCTGCTCGAAGCGGTCGACACCGCCATCCGCGACGCCACGGCGCGCTGACCGGCATCCCTCTGCCGTCCCCGTCCCGACACCGCCCGACCCCATCCCCGCCCAGGAGGCATGAATGTTCGACCGCGCCACCACCTTCGGCGAAGCCCTCGACGACCCCGCCGCGCGCGCGATCCTCGAGCGCTACATGCCCGGGATCGCCGCCTCGCCGATGGCGACGCAGTTCCGCGGCGGCCGCCTCGGCCAGCTCGTGGCCCTCGTCCCCGCCCTCGAAGACGTCGACGAGCGGGATCGCTTCTTCGCGGCCCTCGCCGAGGTCGGCAGCGGCGCACCCCGACCGCCGTACGCCCCCGCGATCGATCCGGATCCCGCGTACGAGGGCGACGCGGTCGCGCGTGCGTCGGCGGCGGTCGAGGTGCCGGCGAGCGCGGCCCTGTGGGATCCGATCGAGATCCGCCTGTCGGGCCCGTCGCACGGCAACCCTTTCGTCGACGTCGAACTCGACGCGGTGTTCGGACGCGGCGGCGCCGAGGTGCGGGTCGGCGGCTTTTACGACGGCGACGGCGTCTACGTCATCCGCGCCCTCGCCGATGCCTCGGGCACGTGGACCTTCCGCACCCGCTCGACGGCGCGGTCGCTCGACGGGATATCCGGGACCGTGGAGGTCGTCGATGCGCGCGAGGGAAGCCACGGCCCGGTCCGCGTCGAGGGGTTCCACTTCCGCCACGCCGACGGCACGCGGCACCGCCCCCTCGGGACGACCGCCTACGCCTGGACCCACCAGCCCGACGAGCTGCAGGATCAGACGCTCGAGACGCTCGCGGCGACATCCTTCGCGAAGCTGCGCATGTGCGTGTTCCCGAAGTCGTACCTCTACAACAGCGACGAGCCGGCCGACTTCCCCTTCCCCGGGAGCCTGGCCGAGGGGTTCGACCTCGAACGCTTCGATCCCGCCCACTTCCGTCGCCTCGAGCGGCGGATCGCCCAGCTCGGCGAACTCGGTGTCGAAGCCGACATCATCCTCTTCCACGCGTACGACCGGTGGGGCTTCGCCGACCTCGGTCCCGCGGTCGACGAGCGCTACCTGCGGTACGTCGTCCGCCGGTTGCAGGGGTTCTCGAACGTCTGGTGGTCGATGGCGAACGAGTACGACCTGCTGTGGTCGAAGGACCTCGACGATTGGGAGCGGCTCGCGGCGGTCGTCGGCGAGGAGGACGCGTTCGGCCACCTCAACTCGATCCACAATTGCCGTCCCGTGTACGACTACAGCAAGCCGTGGATCACCCACGTGAGCATCCAGCGCGTCGACGTCTACCGCACGGCCGAGAACACCGATCAGTGGCGCGAGCAGTGGGGCAAGCCCGTCGTCATCGACGAGTGCGCCTACGAGGGCGACATCGACCAGGGTTGGGGCAACATCACCGGCGAGGAGATGACCCGCCGCTTCTGGGAGGGAGCGGTGCGCGGCGGCTACGTCGGGCACGGCGAGACCTACTATCCGCCCGCGCACGGCCGCGACGACGAGATCCTCTGGTGGTCCAAGGGTGGCGAGCTCCACGGATCGTCGCCGGAGCGCATCGCCTTCCTCGACCGGCTGCAGTCCGAGTCGCCGACCGGCGTCTGGGATCCGCTGCCGAGCGACTGGGACGTGCCGTGGGGCGGCGTGCCCGGAGCCGTCAAGGTCGGTTACTTCGGCTTCAACCGTCCGCGCTTCCGCAACGTCATGCTCGATGACGGCGCATGGCGGGTCGAGGTCATCGACACCTGGAACATGACCGTCGAGCCGGTGCCCGGCGAGCATCGCGGCCAGGTGCGGGTCGAGCTTGCCGGCCGGCCCTACCTGGCCGTCCGCGTCACGCGGCTCGCGGATTGACCCGCGAGGTCCCACTTCGGCCGGGTATGGCGTCCGGATAACCGGCCGAAGTGGGACCTCGCGCGCTGAGGGGGATCAGGGGGCGATGCGGCGGGCGGCTGTCGCCATGTGCGCGGCCATCGCCGAGGCCGCCGCATCCTCGTCGCCGTCGGCGACCGCTCGGGCGATCGCCTCGTGCTCCGCGAGCGCCTGCCGCGCCTGGTCGTCGTCGTGGACGGCCCGGTCGGCGTAGACCTGCAGCAGCGAGCGGACGACGTGCAGCAGATCGATGAGCATCGCGTTGCCGGCGATCCGGGCGAGCTCGTGATGGAAGGCCAGGTCGGCCCGCGCGAAGGCGCCGAGGTCGCTCAGCGTCGTGCGCATCCGCTCGACGTGCGCGGCGAGGTCTCCCACCCCGTCCGCCGCGGCGGCCAGACGAGCGACGTAGATCTCGAGCCCGGAGCGCAGCTCGATCAGCTCGCGGGTGTTCTGCTCGCCGATGAGCAGCCCCCACCGGAGCGTCTGCGGCAGCAGCTCGCTCGCGGCCCCGCGGAGGTACGTCCCCGACCCCGGGCGCACGTCGACGATCCCCAGGATCTCGAGGGCGGCGAGCGCCTCGCGCACGGCGGAGCGTCCGACCTCGAGGGTGGCCGCCAGCTGTCGTTCGGGCGGCAGGCGCGTTCCGGGCGCGACATCGCCCGAGGTGAAGAGGTCGAGCAGCCGCCGCGCCACCTCCGAGACCGGCGTCCGCGCCGGAAGCGCCGCGAGGGATGCCGCGAGGTCGGGCGTTCCATCGGAGCGGTAGGCGGGCATGACGACAAACCTACCCGGCGTCCGTCGGGTTGCAATTGGTCAACCGGTTTGCCAAACTGGCGGAGCGATGGGGTGACCCATCACGGAATCGACGATGGGAAGTCAGCGTGGACGCATCCTGCGAAACGGAATCATCCGGAGCCCGCTCCGCGATGCGGAAGGCCGCCGGATCCGTCACGATCGCGACCCGGCGAGGAGCGACCGCGCGATGACCCGCCTGTGGAACGACCCCGCCGACTTCGCCGACGAGATGATCGACGGCTTCGTCGCCGCCAACGCCCGCTACGTCCGCCGCGTGCCGGGCGGCGTCGTCCGCGCGACCCCCGCGCCCTCCGGTCGCGTGGCCGTGGTCGTCGGCGGCGGCTCGGGGCACTACCCGGCCTTCGGCGGCCTCGTGGGCACGGGCCTGGCCGACGGCGCGGCGATGGGCAACCTCTTCGCGTCGCCGTCGACGCAGCAGATCCACGCCGTCGCCCGCGCCGCGCACCGGGGCGGCGGGGTGCTCTTCTCCTACGGCAACTACGCCGGCGACGTGCTGAACTTCGACGCGGCGCAGGAACGTCTGCGCGCCGAGGGCATCGCCTGCGAGACCGTCGCCGTGACCGACGACGTCGCCAGCGCATCGGTCGACGAGGCGCACCGTCGGCGCGGCATCGCCGGAGACCTCACCGTGTTCCGCGCGGCCGCGGGTGCGGCAGCCGCCGGCTACGACCTCGCCGGCGTCGCGCGCGTCGCCCGGCTCGCGAACGATCGCACCCGCTCGTTCGGCGTCGCCTTCTCGGGATGCACGTTGCCCGGCGCTTCGGAACCGCTGTTCAGCGTGCCGGCGGGCCGGATGGCGATCGGCCTCGGCATCCACGGCGAGCCCGGCATCGATGAGGCCGAGGTGCCGACGGCCGACGAGTTGGCCGAACTGCTCGTGTCGCGGCTGCTCTCGGAGCGCCCCGACGGCGCCGACGGGCGCGTCGTGCCGATCCTCAACGGCCTCGGGTCGCTGAAGTACGAGGAGATGTTCGTCGTCTACCGGCGCATCGCCCAGCTGCTCGACGAGGCGGGTCTCGAGGTCATCGATCCGCACGTGGGCGAGTTCTGCACGAGCTTCGACATGGCCGGCACATCGCTCACCCTGTTCTGGCTCGACGACGAGCTCGCCGAGCTGTGGGAGACGCCGGTCGACTCGCCGGCGTACCGGCGAGGATCCGTGGCGCCCGCGAGCGCGGAGCGATCGGCCGACCCCACCGACGCCGAGACGTCGGCCCGTGCCGACACCCTTCCGACCGCCCCGGGCGACGCCGCATCGCAGTCGGTCGCGCGCATCGTCGGCAGCGTCGTCGACACGATCACCGCCACGATCGACGAGCACGTCGACGAGCTCGGGAAGATGGACGCGATCGCCGGCGACGGCGACCACGGCATCGGGATGCAGCGCGGCGCGCACGCCGCACGAGCGGCCGCCCGGGGCGCCCTCGGCGCCGGCGCGGGAGCCGCGACGACCCTCGCCCGTGCCGCCGACGCCTGGTCCGACCGCGCCGGGGGGACCTCGGGCGCACTGTGGGGCGTCATCCTCACCGCGGTCGCGGACCGTCTGGGCGACGAGGGACGGCCGGACGCCTCGGCGATCGCCGACGGCGTCGCGGCGGCCGCCCGCGGAGTCATGTCGTACGGCAAGGCCGAGCTCGGCGACAAGACGATGGTCGACGCCCTCGTCCCCTTCAGCACCGAGCTCTCCAACGCCGTCGCGACCGGGGCCGCGCTCACCGACGCATGGCGGTCCGCAGCGGCCGCCGCCACCTCCGCCGCCGCCGCGACGGCGTCGCTTCTGCCGCGCATGGGCCGTGCGCGCACGCACGGCGAGCACAGCATCGGAACCCCCGACCCGGGGGCGCACTCGCTCGCCCTCATCGTCACCGCCGTCGGCGAGGTTCTCGCCGATCATGAGAGGACCGCATCATGACCGAACCGCTCCGCATCGTCATCGGCTCCGACGACGCCGGCTTCGACTACAAAGAGGTGCTGAAAGCCGACCTCGAGGCAAGCGACGCCGTCGCCTCGGTCGTCGACGTCGGTGTCGGCGCCGACGGTCACACGCCCTATCCCACCGTCGCGATCGAGGCGGCCGAGCGGGTCGCGCGCGGCGAGGCCGACCGTGCGCTGCTGGTCTGCGGCACCGGCCTCGGCGTCGCGATCGCCGCGAACAAGGTCGCCGGCATCCGCGCCGTCACCGCGCACGACTCGTTCTCGGTCGAGCGGGGCGTGCTGTCCAACAACGCGCAGGTGCTCACCATGGGCCAGCGCGTCATCGGCATCGAGCTGGCCCGGCGTCTCGTGCGCGAGTGGCTGACCTACCGTTTCGACACCGCGTCGGCGTCGGCCGAGAAGGTGGCCGTCATCGATCGGTACGAGAGCACCGGATCCTGCTGATGCCGCCCGTCGCAGCGCAGAGCCGAGCGCAGGCCGGGCCTTCCGGCGCGCCGCGCGTCACCGTCGGCGTCAGCCTGAAGGCCTACTTCGGCCGTCGCGCCGCCCGCACGTGGTTCGGCGAGGTCGCCGAGCTCGTCGGGGCGCACGCGGCCGTCCGCGACGGCGACGTGGAGGTCTTCGTCATCCCGACCTATCTGCAGTTCGACGACGCGCGCGACTACCTCGAGGCCGCCGGCATCCGGGTCGGGGTGCAGGACGTCTCTGCCTACGAGCCCGGCGCCTACACCGGTGAGATCACCGCCGCCGAGGTTGCCGAATCCGGCGGCGCGTTCGCCGAGATCGGGCACGCCGAACGCCGACGTCTGTTCGGCGAGACCGATGAGGTCACGGCGGCGAAGGCATCGGCCGCGCTGCGCCACGGCGTCACTCCCGTGCTCTGCATCGGCGAGATGGCGAGGATGGATGCCGCGGCTGCTGCCCGCGCCACGGTCGAGCAGCTGCACGCCGACCTCGCCGGGGCACCGGCGGGCCGGGTCGTCGTCGCCTACGAGCCCGTATGGGCGATCGGGGCCCCCGAGCCGGCGCCGACGGAGCACATCATCACGGTGAGCCGGGCGCTCCGCGCCGCGCTCGACGCCGAGCCCGCCCGCGCCGGCTCCAACGTCATCTACGGCGGCTCGGCGGGGCCGGGGCTGCTCGCCCGGCTGGACGGCGCCGTCGACGGTCTCTTCCTCGGCCGCTTCGCGCACGACCCCGCCGCGTTCGGCCGGGTGCTCGACGAGGCCGCCGAGCTCGCCGCCGAAGGAGCGGTGTCGTGATCGGCCTCGGCACCTACGCGTTCTTCTGGCAGCACTCCGACCGCGTCGCCTCGCCGCTCTCCCTCATCGGCGCATTCGAGCGCACCCGTGAGCTCGGCGTCGACCTGTTCCAGATCTGCGACTACGCACCCCTCGACCACATGGGCGATGCCGAGCTTCGCGACGCGGCCGCCGCGGCGCGCGACCTCGGGCTGACGGTCGAGCTCGGCACGAAGGGGGTCGCACCCGAGCGGCTGTCGCGGTATCTCGAGCTCGCGGCGGTCTTCGACGCGCGCCTCGTGCGCAGCATGATCTTCGCCCCCGATTCCCGCCCGACGCTCCCCGAAGCCGAGGCCTGGCTGCGCGGCATCCTGCCCGCTTACGAGGCGGCGGGGGTCGCCCTCGCTCTCGAGACGTACGAGCAGGTGTCGACACGCGAGCTCACGGGTCTCATCGCGTCGATCGACAGCCCGTCGCTCGGGGTGTGCCTCGACCCGGCGAACGTCGTCGCGCGCCTGGAGCTGCCCCGCGAGGCCGTCGAGCTCGCCGCGCCGTACGTGAAGAACGTGCACGTGAAGGACTTCGCCTTCGACCGCCAGCCCGGGTGGGTGGGATTCACGTTCACGGGCGCCCGCATGGGGGCGGGCCTGCACGACTATCCCCACCTGCTCGAGACCGTCCGCCCGCGTGAGCGGGGCGCCGGCGAGCCCGAGATCAACGAGATCGTCGAGCACTGGCTGCCCTGGCAGGGCGACGCCGAGACCACTGTCCGAACCGAGCGGGACTGGACCCGCGCCACCCTGGAATACCTGAGGAGCACCTGATGAGCCACACCATCGCCGTCGTCGGAGCGGGCGGGAAGATGGGCATGCGCGTGTCCAACAACCTCGTCAAGACCCATCACACCGTCCGCTACGTCGAGAACTCCCCCGCCGGCCGCGAACGCACCGTCGCCGCGGGGCGCGAGCTGACGGATGCCGCCGAAGCGGTCGCCGACGCCGACATCGTCGTGCTCGCCGTACCCGACCTCGCCCTGGGACCCGTGACCGCCGACCTCGTTCCGCAGCTCAAGCCCGGCGCGATCGTGCTGACCCTCGACCCGGCCGCCGCCTACGCGGGGCTGCTCACCACGCGTGACGACGTCATCCAGGCTGTCGCCCACCCGTGCCACCCGTCGGTCTTCCTCGAACGCACGACGAAAGAGGAGTGGGCCGACACGTTCGGCGGCATCGCCGCACCGCAGGACGCGATCGCCGCGATCGAATCGGACGACCCCGAGAAGAAGCGCATCGTCGAGGAGACCGTCCGCGCCATCTACGCCCCGGTCATCGACGTGCACTGGGTCACGGTCAAGCAGCTCGCCCAGCTCGAGCCGACGCTCGTCGAGACCGTCTCCTGCATGATCGGGTCGCTTCTGAACGAAGCGCTCGACGAGGCGATCCACACGATGGGCGTGCCCGAGGCGGCGGCCCGCAGCATCCTGTACGGCCACACCCAGGTCGCTCTCGCGAACGGCCTGCGCGGCGACAACCCGTTCAGCGATGCGTGCCTGATCGCGATGGACTACGGTCGCGAGAGCATCATCAAGGACGACTGGAAGAAGATCTTCCGCGACGACGAGCTCGACAAGAACCTCGCGCGGATGCTGCACCTGGACCACATCGAGCGCTGAGGACGACGACGATGACGAGACTGCAGGGCAAGACGGCGCTCGTGACGGGTGCAGCGATGGGCATCGGGCACGCGGTGGCCGAGCGGTTCGTCGCCGAGGGGGCGCGGGTCGTGCTCGCCGATCGCAACGCCGACGCTGTCGCTGCTGCCGCGGCGGCGCTCGGGCCGCTCGCGCGGGCGGTCACGATGGACATCTCCGACGAGACCGCCGTCGCGGCCGCCTTCGCCGAGCTCGAGGCGGCCGGGTGGACGCCCGACGTCGTCGTCGCGAACGCCGGGGTGCAGCTGTTCGGGCAGGACGCGCCCGCCGCCGACCTCGACCTCGACGTGTGGCGACGGACGATCGAGGTCAACCTGACCGGCACGTTCCTCACGGTGAAGTACGCCGTGCGCGCGCTGCTGTCGCGCGGGGGCGGGTCGATCATCCTCACCGGCAGCCCGACCGCGGTCAACGGCGAGGGACGGGACTTCACCGCCTACAGCGCCTCGAAGGCCGGCGTGCACGGACTGGGGCGCACGGTCGCGGCGGCGTACGCCGATCGCGGCATCCGGGTGAACACGGTGCAGCCGGCCTACACCGAGACGCCGCTGGTGTCGGCGATCAGCGACGACCCGCAGTCTCGGGCGGCCATCGTCTCGCGCATCCCGGTCGGCCGGGCGGGCACCCCCGCCGACGTCACCGGCATCATGGTCTACCTCGCGAGCGACGAAGGGTCGTTCGCGACCGGTGCGACGTTCTCGGTCGACGGCGGCATGACGACGCTCTGAGGATGCCGAAGATGTGGGAGCGCGAGGACGCGGACCGGCGGCGGATCGGAGCCTGGGAGTTCGAGCTGCGCGGCGACGAGCTCGCCGACATCCGCTTCCGCGGACGGCCCGTGCTGCGCAGCATCCGGGCCGTCGTGCGGGATCGCGACTGGAACACGATCGACCTCGTCGTCGATCGGGTGACCGCGGCCGAGACGAGCGTGGTGCTGCACGTGCGGACGGCGGAGGAGCGGATGCCGCTGCGAGGCATCGTGCGCGCCGAGGCGCGCGGCGGCAGCCTGCGCGTGCTGTGCGACCTCGAGGCGGCGTCGCCGATCGAGACGAATCGCACGGGTCTGGTCGCGCTCATCCCGCCCGCGGCGGCGGGGGCCCGCCTCGCCGTCGGGCATGCGAACGGCAGCACGTCCGAGACGGCGCTTCCGGTCGCCATCAGCCCGCATCAACCCGTGGAGGACATCGCGACGCTGCGATGGCACGACGCCGGACTCGCGATCGCCCTCGCGTTCGACGGCGACGTCTTCGAGATGGAGGACCAGCGCAACTGGACCGATGCGTCGTTCAAGGTCTACAGCCGGCCGCTGGCCCTGCCGTTCCCCTACGGTCTGCACGCGGGCGAGCGCGTCGTGCAGGCGCTCACGATCACCGCCGACGTGTCCTCACCCGCCGACGAGTCCGCGCCCGCCGCAGTCCCGGGCACCGGGATCACGAGTACGGGGCCGGCGAGCACCGTGGCGTCGATCCGACTCGAGCCCTGCGGCCCGTTCCCCGCGATCGGGTTGGGCGCGTCGACCGCGCCGGATCCGGCACCCCGGGCCGCTGCGGCGGATGACCCGGCGCCGGTCGCCACCACTCTCGTCGAGCTCGACCTGGCGTGGCCGGGATGGCCCGCCGCGCTCGCGCGAGCGGCATCCGAGGGTCCACCCCTCGACGCGCGCCTGGTCCTGCCAGTCGAGGCGGGGGCCTCGGCCCAGGACGACGCCGCGGCCGAGGCCGCGCTCGCGCAGGCCGCCGACGCCCTCCGCACGCACCGGGTCGCGCGGGTCACGGCGTTCCAGCCGGCGGGCGCGGCCCGGCACATCTCGGACACGGCGGCCGTCGAGCTCCTGCGCCGGGCGCTCGACGCCGTCGGGCTCGACGCTCCGGTGGTGGGCGGGTCGCGCGCCCACTTCACCGAGCTCAACCGCGAACAGCACCGGTTGCCGGGCGATCTCGCGGGCATCGTCTTCGGCCTGACTCCGCTCTTCCACAGCCGCGACACCGAGCAGCTGGTCGAGTCGCTCCCGATGCAGCGCCTCGTGGCCGCGCAGGCGGTCGACATCGCCGGCGGCGCGCCGGTGCACATCGGGCCGATCACGCTGCGTCCGCATTTCAACGACGTCGCCACCACCGCGCCGCCCCGGCCCGCGGCATCCGACCTGTCGGGCGGTCACGGCACCCACCTGACCGACGCCGACGACCCTCGACAGGCGACGGGTGAACTGGCCGCCTGGACGATCGCGAGCGCCGCGGCCCTCGCCGTACCCGGCGTCGCGAGCGCCACCTACTACGAGCGATGGGGACCGCGCGGCATCCTCACCTCGGCAGGCGACGCCCTCCCGGCCGCTGCGGCGATCCGCGCACTGGCGGGGCTCTCGGGTCGGGAAGCGGCAAGCGGCGGCAGCGCCGACGGCCTGGTCTGGGCGCTGGCCGCCGAATCCCCCTCGGGCACCACGGTGATCGCGGCGAACCTCGACCGCCGCCCCCGCCGGGTCGAGGTCATCGTCGCCGGTCGTCCCGCCGCGATGGACATCCCCGCGGGTGACTGGCGCCGCCTCGACCTCGAACGGGAGCCCTGATGCAGGAGCGCTGGCGACGCGAGCTGAGCGAGTTCGTCCGCGACCGCTCCGAGCGCATGACGCGCGAGCCGGAAGGCATCCTCGCGCACCCCTACACGGTGCCCAGCGACCCGGATTCGCCCTACTACTCCCGCGCCCTGTGGGACTGGGACTCGTGGACCATCAGCATCGCCCTCGGGCAGGTCGAGCGCGACACCGACCGGCCGGGCCTGTTCGCCGCGTACGAGCGGGGCAGCGTCCTGAACTTCCTCGACCACACCGACCGCGACGGGGTCATGCCCATCCAGCTCAGCCCGGCGGGATCGCTGCAGCACGGCGATCCGGGGCGGGCCGGCGGCTTCCGGCAGAACATGCACAAGCCCGTGCTCGCCCAGCACGCCGCGCTGCTGTCGCGACGGGCGGGCAGCGCCGAATGGATGCGGCCGCACCTGCCCGTGCTCGAGGCGTTCCTCGAGCGCTACCTCACGAGCCACCTGCACTCCCCGACCGGGCTGGCCTACTGGCAGACCGATTTCGCCGTCGGCGTCGACAACGACCCCTCGGTCTACTACCGGCCCGACCGGAGCACCGCCGCGATCTTCCTCAACAGCCTGCTGTACCGGGAGCTGCTCGCGGCCGGGTTCCTGCAGGAGGAACTCGGCGACCTCGTCGCGGCGAACCGGTGGCGCAGGCGGGCGCAGGACCTCGCCGATGCCCTGCATGCCGCCGCATGGGACGAGCGCGACGGCACCTTCTACAGCGTCGACATCGGCCTGCGCGAGATCGACGCGGACGACTGGCTGCACCGCGGCGCGCCACGGCACTGGCCGGGGCTGCTGCTGCGCGTCGACAACTGGTCGAGCTTCCTTCCCCTGTGGGCCGGGATCGCGACCCAGACCCAGGCTGAACGCATGGTCGAGCGGTACCGAGACGCCCGCACCTTCAACGCCAACTACGGCGTCCGCACCCTCTCCCGACTCGAGAAGGGCTTCGACCTGCGGGCCTCGAACAACCCCTCGAACTGGCTCGGGCCCGTCTGGGGCATCAGCAATTACCTCGTGTTCCGCGGGCTCGTGAAGTACGGCTTCATCGACGACGCGCGCGACCTCGCCGAGAAGACCGTCGCGCTCTTCGGCGCCGATCTCGAGGCAAACGGCTCGCTGCACGAGTACTACCACCCCGACAACGGCGAGCCGATCATCACGCACGGCTTCCAGAACTGGAACTTCCTCGTGCTCACCATGATCGCCTTCCTCGAGGGGCGTCCGACGGTGTGGGAGTTCTGAGCGGCTGCGGTCAGCTCGCGGACGAGACGCTGCTCTCCCGCACGACCAGCTCGGGCCGGAACACCCGGTGCGGCTCGTCGATCGCCCGCCCCGACAGCACGTCCGAGAGCAGATCGACCACCGCGACCCCGAACCCGACGTGGCGGGTGCGAACGGTCGTGAGCGGGATGAGCGACGCCTGGGCGTAGACGTTGTCGTCGTACCCGACGAGCGCGATCTCGTGCGGCACGCGGATGCCGGCGTGGTCGAGCTCGCGCAGGATGCCGAGGGCGAGGAGGTCGTTCGCGGCGAAGACGCCCTGCGGGCGCAGGTCGGGCGGACGCGACGCGATGATCGCGCCGATCTCCCGCCCTCCCGCGATGGTCCGGTCGGGCTGCGGGAGGATCTCGAGCGTGGCCGCGCCGGCCGTACGCACGGCCTCACCCGCCCCGGCGAGGCGCGCCGCCACCTGGGGGATGTCGAGCGGGCCGCCGACGAACGCCAGGCGCCGGCATCCCTGTTCGAGCAGATGCGCGGCGACGAGGCGGCCGCCCTCTTCGTCGTCGACCGAGACCGAGGCCTGCTGCGCGGAGTGCGCGCGCTGACCCACGAGGACCGACGGGGTGCCGCGCAGCCGCACCGCCTCCAGACGCTCCTCGATGGGATGGTGCGACGAGACGATGAGCCCGCGCACGCGATGCTCCTCGAAGACCTTCAGATACGCGTCCTCGCGCTCCTTGCTGCGATGCGAGTTCGCCAGGAAGATGCTCAGGCCCAGTTCCGACGCCCGGCGCTCGACGCTCTCGGCGATCTCGGCGAAATAGGGGTTGCTCACGTCGGGTGCGATGTAGCCGACGACGGCGCTGACGCCCAGGCGCAGCTGGCGGCCCGCGCTGGACGGGACGAAGCCGAGCGTCTCGATGGCCGCCCGGATGCGCAGCGCCTTCTCGTCGGAGACCCGGTCGGGGTGGTTCAGGTAGTGCGAGACGGTGCCCACGGCGACGCCGGCCAGAGCCGCGACATCGCGGATGCCCACTCTCGACACGCTGACCTCCCGGGTTCGCCGCTGCTTCCCGACAGTAACGCAGCAGTGGCGGTTCGTCATCCTTATTGTGACGTTTCAATAACGGGCCGGGGCGAGTGTCGCGCTGCGGGCACTGCTCTATTGACAGCACCCGGGCGTCGCCCTAGCATCCTGTTTTGAAACGTCTCAACGCTGATTCGGCTGTGAGGCGCGCACCGTTCAAGGAGGAATCGTGTCCACAGCATCATCGCGTCGGCTCCGCAAGCCGCTGATCGCCACTTTCGGTCTGATGAGCGCCGGGGCGCTCATGCTCGCCGGCTGCTCCGGAGGTGGAGGCGGCGGCAGCGAGCCGTCGACGTTCGAGTTCCTGAAGAACTCCGAGAACACCACCACCGAGCCCGTGCTCGACGCGCTCATCGACGGCGCATGCGCCGAGCAGAACGAGACGCTGCCGCTGGAGGTCAGCTCCGTGCCCCAAGCGGAGCTCGACGCGCAGATCCAGCTGCTGGCCAGCCAGGGCGGCCTTCCTCCGATGTTCTCGGCCGGCGGCAACCCCGCCGAGGGTGCGCGACTGGCCGAGGCCGGCGCGCTCGTCGACTTCGACGAGGCGCTCACCGATCTGGGCATGCGCGACAAGATCGCCCCCGGAGCCGTCTCGACGATCGAGAAGCTGTACGGCGGCGGGTTCAACTTCCTGCCCTTCCAGTACAACATCGAGGGCATCTGGTACAACACGCAGATCTTCGAGGACAACGGCTGGGAGGTCCCGCAGACCTGGGACGAGCTCGTGACGATCGCCGGCGAGGCGAAGGCCGCGGGGCTCACGCCGTTCTCGGCATCGGGTGAGCAGGGCTGGCCGCTGACCCGACTCGTCTCCACCTACCTCTTCCGCACCGTCGGCCCCGACGCGCTGCAGAAGGTCGCCGACGGCGAGGCCAAGCTCACCGATCCCGAGTACGTCGAAGCGGCCGCGGCCATCGCCGACCTGGGCGCTGAGGGCTACTTCGGCGACAACGTCACCTCGCTCGACATCGACGGCTCGTACAACCTCTTCCTCACCGGGCAGGCTCCCATGATCTACATGGGCAGCTGGATCCTCGGCAACATCAACGGCGAGGGCAACGAGGTGGGCGCCGAGAACATGAGCTTCTTCCCCTTCCCCGCCGTCGAGGGAGGAGCCGGCTCCATCGACCAGTACCCCTCGAACGTCGGGCTGCCGGCGACCTTCAGCGCCGACGCCTACTCGGAGGACGTGGCCGGATGGCTCGGCTGCATCGCCGAGAACTACGGCGATGCCGCGCTGCAGCAGGGACAGATCACCGGTTTCGTCGCCGACGAGGAGGCCGATCTGCCCGAGATCTCGCAGAAGGTCGCCGACACCATCGCCACCAGCACCGACAGCGTGCTGTGGTTCGAGGCGCTCTTCCCCGCGAAGGCGAGCCAGATCTCCTCGACCAACGCCGCCCTGCTCGTAACGGGACAGCTCACGCCGGAGGAGTTCATGGGACTCGTCCAGGACGCCATCGACAACCCGTGAGACGCGGTGCCCCGGCGTGACGATCGCGCCGGGGCACCCCGCCCTCGCCCCTCTCCCCGTCTCCGAAAGGCCAGCGATGAAGTCCGTCCTCGGCGATCGCAAGGCGATCATCCTCCTGCTGACGCCCGCACTCCTCGTCTACACCGTCATCATGCTGGCCCCCGTCGTGTGGTCGCTCGGGCTGACCTTCTTCTCCGGAAGCCCGCTGATGGGCTTCGAGTTCGCGGGCGTCGCGAACTTCGAGCGCCTGATCTCCGACAGCGCCGTCTGGGATGCGTTCTGGTCCACCGTCCGCTACGCCGTGCTCGTCACGCTGCTCCAGGTGGTGCTGGGCTACGGCCTGGCCCTGCTCTACAACTTCGTGCTGCGGAAGTCCTCCGTCCTCGTGCGCACGCTCGTCTTCTTCCCCGTGGTGCTGCCCACCGTGGCGGTCTCGCTGCTGTACCAGAAGATCTTCCAGTCCGCCCCGAGCGACGGCTTCGTCAACGAGCTGCTCGTGAACGTCGGCCTGGACTCGGTGGACTGGCTCGGGTCGGGCACGACGGCGTTCATCGTCATCGTCGTCATGGACGTCTGGCGGTCCATCGGCTTCTACGGCATCCTCATCTTCTCGGGGCTGCTGGACATCCCCGACGAGATCGTGGAGTCGGCCCGCCTCGACGGCGCACGAGGCGTGAGCCTGTTCCGACACATCGTGCTGCCGATGTCGCTTCCGATCCTCTTCGCGTCGTTCATCTTCTCGATCAACGGCACGATCAAGGTCTTCGATTCGGTGTTCGCCCTCACCGGCGGCGGCCCCGGGAGCTCGACGACGCCGCTGACGCTGTACATGTACCGCACCGCGTTCCAGTACAGCGACTACGGCTATGGCTCGACCATCGCCCTGCTGCTGACGGTCATGTGCCTGGTGATCACCCTGTTCATCTTCCGTTCGTCGCGTCGCGACATCACCGTCTGAGGGAGTCGACATGACCGCCACGCTCGACACCGTCGCCGTCCCCTCCCCCCGCGCGCCCCGGCAGCGTCCGGGTGGAGCAGGCTCTGCCGCCGCCCGCGCCGTGCGCCGCATCCCGGCGCTGCTGACGATCGCCTTCCTGATCCTCATCACCGCGTATCCGCTGTTCTGGATGTTCATCAATTCGCTGAAGTCCAACAGCGACTTCCTCAACAACCCCTCCTACGCCCTTCCCGAGGCCTGGCGCTGGGACAACTACGTCACGGGGTGGGAGACGGCGAACCTGTCGACCACGATCGTCAACTCCGCGATCGTGACCTTCCCCTCGCTGCTGCTGCTGGTCGTCCTCGGCACGGCGGCGGGCTACGCCCTCGAGGTGCTGGTGTTCCGCGGGCGGGCGACGATCCTCCTGCTGTTCCTGTCCCGGGATCATGATCCCGGGACAGATGATCGTGCTGCCGCTGTTCACGGCCGCGTTCAACATCGGCGCGACCGGATCGCTGCTGCCGCTGATCCTCATCTACACCGCGTCGGGCCTGCCCCTGACGGTGTTCATGATGGCCACGTACTTCCGCGCCATCCCGCGCGAGATCTTCGAGGCCTCCACGATCGACGGCGCCTCGATGGTGCGCGCCTTCTTCTGGATCGGGATGCCGATGATGCGCAACGCCATCCTCACCGTCGCGATCGTGCAGTTCTTCCAGATCTGGAACGACCTCCTCTTCGCGCTGATCTTCGCCGGACAGCGCCGGCTGAACACCATCCAGGTCGGCCTGCTCAACTTCTCGGGCGAGTACGGATCCACCAACTACGGCCCGCTGTTCGCGGCGATCTGCATCACCGTCGGCGGCATCCTCGTGCTCTACCTGTTCCTGAACCAACGAATCATGAGGGGCCTCGCCGCCGGTGCGGTGAAGGGATGATCGCCATGACCGCAGTCCGCGACGTACGCGCAGAACACCACCGCGATGCGCTCGGCATCGGCGAGCCCGAGCCCCGGCTGTCGTGGATCGTGACCGACGCCCCGGAGGGGTGGCGGCAGCAGTCCTACGAGGTCGAGGTCGACCGCGACGGTGACGCCGAGACCCTCGTCGTGGCATCCGGCGACCAGGTTCTCGTGCCGTGGCCGGCCGCCCCGCTGCGCTCGCGCGAACGGGCGCGCGTCCGGGTTCGGGTCGTCGGCGACGACGGCGAGCGCTCGGCGTGGAGCGACGCCCTCGAGCTCGAGGCGGGCCTGCTGTCGCCGTCGGACTGGAGCGCGGGCCCGATCGGGGCGATCCGCAACGAGAACCCCCTGAGCGACACGCGGCGCCCCTCTCTCGTCCGGTCCGAGTTCACGGTGCGGCCGGGCCTCGTCCGTGCCCGCCTGTACGCCAGCGCCCACGGCGTCTACCAGGCCGAGCTCAACGGTCGCCGCGTCGGCTCCGACGTGCTCTCCCCGGGGTGGACCGTCTACGACCGCCGCCTGCGCTACTACACCTACGACGTGACCGAGCTCGTCGTCGACGGCCCGAACGCGATCGGCGCCTGGCTCGGCGACGGCTGGTACCGGGGCCGGCTGGGCTGGCGCGGCGGGTTCCGCAACGTCTACGGCGACGATCAGTCGTTCATCGGCCAGCTGGAGCTGACCTACGCCGACGGCTCTCGCCAGACCGTCCGCAGCGACACGTCGTGGCGGACCGCGCCGAGCCCGATCATCGCATCCGGCATCTACGACGGCGAGTGCTACGACGCGCGGGAGGAGCAGCCGGGATGGTCCTCCCCCGGTTTCGACGACGCCGGGTGGGGGCGGGTGCAGCTGCGCCGGCGCGACCCGGCGACGCTGGTCGCGCCGACGGCGCCACCGGTGCGGGTCACCGAGGAGGTCGCCCCCGTCGCCGTCGTGACCTCGCCGTCGGGGCGCCGCCTGCTCGATTTCGGGCAGAACCTGACGGGCATCGTGCGCCTGCGCTCCCGCGGGGCGGCCGGTCACACCGTCACGCTCCGCACCGCCGAGGTGCTGCAAGACGGCGAGCTCTACCGCCGCCCGTTGCGCGATGCGGCATCCACCGACTCGTACACCTTCGCCGGACGCAACCAGCCCGAGGAATGGGAACCGCGCTTCACCTTCCATGGCTTCCGCTACGTCGAGGTCGAGGGCTGGCCCGGCGACCTCGACGCCGACGTCGCCGCGGGCGCGCTCACCGCCCGCGTCATCCACACCGATCTCGAGCGCACCGGATGGTTCGACTCGTCCGAGCCCGATCTCGACCGCCTGCACGAGAACGTCGTGTGGGGAATGCGCGGCAACTTCGTCGACATCCCCACCGACTGCCCGCAGCGCGACGAGCGTCTGGGGTGGACCGGCGACATCCAGATGTTCGCGCCGACAGCCTCGTTCCTCTTCGACAGCTCGGGGATGCTGGCGGGATGGCTGCGCGACCTCGCGGCCGAGCAGCTTCCCGACGGCACCGTACCCTGGTACGTCCCGGTCATCCCGGCCGACACGATGTGGACGCCCATGCGTCCGGGCGCCGCCTGGGGCGACGCGGCGACGGTCGTGCCGTGGACGCTGTACGAGCGGTTCGGCGACGTGGGGGTTCTGCGCGCCCAGTTCGAGAGCGCGCGCGCGTGGGTCGACCTCATCGCCGACATCGCCGGACCGTCTCGGCTGTGGGACACCGGCTATCAGCTCGGCGACTGGCTCGACCCCGCCGCGCCGCCCCAGGACCCGGCGGCCGGCCTGACCGACAAGTACCTGGTCGCGACGGCCTATTTCGCCCTGTCGACGCGGCTGGTCGCGCGCATGGCGGACGTGCTCGACGACAGCCGCGCCGCCGCGAGCTACGGCCGCCTCGCCGACGAGATCCGCGAGGCGTTCATCGCTCGATACGTGCGGGCGGACGGGACGATGACCTCCGACGCGCAGACCGCGTACGCCGTCGCCCTGCGCTTCGACCTGCTCCCGGCCGAGCTGCGCCGGCCCGCCGCCCGCCGGCTGGCACGCCTGGTCGAGGAGTCGGGGAACCGCATCGCAACCGGGTTCGTGGGCACCCCCTACGTCACCGATGCCCTCAGTTCCGAGGGCGAGGCCGACGCGGCCTATGCGCTGCTGCTCGAGCGCGAGTGCCCCTCCTGGCTCTACCAGGTGGGGATGGGGGCGACCACCGTCTGGGAACGCTGGGACTCGATGCTGCCCGACGGCACGGTCAACCCCGGCACGATGACCTCGTTCAACCATTACGCCCTCGGCGCGGTGGCGGACTGGATGCACCGCGTCGTGGCGGGACTCGCCGCAGCCGAGCCCGGGTACCGCCGCATCAGGTTCGCCCCGCAGCCCGGTGGCGGGCTGTCCCACGCCGGAGCCCGGCACCGCACTCCCTACGGCGAGGCCGCCATCTCGTGGCGGATCGACGACGCGACGCTCCGAGCCGAGGTCACGGTGCCGGTGGGCACCACGGCGGTGCTCGAACTGCCCGGCGCACCCGCCGAGGAGCTCGGACACGGCGTGCACGCCCGCGCCGTTCCCTGGCCCGCTGACGCGGGCACCGGGGCGGCCTCGGCCGAGATCCTCAGCGCGTCGTCCGCGTGATCCGCAGCGCGATCGCCTCGCCGGCGGGCAGGGCGAGGCGATCGGGCGCGAAGGCCTCGTTGCGCCGCACGTCGTCGAGCACGAAGGGCCGCTCGATCGCGGTGACCGTCATGTTCCAGGTGTCGATGACATCGACGGTGAAGGCGTCGCCGGGCTGCAGGCGCTCTCCGACGTTCGTCGCCTGCGGCAGCCGGAAGCGCCAGCTCTCCGGAGCGGACCGGCCGAGATAGCGCAGGTACTGGCGACGCGCGACCCCGCCGACGTACTCGGGGTCGTCCCACTTGTCGATCGGGTCGATGCCCGGGATGACGAGATCGTCGAGCACCTGCCGGAGGAAGGCCAGTCGTAGCGGCGATCGCCCGGTCAGCGCGCCGCCCTCGACGATGTGCAGGCTGCCGCCGGGCCGTGCGAAGCTCTCGCCGTGCGAGGCGTAGCACCCCGACACCGTCGCGACCCAGAACTGATGCACGAGCTCGTGCGCGTCGAGATGACCCCAGCGCTCGGGGATGTCGCCTTCGTAGTTGATCTCGTCGAGCACGACCGGCTTGTCGTAGACGTCGCGGTACAGTCCCGCGCGCCCGAAGTCCGTCGTGACATGGCCGTTCTGGATGGAAGCGTGCGTGATCCACGGGCGGTTGTGGTCGAACAGCTCGATCCAGTTGTGGATCGAGCGCAGGTGATCGTGCGGGTCGATCTCGGCCAGCAGCGCTCCGAGGCGGTCCCAGCGTCCGCGCGGCCGGTCGAGGATGTCGAACTCGTTGCACAACGACCACCACACGTTCGGGAATGCCGACAGCCGCGCCACGAGGTAGCGGAGGTAACCGGCATCCTGCTCCTCGGTCAGCTCATCGAGACCGAAGTGCCCGCCGTCGTATGCGTTGAGGATGAGCACGTCCGCCTGGATGCCGCGCTCGCCGAGCACCCGGACGGCGGCGTCGAGGCGCCGGAAGAACGCCACAACGGGCCGGTCGACGTCCCAGCCCGATGCCGTGCGTTCGAAAGGCAGCAGCTCGGGCTCGTGCTCGACGTAGTCCCCGGCCTGGGGGAAGACCAGGAAGCGCAGCTTGGTGAATCCCGCGTCCGCGATCGCCTCGATCGTTGCGGCGACGAGTTCGTCGGGCTGATGCAGCCAGTTGTAGACGGTCGCCCCCACCGGACGGTAGGCCGTGCCGTCGGCGTGGGCGAAGTGGAACCGCTCGGCCACGCGAACCGGACCGTGCCCGACCGCCGCGGCGACGGTGACGCTTCCGGCATGCCCGTCGAGCTCGGCCGCATCGCTCCGCGTCGACCACGACCACTCCCCGGCCGCGTCCGGCAGGAATCGGGCCAGGTAGCGGTCGCCGCCGTCCCAGAAGCCCGGCACCCGCAGCCGACGGCCGCCGAGACGGACGTCGAGGACGAACGGGACCCGGGAGGCCGGGATCGGCTCGGCCGGTCCGGTGAACGCGAGCTCGACCGGCGTGTAGGCCGCGGCAGCGCCCGCCTCGGCGGCCGCCCGCACGCCGGTCACCGCCAGTCGTGCTCGGCGCGGAAGCCGAGCTCGCGTTGGATCTTGCGCGTCGACATGAGCGACTCGAACTCGCCGAGATCCGCTGCCACCGGCGTGCCGGGGAACCAGCGTGCCGCCGCATCCCGTGAAGGGTCGCGGATCCCCGAGGTGGGCGCGGCGACGTTGTAGACGGCGAAGCCCGGTTGTGCGCCGGACAGCGCGAGGGCGATGGCGGCGGCTCCGTCGCGCGCATCGATCCACGATCCGATCAGGTCACGGCGGTAGTCCGGCTCCCCCGCCCGTTCGAACGTCGCGTATTCGTCGGGAGCGACGACGTTGGTGAAGCGCAGCGCGGTGATCGAGGCATCCGCGCCCCAGCGCGTCATCTGCGCGGCCATGGCCTCCTCGACGATCTTGCCGAGGCCGTAGGTGTTGTTGGCCGAGCTGTAGGTCTCGTCGACGGGAAGAGCCGGCGGCGCCTCGTCGAACGGGAACCCCATGGCCGTGATGCTCGAGGCGAACACGACGCGTCGGATGCCGGCGCGGTGGGCCGCGAAGAGCACGTTGAAGGTCACGGCGACGTTGGTGTGGAAGGTCGCGGCGTCGGGAACGAGTCCGTTGACGGGGATCGCCGCAAGATGCACGAGCGCGTCGAGCCCGGCGTGCCGGGCCGTGACACCGAGCATCGCGTCGAGCGTCTGCCCGTAGTCCGACAGGTCGACGCGCGTGAAGCCGGGTCCTGGCGTGCCGACGGTGTCGAAGCCCACGACGTCGTGCCCGTCGGAACGGAGCCGCTCGACTGTCGCACGCCCGAGTTTTCCCCCACTGCCTGTCACGCCGATCATCATCGCCACATCCTCGTGTAAGTCGGCGCCGCGCACCGATGCATAATCATTCTATAGTGAAGATTGTTCACAACGAGGGGCGGATGCCGATGGTCGACGCAGTACCGGTCGCTCAAGCGGCATCACCGCGGAGCACAGGTGGCATCCTTGATGTTCTCGGCCACACCCTCCCCCGGGTGACGACTTGAACGGAGCACGCGTGTCGATGAGCCGCTACACCCGTCCGCACGACGGGCAGGTGCGCTTGATGACGAAGATCGCGCGGATGTACCACGAGCGCGGTGCACGACAGGCCGACATCGCCCAGGCGCTGAACATCTCGCAGGCCAAAGTCTCTCGGCTGCTCAAGCGCGCGGAGGCGGTCGGCATCGTGCGCACCATCGTGACGGTGGCCCCCGGCGTGTACACCGAGCTCGAGGAACGCCTCGAGACCACCTACGGGCTCACGGACGTCGTCGTCGTGGACGTGGACCCCGACGCCGACGAAGCCGAGACCCTGGCCTCGATCGGGGCCGGCGCCGCCGCGTACCTCGAGGCGACCCTCTCGGGCACCGACCGCATCGGCGTCTCATCGTGGAGCCAGACCATCCTCGCGATGGTCGACCGGATGCGGCCGCTGCCCACCCGCGGAGCCACCGAGGTGGTGCAGCTGCTGGGCGGCATGGGCGCGGCCGAGGCGCAGAGCCACTCCAACCGCATCCTGGGCGAGTTGGCGCGCATGCTCGGCGCGGAGCCCGTCTACGTTCCGGCGCCGGGTCTCGTCGCCGGTCCCGACATCCGCGACAGCCTGCTCGCGGGCGCGTCGATGCAGGACGTCACGCGCCGGTGGAGCGAGCTGACGATGGCGATCATGGGCATCGGCAGCGTCGAGCCCTCCGACGTGCTCACCACCAGCGGCAACGCCTTCACCGACGAGGAGCGCTCGCCGCTGCTGGCCGCAGGAGCGGTGGGAGACATCTGCCACCGCATCTTCCGCGCCGACGGCAGCCTCGTGCGCGGCGACATCGACGACCGCATCATCGCGATCCCCGTCGATGACCTCCACCGCATCCCGCGACGGGTCGGCATCGCCGGCGGCCCGCGCAAGCTCGACGCGATCCGCGGCGCCGTCACGGGCGGCTGGGTGACGACGCTGATCACCGACCTGCGCACCGCCGAGAACCTCGCGGACTGACGTCCCCGGTCGCCCCCGGTCGCCCCCGGTCGCCGCGTCGACCCGACGCATACGGTCGCTACGAGGCGCGGAAGAAGAGCCATTCGGGTCGGGTCGCGCGCCGCGAGTGGGTGTCAGGACAGATGGGCCGCCAGGCGCTCGACGCCCAGGCGCGGGCTGGTGAGCACCGGCACGTCGACCGAGACGGCGTCGGCGGCGCCGGCCATCGACGCCTGCGCCAGCACGACGACGTCGGCCTCGGCGGCGGCCCGCTCGATCGCGGCGCCGACGAGACGGTCGTGCGTGGCGCGGTCACCGGATGCCACCGCCGCAAAGGCCCCGTCGATGACCTCGTCGGTGATCTCGGGGTGCAGGTCCGCCAGCGCAGCGCGCTCGCGGAGCAGGCCGATCGTGGGCCGGCTCGTCGTCGACAGCGTCGCCAGCACGCGCACGCGGCGGCCGGCACGCACGGCGGCATCCGCCATCGCCTCGTCGACCCGCAGCACCGGGACTCCCGCGGCGGCGGCGGCGGGGGCCGCCAGCTCGGAGATCGACGAGCAAGTGAACATCACGGCGTCGGCTCCCCCGGCCGCCGCCGCGGCCACCAGGGCCTCGACGCGTCCGGGCACCGAGGCCGCCCGCTGCTCGTCGCGGAGGTCGGCGACGATCTTGTCGTCGAGGTAGTTCACCACGACCGCCTCCGGGAGCAGCTCGGCGGCGAGCTCTCCGAACGGGGCGATGTTGACGGCGCCGGTGTGCAGGAACGCGATGCGCGTCATGGTCATCCCTTCAGCGACCCGGCTGCGAGGCCGGCCATGATCTTCTTGTTCAAGAACACGAACACGATCAGCAGCACGATGATGTTGACGCTGATCGCGGCGAACAGCGGTCCGTACTGCGTCGACCCGTACTCGTCCGACAGGCTCAGCAGACCCACCTGGATCGTAGCGAGGTCGGGTTTCGTGGTGAAGGTCAGCGCGATCAGCAGGTCGTTGAAGACGCTGAAGAACTGCACCAGACCGATCGTGAGCATCGAGTTCTTCATGAGCGGCAGCGCGATGACGAAGAACGACCGCAGGGGGCTCGATCCGTCCATCGTGGCCGCCTCGAAGATCTCCCGCGGCACCGACCGGAAGTACGCCGCCATGAGGAAGGTCGTCAGCGGTATGCCCATCGCCGTGTAGGTCAGGATGAGCGGCCAGAGGGAGTTCGTGAGCCCCGCCCGGAAGTAGACGGTGAACAGCGGCACGAGGATCATCTGCCCGGGCACCATGATGCCGGCGAGGATGAACAGCAGGACCGTCCGGCGGCCCTTCCAGATCATGACCTCGAGCACGTAGCCCGCGGCGACGCCCAGCAGGATGATCAGCGCGACCGACGGGATGGTCACGAGCAGGCTGTTGCGGTAGTTGAGGCCGACGTTGCCGCGGGTGAGCGCCGAGACGTAGTTGTCGAGCGTCCACGTCTCGGGGAGGGCCCAGGTCGGGTTCTCGAAGAACTCGGTCTGCGTCTTGAACGAGCCGAGGATCATCCACAGCTGCGGATACATCACGACGATCAGGAGCACCGTGACGACCAGCCACACCGGGATGCGGCGCAGTGACCGGCGGAAGCGCCGCGCCGTTCCGGGAGTGGCGCCGGGTGCGGCGGCGACCTTGCGCGACCGGGGGCTCGCCTGGGTGAGGGTCTGGGTGGCGGTCATCTCAGTCCTCCACGCGCTTGCTCGATGAGCGGAACACGGTCAGCGTGAACACGAGGCACAGCAGGGTCAGCACGAGGGCGATCGTGCTGCCGTAGCCGTACTCCGCGTACTCGAACGCGGTGCGGTACATGTACAGGGTCAGGGGCGAGGTCGAGGTCCCCGGTCCACCGCCGTTGAGGGCGAGCAGGCTGTCGAAGACCTTCAGCGTGGAGTTCAGGCTGAAGATGATCGACGAGAGGAGGATCGGGGCCGACAGCGGCACGATGATGTGGCGCACCAGGCGGAGGCCGCCCGCGCCGTCGAGCCGGGACGACTCGATGATCTCGTCGGGGATGTCGAGGAGCCCGGTGTAGAGCAGCACGGCGTAGAAGCCCATCGAGCTCCACAGCGTCATGACGATCGCGGTGGCCATCGTGCCGGCGGTGGACGCCATGAACTCCACGCTGCTGCCGCCGAAGAAGTTGATGATGTCGTTGACGGGCCCCTGGTTGTCGCCCACGGCGACGAAGCTGCGGAACAGCAGCGCCACGGCCACGGTGGGAAGGACCATCGGGAAGAACACGGCGGTGCGCACGAACGCCGACCCCTTGCGGAGCACGAAGACGTACAGGAGCGCGAGCAGGTAGCCGAAGGTCACCTGGCACACCGTCGCGATGACGGCGAATCCGATCGTCACCCATAGCGACTGCAGCGCGGCCCCGTCGGTGGCGAAGGTCGTGAAGTTCTCGAACCCGACGAACTCGAACCCGCGCAGCGTGTTGCCCTGGAAGAACGAGAGCCCGAGCGACCACAGCACCGGCACGACCTTGAGCAGGACGTAGATGGCCAGAGGCGGGATGAGGAGGATGAGGATCGTCTTGCGATCCCCGAAGACGCGGTTCATCGGCGCCGTCCTTCCGAAATCAAGGGGGAGGCCCGGCATCCGCGGACGGATGCCGGGCCGGGAACCGTCAGCCGTTGGCTTCGACGCTGGCCTGCAGGTCGGCCATGTACTGCTCGGGCGTCATCTGACCGGTCGTGAGAAGTGTGACGTTGGTGGAGGCGAGGGAGTTCGACTTCGCATCCAGCAGCGCCTCGAACCACAGCACGGTCTCGGTGATCTCCGAGATCTTGTCCTGCACGAAGGCCGTGGTCTCGGGAACGTCGGTGACCTCGCCGTTGACCTTGAAGCCCGACAGCACGCCGGCGTCCTGCAACGCCTGCTGGCCGTAGTTCTCGGCGATGCACGAGAACCAGTCGGCGACCTTGGGGCCAGCCAGCTTCGGGTTGGCAGCCATCGCCGTACCGGCGTTCGCCGGCCACTGGTCGATCGTGCCCTCGCCGCCTTCGACGGCGGGGAACGGCATGAAGCCCACGTTCTCGGCCCCGATCTGGTTCTGCTCCTCGTCGTTGATGTTGCTCAGCAGCCACGTTCCGTCGTACTTCATGGCGGCCTTGCCGGTGAGGAAAGCGGCGGTGGCGGCATCCGGCTCCACCGAGCTGAAGCCGTCGCCGAAGAACCCGGCCTCGGCCATATCCTGCAGTGCGGCAGCGCCGGCGACGTACTCGTCGTCGGTGAGCTTCGCCTTGCCGTCGCGGATGTCGGCCATGGCCTCGGGCCCGACGTTGCGGAAGATGTACATGCCCATGAGGCGGGTGAGCGGCCAGCCCTGCGAACCGGCCTGCGCGAACGGCTGGTAGCCGGCGCCGGCGAGTTCCTCGCCCGCTTCGACGAGTTCGTCGAAGGTCTGCGGCTCGTCGAGACCGAGCTCCTCGAAGATCGCCTTGTTGTACCAGATGCCCTCGAGGTTGTACTGGTAGGGCAGCGAGACCATCTGACCGTAGACGTTGTTCACGGTGGAGGATGCGGCGGGGAGGATGTTGTCCCAGGCGCCGGCCTCGGTGAGGAACTCCTCGTAGTCGAGCACGAGGTCGGCCACCCCGAGGTCGCCGTCGGGCCGCACCATCGCGGTACCCGCGATGAAGTGCGCCGGCAGGGCGTCCTGGCTCGCCAGGAGGGTCACCTTTTGCACGGTGTCGGCCTGCGCCGTCTTCTCGTGGACCAGGGGCAGAGCCTCGTTCTCGGCCTTGCACTGGTCGGCCGCCAGCGCGTCGAGCTGCGCCTCGAGGGTCGGGTTCTCGTTGGCCGTGAGGACCGTGAAGTTCTCCGGGTCGGTGCCGGGGAAGCTCCCGGAGGCCTCATCGCCGCCGGACGAGCCGGGCGCGGTGCCGCCGGCGGCACAGGCGGCGAGCGAAGCGATCGAGGCGAGCGCGAGACCGGTCACGATCATGCTGCGCCGCTGGCTGCGGATGTTCATAGCGTCCTCCTTGACGACGACCATGCAAAGGTGCGGGTACATCGATGACAGTAGGGACGAACCCGACGTGTGTCAACAGTCGGGGTTGAAATTCTATTCACTTTGTGGCTCAATCGGGGAAGCAGGCTCGCTTGCCGTCGCTTCACGCCGGCACGAGACTGGACCGCACTCCGGAAGGAAACATCCATGTCCGTCACCCCCGCGCTTCGCGCGCACGCCCCGTTGCGGCCGCTCGATGCCGAGCAGGCCCGCTGGGTGCGCGGCTTCTGGGGGAACGTGCACGCCCGCACTCGCGACGTCACCGTTCCCCGCATCTGGGATTCTCTCAGCGACCCCGACGTCAGCCCGGGGCTCCGCAACTTCCGGCTCGCGGCCGGGCTCGAAGCGGGCTCCCACGTCGGCCCGCCCTTCATGGACGGCGACTTCTACAAGTGGTTCGAGGCGGCCACCGACCGCTTGGAGACCGACCCCGACGACGAGCTGGCCGAGCGCCTGCAGCACATCGCCGAGCTGATCGCCTCGGTGCAGCGCGAGGACGGCTACCTCCACACGCCCACGTTCATCTCGGAGCGCAACGACGAGGACGTCATCGCCCTGGCCGACCGCTTCAACTTCGAGACGTACAACCTCGGCCACCTCATCACCGCGGGGGTGCGGCACTGGCAGGTGACCGGCAGCGAGACGCTGCTCGACGCGGCCAAGAAGGCGGCGTCCTTCCTCGAGACCCTCGCGACGCAGAAGCCGCTCGAGCTCGCCCGCAGCGCCATCTGCCCCTCGCACTACATGGCCGTCATCGACCTCTACCGCGCGACGGACGACGAGCGCTACCTCCGCCTGGCGGAGGCCTTCGTGCGGGTCCGCGACGACTTCGACGAGGGCGGCGACGACAACCAGGACCGCATCCCGGTGCGCGAGCAGACCGTCGCGGCCGGTCACGCGGTGCGCGCCAACTACCTGTACGCCGGCCTGGCCGACCTGGTCGCCGAGACGCACGACGACGAGCTGGCCGGCGTGCTCGAGCGCCTCTGGCACGATGTGGTCGACACGAAGCTCTACATCACCGGTGGCTGCGGCGCCCTCTACGACGGGGCCTCGCCCGACGGCGACCCCTGGCAGGGCGAGATCAGCCGGGTGCACCAGGCCTACGGCCGCGCCTACCAGCTGCCGCATACGACAGCCCACGCGGAGTCGTGCGCGAACATCGGCATGATCTTCTGGAGCGAGCGGATGCTCGCCCTGACCGCCGACGCCAAGTACTCCGACGTCATCGAGCAGATCGCCTACAACAGCCTGCTGGGAAGCGTCAGTCTCGCCGGGTCGGAGTACTTCTACACCAACGCCCTGCGGCAGGTGCGGGGCCTGCCCTTCGACCTGCGCCGTCCCGGCGATACGGGCCAATCGGTCGTGCCCCCGCCCCCGCCGTCGGATGAACGGCTGCGCGAGCGCTATCTGTCGTGCTTCTGCTGCCCGCCGAACATCGCGCGCACGCTGGCGAGCTTCCACCAGCGGGCGGCCTCGGTGTCGACAGCGGGCCTGTTCGTCCACCTCTACGGCGGAAGCGACATCGACGTCACCGCAGGCGACGGCTCGCGCCTCGCCCTGCGCGAGGACAGCGACTACCCGTGGCGCGAGACGGTGACCTTCACCGTGACGAGCGCGACGGGCGCACTGCCGCTGCACTTGCGCATCCCCGGCTGGTGTGCGGATGCCGCAGCCACCGTCAACGGCGAATCCGTCGCGGTCTCGGGCCGGGGCACGTACACGCGCATCGAACGGACGTGGGCGGTGGGCGATGTGATCGAGCTGACCCTGCCGATGCCCGTTCGCGTGCTCCGCGGGCACCGCCTCGCCGAAGAGCTGACGAATCAGGTCGCGGTGCAGCGCGGCCCGGTGGTCTATGCGCTCGAGAGCGCCGACCTGCCGGCCGGCGTGCTGCTCGAGCAGGTCGCGCTCCGCCGCGGCGGCACGTTCGCACCGGTCGAGATCGAGATCGACGGCACGCGCGTCACCGCGCTCGAGACCGAGGCCGTGATCCTGCCGCTGACCGCGAGCACGGGCCTGTACGACGACCTCGAGCAGGAACCGCTCCGCCCGCTCACCGCACGCCTCGTGCCGTATTTCGCCTGGGGCAATCGCGGCCCCGGCGAGATGTCCGTGTGGCTGCCGTTGGTCTGGTGATCGCCACCATGACCACGGCATCCGTCATCGCGACGTACATCATCGAGACCTCGCTCCCCCTCGCGCACGCGGCCGAAGTGCTTGCAGGCGAACAGTCCACGGGCACGTTCGTGCGGGTCGAGCGCGAGTCCGACGACCTGCGTGCCCGTTTCGCCGCCCAGGTCGAGAGCATCGAAGAGGTGCCCGTGACCGGCGCATCGCCGCTGCCGGGAACGGTGGGCGACCCCGCCGAGCGCCGGCGAGCGCGCCTGCGTCTGCGGTTCCCGCTCGACAACTTCGGCCCTTCGCTGCCCAATCTGCTCGCCGCCGTCGCGGGCAACCTGTTCGAGCTGAAGGAACTGGCGGCGATCCGCCTGGTCGACCTCGAACTGCCGCCCGCGTTCGCGGTGCGCTATGCCGGGCCGCAGTTCGGTGTCGCGGGCACCCGGGCGCTCGCCGGACGTCCGTCGGGGGCGATGATCGGCACCATCATCAAGCCGAGCATCGGCCTCGCCGCCGAAGACCTCGCCGAGGTGGTGGGCGAGCTCGCCGAGGCGGGCATCGACTTCATCAAAGACGACGAGCTGCAGGGCAACAACCCCTACACGCCGCTGGAGGCGCGCGTGAAGGCCGTCATGCCGGTGCTCGAGCGCTACGCCGACCGCACGGGACGCAAGCCCATGTACGCGTTCAACATCACCGACGACATCGGGCGCCTCGAAGCCAACCACGATCTCGTCGTCCGCCACGGCGGAACGTGCGTCATGGCCTGCATCAACATGGTCGGCCTGGCGGGGCTGGAGTTCCTGCGCGGCCACGCCGAGGTGCCGATCCACGGACACCGCGCGATGCTCGGCGCCGTCTCCCGGAGCGAGCAGGTGGGCATCGCCTTCCGCGCCTGGCAGCAGCTGGCGCGTCTGTCGGGAGCCGATCACCTGCACACCAACGGCATCAGCAACAAGTTCTACGAGTCCGACGCCCAGGTGCTCGATTCGATCGAAGCCGTCCGCACACCCCTTCTGGGCCTCACCCCCACGGTGCCGGTGCTCTCGTCGGGCCAGTGGGCCGGCCTTGCCCACGCTACCTACGCGGCGGTGGGCACGACCGACCTGCTGGTACTGTCCGGAGGAGGCATCCACGGGCACCCCGACGGAGCCGCCGCGGGGGTCGCGAGCATGCGCGAGGCGTGGTCGTCGGCCGAGCGGGGCGAGAGCGTCGACGCCGCCTACGCAGCATCGTCCGCGCTCCGACGCGCGGCGGAGAGGTTCGGTCCGGTTCGTGTCTGAGGTCGGCGCGACGTCGATCGCCGCGGCGTTCTACGGCGACGACTTCACCGGGAGCGTCGACGCCCTGCTGCAGTTCGCCCGCAACGGCTGGCGCGGCCGACTGTTCGTCGGCACCCCCTCCGCCGGCGACCTGGCGGATGCCGCGGCCACGGGCGACGTCGTCGGCATCGCCGGGATCGCGCGTTCGCTCCAGCCCGACGAGCTCGAGTCCGAGCTGCGTCCGGCGCTCGCGCAGCTGGCGTCGCTGCATCCCGCCGTCCTGCAGTACAAGGCGTGCTCGACAGCGGATTCCTCGCCCGAGATCGGCAGTCTCGGCCGCGTGATCGAGGTCGGCCGGTCGGTCGTCGCGGATGCCGGCGGCACGGCGCTTCCGGTTCCGCTGCTGTTCGCGCAGCCGGACTTCGGGAGGTACACGGCCTTCGGACATCATTTCGCCGCCGAGCGCGGCGTCGTCTACCGCCTGGATCGCCAGCCGACGATGTCGACCCACCCCGCGACGCCCATGACGGAGTCCGATCTCGCGGTGCACCTCGGGCGCCAGACCCACCTGCCGATCGCGTCGCTCGCCTTCCCGGCGTACACCTCTCCCACCGACCTGGCGGCCGCCCTCCGCGGCAGCCCGGCGGCCGCGGTCGTTCTCGACGCCCTCGACGCCGCTCACCTCGAAGTCGTCGGCACCGCGATCGCCCACCTCGCAGCCTCGGTCGACGGTCCGGTGTTCGCCATCGGCTCGGGCGGCCTCAGCTGGGGGCTGAGCGCCACGGGTCGCCGCGATGCCGAGCCGATCCCGACCGCGTCGACCGAGATCGGCCCGGTGCTCGTCGTGTCGGGCAGCAGATCGCCCGCCACCCGTCGGCAGGCCGACGCGGCCGATGCCGCCGGCTGGCTGGTGCGCCCACTGGGGCTCGGCGCGGACGACACCGTCGACGACGTGCTGACCGCGCTGGCGTCCGGTCGGAGCGTCGCGCTGACCTCGGACGACGCCCTCGAAGCGGGCGACGCGGGGACGGGGGCCGGCGATGCGCTGCTCGAGACGATCGCGGCAGCCGCGGCATCCGTCGTGCTCCGCGCGGCCCGAGCGGGGGCGACGCGGCGGGTGATCGTGTGCGGCGGCGACACGTCGAGCCGCGTGACGGTGCTGCTCGGTGCGCGATCGCTGTCGATCGCCGCGAACCCGTGGAGCAACGTCGTGCTGCTGCGCGCACACGCCGACGACCCGGCGGTCGACGGCCTGGAGCTGCTGCTCAAGGGGGGCCAGGTCGGCGACGACGACCTCTTCGAGCGTGTCCGGGACCTCGCCCGCTGACGCGCCCGCGCCGGGTCACCGTCCCGGTGTCTCGCGGCGACGCTCCGCGCGGTTCGTCCCGCCCGCCCGCGCACCCGCGCCGATGACACGCTCGAACGATTCCGGCAGCTCGACGTTGCCGGGGGCGCCGACGAACAGCGGCGCCACCTGATCGGGCAGGTAGCCCGCGATGCCGCAGCCGATCTCGGTGACGAGGAAGGTCAGGTCCGGATGCGACGCCGCGTACTCGCAGAAGCGGGAGACACCGGCGGCGAGCTCATCGGCGCCGCTCATCGTGTCGATGGCGTAGCTCTGCCCGTGGTGACCGTGCCCCTCGCCCCAGACCGCCCCGAACTACTCGTACGCCGTGCGCGCGGCCCCCGCACCGTGTGCGCCTGCCGCGTTGGATCCGAAGACGAACACCTCGTGGGCGGCGAGCTCGGTGATCATCTTCGCGGTGCTCATGCCGCTCCCCTCGTCGGTCGTTCTTTCGTCGGTCGTTCGGTCGACCTACCGTAGCGCCCGGGTCCGCTCACCGACAGGGCCTCCGGGCGCTCCCTGCGGACTTTCGGCTGTTCGCGCAATCCCGTCGCCGTCACGCCTGCCCCGTGTGACGATGGCGCGCATGGATTATGAGCAGCTCGGACGAACCGGCACCTCCGTCTCCCGGATCGTTCTCGGCACGATGAACTTCGGCGACCGCACCTCCGAGGAGGACGCGTTCGCCATCATGGACCGAGCGCTGGAGCTCGGCATCAACTTCTTCGACACCGCCAACGCCTACGGCGGTGCGAGCGGACGCGGGGCGACGGAGGAGATCATCGGCCGATGGCTGACGGCGCGGCCCGGCGTGAGGGACGACCTCGTCCTGGCGACCAAAGTGCACTCGCCCATGCGAGACCGCGACGGCGGCGACGTCGTCAACGCGCGCGGGGCATCGGCGTGGCAGGTGCGGCGCGAGGCCATCGCCTCCCTGCGACGGCTGCAGACGGACCGGATCGACCTCTACCAGTTCCACCACATCGACCGGCACATCTCCTGGCAGGAGCTCTGGCAGTCGATGGAGGTGCTCGTCGCACGCGGTGAGGTGGTCTACACCGGCAGCTCGAACTTCGCGGCGTGGAACATCGCGCAGGCGAACGAGATCGCGGCGCAGCGGCACTTCCTCGGTCTCGTCAGCGAGCAGTCGCTGTACAACCTGACGCAGCGTTCGATCGAGCTCGAGGTCATCCCCGCCGCGCAGCACTACGGCCTCGGCATCCTGCCCTGGTCGCCTCTCGCGGGCGGCCTCCTGAGCGGCGGATCGAAGGATGCCAAAGCACGTTCGGCGTCCGAGGGCATCAGATCGCAGCGAGAGAAGCGGGGAGCCCAGCTCGACGCGTACGAGTCCTTCGCGCAGGAGCGCGGGTGGACTCCCTCCGCGCTCGGTCTCGCCTGGCTTCTGCACCAGCCCGGCGTGACGGGACCCATCGTCGGTCCGCGCACGGTGGAGCAGCTCGAGTCCGCGGTCTCGGCACTCGACATCTCCCTGAGCTCCGACGACCTGGCGGCGCTCGACGAGATGTTCCCCGGCCCCGGCGGGCAGGCGCCCGAAGCGTACGCCTGGTAGGCCCGGCGGCGCGCGGAGTGGTCAGCCCGCCGACAGGCGCAGCGACCACTCCGTGCGCTCCCGGCGCAGGCGGTACCGCTCGGGAAGCGCCGGGCCGACCGAGGCTGAGCCGATGCCCTGCTGACCGGCGTCGAGGTTGAGCCACACCCGGCCGGTGTCGCGCAACTGGTGGGGCTTGTCGGCCCGTTCGAGGTCGAGCGAGGTCCACCGCCGCGCCGTGAAGTCGAACACGGGACGCCCCTCCACGCGCAGGGCCGGCGCCTCGTCGCCCCAGATGCGAAGCCACCGCGTCGCGACGTGGTTGCCGTTCTCCTGCGGCACCGGGTACGGGGTCTGCAGCGCATCGACGGTTCGCGCGAAACGGCCCAGCCGCGAGCCCTCGAAGGAGTCGACGTAGGTCTCACCCGGACCACGACCGAACCACTCCACCCGGTCGGTGCCGCCCGGCAGCGAGAACAGCAGGCCCAGCCGGGGCAGCCAGATGTCGCGATGCAGGTACGGGGTGTCGTCCCACGCCCCGTCGAAGTCGACGGCGACATCGAGGACGAGTCCGTCGCCGTCGGCGCGCCAGAGCATCGTCCACAGCAGGCCGTGCGGGTGGGTCGACGGCGCCGTCCGGCCGCGGACCCGCAGGATGCCGGCGTCGACGGCGATCTCGTCGACGCGGTGCTGCATGCGGTTCATCCCCGTCTTGCGCCACACCGCGGCGAGGTCGTTGAGGTCGCCCTGCCCGTGGTCGTTCTCGGTCGGCGCGCGATGCGGATCGAGCCACGGCCCGTCGACCTCGAGATCGCCCAGTCGCCGGAGCCGACCGGTGTCGGCGTCGAAGACGCCCGGTCCGATGCGGATCCCACCGGCATCCGGGGCTGCGATCCCGCTCGCAGGCTGAGCCGCGTCGGAAGTCTCGACGGCGTCTCGTGTGAGCGCGGGCGCTGCCGCAAGCGCCGGCGCGCCGGCGAGCGCGGGCGTCGGGCCGACGGACGCGACCAGTTCGTGCTGCGCCCAGGCGATGACGTGTCCGGCCTCGGCCCACGACGTGGCGTCCGCGAGCGCGGCCTCGACGGTGAGGATGCGCGACGGGGCGCCCTCGCCCGACGGACCGAGCGCGGGCAACGGCATCCGCACCGCCTCGCCCGCCGCGATGAGCGGCACCTCCCACGCCCCCGACTCCGTCTCGCGCCCGTCGACCTCGATGATCCACCGCCAGGCGATGTCGGCGGTGTCGGCACTGTGCCTCTCGTTGGCGATCTCGACCCCGCCGTCTGCGATCGAGATGAGGAACGGCTCGTGCGCCTTCGCGAGCTCGACAAGACCGGGGGTGGGCGTGCGGTCGCTGAAGACGAGCCCGTGCAGGCTGAACCGGCCGCCGCGCGGCTCGTAGTCCACGTCGTCGCCGTGCATGATGAACGGGATGCCGTCGGGGGTCACTGCCGACAGGCCGTGATCGATCCACTCCCACACGAACGCACCGCACAGGCGATCGTGGGAACGGATGATGCGCCAGTAGTCCTGCAGCGAGCCCGGTCCGTTGCCCTGGGCGTGGGCGTACTCGACGAGCAGGAAGGGGAGCCCGCGGCGTCGTTCGTCGTCGGCGTCGGTGACCTCGCCCGGACGCGACGCCGCCGGCGGCGTCGCCGCTGCGGCGGCATCGGGCTCTCGTGCCGACGAGTCGAAGACGAGGCCGTGCATCCCCAGCCGGCCGCCGCGCGGCTCCTCGCGGCGGCCGATCTGCTCGAGCAGCTCGAGCGAGGGGTACATGAGCGAATAGAAGTCCGAGTCCCGGTAGCTGGGGTCGCGCTCGTACAGCACGGCGCGCGAGGGGTCGCGCTCGTCGAGCCAACGCCGCATCTCGCCGAAGGTCTCCCCCACCCAGCTCTCGTTCGCGAGCGACCACACGACGATGCTCGGACGGTTCTTGTCGCGTTCGACGGTGCGGCGCAGGCGGTCCATCAGCGCGCCCCGCCACGCGGGCTCGGCGGGCGGATTGCCCTGCCATCCGGCGTAGATGAAGCCGTGGGTCTCGAGATCGCACTCCGCCACGACCCACAGGCCGTACTCGTCGCACAGCCGGAGGAACTCCGGATGCGGCGGGTAGTGGCTCGTGCGAACGGCGTCGATGTTCGCCCGCTTCATCATCACGATGTCTCGGATCATCGTCTCACGGTCGAGCGTCCGGCCCGTGTCGGGATGATGCTCGTGCCGGTTCACACCGCGGAAGGTGACCGCCCGCCCGTTCACGGTGAACACGCCGTCGACGATCTCGACGTGCCGGAACCCGACCGCGAGCTCGACCCGCTCCCCCGCCGAGACGAGCGTGCCCCGGTACAGCCGCGGCGTCTCGGCGCTCCAGGGCTCGACCGCCACGGATGCCGTCTGCCCGGCTGCCATGCGGATGCCGAGCTCGGGGATCTCCACGATCGCCTCGGTCGTCGCCTCCACCCGCAGTGTGCCGATCCCGGAGAGATGGTCGTAGTCGGCGTGGACGACGTGGTCGTCGATGGCACCGTCGGGACGGGCGATCAGCTCCACCTCGCGGAAGATGCCCGGCAGCCACCACATGTCCTGGTCTTCGAGATACGTGCCGCTCGACCAGCGGTGAACGCGCACCGCCAGCACGTTCCGCCCGGGCCGCGTGGGGGCGTCGAACTCGACGGGAAGCCGGCTGCCGCTCGACCAGCCGAGCTCGACGCCGTTCAGCCACACCTTCGCGCACGAATCCACGCCCTGGAACCGCAGCACCGCGCGCTCGAACCCGGCGGGCACCTCGAACTCGAGCCGGTAGTCGCCGGTGGGGTTCTCAGTCGCGACGCGCGGCGGGTCGAGCGGGATCGGATACGCCGTGTTCGTGTACAGCGGCCCCTCGGCGGTGCCGCGCACCGACCGGGCGGGGCCGCCCGCCAGCGGGGTGATGTCCTCGAGCACCCAGTGCGCGGGCACTCGGATCTCATCCCATCCGCTGTCGTCGAAGTCGTCGCCGACGAACGCGTCGCCCGTGCCGAGCGCGGTCGGGGAGAGCCGGAACCGCCATCGACCGGAGAGGTCGATCGTCGGGGCATCGGTGCGCGCGTCCGCCCGCGGGGCGCGGCATCCCTCGCCCGCGTCCGTGCTCTCCCAGTAGTTCACTCGATGTCCTCCGCGTCGTCGATCGTCGTCGGCGCCGGCCCCAGGGCCTCGAGCTCGGCCCAGATGTCGTCGGGGATCGCGGTGTCCCTCAGCTCGACCAGCTGCCGCAGGCGCTCCGTCGACGAGACGCCGACGATCGTGGAGTCCACCAGCGGCGAGCGCAGCGAGAAGTGCAGGGCGACCGCCCGCAGCGGCACCGCGTGGCGAGCGCAGACGCCCTCGGCGCGCGCGACCCAGTCGATCAGCGCGGGCGGGGCCGGCCGGTAGCCATAGCTGGCGCCCTCGCGGGCCCCGTGGGCGAGGATGCCGGCGCCGAAGGGCGCGGCGTTGAACACGCCCATTCCCCGACGACGGGCGGCGGCGAACAGGGGCGCGGCGCTCTGATCGACGAGGGTGAAGCGGTTGTGCGAGAGCACGACATCGAAGAGGTCGGTCTCCACGTATGCGGTCATCAGCGGGATGGGGCCGGCCGCGATGCCGATGGCGTCGACGGCCCCGGCATCCTTCAGCTCGCGGAGCCCGTCGAGCGCGCCGCCGGGCGCGGTGGCCTCGGCGAACGTGACGGAGTAGGGGTCGTGCAGGTGCAGCACCTCGACCCGGTCCAGCCCCAGGCGGGCCAGGCTCTCCTCGTACGAGCGCAGCACGCGGTCACGATCGAAGCGGCCCGTATCGGGGTCTCGGTCGACCTTGGTCGCGATGCGGGCGACGGGCTCGTCGCCCAGCTCGGCCCGGGCGACGCCGAGCACCGCCTCCGAGCGTCCGCCCGCGTACTCGTTGGAGGTGTCGACGACGGCGAACGGGCCGGTGAGGAAGGCCCGGGCGTGATCGACGGCGGTCCGCTCCTCGACCGATCCCGGCGCGGTCCCCCGCCCGAGCCCGGAGGTGCCCACGGTGATGTCGCCGACGGCGATGCCGGTGTCGCCGAGCACGCGCTGCGGCTCGTCGGGGTGGGTGGAGATGTGGCTGCTCTGCCGCATTGTGAATATCCATTCTATAATGAATGCGATGTCATCCTACCGATCGGGGACAACGATGGCGACTCCCATGCTGGCCCCACCGCTGCCGCCTCGCGAGATCGCCGCGATCGCGACGGCTCTCGGCGACGCCGGAACCGTGTCGACGCGCTCGCTCGACCGCGTCGCGCAGGCATCCGATGCCTCTCACGTCCTACTGACGCCGCGCGCCGTCGCCACGGCCGACGACGCCGCAGCCGTCGCCCGTCTGCTGCGCTCCGCGACGGAGCGCCGGATGCCGGTGACCTTCCGCTCGGGCGGCACCAGCCTGTCGGGCCAGAGCGCCACCGATGGCCTGCTGGTCGACGTGCGACGGGGCTTCCGGCGGATCGACGTGCTCGACGGCGGGCGCCGCGTGCGCGCACAGCCGGGCGCCACGGTGCGCCAGGTCAACACCCGGCTGGCGCGACACGGGTACCGGCTCGGCCCGGACCCCGCCAGCGAGGCCGCGTGCACCATCGGCGGGGTTGTCAGCAACAACTCCAGCGGCATGGCGTGCGGCACCGTGGAGAACACCTACCGCACGCTGGAATCCCTCGTCTTCGTCCTCCCCTCCGGCACGGTGGTCGACACCGCGGCACCGGATGCCGACCGCCTGCTGCGCGCGGCGGAGCCCGCTCTCGTCGCCGGTCTCGAGCAGTTGCGGCGCCGCGTCGTCTCCAACACCGAGAGCGTCGCGATCATCGAGCGCTCCTTCGCGATGAAGAACACGATGGGGTACGGCGTCAACGCCTTCCTCGACTACGACTCCCCCGCGGCTCTCCTCGCCCACCTGATCATCGGCAGCGAGGGCACGCTGGCTTTCGTCGCCGAGGCGACCTATCGCACCGTCGAGATCCGCCCGCGTGCCGCCACCGCCCTCGCCGTCTTCCGGGACCTCGCCGCGGCCACGAGCGCCCTGCCCGAGCTCGTCGCGGGCGGGGCGGCGACCCTCGAGCTCATGGACGCCACCAGCCTGCGGGTCGGCCAGTCCCTGAGCGATGCGCCCGACGCCATCCGCGGTTTCACGGTCGACGCGCACGCTGCCCTGCTCGTGGAATACCACGCCGGGTCCGACGACGAGCTCGGCTCGCTCACCGCCGCCGGGGCCCGCCTTCTCGCCGCGCAACCGCTCCTGGCACCGGCGACGCTGTCGACCGATCCGGCGAGTCGCGCGGCCGCATGGAAGCTGCGCAAGGGCCTCTACGCCTCGGTCGCCGGCGCACGCCCGAGCGGCACGACGGCGCTGCTCGAAGACGTCGTGGTGCCCGTCCCCGCCCTCGCCGGAACCTGCGCGTCGCTGCAGGACCTGTTCGCGCGCTACGACTACCGCGACAGCGTGATCTTCGGCCATGCGAAGGACGGCAACGTCCACTTCATGCTCACCGACCGGTTCGAGACGGATGAACAGCTGTCGCGGTACGCGGCGTTCACCGAGGCGATGGTCGACCTCGTCCTGGCCGGTGGGGGCAATCTGAAGGCCGAGCACGGCACCGGCCGGGTCATGGCCCCCTACGTCCGCCGCCAGTACGGCGACGAGCTGTACGACGTGATGGTGCAGCTCAAGCGGCTGTGCGACCCCGCCGGCATCCTGAACCCGGGCGTCATCATCGACGACGACCCCGAGGCGCACCTGAAGAACATCAAGCTGGCCGAGACGGTCGAGGCGGAGGTCGATCGCTGCGTCGAGTGCGGCTATTGCGAACCGGTCTGCCCGAGCAAGGACCTCACCCTCACCCCGCGCCAGCGGATCGTGACTCGCCGCGCGATCGCTCGCGCCGCGGCGTCGGGCGATGACCGGCTCGCGGCCGAGCTCGAGCGCGATTACGGCTACGCGGGGGTCGAGACCTGCGCGGTCGACGGCATGTGCCAGACGGCGTGCCCGGTTCTCATCAACACCGGATCGCTCGTCAAGCGTCTCCGCCGCAACGAGGCGAGCGCCGTCGCCGACGCCGCCTGGGCGGGCGCGGCGCACGGCTGGAGCACGGTGACCCAGGCGGCATCGGCGGCCCTGAGCGTCGCCGATCGCGCTCCCGCGTCCGCCGTCACGGCGGTGACGGACCTCGGTCGCGCGGTCGTCGGAGCCGAGACCCTGCCTCGCTACGACGCGGACCTGCCGCGCGGTGGACGCGCCCGAGGCCGGTTGCGGCAGCACTCCGGCTCCGGCGACGCCGACCCCGGCTCTCCTCCTGCGGCGGTGTTCCTGCCGGCGTGCGTGAACACCATGTTCGGCCCGGCCGAGGCCGGCGCCACCGGGCCGGGAATCGGCGCCACCGAGGCTTTCCGGCGACTCGCGGACCGCGCCGGCGTGCCGCTGGTGATTCCGCCCGGCGTCGACGGCCTGTGCTGCAGCACGCCGTGGACATCGAAAGGGTATGCGCGCGGCCGCGACGTCATGTCGGCGCGCGTCGTGTCGGCTGTGCAGCGCGCCACCCGCGACGGCGTGCTCACGGTCGTGACGGACGCGTCGAGCTGTACCGAGGGCTTCGTCCACCTGCTCGCGGATGCCGGCGTGACGGTGCGCGTCGAGGATGCCGTCGCCTTCGCCGAGCGCGAGCTGCTGCCCCGGCTCGCGGTGCCGGCGCCCCGCATCGGACGTCTGGTGCTGCATCCCACCTGCTCATCGACGCAGCTCGGGCTCGACCCGGCCCTGCGTGCGCTGGCAGGAGCCGTGGCCCGCGATGTCGTCGTGCCCGACTCGTGGGGATGCTGCGCCTTCGCGGGCGACCGCGGGATGCTGCATCCCGAGCTCACCGCCTCGGCCACGGCGGCGGAGGCCGCGGAGGTCCGCGCCGCGGGAGGCGACGCGCACGCGTCGTGCAACCGCACGTGCGAGATCGGCATGACGCGGGCGACCGGAATGCCCTACCGGCACGTCCTCGAGCTCCTGGAGGAGGCCACCCGCCCCTGACGGGACCGCTCCCGAGCCGCCCGCCGGAGCTCCGGTGCGGTCATCGGCGCGGTCATCGAGGCGGTCATCGAGACGCCGGTCGGCGGGGTATCGGCTCAGCCGGTCGACTCGCGGACGACGAGTTCGGGACGGAAGCGCACGCGGCGCTCGTGCTCGCCCGCCGGTTCGTCGAGCCCGCGCAGCAGCAGGTCGACGGCACGGTATCCGATCTCGTGCGCGGGCTGGCGGATCGAGCTGAGCGGCACGACCGTGGCCGAGGCGAAGTCGATGTCGTCGTAGCCGATGAGCGCGACCTCGTCGGGCACGCGCACCCGGCCCAGCACCGAGAACGCCTGCAGCACGCCGACGGCGAGCAGGTCGTTCGCGGTGAAGACCGCGTCGACGCGGTGCTCGCACGTGCGCTCGCGCAGCTGCTCGCCGGCGGCGCGTCCGTGCAGCACCGACAGCGCCGGCACGGGGATCTCTTCGAGACGCGCCCCGGCGACCTCGGCGACCGCCCGCTTGGCTCCCTCGAGTCGATCGGCCACCTGGCGGATCGACACGGGGCCACGCACGAACGCGATGCGCCGTCGACCCCGCGCCAACAGATGCGAGACGGCGAGGTATCCGCCCTCGACGTCGTCGACCGACACGGATGCGAAGACGTCGTCCGGCACCTCGCGGTCGACGAGGACGACCGGCACGCCCGCCGCCTGGAGGCCCCGCAGGCGGTCGAGGTCGTCGCCCGCGGGCGTGACCAGCACGCCGTTGACGCGCTGCTCGCGGAAGAGATCGAGGTGCGCCGACTCGCGCTCGGGCTTCTCGTCGCTCGTGCTGAGCAGCACCGTCATCCCGCTCTCGGCAGCCCGCGCCTCCGCGCCGCGCGCAACCTCGGCGAAGAACGGGTTGCCGATGTCGAGGACGACGAGACCGATCGACCGGCTGCGTCCGGCACGCAGCTGCCGCGCCGCGTCGTTGCGGACGAACCCGAGATCGGCGATGGCCTGCTGCACCCGCGCGACCATGTCGGGCGACACGCGCGTCGGATTGTTGAGGACGTTCGACACGGTCCCCACCGAAACGGATGCCGCGACCGCGACATCCCGCACGCTCACTGCCATGCACACCACCGTAGCGCGCAGGCGATGATGAGGGCAGGAATCCGGTAAGCGCTTGCCAGTTGTGCCGCCGCTCGCGACCCGCTAGGCTCATGAAACGATTCACGCCCCCTCACCAAGGAACCTCGATGACGAGTGCATCTGCGCACCGGGTCTGCTTCTCGCTGCAGGTCCAGCCCGACCTGCTCGATGAGTACGTCGCCCGGCACACCCCCGTCTGGCCGGAGATGCTCGCCGAGATCGCCGCGTCGGGACGCCGCAACTATTCCCTCTTCCTCGGGGAGGGAGGCCGGCTGATCGGCTACTACGAGGTCGACGACGACGACGCGGCGCAGGCCTACCTCGCCGCCTCTCCCGTCGCGGCCCGATGGGAGGCCGAGATGGCGCGCTTCTTCGTCGGCCTCGAGGGCCGACCCGACCAGGCCGCGACGCCGCTGATCGAGATCTTCAACCTGCACGACCAACTCGCGGCGAGCGGCACCGACGCCACCGCATCCGACCGATCCACCGACGAAAGCGACGACGCATCGTGAGCATCCTCTCCCCCGACCACTTCGCCCTGCTCGAGCGCCAGGGCATCGAGCTGCCCAGCTGGGCCTTCGGCAACTCCGGCACGCGATTCCGGGTGTTCCCCACCGCCGGCACTCCCCGCGATCCGTTCGAGAAGATCGCCGACGCCGCCGAGGTCAACCGGGTGACCGGCCTCGCTCCCTCGGTGGCGCTGCACATCCCGTGGGACAAGGTCGACGACTACAGCGCGCTCCGCCGGCACGCCGAAGACCTGGGCGTCGCCCTCGGCACGATCAACTCCAACACCTTCCAGGACGAGGACTACAAGTTCGGCGCCCTCACCCACGAGGACGACGCGATCCGCCGCAAGGCCATCGACCACCACCTCGAGTGCATCGAGGTCATGGATGCCACGGGCTCGCGCGACCTCAAGATCTGGCTGGCCGAGGGGTCGAACTACCCCGGACAGAACGACATGCGCGCGCGTCAGGACCGCCTGGCCGACTCGCTGCAGCAGATCTACGCACGTCTCACGGGCGAGCAGCGCCTGGTGCTGGAGTACAAGTTCTTCGAACCGTCGTTCTACCACACCGACGTTCCCGACTGGGGCACGAGCTATGTGCAGGTCGCGGCTCTCGGCGAGCGCGCGATGGTGTGCCTCGACACCGGGCACCACGCGCCCGGCACGAACATCGAGTTCATCGTGATGCAGCTGCTCCGCCTCGGAAAGCTCGGCTCGTTCGACTTCAACTCGCGGTTCTACGCCGACGACGACCTCATCGTGGGCGCCGCCGACCCGTTCCAGCTGTTCCGCATTCTCGTCGAGGTGCTCCGCGGCGGCGGCTTCGACAACCCCGACGTCGTGTTCATGCTCGACCAGTGCCACAACATCGAGGCGAAGATCCCGGGCCAGATCCGCTCGGTGCTCAACGTCCAGGAGATGACGGCGCGAGCGCTCCTCATCGACGCCGACGCCCTCGCCGCCGCCCGCACCGCGAACGACGTTCTGGGCGCGCAGGCCGTGTTCATGGACGCCTTCTACACCGACGTCCGGCCCGCCCTCGCCGAGTGGCGCGAGTCGCGGGGGCTCCCCGCCGACCCGATGGCCGCGTACGCGGCATCCGGCTACCAGCAGAAGATCGAGGCCGACCGGGTCGGGGGCACGCAGGCCGGTTGGGGCGCATGAGCACCACGCGCACCCGCCGACCCCTCAGCGCCTGGAAGGCGACCATCGCGGTCGCCATGTCGAACTACATCGAAGCCGGCGCCATCATCGCGCTCGCGACGAGCCTGTCGCTGTGGCAGGAGGCCTTCGGCTTCGACGACGGCGTCGTGGGGATCGTCGCGGCCCTCTCGGCGAACGCCTTCGGCGCCGCGATCGGCGCGGCCATCGGCGGTCCGCTCTGCGACCGCCTCGGCCGGAAGTTCATCTACACGTACGACCTGATCGTGTTCATGGTGGGAGCGCTGGCGGTGACCTTCGCGCCGAACCTCACCGTGCTGCTCGTCGGCGTCATCCTCATGGGCATCGCGGTGGGCGCGGGGGTTCCCGCGTCGTGGACCTACATCGCCGAAGAGGCCCCGAACGAGCACCGGGCCGCGCACGTGGGCACGGCCCAGCTCGCCTGGTCGATCGGCCCTGCGGTCGGGTTCCTGCTCGCCGTCATCGTCGGCCCACTCGGACTGCTCGGCTCGCGCCTGATCTTCTTCCACCTCTTCGTCATCGCCGCCGTCACGTGGTGGGTGCGTCGCGGACTCCCCGAGTCGCGCCGGTGGAAGAGCGAACGCGAGGCCGCTCTCGTCGCGGGCGAGCGCCCGTCGTTCTTCTCCGGCATCGTGGGCCTGCTCAAAGAGCCCAAGAACTGGGGCGCGCTCGCCTTCCTCATCGGCGTCTACGGGCTCTGGAACACCGTCGCGGGCCAGGCGGGCATCTTCCAGCCGCGGGTGTACGACGCCGCGGGCCTGCACGACCCGATGCAGCAGAACCTGCTGCAGGTGCTCGTGTGGAGTCTCACAGCCGCCGCCACCTTCTTCGGGTTCATGCGCTTCGGCGACCGGGTCCGGCGGAAGTGGCTGTATCTCGGGGGCGCGGCGCTCGGCGTCGTCGCCTGGGCCGTGCTGATCTACGCACCGCCGGGCCTGTTCTCGCTCCTGTTCTTCGCCGTCGCCTGGGGCGTGTCCGCGGGAATCGGGGCGCAGGCCTTCTACGGCCTGTGGACCGCCGAGCTGTTCGCCACCCGCTACCGCGCGAGCGCGCAGGGTGTGCTGTTCATGCTCGCGAGGGTCATGGTCGGACTTCTGAGCCTGGTGTTCCCCGTCCTGCTGTCGGGGCTCGGTCTCGGCGGCCTGGGCGTCATCATCCTCGCGCTGCTCGTCGCCGCACTGCTGATCGGCACCATCTGGGCGCCGACCACCGAGGGCAAGTCGCTCGAGGACATCGAGCTCGAGCGCTACGGCCGGCACGTGCCGTCCCCGGCGGACGAGCGGACGCGGCGATGACCGTCGCGCCTTCGGCAGACGCCGAGGGTCTCGTCCGCGTCTATCCGGCCGACCGCCCGAACGGCACGGGCCTCGTGTGGATGCACGGCGGCGGCTTCGCCTTCGGCGACCTCGACATGCCCGAGGCGGATGCCGTGGCGCGCGTCCTCGCCGGCGCCGGCACGACGGTCTTCTCGGTCGACTATCGTCTCGCGCCAGCGGGCTGGGGCGCGGACGCCGACGGGGAAGGAGACGGGGACGCCCGGCTGGCCGAGGACCGCAGCGGCAACCGCTACCCCGCGGCATCCGACGACGTCCTGCGCGCGTGGGAGTGGGCGAACGCTCACGCCGAGCGGCTCGGCGTCTCCCGCCTCGCGATCGGGGGCGCCAGCGCCGGCGCCAACCTCGCAGCCGGCGCGACGCTCCGGCTCCTCGCGGCGGGCGGCGTCCTGCCGCGCCTCGTCGTACTGGCCTATCCCACCCTGCTCGCGGTGCAGCCGGCGCCGGGGCTCGCGCTGCGTGCCGCTCTCGCGGCTCACCCCGAGCACGACAGGTTCGGCCCCGAGGTCGTCCGCGGCATGTACGAGAACTACCTCGGCACCTCCGTCATCGGCGCCCCGATCGGCGCGGTGCCGGGCCTCGCGTCGGCCGCCGAGCTGACGGGTTTCCCGCCGACGCTCATGATCAACAGCGAAATCGACGAGCTGAGCGTCTCGGGCGACGTGTTCGCCGCCACGCTTCGCACCGCCGGGGTCGACGTCGAGGCCGTCGTCGAGCCCGGCACCGACCACGGGCACCTCAACCGACCCGAACACCCGGGGTTCGCCGCCTCGATGGAACGCATCGTCCGGCGCTTCGCCGCCCTCACCTCGTCCTGACCTCACCTCCCGATCCCGAAGGAAAGCCATGACCTCCGCCGCAGCCGCCGACCTCATCGCGCGCAGCAACCGCCTGGGTTCCGACCCGAAGAACACCAACTACGCCGGCGGGAACACCTCCGCCAAGGGCACCGACATCGACCCCGTCACCGGCGAGCCCGTCGAGCTGCTGTGGGTCAAGGGATCGGGCGGCGACCTCGGCACCCTCACGGAGGCGGGTCTGGCCGTGCTGCGGCTCGACCGCATGCGCGCCCTCGTCGACGTCTACCCCGGCGTCGAGCGCGAAGACGAGATGGTCGCCGCATTCGACTACTGCCTGCACGGCAAGGGCGGCGCGGCCCCGTCGATCGACACCGCCATGCACGGGCTGGTCGATGCGGCCCACGTCGATCACCTGCACCCCGACGCCGGCATCGCCATCGCGACGGCCGCCGACGGCGAGGAGCTGACGGCGACCATCTTCGGCGAGAAGGTCGTCTGGGTGCCCTGGCGTCGTCCGGGGTTCCAGCTCGGGCTCGACATCGCCGCCATCAAGGCGCAGAGCCCGGAGGCGATCGGATGCATCCTGGGCGGGCACGGCATCACGGCCTGGGGCGACACTTCCGACGAGGCCGAGGCGAACAGCCTGTGGATCATCGAGACGGCCCAGGCCTACATCGACCAGCACGGCGCGCCGGAGCCCTTCGGCGGCGTCCGTGACGGCTTCGAGGCCCTGCCCGAGCCCGAGCGCCGGGCCCGCGCCGCGGCCCTCGCCGCGACCATCCGCGGCATCGCCTCGACCGACAAGCCCATGGTCGGTCACTACACCGATGCCGCAGTGGTGCTCGACTTCCTGGCATCCGAGAAGGCGCCCGCGCTCGCGGCGCTCGGCACCAGCTGCCCCGACCACTTCCTGCGGACGAAGGTCAAGCCGCTGATCCTCGACGTGCCCGCGACGGCATCCGTCGACGAGCAGATCGCGCGCCTGCACGAGCTGCACGCCGAGTACCGCGCCGACTACCAGGCCTACTACGACGCCCACGCCGACGCGTCATCACCGGCGATCCGCGGCGCCGACCCGCTCATCGTGCTCGTCCCGGGCGTGGGCATGTTCTCGTACGGCGCGAACAAGCAGACCGCGCGCGTCGCGGGCGAGTTCTACGTCAACGCGATCAACGTCATGCGCGGCGCCGAGGCCCTCTCGACCTACGCCCCGATCTCCGACGCGGAGAAGTTCCGCATCGAGTACTGGGCCCTCGAGGAGGCCAAGCTCCAGCGGATGCCCAAGCCCAAGACCCACCAGGGGCGCATCGCGTTCGTCACGGGAGCGGCATCCGGCATCGGAAAGGCCATCGCCACGCGGCTCGCGGCCGAGGGCGCGTGCGTCGTCGTCGCCGACCTCGACCTCGAGAAGGCCCAGGCGGCGGCCGCGGAGCTCGGCGGCACCGACGTCGCGATCGGTGTGGCCGCGAACGTGGCCGACGCCGAGGGCGTGCAGGCAGCCATCGACGCGACGCTGCTCGCGTTCGGCGGCATCGACCTCGTCGTGAACAACGCGGGCCTGTCACTGTCGAAGCCGCTGCTCGAGACCACCGAGAAGGACTGGGACCTGCAGCACGACGTCATGGCGAAGGGCTCGTTCCTCGTCGCGAAGGCCGCGGCGAAGGCGCTCATCGAGCAGAAGCTCGGCGGCGACGTCATCTACATCTCGTCGAAGAACTCGGTCTTCGCCGGCCCGAACAACATCGCGTACTCGGCGACCAAGGCCGACCAGGCCCACCAGGTGCGCCTGCTCGCCGTCGAGCTCGGCGAGCACGGCGTGCGGGTCAACGGCATCAACCCCGATGGCGTCGTCCGCGGCTCGGGCATCTTCGCCGCCGGCTGGGGCGCCAACCGCGCCGCGACCTACGGGGTCAAGGAGGAGGACCTCGGGCAGTTCTACGCCAACCGCACGATCCTCAAGCGCGAGGTCGTCCCCGAGAACGTCGCCGACGCCGTCTACGTGCTGACCGGCCCCGAGCTCTCGCGCACGACGGGCCTGCACATCCCGGTCGACTCCGGCGTCGCCGCCGCCTTCCTCCGATGACCGGGCGCCGAGTGCACGGCTTCGCGCCGAGTGCACCCCATCCACGCGTCGAGATCCCGTGCTCTCGGCGAGCGGCCGTGCACTCGGCAGAGGGATGCCGCGCATGACCGGTTCGGGGGCGGTCGCGGCGGTCGACCTCGGGGCCACGAGCGGACGGGTGATCGTGGGGCGGGTCGGGCCGGACGTGCTCGAGACCACGACGGTCGCACGGTTCGCCAACGACCCCGTGTTCGCCGGCGACGGCCTGCACTGGAACCTCGTGGGCATGTACGGCTCGGTTCTCGACGGCCTGCGCGAGGCCTTCCGCGCGACGCCCGAGATCGCCTCGATCGGGGTCGACTCGTGGGCCGTCGACTACGGGCTGCTGCGCGGCGGGCGCCTGCTCGGCGAGCCCTTCCACTACCGCGACGAGCGCACGGCCCGGGGGGTGGCGAGCGTGCACGCGCGCTTCCCCCACGCCGAGCTGTTCGAGCGCAACGGGCTGCAGTTCCTGCCGTTCAACACGCTGTACCAGTTCGCCGCCGAAGATCCCGGGCTGCTCGCCTTCGCCGACACGGCGCTGCTGGTGCCCGACCTCGTCGGGTACTGGCTCACCGGGGTCGCCCGTGCCGAGCAGACCAACGCCTCGACGACGGGACTGCTGCGCGTGCTGCAGGCGTCGTGGGACGACGCCCTCGTCTCAGCGGTCGGCATCCCGCGCGGCATCCTCCCCCCGCTCATCGCGCCCGGCGACCGGCTCGGGGCGCTCCGCGCCGACGTCGCCGCGTCGCTCGGCGCGCCCGACGGCGTGCCGGTCACCGCGGTCGGTTCGCACGACACGGCCTCGGCCGTCGTCGCCGTCCCGATGCAGGCGGATGCCGCGGCTTACATCTCGTGCGGCACGTGGGGCCTCGTGGGGGTGGAGGTCGACCACCTGGTGCTCAGCCGTGCCGCGCTCGAGGCGAACTTCACGAACGAGGGCGGCGTCGACGGGCGGGTGCGGCTGCTGCACAACGTCATGGGTCTCTGGGTGCTCAGCGAGGCCGTGCGCCAGTGGGAGCGCCGCGAGGGGCACCGCATCGACCTGCCGACGCTGCTCGACGCCGCACGCGGGGCCGAAGGCGTCGTGTTCGATGTGAACGACCCGCGCTTCCTCGCACCCGGCGACATGACCTCGCGCATCGACGCGTGGTGCGCCGAGCACGACGTCGCGCCGCCGCGGACCCGCGCCGAGTACACCCGGTCGATCGTCGAGTCGCTCGCGCAGGCGTTCGCCGACGCGGTCGCCGATGCGGCGCGCCTCGGGCGGGTCGACGTGCGGACGATCCACATCGTCGGGGGCGGCGCGCTCAACGAGCTGCTGTGCCAGCGCACCGCCGACCGGTCCGGGATGCCGGTGATGGCCGGCCCCGTGGAGGCGACGGCCCTCGGCAACGTCCTCGTTCAGGCCCGGGCCGCCGGATTCGTCTCGGGCTCGCTCGAGGCGCTCCGCGACCTCGTCGCCCGCACGCACGAGCCCCGGCGGTACGAGCCGCGCGCCTAACCCGCGCCAGGACGTCAGTTCCAGGACGCCAGTCCCAGGACGTCAGTCCCAGGACGTCAGTCCCGCCGCCGGCTGGCGATACATTCGTCGGGCTGGCGGTGCTGAAGCAGCCTCGACCGACTGTCGAGACCACACGAGCCACGGCAGTCCGACGACTGTATCGGCACCGCGGCCGGATCCGGTGTCAAGGGGTGCCGCGGGGCGAGGCGGCGAGCGTAACGTCGCGACCATGAGCAGCCACGACAGCGCGATCCCGTCCGAAGAGCCCACCGGCGACCGGCACCTCGACGACCCGAGTGCCGAGCAGTCGATCACCGACGACGCGCCCCGCGGCGGCGATGAGACCACCGAGCAGGAGCTCACGGCCGACAACCCCGCCGAAGAGGAGATGCTGAAGACGCTCGACCCGGGCGACCCGCCCGCCTGACCCCCTCAGCGCCGCCACCGAGCCGACACGAACGCTCCCTTCGCGGGGCCCGGAAACAACGCTTCGCGTCGGGTCGGTGGCGACGCGGCGGATCAGGCCTCGCGCGTGATCGTCACCGTGACGTGCAGAGCGCTCTTGTACGGGCCGGCGAACACACCGCGCAGCGGCGGGACGTCGTTGTAGTCGCGGCCGCGTCCCACCAGCACGTGCCGATCGCTGATCTCGATGTTGTTGGTGGGGTCGAAGCTCTGCCAGTCGCCGGCGAACCACTCGACCCACGCGTGCGACTCGCCCGTGACCGGCACGCCGACGGCCGCCTCGGGATCCGGATGCAGGTACCCCGAGACGTACCGCGCGGGGATGCCGACGCTGCGAAGGGCACCGAGAGTGATGTGCGCGATGTCCTGGCAGACGCCCTTGCGCTCGGGCCACGCCTCCGCCGCTGTCGAGTGCACCCCGGTGACACCCGGCATGTACTCGACGGCATCCCCGACCGCGACGGCGATGGCGTGCGCGGCGGGACCGGGCTCGTCGTACGAATCGGCGATCTCGCGGGCCAGCTTCACGACCTCGGGATGCGGTGCGGTCCGAGCCGTCTGCCCGAGCTGCTCGACCGTGTGGATCGAGCGCCCGGTCTCGCCCGCGAGCTCCTGCCACGAGATCTGCCGGTGCTCGATGGGACGGGGACGCACCTCGACGAGCGAGCGTGCCGTGATCGACAGCGAGTTGTGCGCGGCGAGCACGTCGAAGGCGGCGACCCGGGTGCCGAAGTAGTCGACGTAGTGGTTCACGGCCGTCGTGGGGTCGATGTCGAGCTGCGAGCTCAGCACGAACTGGCTGTCGGTCGAGCTCGGCAGCATCCGTGCCTCGTTGTACGACGCGGCGACGTCGCCGGGGTAGCTGAATCCGGTCGCGTGCTCGATGCGCAGACGCTTCACGATGTCTCTCCGATCCAGCTCGGCTCCGCCGCCGTGGGGAAGAAGCGACTGCGGATCGCCTCGGATGCCTCGCGGGTCACCTTCTGGACGTTGTCCATGTGCTCCGGCAGCTCCGAGAGGATCTCCCCCAGCGGCCGGTATTCGAGGTCGTTGCGGATGCGGCCGAGGGCGCGGAGCACCGCGTTGGAGTGGCCCACGCGATCGGCGACGGGGTCGATCGCGCTCATGCACTCCTCGGCGCGCTGGATCGAGTGGATGATCGAGCGCGGGAAGAGCCGGTCGAGCAACAGGAACTCGGCGGCGTTGCGCGCGCTCGGCATGCCGCGGTAGGTGCGCAGGTACGCCTCGTACGCGCCGCACGAGCGGAGGATCGTCGTCCACGACGGGCCCGACTCCTCCGTCAGCGAGCGCGTCGCGAGCAGCCGGGCGGTCATGTCGGTGCGCTCGATCGAGCGGCCCAGCGTGAAGAACTGCCAGGCCTCGTCGCGGCTCGTCGACGAGTCGGTGACGCCGACGGCGAGCGCCGCGCGCTCGCGCACCCACCCGAAGAACTCGTGCACCTTCTCGGCGTTGAGCCGCCGCGGCATCCGCGAGTACGTGGTGTTGAGGGTCTCCCAGAGTTCCGTCGAGACGATCTCGCGGGCCCGCCGGGCGTTCTCGCGCGCCGACTGCAGCGAGTAGGCGATGCTCGACGGGTTGGTGCGGTCGACGGCGAGGCGGGTCAGCACGTCCTGTCGGGTGACGGTCTCGAGCCCCTCGGGCGGGAACGACCCCATCACCGACATCAGCGACCGGCACGCGGTGTCCTCGTCGATCCACGGGTCTTCGAGGAGCAGCTGCAGGTGGACGTCGAGGATGCGGGCGGTGCCGTCGCTCCGCTCGATGTAGCGCCCGATCCAGAAGAGGCTCTCGGCGATGCGGCTCAGCACGTGGCACCTCCGCTCTGCTGCTGCTGTTCCTGCTGCTCGCTGAGGCTGCCGGGGTGGTCCTGCGGCGAGTGCGCCGGCTGGTCCTGTTCGTCGTAGATGATCGGGATGGCCTGGGTCGACGCCTGATCGGCGACGAGCCCGGCGAGGTTGCCCTGGCTGTATTCGAGGGTGCGGGGCGCGTCGCCGCCGACGACCCACGTGTCCTTCGAGCCGCCGCCCTGGCTGGAGTTCACCACGAGCTGCCCCTCCGGAAGCGCCACCCGCGTGAGGCCGCCCGGCAGCACCCACACCTCGTCGCCGTTGTTGACGGCGAAGGGCCGCAGGTCGGCGTGACGGGGGCGCATGCCGTCTTCGACGAGCGTGGGGATGGTCGAGAGCATCACGACGGGCTGGGCGATCCACCCGCGCGGGTCGGCGAGCAGCTTCTTGCGCAGCTTCTCGAGCTCGGCGGGTGAGGCATCCGGTCCCACGACCAGTCCCTTGCCGCCGGAACCGTCGACGGGCTTCACGACGAGCTCGTCGAGGCGGTCGAGCACCTCCTCGAGCGCGCCCGGATCCTCGAGCCGCCAGGTGTCGACGTTCTTGAGGATGGGCTCCTCGGCGAGGTAGTACCGGATGAGGTCGGGCACGTAGGTGTACAGCAGCTTGTCGTCGGCGACGCCGTTGCCGACCGCGTTGGCGATCGTGACGTTGCCCAGACGTGCGGCGAGCATGAGCCCGGGTGCGCCGAGCATCGAGTCGGCGCGGAACTGGAGCGGATCGAGGAAGTCGTCGTCGACCCGGCGGTAGATGACGTCGACGCGCTGCGGTCCCCGCGTCGTCCGCATGAACACCTTGCCGCCCGAGCAGACGAGGTCGCGGCCCTCGACGAGCTCGACGCCCATGAGGCGCGCGAGGAGGGTGTGCTCGAAGTACGCGGAGTTGTAGACGCCCGGCGTCAGCACGACGACGTTGGGGTCGTCGACGCCGGGAGGAGCCGACGCGCGCAGCGCCTGCAGCAGCTTGTTCGGGTACTCGCCCACGGGCCGCACCCGCATCGAGACGAAAAGCTCGGGCAGGGTCTGCGCCATGACGCGGCGGTTCGAGATGACGTAGCTGACGCCCGAGGGCACGCGCACGTTGTCCTCGAGCACGCGCATCTCGCCGTGCTCGTCGCGGATGAGGTCGATGCCGGAGACCTGGATACGCACGCCGTTGGCGGAGCGGATGCCGGCGGCCTGGCGGTAGTAGTACTGCGACGAGGCGATGAGCTTCGCCGGCAGCACGCCGTCGCGCACGCAGAACTGATGACCGTAGGCGTCGTCGAGGAAGGCCTCGAGCGCGCGCACGCGCTGCTTCACGCCCGACTCGACGTGCGACCACTCGTCGTAGTCGATGACGCGCGGCACGGCATCCAGCGGGAACGGGCGCTCCTCGCCGGCGAAGTCGAACGTCACGCCCTGGGCGAGGTAGGAGCTCGCGAGCGACTCGGTGCGTCCGCGAAGCTCCTCCTGCGTCATCTGCGCGAGCGCCTGGTACAGCTCGCGGTACGCGGCACGCGAGCTTCCGGGGGCGGGCATGGTGCCCGAGACCTCGAACATCTCGTCGTACGGAGGAACCCCCGACACGGTCTTGCGCGGCGTCAGCGTCGAGCCGTATCCGTCGAAGAGGTCACCCATGGATGCGAGCCTAATCCGGCGCATGTTGCGTCAGTATTTCCGCCTGCGTTTCGCCCGCCGTGTCGACAGCGGGTGCGTCGGTCGGCGCTACATCCGTCGGACCGGTGGGGCCGATGTCGTCCTGCCCGCGGCGGGAGCAGACACCAGCACCACCGGTCCTGCGGATGTATCGCGACGCGACGCGACGGGGTCAGGCGGCGAGCACGACCCGCAGCTGCTCGATGGCCCAATCGAGCTCGGTCGCGCGGATGACGAGCGGCGGCGTGAGCACGATCGTGGTCTCGCCCACGGCGCCGACGAGAACGCCGCGGGCCACGAGCCGCCGCGCGACCTCGGGGGCGGTGCCCGCCGACGGCTCGATGTCGAGGCCCGCCCACACCCCCGCGCTGCGCACCGTCACGACCCCGGCGCCCACGAGCGTCTGCAGCCGCCCCGCGAGGTGCTCGGCGAGCGCGCGCGCCCGAGTCTGCAACTCGCCCGCTGCGAGCATGTCGACGACGCGGTGTCCGATCGCGCTGGCCAGCGGCGACGCGGATGCGGGGGCCGCCGCCGCATCGAGCAGCGCGTGCGTCCCCACGACGGCGGCCACGGGGACGATGCCGCCGCCGAGAGCCGGTCCGAGCAGGCGGAGGTCGGGGCGTGAGCCGTCCGCGTCGAGCGCGACCGTGTCGCCCAGGCGGCCGAGGCCACTGCTGCTCTCGTCCAGGACCAGGACGATCCCGCGCTCCGCGCAGGCCTGCCGCACCGCCTCGAGATACCCCTCGGGCGGGACGACGATTCCCGCAGCAGCCTGCACCGGTTCGAGGAGGACGGCCGCGGTCGTGTGCTCGAGCGACGCGAGCAGGGCGTCGATGTCGCCGAACGGCACCGCGATCGCGCGCGCCCCTGCGATCTCTCCCGTGGTGACGTCGGCATCGTGCGAGCCGGCCGCGACGACGACGGTGCTCGCCTCCCCCGCGCGAGCCCGCGCGGTCACGGCCGCAGCGACGGCCACCTCGACCGCGTCCCGTACCGTGGCGACCGGCAGGGCGGCCTCGGCTTCGAGCAGATCGGCGAGCCCCGCCGCGAACGCGTTCGCGCGATCGTGGGCGACCGGCGCGCTCGTCGCCGTGACCCGCCCCAGCTGTTCGGTGGCCACGGCCACCAGGGCGGGATGCCGGTGCCCGAACGTGAGCGCCGGGTCGCCGGTCAGGTCGAGATACCGGCGCCCCTCGATGTCGGTGACCCACGCACCCTCACCCGTCGCGACCATGACCGGCAGCAGCGGCGGGGTCCCCGCGAGAGGCGGGACCGCCGCAACCGGCTCGTTCGTGTCGGCGTGCGGGTCGTGCTCGGCGATCGTCACTTCGGACCTCCTGGCGGTCGGCGGTCGCGCATCCGGCGGCGGGTCGCCGGGTGGCCGGCATCCATTGTTCCATCGCCCCTCTCGGACTCCGCTGACAGTTCGAGTCGGCGGACGGAGGGGGTCGCACGGCGAATGCGCAAGGTGCTGCGTTATCCGGACGCCGACTGACAGGCTGGAGCCACACCACCGCGAACGTCGCGAAACGTCGAAGGAGACCCATGCAGCAGCGCACCCTCGGACCGTTCACCGTCTCGGCCATCGGCCTGGGCGGGATGCCCGTCTCGATGAACAACGACAAGCAGATCCCCGACCGCACGGATGCCGTCGCCACTGTGCACGCCGCGCTCGACGCGGGCGTCACCCTGCTCGACACCGCCGACATCTACGCCCCGAGCTGGGACACGATGGGCCACAACGAGGAGATCATGGCCGAGGCGCTGGCCACGTGGGGCGGCGACCGCTCGCAGATCGTCGTCGCCACGAAGGGCGGCATCACCCGCAGCGAGGGCGAGAAGTGGGGCCGCGACGGCTCGCTCGACTACCTGCGGACGGCCGTGGAGGCGTCGCTCCGCGCGCTCCGCGTCGATGTGATCGACCTCTACCAGTACCACCGACCCGACCGCTGGCTCGTCTACGGCGAGGTCATCGAGAACTTCAAGACCCTGCAGCAGGAGGGCAAGATCCGCTCGATCGGCATCTCCAACGCCAGCGTCGAGGAGATCGAGATCGCCCAGCAGGTCCTCGGCGAAGGCGGCCTCGCCAGCGTGCAGAACGAGTTCTCGCCGCGGCATCCCGGCAGCTACGACGAACTCCGCTATTGCGCCGAGCACGGCATCGCGTTCCTGCCCTGGAGCCCCCTCGGCGGCACCGGCGGCGCAGCCCGGTCGGTCGGCGACCGCTTCGCCGTCTTCGGCGAGGTCGCCCGAGCCCACGACGTGAGCCCGCAGCAGGTCGTGCTCGCCTGGGAGCTGGGACTCGGCGACACCGTCATCCCCATCCCGGGCGCGCGCCGCGCGGCGTCGATCACCGACAGCGCGAAGGCGGCCGACCTCGAGCTCTCGGGCGACGAGCACGCCCGCCTGTCGCATTCGGTCGGCATCGACGCCTGATCCGCTCAGCGAGAAGCGGTCGGCGGCGCAGCGGGCTCGAGCCGGTCGAGCGCGGCGGCGGCGCGCGCGGCGGCCGAGCGTCGCAGGATGCCGTGGACGAGCAGCACCGCGCCCGCGCCGACGCCCACGAGCACCGGCAGGCTGAGCGACGGCGAGAAGGCGAGCGCGATGACGGCGATCGCGAGCCCGACCGCGCCGAGCCCGATGAACAGAGCGCCCAGAAGCGACTCGCGCTCGACCGACAGGCGGGCGAGGATCAGCGTGGGCGCGGCGGCGTCATCGGTCATCCCGCCACGCTACCCAGCCCGCCGTACGTCAGGCGCCATCGCCCCGCTGCGACCACCCGCATCCGTCAGATGACCGCCTCGGACCAGTCGTCGAGGTTGCCGAAGCGGTGGGCGGTGATCGTGATCGACTGCTCGTGGACGAACGGCAGCAGCTCGACGCGGCCCGCCGTCGTGACCTCGTCGGCGTAGACGGCGACATCGGGATCGCCCTCGGTCGCCCCGGCGATCGCGGCGCGCACCTCGGCGACCGATTCGCGCGAGCCGACCAGACGGATGCGGCCGGGGTGACGCTCGGGCGCCGCGATCCGCTCCAGCCACTCGCCGTCCGTCTCGACCGAAACGGCGATGCCGACGTCGCCGAGCGCTCGCCTGACCCCGGCGGGAAGACCGACCGGCGAGCTCAGGGTCACGGTCGACCCCGCGCGCACGCCCGCGACGAGCACACGCAGCACGGCCTGCCAGGTCGCGTCCGAACACGCGCGCACCGCCACATCGACCGGGCGGTAGCGGAACAGGTTCCGCTCGATCTCGAGGCCCGACACGTCGCGCACCTGCCCGAACTCGCGGTCCCACGCGACCGCATCCGAGAGCGCACCCCGGCGCAGCCACTCGAAGGACTCCCAGTCGAGGGTGGGCTGCGCCGACTCGATGATCGTCGTGATGCGGGAATCGAGACCGCGCAGATGCAGCGTGCTGGATGCCGCTCCGCTCGAGGCGCGCCACGAGCCGAGACCGATGAGGTAGTTCGGCCCGCCGGCCTTGGTCCCCGCGCCCACCGAAGAACGCTTCCACCCGCCGAAGGGCTGGCGCTGGACGATCGCGCCGGTGATCCCGCGGTTGACGTAGAGGTTTCCCGCCTGCACGCGGTCGAGCCACGTCTCGAGGTCGTCGGCGTCCTGCGTGTGCAGGCCCGCCGTCAGCCCGTAGGCGACGGCGTTCTGCAGCTCGATCGCCTCGTCGAGCGTGCGGGCGTGCATGACGCCGAGCACCGGCCCGAAGAACTCCTCGAGGTGCGTGCGCGACCCCGGGCTCACCCCGACCTTGACACCCGGTGACCAGAACCGGCCGGCGGTGTCGTCGCCGAGGTCGAGACGGCGCGGCTCGACGAGCCAGCGCTCGCCGTCCTCGAGCGAGGTGAGCGCCCACTCGAGCTTCCCCTGCGGCGGCTCGATCACGGGCCCGACCTCGCTGCGCGGGTCGGTCGGCGGGCCGACCCGCAGCGAGCGCGTCGCATCGACGAGCTGGCGCGCGAAGCGCTGGGACCGACCGACCGGGCCCACGAGGATCGCGAGCGAGGCGGCGGAGCACTTCTGCCCCGCGTGCCCGAAGGCGCTCTTGATCAGGTCGGCGGCCGCCAGATCGAGGTCAGCCGAGGGCATGACGATGATGGCGTTCTTGCCGCTCGTCTCCGCCAGCAGCGGCAGTTCCGGGCGCCACGAGCGGAACAGCGCCGCCGTCTCCCACGAGCCGGTGAGGATGACGCGGTCGACCGACGGATGCGTGATGAGCCGGCGTCCGAGGTCGCCTTCGTCGATGTCGACGAGGGCGAGCAGATCGCGCGGCACGCCGGCATCCCACAGCGCCTCGGCCACCACCGCCGCGCAGCGCCGCGCCTGCGGGGCGGGCTTGAACACGACGCCCGACCCGGCCGCGAGCGCTGCGAGCACGCCGCCGGCGGGGATGGCGATCGGGAAGTTCCACGGCGGGGTGACCACGGTGACCGATGCCGGTTCGAAGACGGCACCGCTCACCCGGTCGAGCTCGCGCGCGGTGGCGGCGTAGTAAGCCGCGAAGTCGACCGCCTCGCTGACCTCGACGTCGGCTTCGGCGAGCACCTTGCCGGTCTCCGACGCGGCGACCTCGATCAGCTCGGCCCGGCGCGATTCGAGCGCCCGCGACGCCGCGAGCAGCACGGCGCTGCGATCGGCGGCGGGGAGTCCGCCCCACGCGGATGCCGCCGAGCCGACCCGGGCCACGATCTCGTCGAGGGTTCCCGCGTCGTCGACCCGTGCGGACTCGATCGTCCCGGCCCCGGCGGTGCTGCCCTCGATGCGCGCGAGGATGCCGCGCGCCCACGCCCGGTTGACGGCGAGCGCGGGGTCGGAATCGGGGGTGTTCGAGAAGCCGGGCGCCCCGAGGGCCGGCGAGCGACGCGACTCGCGCGGCGCGTAGACGGCGGTCTCGACGAAACGCTCCCCGCCGAAGAGGACGTCGTCGTGCTCGCCGAGCGCCGTCGTGTCGCCTGCGGACGACCCCGCTGCGTCGGCGATGCCGAGGACGGCCTGCGTGAGGCCCGCGTCGTCCTCGGCGGGATCGCGCGTGATGCGCTGCGCCCCGATCGGGCGGAGGGCCAGCGTGCGGTCCTGCGTGCGGTTGGGCCCGCTCGGCAGCGCCGGATCGGCCGAGCGGGCGAGCGAGGCGACGAACCGGTCGCGCTCGCGCTCGAACAGGCTCGCGTCGGTCGCCAGGTCGAAGGCCGCCGAGAGGAAGTTCTCGCTCGAGGCGTTCTCCTCGAGGCGGCGGACGAGGTAGCTGATGGCGACGTCGAACTCGTCGGGACGGACGACCGGCACGTACAGCAGCACCTGACCGACATCGTTCGTGACGGCCGCGACCTGCCCCTGCGCCATGCCGAGCAGCATCTCGATCTCGATGTCGTCGCGCACGCCGCGCTCGCCGGCGAGCAACCAGGCGTAGGCGATGTCGAAGAGGTTGTGGCCGGCGACTCCCAGCCGCACCGCCGAGCTGCGCTCCGGGCGGAGGGCGTGGTCGAGGCAGCGCAGGTACATCGCGTCGGTGTCGAGCTTGCTCGCGTGGGTAGCGAGCGGCCAACCGTGCACGGCGGCATCCACCCGTTCCATCGCGAGGTTGGCGCCCTTGACCAGCCGCACCTTGACGCGGCTTCCGCCGGCGGCGACGCGCGTCTGCGCCCAGGCCGTCAGCTCGTCGAGCGCGTCGGCGGCGTCGGGCAGGTAGGCCTGCAGCACGATGCCGGCCTCGAGACCCCGCAGCCGCTCGTCCTCGAGGATGCGGGTGAAGACGGCGATCGTGAGGTCGAGGTCGCGGTACTCCTCCATGTCGAGGTTGATGAAGGTGCCGTCCTCGGCCGCGCTGAGGTACAACGGGAGCAGGCGCTCGATGACGTCGGCGACGACCTCGTCGAAGGCCCACATCGAGATGCGGCTGACGATCGCGGAGACCTTCACCGAGACGTAGTCGACGTCGGGCCGGCGGATCAGCTCGTGGATGCCCTCGAGTCGCCGGCGGGCCTCGTCCTCGCCGAGCACCGCTTCGCCGAGGAGGTTCAGGTTCAAGCGGGCGCCGGACTCGCGGATCCGGGCGATCGCCGGCCCCAGCTTGTGCGGGCGCGCGTCCACGACGAGGTGGCCGACCATCTCCCGCAGCGCCGTGCGGGCGATCGGGACGACGGGCGTCGGCAGCATCGGCGCGACCGCGCCGCCCACGCGGACGGCGCCGCGCAGGTACCAGGGCAGGAACTCCGGCACGAGCGGCGCGACGTGGTGCAGGCGAGCCGCCGCGGCCGTCACGCTCTCGGGCCGCATGACGCCGTCGACGAAGCCGATCGTGAACGGCAGGCCGTTCGGGTCGCGGAGGACTCCGGCGAGGCGCTGCGCTGCGGCATCCGCGGGGAAATCGGCCGACGTGTGCACCCACTTCTGGGCCAGGTCCACCGCCTGTTGGGCGAGGGGATCGTCGGTGGGGAAGCCCGGCGAGGTGGTGCCGGACGAAGCGGTGTCGGACATGCCGTCAGCCTATGTCGCGGGTGGCGGCGCGGCACGGCACCGCACCGCTCGCGGACGGCCCGAGGGCGCTGCACGGACCCGCACCCCTATGCTGTGGTCGTGACCGAGCCGGACCCGACCTCACCCGTCGCGCAGCCGGTGCGGCCATCGCGCTTCGCTCGGCTGCAGGCGGCGACCGACCGGGTGCCGACCCGCTGGTTCGCGGGCATCGGCACGGCACTGTTCCTCGCGGCGACGGCCGCTTTCGGCGGCCTCAGCACGGTGTCCGCGAGCGAGGTGCCTCACCTCGCCGGAGGCGAGCAGCACGTCAACGATCGCGTCGCGCTGACGGTGCAGCGCGCGGTGCTGCTCGACACCTTCCCCGAAGCGGGCGCCTCCGCTGCCGCGGGCGAACGCGTTCTCGCTGTCCTCGTCGACGCGGAGAACCGCTGGAACCGGGCGGAGAAGGTCGAGGCGCAGAACGGCATCGCGTCGACGATCGAGATCACCGCCCTCGAGGGCGTGCGACCGACGAGCGTCGCGCGGTACGACGACGCCGCGCGCTCCCCCTGGCTGCAGCCGGGGGTGCCGGCGACGCTGGTGCTCACGTGGATCGTGCCGGAGAACCTCTTCGCCGACGGCGACGAGGTCGACGTGGTCCTGTCCGACCAGACGCTCTCGAGCGGCTCCTTCGTCGTCGACGGCGACTACTGGGGCGATCCGCGTCCGGGGGCGACGGTCTCGGTCGTCGCCGAGGACCGAGGAGACGGGTCGTCATGAGCGGCGTCCAGACGAAGAACACACTCCGGCGAGCCGCTCCGTGGGCGATCGGGCTGGGCTGTGTCGTCGCGGCCTGGTTCGTCGCGCTCATCACCCCGCCCGACACCGCCGCGTGGGCGCCCTTCGTCGTCGAGGCGCGCGCGGATGAGCCGGCGGCGGGCAGGAATCTCATCGTCACCGTCGAGGATGTCACCCGCGCCGATGCGGTCACCGCCGACGACGGGTGGCGGGCCGAGGGATCGTGGGTCGTCGTCGACATCTCCGCCGAGGCGGTCACCGACGAGCTGCGCGCGCGGCTCGTCACCGCGCAGCTTGTCGTCGACGGCCGCGTCTATCGGGCGACCGAACGGCGCCCGTCGATGATCGAACAGTCGTTGTCGATCGGCATCCCCCGGACCGGATCCGTCGGCTTCGAGCTGCCCGCCGACGCGACAGGCCCCGCCGTGCTTCAGTTCGCGCTCAACGCCGATACGCGCGCCGACTCGGTCATCGAGTACCGCTTCGACCTCGAGGCGCTGCCCGTCGTCGCCGAACGCGAGATCCTCGATCCCGATCGCGAGGATGCGTCATGACGACGGACGTCACACGCCGCGACCCGGCCCCGCCGCGGAGGGGATGGTGGCGACGCAACACGGCCGCCCTCATCGCCCTCGCACTGCTCGTCCCCGCATCCGCGGCGGTCGTGGGTCTTCAGGAGTGGACGACGGGGAGGACCGCTTTCGACGCGCCGCCGGCTGCCGTCGTCTCGACGGGCGACGTCGTCGAGTCCGAGGGGGCGCGCTTCGGTCCGGCGACGATCGCGGATGCCCCGGAGGTGGAGGCCCCGCCGGGGACGCGGGCGATGATGGCGACCGTCTCCGTCGCGCCGGGTCCGGGTCCGACCGTCTGCAGCATCTTCTCGCTGCGAGAGCGCGCGGGCGGCGAGCGCCGCTGGGCGCCGGTCTCCGACCCCGCCTGGCAGCTCCCCGCCGGGACGTCGACGGCCTGCCCGTCAGACTCGGTCGCCGACGACGTCCGCGTCGCGGCCCTGTTCGTCGTCCCGGACGACGCGGGGCCGTTCGGGCTCGACGTCGCGGTCGGCGACGACGGGCACACCGTCCGCTTCGACCTGGACTGACGCGGGGCTCAACCTCGCGAGTGTCCGGTCGTACGCCCCGGCGACGAGGGCGACGCGGATCGGCTCGATGACAAGGCCCACAGCGAGGACGAGCAGCTCGTCGAACACCATCCAGTAGCCGTCGACGTCGTGCGGCCCCACGAGCCGCGTCAGCCCGAGGCCCACGAGCGGTTCGAGGGCGAGGGCGAGGGTGAAGAGCAGGACGTAGCCGCCGATCAGGGCGGGACCGGCCCGCCACATGAGCACAAGGGCCGCGCCGATGGGACGGAAGCGTGCGACGAGGCTGCCACCGACGTCGTTCATTCGGCGGCGGGCACGCGCGGGGATGGTGCCGTAGCGCGTGCGAACGCGTTCGGGAACGCGGCCCGCGAGCTTCGGGGCGCTCGCGGCGACCGCCTGCCCGTAGAGGACACCGGCGATGGTCAGCCAGGCGATCGGCAGCAGGAGGATGCCGCCGGCCTCGCCGAGCAGCCACTCGACCCCGTCCCACACGAACGCCACGGGGGCGAGGACGCCTGTCAGCCCCGCCCGGAAGTCGGCGAGCCACACCATCGCCTGGCGCGACTGCACCCACCCGGTGATCTGCCCCAGCCCGTCCGAGATGAGGTACAGCGTGAGGAACACCCAGACGGCCTCGAGGTACACCGCGAGGGGCGACGACCAGCGGGGAAGCCGGGCGTTCCAGCGCTTGTACGCCCAGCGACCGGCGAAGGCCAGGACGATGATCGGGATCGTGACGGCGTCGAAGCCCAGACGGTCGACCGTGCCCTGGCTCTCGAACACGACGCCCGACACCTGCGATGCGGTGCGGCGCACCTCGAGAGCGCGCTCGGTGTAGTCCTGCATGTCGCCGCGGAGGAAGCCCCACGCCGTGTAGAACGCGAAGAAGGGCAGGATGCCGCCCAGCAGGGCGCTGACGAACTGCCGGCGGCGCTCGCGGGCGTCGGGCGAACGCGGTGCGAGCTTCTGCAGCTGCGACATGCCGTCGCGAAGCACGAGGAACATCGCGACGTACGCCGTGAGCGGCGCGAGGATCGCCAGCGGCATGATCATCAGTCCGCCGATGGCGGTGTACGCCCCGACGAACCCGGCGACCTCGACGACGACGTAGTTCGCCAGCGCGCCGGCGAGGTACCAGGCGAGCAGCGCCGGCCAGTGCGCCGCGAACAGGCGGGCAGCGCGGACGGCGACGGCGATCACGGCTTCACCCTAGCGCCGGCCTGGCGACGGCACCGCCGGGGATCACTCCCAGACGCTGGGCGCCTCGGCACGCGTCGACGGCAGCGCGGTCGACGCGGCCCACTCGCTCATCCACGGCTCGAGCTCTGGCAGGTCGTCGCGCCGGCCGAGCACCGCGAACAGCTCGTCGAGGGGCACGATGCCACCCGTCCGGCGCAGGAATCGCGACCGCACGAGCATCTCGGCGTAGACCTCTCCCCCCACGACCGCGCGGTGCACCATGTACACCGACTTGTCGTCGTGCCCGTGCAGGCGCGTCTCGATCGTGAACCGCTGCCAGAGGCCCAGCGACTTGCGGAAGGTGATGGTGCTGCTGGCGACGACGCCGTACCACCCCTTCTCCTGGAAGGTGTCCCAGATGCCGTTGCGCACGAGCAGGTCGAACCGGCCGAGGTCGAACAGCGAGGCGTACCGCCCGTTGTTCATGTGCCCGAGCAGGTCGATGTCGGTGGGCAGCGTCCGCAGCTTCACCCGGCCGACCGCCATGAGCGGCCGCGGACCGTTCCTGCGCAGCTGTCGCTGCGCTCGCCAGATCGTCAGCAGGGTCCGGAGCCACACGTTCACGAGGGCCGACGCTATCGGATGCCCCCTGCTCGCTGCCGCATCCGTTGTCCACTTCGCACAAGGCGCCGCGTGGGCGTTTCGTCTCGTCGCTGCGCTCCTCGCTCAACGACCGAGCGCGCGGGTTTCGTCTCGTCGCTGCGCTCCTCGCTCAACGACCGAGTGCCCCCGCCCCGCGTGGGCGTTTCGTCTCGTCGCTGCGCTCCTCGCTCAACGACCGGGTGCCCCCGCCCCACCCGGACGTTGAGCGAGCGCAGCGAGTCGAAACGCGCCCGCGGCGGCTCCGCTCAGGCGCGGGCGGTGTCGAGCACGATGACCGCCCACGACAACGCGGGCAGGGTCGCCCGCAGCACGCCCTCGTCGAGACCGACGCCGCGCAGGGGCACGAGGCCGACGGCATCCTGGTCCGCCTCGGTGTTGGCCGCGAGACGGTCGCCGCCTTCGGGCACCGTCAACACCTCGGCGGACACGACGCTCGAGGCTCCGAGCCCGCGCAGCTCGAGCGACACCTCCGTCTCCGACTCGAGCGACCGGTTCGCGACGAACAGCGCGACCCGCCCCGTGGCCTCGTCCCACGTCGCGGCGGCGTCGACGACATCCACATCGCCGAACTTGGCCGTCGGGGTCTGGTCGGAGTCGACCGCGAGCCGCAGCACGCGACCCTGGGCGAGCTGCGACATCCGGGCGAAGGGCCAGAAGATCGACTGCCGCCACGCGGGGCCGCCCTCCTCGGAGCGGATCGGGGCGATGACGTTCACCAGCTGCGCCTGATTGGCGATGCGCACGCGGTCGCCGTGCCGCAGCAGGCTGTGCAGGAAGGTTCCCACCACGACGGCGTCGGTCACGTTGTACGTGTCCTCGATCAGCCGCGGGTGGGCGCGCCACTGCTTCGAGGCCGACACGATGTGGGGCTGGTCTTCGGTTTCGAGGCCACGCTGGTACCAGACGTTCCACTCGTCGAACGAGATGTCGACCTGCTTCCGGTGCTTGCCGGCCGCCTTGACCGCGTCGATGGTCGAGACGACGCCGTCGATGAAGGCGTCCATGTCGACGGCCTCGGCGAGGAAGGATGCCGCGTCGCCGCCGTCCTCCTGGTAGTAGGCGTGCATCGAGATGTAGTCGACCTCGTCGTACGCGTGCGTGAGCACGGTGTGCTCCCACGTGCCGAAGGTCGGCATCTGCCGGTTCGACGACCCCACCGCGACGAGCTCGATGTCGGGGTCGACCAGGCGCATGGCCTTCGCGGTCTCCTGGGCGAGGCGGCCGTACTCGTGCGCGGTCTTGTGACCGATCTGCCACGGACCGTCGAGCTCGTTGCCGAGGCACCACAGCCGGATGTCGAACGGGTCCGCGGCGCCGTTGCGGCGACGCAGGTCCGACCAGTACGTGCCGCCGGCGTGGTTGGCGTACTCGACGAGGGCGCGCGCCTCGTCGACGCCGCGGGTGCCGAGGTTGACCGCCTCCATGACCTCGACCTGGGCTTCGCGCGCCCAGTCGACGAACTCGTGGAGCCCGAACGCGTTCGTCTCGACCGTGTGCCAGGCACCGTCCAGCCGGTGCGGGCGGTCCGCGACCGGGCCGACGCCGTCCTCCCAGTTGTAGCCCGAGACGAAGTTGCCGCCGGGATAGCGGACGACGGTGGCGCCGAGCTCTTTCACGAGCGAGAGGACGTCGCGACGGAAGCCGCGTTCGTCGGCCTGCGGATGACCGGGTTCGAAGATGCCGGTGTAGACGCAGCGGCCCATGTGCTCGACGAACGAGCCGAAGAGGCGGCGCGGCACGTCTGCCACGGTGAAGTCGCGATCGAGGACGATGCGGGCGCGGGGCATGATGCTCCTGTTCTTTCGGGGTGAGGGTGTGCGACGGGATGTGCGGCGGGGGCGCCGGTCATTGACCGCCGAAGCCGGTGGTGGCGACGCCGCGGACGATCTGCTTCTGGAAGACCAGGAACACGATGATCAGCGGCAAGGATGCGAGCACGGCCTGAGCCATGACCTGGGCGTACTGCACGCCGTACGCGCTGATGACCGTCTGAAGGCCCACCGGCAGGGTCATGAGGGTCGTGTCGTTGATGATGAGGAACGGCCAGAGGAAGTTGTTCCACGCGATGATGAAGACGAAGATCGCCACGGCGCCGAGGATCGGCCGCGACAGCGGCAGCACGATCGACCAGAAGACGCGGAAGCGTCCGGCACCGTCGACCCGGGCGGCATCCTCGAGCTCGACCGGCACCTGGTCGAAGAACTTCTTCAGGATGAACACCATCGCCGGCGCGACGACCTGCGGCAGGATCAGGCCCCACGGTGTGTCGACGAGGTTGAACGCGAGCATCTCGTAGAAGAGCGGGATGATCAGCACCTGCGGCGGGATGACGATCGAGGCGATGACCGCTCCGTACAGCAGCCTCTTGCCCCGGAACTCCAGTCGCGAGAACGCGTACGCGGCCACGGCCGAGATGGCGAGGGTGATGAGTGTGATCGCCGCCGAGGTCCACAGGCTGTTGCCGGCCCAGATCCAGACGTTCCCCTGCGAGAGGATCGAGGTGAACGCCTCGGTGGTGGGGCCGCTCTCGCCGACCCAGCCGCCGGCGCCGGAGGCGGCATCCGTCTCGGTCTTGAACGCTGTCGCCAGCGCCCAGAGGAACGGCAGCAGCCAGCCGATCGCCATCAGGGCGAGGACGATGAAGGCGACGATGTTCAGCGGACCGAATCGGCGCTGTCCGGGCTTGTGCCCACGCGGATCGGCGGCGACTCCCGGTGCGACGACGGCGCGGGTCGCCGTGGAGCCGGCGGTTGCGGCGCTCATGAGTGCTCCTTGCGGCTGCGGGTGACGAGGGCCTGGATGACGCCGATCAGCACGATCACGGCGAAGAAGACGTACGAGATCGCCGCCGAGTAGCCGAAGCGGTAGCCGACGAACCCGGACTCGTAGATGTACTGGACGATCGAGCGGGTGGTCTCGCTCGCGATGCCTCCGAGCATCTGGTAGGCCTGGTCGAACAGCTTCAGCGACGCCAGCACCTGCAGGATGACGATGAGCACGGTGGTCTGGCCGAGTTGCGGGATCGTGATCGAGAAGAGCTTGCGCCACTCCCCCGCGCCGTCGATGGATGCCGCTTCGTACTGCGTCTCGGGGATGTTCTGGAGGGCCGCGAGGTAGAGCAGGAAGTTGAATCCGACCGTCCACCAGACCGTGGCGACGACGATGGCCAGCATGTTGGTGTCGGGGTTCTGCAGCCACGCGATCGGTTCCAGGCCGAACGCCTCGAGGATGCCGTTGGCGGCGCCGATCTGCGGGTTGAAGATCCACACCCAGATCTGCGAGATCACCGTGGAGGCCAGCAGGTACGGCATGAAGAACGACAGCCGCCAGAGCCACTGGCCGGGCAGTCCGCGTTGGACGAGCAGCGCCATGACCAGCGCGAGCACGACGAGCGGCACGGTGGAGAGCACCGTGAACCACGCCGTGTTGCCGAGCGAGCGCCACATGACCGGATCGCCGAGCGCCTCGACGTAGTTCGCGATGCCGACGAACGAGCCGCCGGCGCCGGTGAGCGACTGATCGGTGAAGCTGAGGTACAGCCCGTGCAGCAGCGGCCAGACGAGGAAGAGGGCGAAAGCGATGAGGAACGGGGCGAGGAATCCCCAGGCGATCCGCTGCTCGCCGCGGTCGCCCGCGTGACGGCGACGTCCCGTGCGCTGGCCCGTGACGATCGTGCGCGTCGCGGCGGTGTCGGCGAGACCGGCCCGCCCGGATCCGGTGTCGAGGGTCATGAGCGCGCTCCCTGCGGTGCTGCCGGGTTGGGCGTTCGCAGGCGCTGGTCGACGCCGGAACGGAAGCGCGCGATGGCCTCGGCCGGGTCGGCGCCTTGCAGCAGGACGTTCTGCACGGCGGCGCCGAAGTCGGCTTGGAAGCGCGAGCCCGAGCCGGTGAACCACGCTGGCGGGTCGTACTTCACCAGCTCCGCGGCCTCGGCGTAGTGGGCCTGCGGAAGCAGGTCGGCGTAGGCGGCCGACTGCGTGACGGGCAGGTACGCGGGGATGTGTCCGGCCCCCGCCCAGTCGAACGAACCCTTCAGGATGTCGGCGACGAAGCGGTACACCAGGTCGCGGGTCTTCTCGTCGGGTGAGCTCTGGTGCGGCAGGGTGAACGAGTGCGAGTCGGCGTAGACCGACGGCGTGCCGAAGACCGGCGGGATGACGACGGCGTCGATCGGCAGGTCCTGCTCCTGCATCGAGCGCAGTTCCCACACTCCCGTGAGGAACAGCCCACTGCGACCGGTCGCGAACTCTGCGATCGCGCTCTGGTAGTCGGCGCTTCGCGCGGCGATCTCGTCGTCGAGCAGCTCCTGCATGAAGCTCAGCGCGGCGACCGCGGCATCCTCGTCGATCTGCGCCGTGCCGCCCTCGGGGAGCTCGATCTCGAGCCCGTGCTGCGTATAGAGCGTGTAGAACAGGCGCCACATCTGAGCGCCGTCGCCGAGGTAGCCGTAGGAGAGCCCGTGCGACTCCGACACCGCGGCGACCGCCCGCCCGAGCTCGAGGAAGTCCTCGGGAGAGGTGATCGGCGGCAGCTTCCCGTCGCTGTCGAGGACGCCGGCCTCGGCGCAGATGTCGGTGTTGTACATCAGGATGAACGGATGCGCGTCGAGCGCGACGCTGTACAGGTCGTCGCCGATGAAGCCCTTCCGCCAGATCGCGTCGGTGAAGGTGCTCGAGTCGACGCCGAGGTCGGCGAGCCGCGCCGTGTCCCACGTGTCGAGCAGACCGCCCGGCGCGTACCCGACGACGCGGGAGGCGTGCATGACCGAGACGTCCGGCGCCCGGCCTCCGGCAGCAGCCATCGCGAGCTTGGTGTAGTACGGCTCGCCCCAGGAGAGCACCGTCGGGCGCACGAGGTAGTCGGACTGCGCAGCGTTCACGCCGTCGATGAGTCCCGACATGGTGACGCCGTCCGCGCCCGAGAGGAGGTGCCAGAACTGGAGGGTACGGGCGGTGGAGCCGCCGGGGAGGCCCGCGCACGAGGCGAGGAACGCGGTGCCGGCGAGGGCGGCGGCACCGCTGAGGAAACGGCGCCGGGTGAGTTCGAGAGGTGGGGCCATCGGTCACTCCTTTGTGACGGCACGACATTGTGACAACCAAGGACAGTTCCACTTTTACATCGATGTAATCAATGCGCAAGAGGTAGTCCGGACGCTGTCGGCGGGCGCGTCGGCGCCGCGCTTCACCCCGGGATCCAGCGCCGCGCTTCGGCGCCGCGTCAGGCTGCCGCGTCTCGCTGAGGCGTCTTACCGCCGCGTCTCACCGCCGCGGGGAGACGCCTCGCGGGACTGCCTGGGTACTCGCGCGGGCGATGACCCGATGCTCGATCGCGACCGCTCGCACGGCGACGTCGCGCGCCGCGATGCGCTCTTCGAGCAGTGCGATCGTCGCACGGGCGAACTCCTCCCGATCGAACGAGACCGTCGTCAGCTCGGGCGTCGTGTAGCGCGCCTGCTCGATGTCGTCGAAGCCGCAGACGAGCACGTCGTCGGGAACCCGGATGCCGGCTCCGGCAAGCTCGTGCATCGCGCCGACGGCGATGGAGTCGGTGAAGCACAGCACCGCGTCGAAGTCGATCCCGCGGTCCAGCAGCGTCCGGACGCCCGCCGCCCCCGCCTCCATGTTCCAGGGGAGCAGGTTGACCTCCCGGCGCGGGTCGCGGTGGAGCCCCGCGTCGGCGAGCGCGTCGATCATTCCCGCCAGACGCAGGCGGCTCGTGGCCGTGGCCCGGTCGGCCCGGTCGTCGCCCCCGATCGCAGCGATGCGCTGCGCGCCCCGCGCGACGAGGTGCGCGACGGCGTCGCGCGCGCCGGCCCGGCTGTCGACGAGCACCCGGTCGGTGACGTGCTGCTCGACCTCGCCGATGAGCACGACGGGAGGCAGCCGGTCGTCGCGGTCGACGACGCTGTCCTCGATCCGGATCGGGTTCAGCACGACCCCGTCGACGAGGTGCTGCCGTGCGCGCGAGACGAGGTCGCGCTCACGCTCGGGCTCGAGGGCGGTCTCCTCGATCTGCACGGCGTACCCGCGCTGGTGCGCCGCGTCGACGAGGTGGTGCAGCATCTCGGCCGAGAACGCCGTCGCGAGATCGGGCAGAGCGATGGCGATCACGCCCGAGCGGCCGTTCCGCAGGCCCCGAGCGCTGAGGTTGGGCACGAAGTCGAGCTCGCGCATCGCCGTCTCGACGCGCTGCTGCGTCTCGGCGCGGACCGCCGCCGTGCCCGTCAGGACGTTCGAAACCGTCTTCGCCGAGACCCCGGCCAGCGCCGCGACATCCTTCATGGTCGCTCGTCCGGATCTCTCCTTCGGCATGTGCTCAGACTAGGCCCCGCCCCGGCGGTCGCCCGATCGACGCTCCTCTTCGCGGCCCGCGATGTCGGGCTCGAATTCTCCCCCGGCGCCTCGACCGCTAAGTTGCCAGGGAGCGCGCAGCCGGCCGGCGCGCCAGGGGGTGGGCCGTGCTTCCAGCAGGAGGCGCGTTGGTCGCGGCGTGCGTCGCGACCATCGCCGGACTCGTCGTGCTCTTCGCGCTGCGGCCGCACTGGCGGCGACGCGGGAGGCTTCTGCGCTTCGGCGTGGTCGCGGCACTGTCGGCGATCGTGTCGAGCCTCATGTACTCGGTGCACGTGCGGACCGGCGACACCGCCGCGCTCGTCATCAGCGACGTCGCCATGACCCTCGCCCCGGGCCTGGTCTTCGCGGGGCTCGGGTCACTGAGCGGCGGCATCGCTGCCCGGGCGGGCCTCGCCTGCCTGCTCGCGGCATTCGTGGGGGTAGTGACCGCGGTCGTCGGGCTTCCGGTGTCGCTCGCGGTGAAAGTGATCGCCGTCGCTGTCGCCTGCGGCCTCGCGAGCGTGGCGGCGCGGCATCCCGCCATGGCGGACAGGCGTGGTTCGCGGCTGCTCGCCGGCGCGATGGGCGCTTACGGCGCCTTTTCGGCGTGCCGCGCCGTCGTCGGGCTCGCCGTCGGTTGGGACTCGGTGCTCTACCGGTGGGCCCTGTCGGCAGTCCCGACGACCGTTGCCGGCACCATCCTCGTGCTCGTCAGCGGCACAGCGGTGATCATGATCCTCTCGGACCGCCGTGCCGCACGCGTTCCGGAGTGGCCGGACGGCGATGCCCGGCACGACCGCGACGCCGCATGGTCGATCACGCTGGGAGCCTTCGACCTCGTCCGCGCAGCCTTCGGCGCGGCCCGCGCCAGTCGCATGCGCGACGACCTGTTCGTCGTCGCCCGCACGCTCGACCCCGACGCCGTTCTCGACGGGTCGGGCTCGAGAACACGGTTGCGCGTCGAGGGCGAGCGGGAGGCCGTCGAGGACGCGCTGCGCACCCGGCTCGTGGCGGCGGGCTGGAGCCCCGGAGAGCTGGGCCTCCTCTCCATCGAGACGGATGCCTGACGGCCGGCCGCGCAACCCCCGAGCACCGATTTCACCCCGTCGCCACCCGCGCGTAGAGTCTGGCCATGGAAGCCGAACTGCAGACCGACATCGTCGTCCGTCCGGTGCGGGATGTCGACGCCGAAGCCCTCGGGCGCGTGCACGCCACCTGCTGGCACGAGACCTACGACCACCTCATCAGCACCGCCGCCCTTCAGAGCGTCTCGCCGCGGCGTCTCGCCGAGCTGTGGACGCACTGGGCATCGCAGGGCCCGGACTTCCGGATGCACGCCGCGCTCGTCCGCGGCGAGATCGTCGGATTCGTCGGCTCGGGGCCCGCGCGCGATCGCGACGCCCCGCGCCTGCGCGAGCTGTACTTCATCTACCTCCTCGACGCGTGGCACGGCACCGGCATCGGCCAGCGCCTGTTCGACGCCGCCGTCGAGAAGGACGAGGAGATCTACCTCTGGGTCGCCGACGACAACCCCCGCGCGCACCGCTTCTACGAGCGCAACGGCTTCACTCTCGACGGAGAGAGCCACACCGAGCCGTTCCTGGGCGAGACGCTGACCGAGGTCCGCTTCGTCCGCTGACCCGCGGTGCGGGATGTCGCCGGCGTGCGTGCTGGCGGCGTGGCAAGGCGGTACGTCGTTGAGGCGCGGGCTAGCCCTTCGGGTCAATGCTGGCGGCGCCCCGTTGATCTTGGCGTGGAAGCGGCGGGCGGCGCTGGCGGCGGCCGTACAGAGCGCGCAGCAGCGGGCGAGTGGCGGTCATCGGTAACGGAGGCGGACCCTGCCCGGCGCGCCGGGTTGAGAGTCGAGCGGTTGATTCCTCCCCAAGCTGAGGCCATGACGAAAGTTCCACAGCCGTACATACATTCGACTTGAATGTCGTACCCCGCTGTCATTATGGGTACATGCAAGCGAGTCGCGTTGAGCGTGATCAGGGCGGGGACCTCGATCCGTCGCCGCACGCCCACGCGTTCTCGACGTTCGCTGCGGCACTGAACGCGGCGCACGCGGCTGACATTCTCACAACGCGGGCGCTTGCCGAGTTGGGTCGGTCGGCTCTGCGCGAGGCGCGCCGTGATGGGGTGCGTGGGATGGCGTCGGACATGGAACTGCGGTCGGTCGCGGCCGAGGCGGCAGGGTTGGCGCGGCGCAGCGACCGCCGACTGCAGGCCGATATCGATCACGCGTTGACGATCGTGGATGACTACCCTGCCGTGTTCGCCGCGTGGGAATCGCGCCGGATCACCCGCGACCACGTCGACGTCGTCGTGAAAGCCGGCGCCGGCGTGCCCGCGGAAGTGCGGGCGGAGTTCGAGGCTGCGGCGATCGCGGTATGCGAGCGCGACATCGCCACCCGAGTCCGAGAGCCGTTGCGGGCTCTGACGGAGAAACTGCATGAGCGGTCGTTCACACAGCGGCACCGCGAGGCTGCCGCGGGACGGTGTGTGCGGATGCTGCACGGTCCCGACGGGATGTCGGATGTGATCGCGACGGTCCCCACGGTGATCGCGGCGGGAATGCTCGACCGACTCACGCAGATGGGCCAGGCGGTCAAGGACGCACGGGTAGGTGCCGGAGCGGCTGCAGACGCTGCGGCCCCGGGCGAGGCACCCGACGTGCGGACGATGGATCAGCTGCGCGCCGACATCCTCAGCGACCTCGTCCTCGGCGGGGCGCCCGTCGTCGACCCCACCTACGGGACCGACCGGGCCGGCGGGCTCGGCGCGATCCGCGGGCGCGTGCAGGTCGCCGTCACGGCCGAGACGTTGATGGGGAAGGACGAGCATCCCGCCGAGGTGGTGGGTGCTGCGCTGATCGACGCGGAGAGCGCCCGCAAGCTCGCGGGTCAGGTGTCCGAGTGGGACCGGCTCTTCATCGACCCCGTCACCCGCACCCCCGTCGAGGTCGACACATACCGGCCGACCGCGTCGATGAAGAAGCTCCTCACCGCCCGCGACCAGCACTGCCGATTCCCCGGATGCCGGCGTGCCGCGATCCGCTGCGAGATCGACCACACCATCGACTACGCCACAGGCGGGCACACCCACATCTTCAACCTCGCCCACCTCTGCCAAAGACACCACTCCATGAAGCAATTCACCAAGTGGGGAGTCCGGCAAGTTGGCGGTGGGGTTCTCGAATGGACCTCACCCCTGGGCCGGGTCTACCGCGAAGACGTCCCGATACCGGCGGTGTGCTTCACGATCGACACCGCGAACCCACCACCACCGGGCGCGGGAACGGGCGGGCCGCCCGACGCCCCACCACCCTTCTGAGATCCGTCAGCGCGCGCTGCCGCCGCGTCTCCCGAGAGCGAGACACCTCCAGGCGACCCCTGGCGCGCAATACCCTGCAAACACGCCCCGGCGCGCGACACCTCCGAGCGCGCCCTGGCGCGCGACACCGCCGAGCGCTCCCGGCGCGCGACACCTCCGGGCGCCCCCGACGAGCCGCCCCCCAGCGGGTAGCTCATCGGGGCATTTCATCCTGTAAGCAACGGCCGCACGGCGACGCTGCCGCCGATCGAAAGCTCGACCAGTCCAGGACCGCCCCGTTGCCGAGAACCCCGTCAGCACGAAGCACATCAGCGCGAGCAGCGCTATCGCGAACCGCGACTTCGCGAACCCCATCAGCGCGACCCGCGACAGCACGAACCGCATCAGCGCGAACCGCGACGCCGAGCCTTCCGCCCGAATAGGTCAGCGGTGCCGGAACTCCGGGCTGCGCTTCTCGGCGAAGGCTGCCATGCCTTCCTTCTGGTCCTCGAGGGCGAACAGCGATGCGAAGAGCGTCCGCTCGAGACGAAGCCCCTCCGCGGTCGTTGTCTCCTGCGAAGCACGCAGCGCCTGCTTCGCCGCGTACACGACGGGAAGCGACCGCGAAGCGATCCGCTCGGCCACCGCGCCGGCCTCGTCGAGCAGCTGCGCCGCCGGCACGACTCGTGACACAAGCCCGGCACGCTCGGCCTCGTCCGCCGGCATCCGGCGTCCGGTCAGCACGAGCTCGGCGGCCTTGTAGTAGCCGATCGCCCGCGTCAGCCGCTGCGTCCCCCCGATACCCGGGATGACTCCGAGGTCGATCTCGGGCTGGCCGAACACCGCGGTGTCGGCGGCGAGCACGATGTCGCACATCATCGCCAGCTCGCACCCACCGCCCAGAGCGAACCCGGCGACGGCGGCGACGACGGGCGTCCGCACCCGGGCGAAGTCCTCCAGCGCCGCGAAGGGATTGTCGATAGACATGTCCCGCGCACTCTTGCCGGCCATCTCCTTGATGTCGGCGCCCGCCGCGAACGCTCGCTCCGAGCCCGTCACGACGATCGCTCCGATCGCCTCATCCCGGTCGAACGCCGTCGCCGCATCAGCGAGCTCGGTCACGAGGGTGGAGTTCAGCGCGTTCAGCGCCTCGGGCCGGTTCAGCGTCACCCAGCCGACGCGCCCTCGCGTCTCGGTGACGATCGTGGTGTAGTCGCTCATCCCCTCATCGTGCCACGCGCCCCTCCGCACGTCTCCGGCCCGTTGCCGTCGATTCACATTCCGGACACATGGGCGGAGTAGTCACGACATGCACCCGTTCACCCGACCAGAGGACACCTATGCCTTCGCCTGCCCGGAACCGCGCGGTTCCCCGCACGCTCGCCGCCGTCGCCACGGCCGCACTCACCTGCACACTGGCGCTGACCCCGCTCACTGCGGCATCCGCGGCGATCGTGCCGGACCCGATCGTCGACTCCGCCCCCGGCGCGACGCTCGCCCTCACCCCGATCGGAACCCACGAGACCGGCGTCTTCGACGAGTCGGCCGCGGAGATCGTGCAGTCGTACCGCGACCGCCTCTACGTCGTCAACGCGCAAGCCGGATCCGTCACGGTGCTCGACAACAGCGACCCGACGGTGCCGCGCGAGCTGTTCACCCTCGCCGACGCGGGCACTGCCAACTCCCTCGCCATCCGCGACGACGGACTGGGAGTCGTCGCTTTCGAAGCGGAGGACAAGACGGCGAACGGATCGCTCGTGTTCTTCGACGCGAACGCCGACGACGCGGCATCCGCTCGCTTCGGATCGGTCACCGTGGGCGCCCTGCCCGACATGGTCACCATCTCCAAGGACGGCGCATACGCGGTCGTGGCCAACGAGGGCGAGCCCGCCGACGACTTCTCCCGAGACCCGGAAGGCTCCATCGGCGTCGTCGCTCTGCCGAAGAGCCTCACCGCTCCCGACCAGTCGGCCGTCCGCATCGCCGGATTCGGCGCCTTCGAGGCCGGCGGCGCGAAGCAGCTCGACCCCGAGGTCCGCGTCTTCGGTCCCGACGTGGCCGCGCCCGACCAGGGAGACCGCCCTCTCACCGCGAACCGCGTCAGCCGCAACCTCGAGCCCGAGTACCTCACCGTCGACGGCACCACCGCCTACGCGGCGCTCCAGGAGGCCAACGCGATCGCCGTCGTCGACCTCGTCAAGGCGGAGGTGACCGCGGTCCTCCCCCTCGGCTTCGCCGACCACGGCGTCGACGGGCACGGCATCGACCCGAGCGACCGCGACGACGCGATCGACATCCGCACGTTCCCGGGCTTGAAGGGCATGTACCTGCCCGACGGGATCCAGTCGTACTCGGCCACCACCGGCGGCAAGGCATCCACCTACCTCGTCACCGCGAACGAGGGCGACGCCCGCGAGTGGGGCGACTACGCCGAGGGCACCCGCGTCAAGGACCTGGGCTCCGACGGGCTGGCGCCCGTCTGCGCCGACACGTCGCTCGCCGGCCAGCTCGCCGACAGCGCACTCGGCCGCCTGAACGTCACCACCGAGAACGGCCTCCGCGACGACGGCAGCTGCTACGAAGAGCTCTACGCCTTCGGCTCGCGCTCGTTCTCGATCTGGGGCACCGACGGTCAGCTCGTGTTCGACTCGGGTGACGACTTCGAGCAGATCCTCGCGCGCGTCGCGCCCGAGTTCTTCAACTCCAACCACACCGAGGCCAACCTCGAGGGGCGCAGCGACGACAAGGGCCCCGAGCCCGAGAACCTCTCGATCGGCACCGTAGGCGGCCGCACGTACGCGTTCATCGGATTCGAGCGCGTCGGCGGGGTGATCGTGTACGACATCACGGACCCCGCGGCTCCGACCTACGTCACGTACGTCAACAACCGCGACTTCACCGCGGCAGACCCGGCCTCGCCGGCCGCCGGCGACCTCGGCCCCGAAGGCATCCAGTTCATCCCCGCCCACCGCTCGCCCTCGGGCCAGCCGCTCCTGGTCGTGGGCAACGAGGTCTCGGGAACCACGACGGTCTACGGCGTCGAGCAGCTGATCGGCGGCGCGCCGGCGGCCCAGCCCGACATCCGCATCCTGACGATCAACGACTTCCACGGTCGCCTCGTACCCGAGTCCAACGGCGTAGCGGGCGCGGCCGTGCTTGCCGGCGCCGTCTCGAAGTTCCGCCAGCAGAACCCGAACACCCTGTTCGTCTCGGCGGGCGACAACATCGGCGCATCCGCGTTCGAGTCGTTCATCGACGCCGACACCCCGACGATCGACGCCCTCCGCACCACAGGACTCGACGTCAGCGCCGTCGGCAACCACGAGTTCGACCGCGGCTTCGCCGACTTGACTGACCGGGTCATCCCTGGCTACGAGGGCGACGAGAACGCCGACGCGTTCAGCGACCTCGCACTGGGCGCCAACGTGTTCGTGAAGGGCACCGACGAGCACGCGCTGAAGCCGTACACGATCAAGGACGTCGACGGCACGCAGGTCGCGTTCGTCGGCACGGTCACGCAGCAGACGGCCGGCATGGTCAGCCCCCAGGGCATCGCGGGCATCGAGTTCCGCGATCAGGTCGAAGCGGCCAACGACGCCGCGGGTGCGGCGGTCGCCGAGGGCGCAGACGTCGTGGTGCTCCTCGCGCACGAGGGTTCGGCCGGCGCGGACTGCGCCGCGATCGCGACCGAGGCCGGCGACTTCGGCGATCTGGTCCGCGGCGCGTCCGGGGACATCGACGCGATCGTCTCGGCGCACACGCACCAGAAGTACGCGTGCGAGATCGGGGGCCGCCCGGTGATCCAGGCGCACCAGTACGGCACGACGCTCGGCTCTCTCGACATCGAGCTGACGGATGCCGGCGACCTCGAGTCCATCACCGGAACCACGGTGCCGCTGTACGACGCGACCGTCGGACAGCAGATCGCCTACCCCGACCTCGACACCAAGGCCGTCGTCGACGCTGCGGTGCTCGTGGCCGACGAGAAGGGGCGCGTGCAGGTCGGCTCGATCACGGCCGACATCCTCCGCGGCAAGACCGCGGCGGGCGCGGAGGATCGGGGCGTGCACTCGACCCTCGGCAACACCGTCGCCGACGTCTACCTGTGGGCCACCACGCAGAACCCCGGGTACGGCGGCGAGAAGGCCGAGGTCGCGTTCATGAACCCCGGCGGACTGCGCAGCGACCTCCTGTTCGGCGACGACCAGGGCGCCGTCTCGTACCGCGAGGTCGCCAACGTCCAGCCCTTCGCCAACACGCTCGTCACCCTCGAGCTGACTCCGGCGCAGATCAAGCAGGTGCTCGAGGAGCAGTGGCAGCCCGAGGGTGCGTCGCGCCCGAAGCTCGCGATGGGCGTGTCGAAGGGCTTCACCTTCGAGTACGACCCGGCGGCGGCGACAGGCTCGCACATCCGCTCAATGCAGCTGAACGGCGAGCAGCTCGCACTCGACGACTCCTCCACCGTCGTCCGGGTCGTGACGAACTCCTTCCTCGCGGGCGGTGGCGACAACTTCGGCACCTTCGCGGAGGGGTCGCGCCCGGCCGACTCGGGCCAGGTCGACCTGCAGGCCACCGTGGAGTTCTTCGCCGCGGTGGGCCCGGTCGCTCCGTCGCCGGCCAACCGCGCGTATGTCGCGGGTGAGCAGCCCCCGGTCGAGCAGCCCGGCTTCCCCGGCCCCGGAGCCCCCGGCGACGGCGAGCCCGGCGACGGCGAACCGGCACAGCCGTGGGCGACGGTCACGCTCGAGAACGACACGGTCGCGCAGGGCGGCACCCTCGAGGTCACGGTGGCGGGGCTCGAGCCGGGGCAGCAGATCGCCGCGACCCTGTTCAGCGAGCCGATCGTCGTCTCGGGCATCCCCGCGGCCGATGCCTCGGGGCGCACCGCCTTCACCGTCGCGATCCCCCGTGACTTCGCGACGGGCGCTCACCGCCTCGTCGTGACGTCGGGCTCGCTCGCGCCGATCGAGGTGAGCGTCACCGTGACCGCGGCTGCACCCGCCGGCACGATCGCCGTGACGGGTGGGACCATGCCGATCGGCTTCGCGGTCGCGGGCATCCTCGCCCTCGCCGCCGGCGGTCTGCTGGTCGCCGCGCGCCGCCGCCGCACCGTTTGAGCACGTCCGGAGGAAGCCGTCAGCCCGCGGCTTCCTCCGGACGCTCGGCGGCTTCAACCTCCGCCTCGTCGGCGACGTACCCGTCGACGTGACGCTCGGCGGGCCCCTCGTAGGCCGCGAGCGGACGGATGAGAGCGTTCGCGGCGTACTGCTCCATGATGTGCGCCGTCCACCCCACGACGCGCGCCGCGACGAACAGCGGCGTGAAGGTCACGGTGTCGAACCCCATGAGGTTGTAGGCGGGGCCCGAGGGGTAGTCGAGGTTGGGATAGATGCCCTTGCGCTGCGTGAACTCCCGCTCGAGCGTCTCGTAGAGCTCGCCGACATCCGGCCGGTCGTAGTGCTCGACCAGCGTGTCGAGCGCCGCCTTCATCGTCGGCACGCGAGAGTCGCCGCGCTTGTACACGCGGTGCCCGAACCCCATGATCTTGCGCTTCTCGGCGAGCGCCCGGTCGAGCCAGGCCTCGACGCCGGCGGCATCCCCGATCTCGTCGAACACATGCATGACGGCCTCGTTCGCACCGCCGTGCAGCGGCCCCTTGAGCGCGCCGATCGCGCCGACCACCGCCGAATACAGGTCGCTCAGCGTCGACGCGATGACCCGGCCGGTGAACGTCGAGGCGTTGAACGAGTGCTCGGCGTAGAGGATGAGCGACCGATTGAACGCGTCCGCGACCACGGGCGCCGGTTCCTCGCCGAAGGTCATCCACAGGAAGTTGGCCGCATCGTCGAGGTCGTCGCGCGGGTCGACGGGGTCGAGCCCGCGCCGGCGCCGCTGCCCGTATGCCACGATCGCCGGCAGCACGGCGAACAGGCGGAGGCTCCGTTCGAGGTTCCGCTCGGGCGTCCCGACCGCATCGAGCACGGATGCCGCGCCGGCGGTGTCGAGCGCGCCGAGCACGCTCACCGCGGTGCGCACCTCGTCCATGGGGTGCGCGTCCAGCGGCATCCGGTCGATCACCTCGCGCAATTCCGGCGGGAGCGCGCGCTGAGGCCTCGCCTGCCGGCGCTGCTCGGCGAGCTGGTCGTCGGTCGGCAGCTCGCCGTGCCACAGCAGGTGAGCGACCGCGTCGACGGGCTGCGTCGCGGCGAGCTCCTGCACCGGGTAGCCGCGGTAGAGCAGCGAGTTGGTCTCGGGGTTCACCTTCGAGATCGCCGTCACATCGGCGACGACCCCCACGAGCCCTTTACGGACGTCTTGCTCGGTCATCCTCTGTTCCCTCTCCGTTGAGTAGCCGGCTCCGTCGAGCGGCCAGGATCCGCGGCCTCAGTGCCTGTCGATCGCCCCATTCTGGCGACTCGACAGCGTGAAGTCGAAAACCGAGGAATCGAACCGCGTGTACCCCTCGTAGTCGACGAGGTCGTACAGGTCGGCGCGATGCTGCATCTCGCCGACCTTCGCCGAAAGGCTGCCCGCCGCGGTGAGCTCGTCGAGCGCCCGGCCCGCCGCCCCCATCGCGATCCGCAGCAACGACACGGGCCAGATGACGATGCGCACACCGGCGTCGCGCAGCTGATCCACCGTGAACAGCTCCGACTTCCCGAACTCGGTCATGTTCGCGAGGATCGGGACGTCGACGGCGGCCGCCATCGCCTCGAACTCGGCGAGGTCGCGCATCGCCTCGGGGAAGATCGCGTCGGCGCCCGCGTCGACGAGCGCGCGGGCGCGGTCGACGGCGGCATCCATCCCGTCGATCGCCCGAACGTCGGTGCGCGCCATGATGAGGAAGTTCTCGTCGCGGCGGGCGTCGACGGCGGCCCGGATGCGGTTCACCGCGGTGTCCTCGTCGACGACGCTCTTACCGTCGAGGTGGCCGCATCGCTTGGGATTGACCTGGTCCTCGATATGGCATCCGGCGAGCCCGGCGTCTTCGAGGGTCTGGATCGTGCGGGCGACGTTCATGGGCTCGCCGAACCCGGTGTCGGCGTCGATGATCGCCGGCAGCTCGGTCATCCGCGCGATCTGCTGGCCGCGGCCCGCGACCTCGCTGAGCGTCGTGAGGCCGACGTCGGGCAGCCCGAGGTCGGCGGCGATGACGGCTCCCGAGACGTAGACGCCCTCGAAGCCGTGCTGCTCGATGAGCCGGGCGGACAGCGGGTTGAAGGCGCCCGGGAACCGCAGCGTCTCGCCGCTCGCCAGGCGGTCGCGGAGGATGCGGCGCTTCTCGGCCGCCGTGGTCTGCGAGTACAGCATCAGAAGAGTCCTCGGGGGTTCGGGGCGGAGGCGATGACGCCGCCCTGGGCGACGATGTTCAGTTCGCGCACCTCGTCGACGCTCAGCTCGGGAAGGCGCTGCGCGAGATCGAGGAACCGCTCGATCTCCGCAGGCTCGAGAACCGGCTCGGCGAGGATCCGGAACTTGCGGATGTAGTCCTCCCGGGCGAACGGCCGAGCACCGAGCGGATGAGCGTCGGCGACGGCGATCTCGTCGACGAGCGTCGAGCCGTCGACGAGGCGGATCTCGACCCGGCCGCCGAACGCCTTCTCGGCGGGATCGTCGGAGTGGTAGCGACGGGTCCACTCGGCGTCCTCGGCCGTCGTGATCTTCTGCCACAGGGCCACGGTGTCGGGGCGGGCCGCCCGTTCGGGCGTGTACGAGTCCACGTGGTGCCAGCCGCCGTCCTGCAGGGCGACCGCGAAGATGTACGGGATCGAGTGGTCGAGCGTCTCCCGCGAGGCGGTCGGGTCGTACTTCTGCGGGTCGTTCGCGCCCGAGCCGATGACGTAGTGCGTGTGGTGACTCGTGTGCAGCACGATGCCCTCGACGTTCGCGGGGTCGACGAGCTCGGGGTGCGCGCCGTGGAGCTTTCGCGCGAGGTCGATCCACGCCTGCGCCTGGTACTCCGCAGAGTGCTCCTTCGTGTACGAGTCGAGGATGCCGCGCTTGGCCTCGCCCGGCCCCGGAAGCGGCACGGCGTATGCGGCATCCGGCCCATCGAGCAGCCACGCGATGACGCCGTCCTCGCCCTCGTAGATCGGGTTCGGACTCGTCTCACCGCGCATGGCCCGGTCGACGGCCTCGACGGCGAGCTTGCCGGCGAAGGCGGGCGCGTGCGCCTTCCACGTCGAGATCTCGCCCTTGCGCGACTGGCGGGTAGCCGTCGTCGTGTGCAGCGCCTGCCCGACCGCCTGGTAGATCGTCGCGGCGTCGAGGCCGAGCAGGGTGCCGATGCCCGCCGCGGCCGAGGGCCCGAGGTGGGCGACGTGGTCGATCTTGTGCTTGTGCAGGCAGATGGCGCGCACGAGGTCGATCTGGATCTCGTATCCGGTCGCGAGCCCCCGCACGAGCGCTGCGCCGTCGGCGCCCACGTGCTGCGCGACCGCGAGGATCGGCGGGATGTTGTCGCCGGGGTGCGAGTAGTCGGCGGCGAGGAACGTGTCGTGGTAATCGAGCTCCCGCACGGCGACACCGTTGGCCCACGCGGCCCACTCGGGGCTCGTGACATCCGTGACCCCGAACACGCTCGCGCCGGCGCCGCCGCGCGAGACCGGGTGGTCGAGCGCCTGCGCGCGCGCCGAGCTGACCGGCGCACGAGTGAGGGAGGCCGCCGCCACTGCGGCGTTGTCGATGACGCGGTTGATGATCATCTCGACGACCTCGGCCTCGACCGCGACGGGGTCGACGGCGACCTCGGCGATCTTCCAGGCGAGCTGATCCTCGCGCGCGAGCTCTTCGTCGCTGCGGTGAACGCGGACGGGGTGGCTGACGGTCATGCGGATGCCTCCAGGGAGTCGAGGATGCTGGTCAGGGCGTTGTGCAGATGGACGTGTGTGGCGTGCGCCGCGAGGTCGGCGTCGCCGGCGGCAATCGCGCTCGCGATGAGCCGGTGCTCGCCGATCGACGCGGCGAGCCGCGCGGGGTTGTCGCGCGCGAGCCGGCGGACGCGGACGAGATGGGCCCGCACCTTGGTCAGCGCCGACGTCAGGTAGGCGTTGCCGGCGACCTCGTCGAGCGCCGCGTCGAAGCGGGCGATGAGGTCGTAGTAGGCATCGGGGTCGCCGGTGGCGGAGGTCCCGTGCTGCCCCGTGCGTTCGAACGCCGCCGCGAGCTCGCCGAACACGGGGGCGTCACCGCTCCGCGCGGCGAGCCGAGCCGCGGTCTCCTCGAGGGCACGTCGCACCTCGAACAGCGACCGGATGTCGTCGCGGTCGATGTCGGCGACGACCGTGACGCGGGGGGACGCCTGACGGACGAGCCCATCGGCGGCCAGGCGGCGGAGGGCTTCGCGCAGCGGCGTGCGACTGACGCCGAGCCGCGTCGCCTGCTCCACTTCGGCGAGGACGGCGCCGGGAGCGAGATCGCCGTGCTGGATCTCGCGAAGCAGAATCGCGTATGCGCGTTCTCCCGCTCGTGCTCCACCCTCGGTCGCCATAGTGCGAGTGTATACACAGATGGCATCCGGGCGATCATTCATGCCAGAGAAGTCGCGCATCGTATACACAACCGGCCCATCGGCCGGCGCCGGGTAGCCTTGCCCGAGTGAGTTCCGACCGATACACCGTGGCCACCGACGGCGCCTGCAAGGGCAATCCCGGACCGACCGGCTGGGCCTGGGTCGGCGAGGACGGCCACTGGGCTGCGGGCGCCATCCCGGAGGGGACCAACAACATCGGCGAGCTCCTCGGGCTGCTGAAGGCGATCGAAGACCACCCCGACGTCCGGGAGCTCGTCGTCCAGGCCGACTCGAAGTACGCCATCGACACCTACGCGTCGTGGATGGACGGCCACCGCCGCCGCGGCTGGAAGACCTCGACCGGCGCGCCCACGAAGAACCGCGACATCCTCGAGCAGCTCATCGTCGCCCGGGACGCCCGACGGGCGCGCGGCCTGCCGGACGTCATCCTGGAACACGTCCGCGGCCACCGCGGCCACGTCCTCAACGAGTGGGCCGACGAGCGGGCCGTGCGCGGTGCCGAGCACGCCGCGAAGGGCACCGCGAGCGCGTGGTCGTCGCTGGGCGGGCTGCACGAGAAGCTCGACGTGTCGGAGGCCCCGAAGAAGAAGCGCTGACGCGCGACGGCACGGCGCGAGCAGTGCTGGACGTCAGTCTCGCCGGCGCCACCGGACGCTCGCGACGATCGCGTCGCAGACGAGCTCCATCGCGGCGATGCCGTCGTCGGGGATCTCCGTCCCGCCGGCGCTGTGCAGGATCGTCGATCGGAAGACGAGCGCACGCTTGGTCTCGTCGGGCACGCGGACGAGATAGCCGTGGCCGGCCGTCCGCACCTCCGCGCCTTCGATGGTGGAGGTCTTCGCGGCGGACCACTTCAGGATCGTGCCGCGTTCGTCGAGCGGCCGGGCTCGGAAGCGCTGCACCATCGTCGACCCCAGATCGGATGCCGTCGCACCCGCGGGCGCAGCGAGCCACGAGGCGACGAGCGACACCGGGATCGCGTCGTCTTCGCCGACCTGCGACGGCGAGAACACCCGGATGACGTCGGCACGGGTCGCCTCGGCGCGAGCCGAGGCCAGCGTCTCGCGCAACGCAGCGAGCGCGGCCCCACGAGAAGCTACCGGGAGCCCGGCGACAGCGGCATCGACACGCTCGTCCATCGACGCGAACTCGGGGGTGTGAGCCTCCCAGCCGGTGGGCAGGAGCACCGCGAAAGACGGGTCGTTCACGGTCTCACCGATCAGCTCCGCGCGCAGCGACATGGGGTTCCTTCCATCGGGGTGCCAGCGGTGTCGACCGCTTCGGCGGTCACCGGCGGGGACTATCGGGCGGTCTGCTTCCGCGTCTTAGCGACGGAGGCCGGAAGCCAGCGATCGGGATCGGTGTGCGCGGCGATCACGGCCGACCCGACCGGGGCAGACGAGTCGAACGCAGCAAGGGCCGCATTGCGCTTTCCCAGCTCGGCGAACAGCACCGAGCGAACGCGTGCGATCACCGCAGCTGTCGCGGGATCCAGCTCCGCGTCGAGACGTCGCTGCGCGTCGCGCGCCCCCGCCTCCACCTCATCGATCGCGCCCAGGTAGGCACGCTCGACGCCGAGATCGATCTGTCGCGTCGCCTCGGCATCGCGCCCGCGCACGACGACGACGACAATGCCCACGATCACCGTGACGACCAGGCACACCAGTTGCGCCGTGGCGGGGCCGATGAGCCCGTTCGAGAAGCTCAGCGCCACCGCGGCCGCCAGGGCGATGCAGATGACGACCTGCATGCGAAGGACGAACCGGTTCAACGGTTTCAGCCTCGAGCCCGCAAGCGAGATCGCGTTCGCGAGGGCGGCGACGACACCGAGGACAGTCGCCACGGTCGCCACATCTGCCGGGTCGGATCGGATGCCCGACGCGAAGGCGGCCGTCAACACGCTCGCCACGACCGAGAGGAACATCGCGAAACCGATCCAGCCGCGCTCGGGGTTGCGCGCCCCGAAGTCGCGGACGAGTCCGCTCTTCGCCCGTCGCACCGCCTCAGCCCCGAGGCCGCGAACCGCGTCCGAAGCGCGATCGGCGATGGCCCGCTGGCCGGCGACGTCGAACACGTTGACCTCGGCCATGCCGGGCGTGAACTGCGGCAGGGCCATGGCTGACTCGACCCGCGGCTTGGCACGCGCGACCAGCGTCTCGACCTGCTCGTCCGACACCGGCATCATGCGGGGCTCACCTCGAGTGTCGCCAAGACCTGCTCGGCGGCCCGTTGCGCCACGAACGCGGCCTCCGGCCGAAGGGGCGACAGGACGGCCATGACGAGCCCTCCCGCCACGTCGAGGAAGTACAGCGTCGACACGAAGTCGGCGATGAACACGGTGGGATTCGGTGCCTGCCCGCCCGAGGTCGAAGCGCCGTCCGCGGACTCCAGGACCGTGATCCGCCATCCGCGGTGATCCCCGAGCGCGACATCGATCGCCTCGCCCTGCCAGGGCGTGAGGGTCAGCGCCTCGGCGACACAGAGCGCGTCGGCGGCGTCCGTCGGCGCCGGCACATCGGCATAGGCGAAGAGCGAGAGCGACGCGACGATCGCGGCCCGGTCGTCATGGAGCAGGAAGACGAGCGCCGCGTCGGTCTCGACCTGCGTGCGGAGCGCGAGTATCCCCGCGTCCACGATGCGCTGCTCGTCGCCGCGCCCGTGCGTCTCGATCAGCCCACGCAGCCAGCGATCGGCCTCTTCGGCAACGGGCACGAGCGACCACAGCTCCGGGTCGGGTCGAGCAGACAGCAGCACCGGGACAGGAACACCGGCAGCGGCGGCATCCGTAGAGATCATGCGCCTCCGATCACCCTCCGACACTACAGCGCGGCGGCGATGCGATCTCGACCCTCACGGAGCGTCGAGACGATGTCCGTGTAGACGTCGACGCTGCCGCCGATCGCTTGCGCCAGGTTCGTCGGATTTCCGGCGAGCGCCTGCCAGCCGCCGCGGATGCTGCCGACCCACCCGTTGCCCTGCGCGAGGAACGACGGCGTCAGCAGCCCGCGGAACATGTTCTGCGAGTTGAGGCCGTGCGGCGAGCGGTAGACGAGCTGACCCGCGTCGTCGAAACGGTTGAAGAGGCCCGGCATCCGGCTTTCGACGAAGGAATCGAGCGATCGACCGTACTGCGCGAACTCCTCGCCGCCGAGCCGGAATGCGGCCGTGAGGCGGGGGAAACGCACGGAGCCCGTGAGACCCGCGGCCACGTCGCCCAATTTCGCGAGCTTTCCGAACGGGATGATGCCGACCGCGGCGAGTGCGACGCTCGTCCAGTCGCCGCGTCCGGCGTTCAGCTTCGCGATCTCGCCGAGCAGCGACAGGACGCCCGCGACCGCCGCGAGGACTCCTGCGAGGAGGGCGAGGGGACCCGTCACGAAGAACGCGACCACGAGCAGGACGATGCCGACGTAGAACAGCACGGTCAGCATCCCCTCGACGAACGGCATCGAGTTGTCCCAGAAGCTGTCGGACACGCCGTCGGCGTTGGTGCGCTCGAGGCTGTTGACAGCGGTGTCGTACGCCGACTCCCACGTCTCGACGGGCGCGTCGTAGGTTCCCCAGTAGGCCTCCCACGATGAGACCGCGGCGTCGAACGCGGCCTGCTCGCCAGCGCTGCTGGGCCGGGTCTCCGTCTGCTCGACGTCGGGGTGCAGCCGCTCGTTGCGGTCGAACTCCTGCTGGTCGGACTCGGCGCCGCTCAGGGCGCGCGACGCCTCGTTGACCTCGGGCCACGTCCGGTTCGCCCCGTCGACCCGCCAGTCGCTGTCGGCCTGGACGCTGCTGAGAGCCGTCGCATAGGCCGCCAGCGCGGTGCCGCTCGGGCGGTACCGGCGAGCGGCGGTCTGGAGATCTTCGTAGACCTCCTTCGCCTGTTCACGGACGGCGTCGAACGACTCGCCGCGCCCCACGGTGCCGTCGGCGAAAAGCTGCAGCGTCGAGGCGGCACGGGCCATCTTGTCGCCGAGCGATTCGATGTCGGACGCTCGAGAGCTGATCGAACCGGGGTCGCCCTCGATCTTCCGCACCCGCCGACCGCCGGGGGTCGAGGGCATCTCCTCGCGGGAGTAGATGTAGGAGTTCTCGGTCATTCGGCTGACTCCATGCTCTGGGCGAGTTCGAGATCGGCCTGGACCCAGCCCTCATGGGCGTCGTCCAGCCGCTTCTTCATCTCTTCGAGGTTGCGTCGCTGCGTCTCGCGCTTGTCGTCCCACTCCGATTCGAACTCCTCGGCGGCACGCGCGAGACGACTGTCGCCCTGCGGGTTCCCGATCGCTCCCACCAGCGCACCGGTGTGCGAGCCAGCGTCCTCGAACTCGGCGATGATGTCGCGCAGGGCGTCGCTGAGCGCTCGCATCGAGTCGAGCGGTATCTCTACACCGTCAGCCATCGTGATCCCTCCCCAGGGTCGTCGTGAACAGCATAGGAATAGTCGAGCCCCGGGGGCGATGGGGAGTTCTCCCCATGCGCTCCCCCACCCCGCCGAGCACCTATCGGCGCAGGCCCTGCACCAGTTCGTCGAGCCGGTCGAGGGCGGGGCGCTGCCCGGTCACGAGCAGCGCGCGGGCGCGCTCGAGTGGAATCCACTCCACCCGGTCGACCTCGGGGAACGAGGCGGTGCGCCCCGACCGCGGCGGCCACTCCATCTCGAACTCGCCGAACACCGCATCCGAGACGTCGAAGTCCGCCGCATCGACGACGAAGACCGTGACGCGCTTGCCCGACGCGTACGAGAACGTACCGAGCTCGGCGTACTCGCCGCCGGGAGGCTCGAGCCCGAGCTCCTCGCGGAACTCACGACGCGCGGCATCCAGCGCCGCCTCACCGTCCGGGTCGAACTCGCCTTTGACGATCGACCAGGCACCCTCGTCCTTGGCCGACCAGTAGGGCCCGCCCATATGTGCGACGAGCGCCGACACCGTGCCGTCCGCAGCGATGCGGTAGGGCAGGATGCCGGCGCTCGTCGAGGCCATGATCGGGCGGGGTCGAGCCGGATCAGGCCGGGCGCGTCTTCGGCGAGACGTTGTCGGTCTCGGCCGGGTCGGTCACCGCGACGCCGGCGAGGGCGTCGTTGATCGCGTCGTACGCGGACTGCTCGAGCTTCACGCCCGACGCCTTGACGGTGTCCTCGAGCTGCTCGGGACGCGACGCACCGACGAGCGCTGCCGCGATGTTGTCGTTGTGCAGCACCCACGCGAGCGACAGCTGCGCCACGGTCAGACCGGCCTCGTCGGCGATGGGCCCCAGCTTCTGGACGGCGGTGAGCACCTCGTCGTTCAGGAAACGCTTGATGAAGTTCGCCCCGCTCTTCTCGTCGGTGGCACGCGAGCCCTCGGGCACGGGCTGACCGGGCTGGTACTTGCCCGTCAGCACGCCCTGCGCGAGCGGCGACCAGACGATCTGCGAGATGCCGAGCTCCTGCGAGGCGGGGATGACCTTGCCCTCGATGACGCGCCAGAGCGCCGAGTACTGCGGCTGGTTCGAGACGAGCTGGAACCCGAGCTGCTTCGCCAGGGCGTGGCCCTCGCGCAGCTGCTCGGCCGTCCACTCGCTGACGCCGATGTAGAGCGCCTTGCCCTGGCGGACGATGTCGGCGAAGGCCTGCATCGTTTCTTCCAGCGGAGTCTCGTAGTCGTAGCGGTGGGCCTGGTACAGGTCGACGTAGTCGACCCCGAGCCGGCGGAGCGACCCGTTGATGCTGTCGAAGATGTGCTTGCGCGAGAGTCCCTGGTCGTTCGGTCCCTTGCGGCCGGTCGGCCAGTACACCTTCGTGAAGATCTCGAGCGTCTCGCGGGGCTGACCCTTCAGCGCCTCGCCGAGCACGACCTCCGCGGCCGTGTTGGCGTAGGCGTCGGCGGTGTCGAAGGACGTGATGCCCAGGTCCAGCGCCTTGTGGACGGTCGCGATGGCCGCGTCGTTCTCCACCTGCGACGCATGCGTCACCCAGTTGCCGTACGTGATCTCCGAGACCTTGAATCCACTGTTGCCGAGGTAGCGATACTCAACCATGGGAAAACGCTACCTCGCGGTGGGGCCGCACGGGCGGGGGTTGCGTCCTATGACTGCAACCGTCCCGGCTCGGCGACGTCAGCCCGCGGGAACGGTGTCGGCCGCGCGCTGATCGTCCTCGGTGGCGACGAGCTGGCCGCACGCCCCGTCGATCTCCTTGCCGCGGGTGTCGCGGAGGGTCGTCGGGATGCCGGCCTCGTTCAACCGTCGCACGAACTCGTCCTGCACCTCGGGCTCGGACGAGGTCCAGATCGACCCGGGCGTCGGATTCAGCGGGATCGGGTTCACGTGCACCCAGCCGCGACCGCGCGCGTTGAGCTTCTCGGCCAGGAGATCGGCACGCCACGCGTGATCGTTCATGTCCTTGATGAGGGCGTACTCGATCGACACGCGCCGACCCGTCTGGTCGAAGTAGGCCTTGGCGGCGTCGAGGGCCTCGTCGACCTTCCACCGCGAATTGACCGGGATGAGCTCGTCGCGCAGCTGATCGTCGGGCGCGTGAAGCGACAGGGCGAAGGTGACGGGGATGTCCTCCTTCGTCAGCTTCTGGATCGCCGGCACGAGGCCCACGGTCGAGACGGTGATGCCTCGCGCGCTCATGCCGATGCCGTGGTCCTTGTCGACCATCGTGCGCACCGCCTGCATGACCCGGGCGTAGTTGGCCAGCGGCTCACCCATGCCCATGAAGACGATGTTCGTCACGCGCTCGCCCTCGTGCCCGACCTTGCGCGGGTCGCCGAGACCGCCGTCGGCGATCAGGCGATTGGCACGGACGACCTGCTCGATGATCTCGCCGGCCGACATGTTGCGCGTCAGCCCGGCCTGCCCGGTCGCGCAGAAGGGGCAGTTCATCCCGCAGCCGGCCTGACTCGACACGCACAGCGTGATGCGACCGGTGTAGCGCATGAGCACCGACTCGACGAGGGCGCCGTCGTGGAGCTTCCACAGGAACTTGATGGTGTCGCCGCGGTCGGTCTCGAGGCGCCGGACCTCGGTGAGCAGCGGGGGCAGCATCCCCGCGACGAGCTCATCGCGACCCGCGGCGGGAAGATCGGTCATCTCGGTGGCATCCGAGGTGAAGTGCCGGAAGTAGTGCTTCTCGAGCTGCCTGGCCCGGAAGGCCGGCATGCCGAGCTCCTTGACCTTCTCGACCCGCTGCTCGGGCGTGAGGTCGGCCAGGTGCACCGGGGGCTTGCCGCGCTTCGGGCTCGCGAACTGCAGCAGCGGCCGGCCGGAGTCGTCCTTCTGCTGCGACCAGCCCTCGGTCGCCGGGCGCACCTGACGGCCCACCTCGGAACGGCCGGGTCCCGTGCGACGCACGGCGGTGTTGGTCGGGCGCGCGGGAGTGGACTCAGTCATGGGTTTCAGGGTACCGGCCCCACCTGCGCGCTCGCCGGGTTCGCTCTGTGGTCCATAGCGGCGACGTAGCGGGTGAGGGCGTCGCGATTCTGCTCGAGTGCGGCGATGCGCGCATTCATCGCATCGCGCTGGTCTATCAACATCGCCCGCAGTTCGGGGTCGGCGTCGCGCACGACGATCTGCGGCGATTGATTCAGGCACGGGAGGATGTCGCCGATGATGCGGGTGGGAACACCGGATTCCACGAGGCCTCTGATCTTCTTGACCCGGTCGACGAGGTAGTCGTCATAATCGCGATACCCGTTCGGCAACCGGCGGGGCGCGATGAGGCCCTGTTCCTCGTAGTAGCGGAGCATCCGTGTCGCCATGCCGGTCTTCGCAGCGAGTTCGCCGATCTTCATCCCGCAAGCTTAACTTGACATTGACAGGGTGTGAAGGTTTCACAATGGTGTCGTGCCGGATCTCGCTCCCCCATCACGTCCTGTGACGCAGGCGATGCGCCACGTCCTGGCCGGCTTCCCTACCGGCATCGCCCTCGTCGCAGCCGAGGTCGATGGGCGGATCGTCGGCCTATCGGCCAACTCGTTCACCTCGGTCTCGCTCGATCCGCCTTTGGTGTCGGTCTCCTTCGCGCATGCATCGACCAGCTGGCCGGTACTACGTCGAGCTCCACGCTGGGGTGTGAGCATCCTGGGCGAGGAGCAGGCGCAGGTGCTGGACGAACTGCGACGCCCCGCCGACCAGCGATTCGCGAACCTCGGGATGACCGTCGCGTCGGGTGCCGCGTTCGTGACCGGCGCGTTGGCCCGCCTCACCGTCGAGCTCGACGCCGAGGTCGCCGCCGGCGACCACACCCTGACGCTGCTACGGGTTCTCGAGCTCGATCGCGACACCCGGCAGCATCCCCTCGTCTTCTTCGGGAGCGGTGTCCACCGCCTCGCCCGCTGACCCGTCCGGAAAGGACTCTCGCGATGACTGACAACAAAATGATCCTCGGTCTGGCGCTCCACGACGGCTCCGGCTCGTTGCGCAACGCCTGGCGCGCACCCCACGTCGACCCCGCCGCCTACGCCGACATCGACGCCAACGTGCACTCCGCTCAAGCGGCCGAGCGTGGCGGCTTCGCCTTCCTCTTCATCCCCGACTTCCCGGCGGCGCGGGCTGACATCGGCCAGCAGGGCGTGCGCAACATCATCGACCCGATGATCGCCCTCACCGCGATCGCGCGGGCCACCTCGCGGATCGGTTTCGTGGCGACCGGATCGACCTCGTTCCAGGAACCGTTCAACCTCGCGCGGCAGTTCAAGGCGCTCGATGTCGTCAGCCACGGCCGCGCCGGATGGAACGCCGTCACCACGAGCGACCCCGCCGTCGCTGCCAACTACGGCAGGCCCGTGGCCGAGCGATCGGAGCGCTACCAGCGCGCACACGAATCGCTCCAGATCGTGCAGGCTCTGTGGGGCAGCTGGGAGGAGGATGCCTGGGTCAAAGACCAGGCGACGGGACGTTACCTCGACAGCTCCAAACTCCAGCCGATCAACATGCAGGGCACGTACGTCGCTTCCCGCGGACCGCTCGCGATCCCGCCGTCGGAGCAGGGGCAGCCGGTCATTTTCTCGTCCGGCGGTCCGAGTCCCCACCTGCTGTCGCTCGCGGGGCGGTACGCCAGCGGGTTCATCGCGGAGGTGTGGACCATCGAAGAGGCGCGTGCGCAGCGTCAGATGGTCAGGAACGCGGCACGGGATGCCGGACGCGATCCCGACGACATCAAGTTCTTCGCCGGCCTCATCGCCACTGTCGCCCCGAGCGTTCGCGAGGGACTCGACCGGCGCCTCGAGATCATCGGCGAGGACATCGGCATGCAGGTACCGCACCTGGCGAGCATGCTCGGCGTGAGAATCGACCGCGACCGCCTCGACGACCCTCTCTCCGCCGAGCAGCTCTCCGGAGCCCGCCCCTCGCACGACCCGCGCTCGGGCATCGCCCTCGACGTCGCGCGTCAGGGATGGTCGGTGCGCGACATCCTCGCCCACGGTGTCATCGACTTCCACCCGACCGTCGTGGGCCCGCCCGAACTCCACGCAGATCACCTGCGGACATGGTTCGAGGCGGGCGCCGCAGACGGATTCTGGCTCTCGCCGGACATCTTCGCAGACGGCGTCGACGCCTTCGTCGACCAGGTGGTTCCGCTGCTGCGGCAGCGGGGCGTCTACCCCGACGACTACGTCGGGTCGACCCTGCGCGAGAACCTCGGGGTCCCCGCGCAATACGGGCTCGACCCGCGTGTCTTCGGTGAAGGAGGGGAGTGAGCCCGTGACGGAGAGGCAGATGATCCTCGGCATAGCGTTGACGAACAACTTCGGCACGCACCCCGCCACCTGGCGGATGCCCCATGTCGACCCCCAGGCGTACACCGACATCGAGCTCACCGCGACCTACGCGCGGGCTGCGGAGCGGGGCACGCTGCACTTCATGTTCATCGCCGACCGGCTGTTCCTGCGAGACGATCTCGCCACCGCCAATCCGATCTTCAACCTCGACCCGATCATCACCCTGTCGGCCGTGTCTCGAGCGACACAGCGCCTCGGCCTGGTCGCGACCGTGTCGACGTCCTTCACCGAGCCGTATCTGCTGGCCCGTCAGCTCAAAGCCCTCGATGTGTATAGCCACGGCCGGGTGGGCTGGAACGCGGTGCCGAGCTACGAGCCCGAAGCCTTCGCGAACTTCGGGCAGCAGCCACCCGCTCGTGAGAACAAGTACGAGCGCCTGCACGAGACGATGCAGATCGTCCAGGGGCTGTGGGGCAGCTGGGGCCTCGAGGCGGGGCAGCCCGATCCGACCGGGATGTTCGCCGACCCGGCGCACGTGCAGCCCGTCGATCTATACGGCTCGCGGGTGGGATCGCGCGGACCGCTGCCCGTGCCGCCGTCCGACCAGGGGCAGCCGGTCATCGTGATGCCTCTGAGCAGCGGGCTCGGTCTTCAGGCCGCGGGCATGTACGCCGACGTCGTGATCGGCATGCCGGCGAGCATCGAAGAAGGTCGCTCGCAGCGCGAGTTGGTGCGACGTGCAGTCGCCCAGGCAGGACGCAACCCCGACGAGGTCAGGTTCATCGCTTTCGCGGGCTTCACGGTCGGCGCATCCGAGCGTGAAGCGCTCGACATGCGCCTCGCGCTCGATGACCACCTGGACATCCGTGGACCCCTTGCGCGCCTGAGCGCGTACCTCGGCCTGCAGATCGGACTGAGCCAGCCCGATGAGTCACTCACCGCGGCGCAGCTCGCGGCGGTGCGCGCCCATCCGGGCGACGTGCGGTCGGCCCGAGCCGTCGAACTCGCACACGCGGGGTGGTCGCCGCGCGACATCCTCGCGCACGCGATCTTCGACCCCTCCCCCACGGTGGTCGGAACCGCCGAGCAGGTCGCCGACCACCTGCAGGCGTGGTTCGACGGAGGTGCAGCGGACGGCTTCATGCTGAACTTCGACGACTTCAGCACGCAGATCGACGCCTTCGTCGACGAGGTGGTGCCGCTGTTGCGCGAAAGGGGAATCTTCCACGACGCGTACCAGGGGCAAACGTTGCGCGAGCACGCCGGGCTGCCGCTGCAGTACGGCTCTGTTCTGCGCGCACCGTAGGGGAACAGGCAGGCCCTCCGGACCGCGGCTGCACGCGTGCACCGCGCGGTCTGGGCAACGCCCTCGGCGGCGACTCTTAGAATGCAGCCATGGCTCTCGACGACGTCGCCCCGCCCGCGCGCGGAACCGTCGTGCACAAGGTGCTGAACAACAACGTCGTCATCACCCTCGACGAGCACGGACGCGAGCGGGTCCTGATGGGGCGAGGACTCGGCTTCCAGCTGAAGCCCTCCGACGCCCTCGATCCCGACAAGGTCGAGAAGACGTTCATCCTCGATTCCGGGGATGCCGGCGACCGCGTGCGCCAGCTCCTCACCGACGTCCCCTACCCGGTGGTGGAGGCCGTGACCCGCGCCGTCGACGAGGCCGAGCGCCGCCTCGGTCACCACCTCGACCGCTTCTTCACGATGGCGGTGCTCGACCACATCCAGTTCGTGCTGGAACGACTCGACAACGGCATCCGCATCCCGACGACCAACATGCCCGAGCTGCGTGTGCTGCATCCGCACGAGTTCTCGGCAGCGCAGCGGATGGCGTCGGCGATCTCCGAGTCGCTCGGGCGCGAGCTGCCGTCCGAAGAGGCGGTGTTCCTCACGATGCACCTCCTCAACGCCACCCGGGACGAGCCGAACGGCACCGCCGCCCTGTTGTTCCGCCGCCTGCAGCACGTCGTGATGACGGTCGAGAACGGTCTCGGCGTCAAGCTCGACGTCGACAGCCCGGATTACGCCCGCTTCATCCTGCACATCCAGTTCCTGCTGCAGCGCCTCGTGTCGAAGACGATGCTGCGCAACGCCGACACGTCGTTCTTCGAGTTCGCCAAGCACAGCTACCCGCGTTCGTACGCGATCGCGGAAGAGGTCAAGGCGTATGTCCGTGCGGCCACCGAGTCGGAGCTGACCGACGAGGAGCTGCTCTACGTCATCGTCCACGTCGAGCGCCTGGCCTCTCAGGTCGGCGCGAACGGCGCTGGCGGAGACGACCCACCCGTGGTACCGTGACCACCGCAGGGCGTCGCTGCCCTGCGGAAGTCTCCGGATTGTTACCGCGGCAGCGGGCAAAACCTGAACTCACATCGCTTTGATCGGCGGTGAACGAGTTCAGGTTTTTTTGTTGCCCGGAAACGGGATGCGGCGGCTTCCTCGACCCGAGTGCCGCGATGCTGCGGCAGAAAGCGAGCAGTCCCGATGGATTACTCGAAGACCGCGGCCGGCGTCCTGGAGGGCGTCGGCGGCGAGGAGAACGTGAACTCCCTCGTCCACTGCGCCACGCGCCTGCGTTTCGTGCTGAAAGACGAGTCGAAGGCGAACGCGGCGACCATCAAGGCCGTGCCCGGCGTCGTCACCGTCGCCCAGGCCGGCGGGCAGTACCAGGTCGTGATCGGCAACGACGTGCCCGAGGTCTACGCCGAGATCGGCAAGATCTCCAAGTTCGGAGGAGGCTCCGACGCCCCCGCGGCCGAGGGCCCGAAGGGCAACCTGTTCAACCGGTTCATCTCGATGATCTCGGCGATCTTCACCCCGCTGCTGTGGGCGCTCGCGGGCACCGGTCTGCTGAAGGCGTTCCTCGCCGCCGCGGTCACGTTCGGCTGGATCACCACCGACAACTCGACCTACGCCGTGCTGAACGCCCTCTCCGACGGCCTCATCAACTTCCTCCCGATGGCACTGGCCTTCACCGCCGCGCGCTACTTCAAGGCGAACGAGTTCACCGCGTTCGCGATCGCGGCAGCCCTGCTCTACCCCACCATCACGCCGCTGGTCGGCGCTGAGGGGCTGACCTTCTTCGGCATCCCCTTCACGATGGTCACCTACGTCTCGAGCGTCATCCCGATCATCGTGATCGTCTGGCTGCAGAGCCACGCCGAGAAGTTCCTCTACGCGAAGCTCCCGGGCGCCGTCCGCCGGTTCATCACCCCGATGGTCGTCGTGCTGATCGCCGTGCCGTTCGTCTTCGTCATCATCGGCCCCATCTCCGCGATCCTCAGCGGCGCGCTCGGCACCGGCATCGGCTGGGTCTTCGAGAACGCCCCCTGGGCCGGCGGCGCCATCATGGGCGGCTTCTGGCAGGTCTTCGTGATCTTCGGCCTGCACTGGGGCCTCGTGCCGCTGTTCACGCTCGAGTATCAGACCACCGGTCAGATCCTGCTCATCGGCCCCGTCTTCGCCGCCGTCCTGGCGCAGGCAGCCGCCGTGGCCGGTGTCTGGGTGCGGGCCAAGGGCAAGAACCTGAAGTCGCTGGCCGCGCCCGCGACGCTCTCGGGCTTCCTCGCCGGCATCACCGAGCCCGCGATCTACGGGATCAACCTGCCCCTCAAGCGCCCGTTCGCCTTCGGCATCGTCGGCGGCGTCATCGGCGGTGCGATCATCGCGATCGGCGGCGTGTTCTCGACGGCCTTCGTCGTTCCCTCGGGGCTGGCGCTGCCCGCCCTGTTCGGCAACGGCAATATGGCCGCCCTCGCCATCGGCCTCGCCGTGGCGATCATCGTTCCCTTCCTGCTGACCGTGATCGTCGGCTTCCGGGAGCCCGAAGAGCCGGCCGTGACGGATGCCGCAGCCGCCGCATCCGGTAACGACGTCGTCGTGCTCAGCCCCGTCGACGGAACCGTCGTCGCGCTGAGCGAGACCCCCGACGCGGCGTTCGCCGAAGGCAGCCTCGGCGACGGCGTGGCCATCAAGCCCCGCTCGGGTGCCGTCTACGCGCCCTTCGACGCCGTGGTCGCAGCCGCCTTCCCGACCGGGCACGCGATCGGCCTGCGTCACGCCGACGGCGCCGAGCTGCTGATCCACATCGGCATCGACACCGTCAAGCTCGCCGGCGCGCACTTCGACGTGAAGGTCACGACGGGTCAGCAGGTCAAGGCCGGCGACCTGCTCGTCGAGTTCGACGGCGACGCGATCGAGCAGGCCGGATACGACCTGACCACGCCCGTCATCATCACCAACGGCGAGCTCTACCCGAGCCTCGCGAACGCGGCCTCCGGCCCCCTCGCTCACGGTGAGCCGCTGTTCACAGCGGTCTCCGTCGAGACCGCGCTGGCGAAGTAAGCCGCCCCGACCGGGCGGGGATGCACCCCGCATCCCCGCCCGGTCCGAACACTCGAAACCGAACCCATACGAAACGAGAGAGATATGAGCACCACCGTGTTCCCCGACGGCTTCCTCTGGGGCGGCGCGACCGCCGCGAACCAGCTCGAGGGCGCCTACCTCGAAGACGGCAAAGGACTGTCGATCCAGGACGTCATGCCGAAGGGCATCATGACCCCGCGCGCCGAGGGCCCGACCGACGACAACCTCAAGCAGGTCGGCATCGACTTCTACCACCGCTACGCGGAGGACATCGCCCTGTTCGCCGAGATGGGCTTCAAGACCTTCCGCTTCTCCATCGCGTGGAGCCGGATCTTCCCGAAGGGTGACGAGACCGAGCCCAACGAGGCCGGCCTGGCGTTCTACGACCGCGTGCTGGACGAGCTCGAGAAGCACGGCATCGAGCCGCTCGTCACCATCTCGCACTACGAGACCCCGCTGCACCTCGCCGAGACCTACGACGGTTGGGTCAACCGCGACATGATCGGGTTCTACGAGCGCTACGTGCGCACCCTCTTCAGCCGCTACGGCGCCCGCGTGAAGTACTGGCTGACCTTCAACGAAATCAACTCGATCGTCCACGCCCCCTTCATGTCCGGCGGCATCAACACCCCGAAGGACCAGCTCTCGCCCACCGACCTGTACCAGGCGATCCACCACGAGCTCGTCGCGTCGGCGCTGGCCACCAAGGTCGCACGCGAGCTCGCCCCGAACGCGCAGATCGGCTGCATGGTGCTGTCGATGCCGGTGTACCCGCTCACCCCGAACCCCGACGACGTGTTCGCCGCGCTCACCACCGAGCGCGTCAACCTGGCCTTCGGCGACATCCACGTGCGCGGCGAGTACCCCGGCTACTACCTGCGGAGCCTGCGCGAGCAGGGTGTCGAGCTGCAGATCAGCGACGAGGACAAGACGCTCCTCAAGGAGAACACGGTCGACTTCGTGTCGTTCAGCTACTACTCCTCGATCTGCGAGACGACCGACGACTCGAAGCGCGTCATGGGCGAGGGCAACCTCTTCGGCGGTGTCAAGAACCCCACGCTGAAGGAGTCCGAGTGGGGTTGGCAGATCGACCCCGTGGGCCTCCGCCTCGTCCTCAACCAGTTCTGGGACCGGTGGCAGAAGCCGCTGTTCATCGTCGAGAACGGCCTGGGCGCCAAGGACGAGCTCGTCGAGGTCGACGGTGTGAAGACCGTCGTCGACGACTACCGCATCGCCTACCTGCAGGCTCACCTCGAGGCGGTCGGCGAGGCCATCGCCGACGGCGTCGACCTCATGAGTTACACCACCTGGGGCTGCATCGACCTCGTGTCGGCCTCGACCGCTCAGCTGAGCAAGCGCTACGGCTTCATCTACGTCGACCGCAACGACGACGGCTCGGGGTCGCTCGAGCGCTACAAGAAGAAGTCGTTCGACTGGTACGCCGAGGTGATCCGCACCAACGGGGCGTCGCTCACCAGCTGATCCTCAGCTGATCCTCCGCCGGCGGGCATCGATCCGCCGGACCCGACCGGGCGCGGTCGCGGGGCCCTCCTTCTGGCCCGCGGCCGCGCCCTCCTTCTTCGAGCCCGAGAGAACGCATGACCCCGACCGCATTCCGCCGACGCGCCGTCTTCCTCGACGTCGACGGCACCCTGCTGCAGGACGGCACCCATCTGCCCGACTCGGCCGTCGCCGCTGTCCGCCGCGCCCGCGAGAACGGCCACCTCGTGCTGCTGAGCACCGGACGCGGCATGGCCGAGCTGCGCGGACGCATCCTCGACATCGGCTTCGACGGCGCGGTGACCAACGGCGGTGCCTTCGCGGGCGTCGGCGACGAGCTCATCCTGTCGCGCCTCATGACGGCCGCCGACGTCGCCCGCCTCACGGCGGCGTTCGAGGCCCGCGGCATCCACTGGTACCTCCAGTCGTTCGACCGGCTGTTCGCGAGCCCCGGGCTGCCGTCGCTCCTGGCGGACCGACTGGAACGCGACCGTGCGCTGCAGGATGAGCGGGCGCGGGCGGCGGGGGTCGACCCCGACGAGCTCGAGTTCTTCAGCGTCGGGATGAAGACCTTCGACGACGCGGTGCACTTCTCGGATGCCGAGATCGCGAAGGCCGTCATCCTCGGGCACGATGCCGACGCCGTGGCCGACCTGCTCGCCGAGCTCGCGCCGGACTTCGCCGTCGTCTCGGGAACGATCCCGCTCCCCGACGGCAGCTCGGGAGAAGTGGCCCCGCGCGGCGTGAACAAGGGCGCGGCGATCCTCGAGGTGCTCGCCCACCTCGGCATCGACCCCGCCGACGCGATCGGCATCGGCGACAACTGGAACGACGCCGAGATGTTCGAGGTCTGCGGCACCGCCATCGCGATGGGCAACGCCGTACCCGAGGTGCAGGCCCTGGCCGACGAGGTGACCACCGCGATCGACGACGACGGCATCCACAACGCTTTCGCCCGTCACGGCCTCATCTGAGTCGGTGAGCGATGGCGGCGATGTCGTCGGGCGTCGTGCGGCAGCAGCCCCCGACGATGCGCGCACCCCATGCGAGCCACGCGTCGAGGTCGGCCAGGAGCCGGCCCGGGTCACCCGTCCACACCCGCGCTGCGGCGTCCCACGTCTCGCCGCTGTTCGGATAGACGACGTACGGCGCCGCTGCCGCGTCGGCGATGACGGACGACACCGTCTCGGGCGCGCAGCAGTTGACGCCGACCGCGAGAACCCCGGGTGTTCTCGCGGTCGCGGCGAGGGTCTCGCGCAGCATGGCCGCGTCGAACGCCGTGCTCGCGGCAGAGAGCGAGATCCACGACGGGATGCCGACGCCGTCGATCGCCCGCGCCACCGCCTCCGCCTCGGCGGGCGAGGCGATCGTCTCGAACGCCAGGACGTCGGGCTCAGCCTCGACGATCGCATCGAGCCGGCGACGATGCCACCGCTGGAGCTCGACGACGGAGAGGCCGTAGTCGCCGGTGTACTCGCTGCCGTCAGCGCGCGTGGCACCGAAGGGACCGACGGATGCCGCCACCCAGACGTCTCTCCCCGCATCCGCTGCTCCCTCGCGCGCCAGCCGCACCGCGAGGTGCAGCAGGCGGCGGGTCTGCGCGCCGTCGAAGCCGACCGCGGCGAGGTTGTCGAAGGCGATCTGGTACGAGCCGGTCGTGAGGATGTCGGCCCCCGCGGCGGCGAAGCGGGTGTGCACGGCGCGGACGTCGGCGGGCGCCTCGGCGAGCACGCGCGCCGACCAGAGGTCGCCCGTCAGATCGTGGCCCGACGCCTCGAGCGTCGTGCCCAGGCCGCCGTCGAGCACGACCGGTCGGGTCGCCAGCGCTGTGCTCAGGTCGGGCATGGAGTCACTCTAGGTTCCGGGTACGACCGCGGACGTTCACCGTCTGCCCATGCGACCCCGCATTACGCTGGAGGAGTGACGTCGGAACCTCGCATCATCTTCCTCGACGTCGACGGCACCATCCTCGCGCACGGCGAGACGATCGCTCCCTCGACGATCGCCGCGGTTCGCGCCGCGCGCGAGCGCGGGCACCTCGTCTACCTGTGCACGGGACGCGCCGCCGGCGACATCCACCCCAGCGTGCTCGACATCGGCTTCGACGGCGCCATCTCCAACGGCGGCGCCCTCGCGGTCTCCGGCGACGAGACGGTCCTCGCCGAGACGATGCCCCGCGCGGCCGTCGAGCAGGTCATGGCCTACTTCGCCGAGCAGGGCACGCGCTACTTCATCCAGTCGCACAGCGGCGTGTACGCGAGCGAAGGCGTGCGATCGTTCATCGCGGACTTCATCGCCGAGCGCCGCCGGCGTCACGCCGATGACCTGTCGTCGGTCGCCCTCGCCGAGGATGTCGTGGCGGCCCCGCGGTTCGCCCCCGTCGAGGAGGCCGACCTGGACCACATCGCCAAGGCCGTCTTCGTCAGCTCCGACCCCGACGCCGTCGAGAAGACGCAGCGGGCTCTCGGCGAGCAGTTCCACGTGATTCCGGGCAGCATGCCGCTGCCGACCGGATCCAACGGCGAAGTGGGGATGCGCGGCACGAACAAGGGAACCGGCATCGAGGCGGTGCTCGCGCACCTCGGCCGCGACGCTGCGGACGCCGTCGGCATCGGAGACAGCTGGAACGACGTCGAGATGTTCGAGGTCTGCGGCACGGCGGTCGCGATGGCCGAGGCCGACCCGCAGCTGCAGCGCATCGCCGGAGACGTCACCACCGGCGTCCTCGACGACGGCATCTGGAACGCCTTAGTGCGCCACGGCATCATCGACCCCGCGGCGGCCGCGTGATGTCCGGGGCGACCGAGGAGCGCAGCATCCGCCCCATCGTCCCGGACGACGCCGGCGAGGTGCTGACGCTGCAGCGTGCCGCGTTCGTCTCGGAAGCGCTCATCTACGACGCCGCCGACATGCCGCCGCTCACGCAGACGCTCGACGAGCTTCGCGCCGAGCTGGAGGAGAACCACGGATGCGTCGCGCTCGACGGCGGTCGCATCGTCGGCGCGGCGCGTGCCCGTGTCGACGGCGAGCTGCTGCTCATCGGCCGCATCTCCATCGCGCCCGACCAGCAGGGCACGGGACTGGGCACGGCCCTTCTCGCGGCCGTCGAGGATCGCGGTCGCGAGGCCGGGGCTCGGACGGCCGAGCTGTTCACCGGTTCCCTGAGCGAGGCGAACCTGCGCCTGTACGAACGCGAGGGCTACGTCGAGTCGGAGCGGGTGCCGCACGACGACGGCACGTTCCAGGTGTTCCTGCGCAAGCAACTCGACTGAGGGGCGCCTCAGCGCTGAGCGGGGCTGCGCCGGCGCCGCCGCACCGGCTCCGCCGGCAGCCGCTCGGCCAGTCTCGGCATCGACTCGCTGCGACCGCGCTCGACGTGGGCGGCAGCGAGCGCGAAAGCGAGGTCGGCGTGACCGGCGAGGATCGCCTCCACGATCTCGTCGTGCTCGTCCCACCGGCGGGGCGTGTCGCGCTCGGGGGTGAGGCGGAACAGCCAGCGGGTCCGACCGGTGAGCAGCCCGCTCATCCGCAGGAGCAGCCGGTGCGCCGCGAGGGCGAAGATCTCCTCGTGCAGGTCGGAGTTGCGGGTCGAGGCGGGGGCGTCCTCGTCGTGGTCGACATGAGCGATCTCGAGCGCGGCGACGAGGTGGGTGGTATCGGCGCCGGCGGCGGCGCGACGTGCGGCAAGGGATGCCGCGAAGGGCTCGAGCTGCATACGCATGTCGAACAGCTCGCGGGCGTCGTCCAGCGTGAAGGTGTGGACGATCGCGGCGCGCCGGTGCGCTGACGAGACGAACCCCTCGGCCTCGAGCACCTGCAGCGCCTCGCGCACGGGCACGCGCGACACTCCCAGCTGCACAGCGACGTCGCGCTCGCCGAGCTTGTCGCCCATCGGGATCTCACCCGTGATGATGCGCTCGCGCAGCGCGTGCGCGATGCGGCGGCCCGCGGCGCCCGTCTCGTCGTCCACCCGTCCATCCTGACAGGTCGTAGCCGGAACCCCGGGATGTGCGGTTTGGTATGCCGTAACGGGTACTTCGGCCCTTTCGGGCCTTTTCAGCGCCGTTTTGGTACTCCAAAGTGTCGTCGGCGTAAGAGTTGTGTTGCGTGTTCATTACGCGAGGGATTCACGGACGAGCCGTGTCATAGCGTCCTGATCGTGATCCCCTTCCTCTTGCGCCGCCTCGGCCTCGCCGTCGCCACGATCTTCCTCGTGGTGACCGTGGGGTTCGTGCTGGGCCGGCTCACCGATGCCCCCGGGGCTCTGCTGCTGCCCGACAACGCCACCGCCGCCGAGGTCGACGCCCTCAACGCGAGCCTCGGCTTCGACCGCCCGGTCGTGCTCCAGTACCTCGACTTCCTCGCCGGGCTGTTCGTCGGCGACTTCGGCGACTCGTACCGGCGCCACGAGTCGGCGATGGGTCTCGTGCTCGAGCGCGTGCCCGCCACCGTCGAGCTCGCGTTCTGGGCGTTCGTGATCGGGTTCGCCCTCGCGCTCGTCGCCGCACTGGCGATCCAGCTCACCGGCAGCAAGGCGCTGCGCGCGATCGTGGGCTGGAGCGGAGCTGTCCGCCAGTCGATCCCCGACTTCTTCTTCGCCCTGCTCCTAGTGCTCGTCTTCTCGGTCGCGCTCGGCGTGCTCCCGTCGCTCGGGCGCACCAGCCCGGCAAGCCTGGTGCTGCCGGTCATCACCCTCGCCACAGGACAGTTCGTCATGTACCTGCGCCTGCTCGACGCCGCCCTCAGCGAGCAGGCCGAACAGGACTACGTGCGCACGGCCTTCGCGCAGGGACGGCGACGCAGCGCCATCCTGCTGACCCAGATGCTCCCCAATGCCCTCTCCCCCGTTCTCGGCATGGCCGGGCTCAACCTCGGCGGGCTGCTGGGCGGCACCGTCGTCGTCGAGGTCGTATTCGCCTGGCCGGGCATCGGCAGCCTGCTCACGGATGCCGTCAGTCAGCGGGACTTCCCCATCGTGCAGGCCGGCCTGCTCTTCGTCGCCCTCATGTTCGTCCTCGTCAACACGCTCGTCGACGTCCTCGTCTCCCGCATCGATCCCCGAACGGCCCAGTCATGACCGCCGCCCCCGTCGCCATCGCCGCCGCGACCACCCCGACCCGCCCGCCGCGCTTGCGCCTGCGCCCTTCCGCCGTCGTCGGAATCACGATGATCGGGATCGTCCTGCTTCTCGCCGCGGTCCGCCCCCTCCTCCCGGGGTTCGACCCGATGGGGCAGGACCTCTCGCGAGCTCTCCTGCCGCCCTTCACCGATCCGGCGCACCCGTTGGGCACCGATCCGTTGGGTCGCGACCTGCTCAGCCGCATCGCCCTCGCCTCGTCGGTGACTCTCGGCATCACCCTGGCGATCGTCGTGCTCGGCGCCCTCATCGGCACGACCGTGGGGATCGTCTCGGGGTACTTCGGCGGTCGCATCGAATCGGGCCTCTCGGTGCTGTCGAACACGGTGCTCGCCATGCCCGTCGTGCTGCTGCTGATCGCGATCTGCGCGGTCGTGTCACCGAGCGCCGGGCTGACCATCCTCGTCGTCGGGTGCACGTGGTGGGTCGGGTACGCCCGGGTCACCCGCAACGTCACGGCGGCCCTGCGCCGCCAGGACTTCGTCGTCGCTCCCCTCACCCAGGGCGCCGACACCTTCTGGACCGTCACCCGCCACGTCGTCCCCAACGTCTGGCCCCACACCCTCATCATCGCCGCGACCGACATCGCGACGATCGTGCTCATCGAGGCGTCGCTGGAGTACCTCGGACTCGGCGTGCAGCCGCCCACTCCCAGCTGGGGCGCGATGATCTTCGACGGCCAGAAATACCTCGCGACCGACCCGTGGCTCGTGATCCTCCCCGGCCTGGTGATGTTCCTCGCCGTCGCGGGCGTGCAGTTCGTCAGCCAGCAGTTCACCGCAGAGGCGCGCGGCGCCCTGCTGCGCAAGGGAGGCCGGCGATGACCGCATCCATCCTCACCATCGACGACCTCTCGCTCGAGACCGTCGCCGCGGGAGAGACCCGAACCCTCGTCGCCGGGGTCTCGCTCGAGATCACGGCCGGGCGCGCGCTCGGCATCGTCGGCGAGTCCGGCTCGGGGAAGAGCCTGACGATGCTCGCCGCGATGGGCCTGCTGCCCGAGGGTGTGCGCGTGTCGGGAGGCAGGATCCTGCTCGACGGCCGCGACGTCACCGGCCTGAGCGATCGGGAGCTGCGCCGTGCCCGCGGACGCGTCGCGGCGATGATCTTCCAGGACCCGATGTCCTCGCTCGACCCGTTGCGCCCCGTGGGCGCGCAGGTCGCGACCGCCGTCCGCGTGCACGCTCCCCGGATGAGCCGGGCCGCGGCGCGCCGCCGCGCCGTCGAGCTGCTGGAGTCGGTCGGCGTCCGCGACGCCTCCGAGCGGGCCGCGGCGCGCCCCCACCAGTGGTCGGGCGGCATGCGTCAGCGCGCGATGATCGCGATGGCGATCGCCCACGACCCGCTGCTGCTCATCGCCGACGAGCCGACCACCGCGCTCGACGTCACCGTCCAGGCTCAGGTCATGGCGCTCTTGGACGAGGTGCGTGAACGCACCGGGTCGGCACTGGCGCTGGTCACCCACGACCTCGGCGTCGTCGCACAGCACACCGACGAGATCGTCGTCATGCGCTCGGGCGCGGTCGTCGAGCGCGGCACCACCCGTGACGTGCTCACCGTTCCGACCCAGGACTACACGCGGCGGCTGCTCGCCGCGATCCCCTCCGCGCATATCGCGCCGGCCCGCACCCGCGCCGCTTCACCGGACGCCGAGACGGCCCTCGAGGTCACCGACCTCGTCGTCTCCTACCCGGGCCGCCGCGGCGAGTCGGTGCGCGCCGTCGACGGCGTGTCGCTGCGGGTCGCCGCCGGCGAGACCCTCGCGGTCGTCGGCGAGTCGGGATGCGGCAAGTCCTCGCTCCTGCGCGCGATCCTCGGCCTCACGCCGGCGACGTCGGGGACGATCGCGCTCGCGGGAACCGAGATGTCGCCGTCGATCTCGGGACGCACGGGCGCCGACCGTGCGCGGGCGCAGATCGTGTTCCAGGATCCGTCGTCGGCCCTCGATCCGCGCCTGAGCATCGCCCGCACCGTCGCGGAGCCGCTGCGGGTGCGACGCGCGTTCTCGGCAGCCCGCGTGCGGTCGCTGCTCGACGCCGTCGGCCTCGATGCGTCGTTCGACCAGCGCCTGCCGCGCCGCCTCTCCGGAGGTCAGCGTCAGCGCGTGGGCATCGCCCGTGCGCTCGCGCTGGATCCGGCGCTCGTCCTCCTCGACGAGCCGGTCTCAGCCCTCGACGTGTCCATCCAGGCCCAGGTCCTCGATCTGCTGCGCGAGCTGCAGCGCGAGCACCGCCTCGCCTACCTCTTCGTCTCGCACGATCTCGGGGTCGTGCGAGGCATCGCCGACCGCGTGGTCGTGATGCAGGCGGGCCGCATCGTCGAAGAAGGCCCCACCGAGGCCGTGTTCACCGATCCGCAGCATCCCTACACCCGCACCCTGCTCGACGCCATTCCCCGACTCACCGTTTGAAAGGCCCCGCCATGACCTCTTCCCGCTCGCGCCGCGCACTCGCCGGCGCCTCCACACTCGCCCTGGGCACGCTGCTGCTCGCCGGGTGCGCCGGCGGCTTCGACGAGCCCTCCGGCTCGTCCTCCGGCAGCGCGCAGACCACCATCACGGCGGCGCTGCCGACCGACCCGACCTCGATGGACCCGATCCGATCGGGCGCCCTGGTGGTCCTGTCGGTGTTCTTCCACACGCACGACCAGCTCGTGAAGATCGCGGCCGACGGCGAGATGCTGCCCAAGCTCGCCACCGACTGGACCGCGAACGCCGACCTCACGCAGTGGGAGTTCACCCTGCAGCCCGACGTCACCGCCAGCAACGGCGAGGCGATCACCGCCGACGACGTCGTCTTCTCGTACGAGACGATCCTCGGCGATCCGACCGGCGAGAACTACGCCTACCTCTCCTCGGTCGAGCGCGTCGAGAGGGTCGACGACCTCACCGTGCGCTTCGTGCTGAAGCAGCCCTTCTCCGCGTTCCCGCGCAACACCTCGCTCATCTCGATCGTGCCCGCCGACACCTACCAGGAGATGGGTCCCGACGCGTACGCACGCGAGCCGATCGGCTCGGGACCGTACGTGTTCGACAAGATCGCCGCGGGCGTGTCGTACGACCTGGTGCGCAACGAGGACTACTGGGGCGAAGCACCGGTGATCGAGTCGATCTCGCTGCAGCCGGTGTCGTCGGCGGAATCCCGCGCCAGCGGCGTGCTGTCGGGCGACCTCGACGTCGCGCAGATCGGGCCCACCCAGGTGTCGAGCATCGAGTCGGCGGGCAACGCCCAGGTGTTCTCGGCCCTGTCGAACGGAGTCGTGTTCCTTGGCGTCAACTCCACGGCGGGCGCGCTGCAAGACGTGCGCATCCGTCAGGCGGTGGCACACGCGATCGACAGCGAGGCGATCGTCACGTCGCTGCTGGCGGGCCTGGCCGAACCGGCGAAGGCCATGCTCGCGCCCGCGGTCGAGGGGTATGCCGACAGCGTCGAGGGTGCCGCTTTCGACCCGGACGCGGCGCGCGCCCTCCTCGCCGAGGCAGGCTACGACGGAACCCCGATCCCGTTCGACTACGCCACCGACGGCCGCATCCCGCTCTCGAGCGAAATCGCGCAGAGCATCCAGGGCTACCTCGAGGCGGTCGGCATCGCCGTCGACATGCGCGGCGCCGACCAGCAGAGCCACACCCTGAAGGTGCGCGGCAAGGAGATGCAGGGCATCTACCTGAACACGTGGGCCCCGTCGACCCTCGACGGCGACCTGCCCCTGACGGACTTCTACGAGCCGGCGGGCAACAACAACTACGCCCAGGACCCCGTCACCACCGAGCTCGCCGAGCGTCAGCGGGGCGTCGACGGCGCCGAGCGCGAGGCCGTGTTCGCCGAGCTGCTGGACTACAGCAACACCCAGGCGTACTTCGTGCCCCTGTACGTCCCCGCCAACAACTTCGCCGCCGGCGGATCGCTGCGGTGGGAGCCGCGCGCCGACGGCCTGTACGACTTCACCGAGACGAGCTTCGAATGACCCGCACGATCCTCACCCGCGTCCGCCCGTGGGGCGGACAGACCGCCGATGTGACCCTGGAAGGCGACGTCATCACCGGCGTCGCCCCGGCAGGCTCGACGCCCGCCGGGGACGCGGAGCGGATCGTCGACGGTCGCGACCGCATCCTGTTGCCGTCGTTCGCGGACGTGCACGTGCACCTCGATTCCACGCGCATCGGTCTGCCGTTCCGCCCGCACACCGGCGTCCCCGGCGTGTGGGGCATGATGCTCAACGACCGTGACAATTGGCGCGAAGCCGAGGCCCCGATCACCACGCGGGTGGCCACGACACTCGAACGCGCCATCGCCCGCGGCACGACGGCCGTCCGCACCTACGCCCAGGTCGACACCGACGCCGGACACGAACGACTCGACGCGGTGCTCGCCGCGCGTGAGGCGAACGCGGGCCGCTGCGACGTCGAGATCATCGCCTTCCCGCAGGCCGGCCTGCTGCGGGAAGCGGGGTCTGCCGAGGTGCTCGATAGTGCCATGGCACGCGGCGCCGACGTCGTGGGCGGCATCGACCCCTGCGCTCTCGACCGCGACCCCGTGCGTCACCTCGACATCGTGTTCGGCATCGCCGAGAAGCACTGCGCACCGATCGACATCCACCTGCACGAGCCCGATCAGCTCGCGAAGTTCTCGGCCGAGCTGATCATCGAGCGCACTCGGGCCCTCGACCTGCGCGGTCAGGTGACGATCTCTCACGGCTACGGCCTCGGCCGACTTCCCGAAGCGCAGCTGCGCGTGCTCCTCGAGCAGTTCCGCGACCTCGACATCTCGATGGCGACGATCGCGCCGCCCAGCCCGCTCCCGACCATGCTGCTCGCCGAGTACGGCATCCGGCTCGGCCTCGGTCAGGACGGGCAGCGCGACTACTGGTCGCCCTACGGCAACACCGACATGCTCGACCGCACGTGGCAGCTCGCGTTCACCAACGGCTTCCGCCGGGACGAGGACATCGAGCACTGCGTCGCGATCGCGACCGCCGGAGGCCGCGCGGTCATGGGTCGGGGCGCAGCGCTCGCCGGCGCCGCCGACCGCCCGGGCGTCGCAGTCGGAGACCCCGCCGACCTCGTGCTCGTGTCGGGCGACACCGTCACCGCCGCGGTCATGGACCGGCTGCCCGACCGCACGGTGCTGTACCGCGGCGCGGTCGTCGCCGACGGGCTCGAGCTGACCGGCGAGGTCGCCGCGTGACCCTGCTTCTCGGGGCGTCCGAGCTCGAGTCCCTCGTCGACCGGCCCGCGACGATCGAGGCCGTCGCCCGCGCCTTCGCCGAGATCGCCGATGGTGGCGCCGACCAGCCCGGCCCCACCGCCATGTCGACGGCCGCGGACTCGGGACGGTTCATCCTCATGGCTGCCGTCTCGGATGCCGCCGGCCTGGCCGGCGTCAAACTCCTCGCCGACGTACCCGCCAACGGCGCGCGCGACCTCCCGACCCAGCGGTCGATGATCCTCGTGGTCGACCGCACCGACGGCGGTCCGGTGGCGCTGCTGCACGGCCGCGTGCCGACGCGCGTTCGCACCGCGGCGGCGAGCGCGGTGGCGACCCGGGCGCTCGCACGCGAGGACAGCCGTTCCCTCGGGCTGCTCGGCGCCGGTGCCCTCGCCCGCGAGCACGTGCGGGCGCTGCGCGGCATCCGGGCCTTCGACCGGCTGACGGTGTGGTCGCGCTCATCCGAGACGGTCGCGCGGTTCGCCGCCGACCTGGCCCGCGACGGCGACTGGACCGGCGACGTGGTCGCCGCAGCGGCTCCCCGCGACGTCGTCGAGGCCTCCGACGTGGTGTGCACCCTCACGCCGTCGGTCGACCCGATTCTCGCCGGCGCCTGGCTGCAGCCCGGCCAGCACCTCAACGTCGTCGGAGCGCGTCCCCGGCCCGACGAGCGCGAGGTCGATGGTCGGGCCCTCGCGCGGGCATCGGTCTGGGTGGACGACCGGGCCACCGCCGAGACGAAGTCGGGCGACCTGCTCCTGGCGGTCGCCGAGGGCGCGATCAGCCTCGACGACGTGGTCGGAACCCTCGGCGAGGTCCTCACGGGGCGGGTGCGGGGCCGGAGCTCCGCCGAGGAGATCACGCTCTTCGACTCGGTCGGCATCGGCGCGCAGGACATCGCGGTCGCCGAGGTGCTGCTCGGCGCCGCCCGCGCCCGGGGCGTCGGCACTCTCGTCGACCTCAGCGCCTGACCCGGCCGGGCCGGTCGGGCCGGCCGTGGCGCCTCGGGCTCAGTCGAGGAAGACGTCGGGGAAGAGGGCGTCGTCCGGTGTGCCGGGAACGGCCGCGTAGCCCGAGAGGTCGGTGATCCCCGCGGCCTCGAGCACCTCCTCGACGATCAGCGTCTGGCCCGAGTACGCGCGCGCCGGCTGCACCAGCACCTCGTAGGCGGCATCCGCGTAGATCTCCGGCGTGCGGCTCGCCGCCATCATCCGATCGCCGCCGAGGGAGTACTGCACCGCCGCGGTGGCGATCGTCGTGCGCGGCCACAGCGTGTTCGCGGCGATCCCGTCATCGGCGAACTCGGCGGCGATGCCGAGCGTCGCCATCGTCATGCCGTACTTCGCGAGCGTGTACCCGGTGTGCGCGCCGAGCCACTTCGGCGACAGGTTCAGCGGCGGCGACAGCGAGAGGATGTGGGGGTTCTCGGCCTCGCGCAGGTGCGGCAGCGCCGCGCGCGAGAGCAGGAAGGTTCCGCGGACGTTGACCGCCTGCATGAGGTCGAACCGCTTCGTGGCGAGTTCGAGCGTGCCCGACAGGTCGATCGCCGAGGCGTTGTTGACGACGATGTCGATGCCGCCGAACTCGCCCTGCGTCTTCAGCACGGCCTCGGTGATCGAGTCGTCGTCGCGCACATCCCCGACGATCGGCAGGGCCCGCCCGCCCGCCGCCACGATCTCGGCGGCGGCCGTGTGGACGGTGCCCTCGAGCTTCGGGTGCGGCTGATCGGTCTTCGCGAGCAGGGCGATGTTCGCGCCGTCGCGGGCGGCGCGGAGCGCGATGGCCAGCCCGATGCCGCGGCTGCCGCCCGACATCAGCAGCGTCTTGCCCGCGAGGGGCTTCGCGTCGGTCATGAGTTCTCCTCGGGTCGAGAGCGGCGAGCGGATGCGGCGGCGAACGCATCGATGCGGACGCGAGCCTCGTCGGTGTCGAAGCGCGCGCCGATGGTGCGCGCTTCGTCGTCGAGGCTGTCGGCGAACGGGCGCTGCGAGCCGGCGCGGACAAGACGTTTCGCCTGCCCGAATGCGGCGGTCGCGCCGTCGGTCCAGGACGCGGCGAGCGCCGCCGCGCGGGCCGCCGGATCGGGGTCGACCTCGGTCACGAGGCCCCAATCGCGGGCGGTCTCGGCGTCGAGGGCGGTGTCGTGCAGCAGCAGCTGCAGTGCACGCCGCTGTCCGACGGCGGCCGGCAGGAGCGTCGACACACCCAGGTCGGGTGTGAGGCCGATGTTGGCGTACTTGCTGACGAAGACCGCCGACGGCGCGGCGACGATGTAGTCGGCGACCAGCATGATGCCGAGCCCGCCGCCGGCGACGGCGCCCTGCACGGCGGCGACGATCGGCACGGCGCTCGCGGTCAGCGCCGCGATGCCGTCGGTGATCACCCGCGCCATCGCGGTGACCTCTCCGCCGCCGAGGCCCGACGTCGACATCGACACGACGTCGCCGCCGGCGCAGAAGGCGCGGCCCGCGGCATCCAGGATCACGGCGCCGACCGTCTCGTCGGCGGCCACCTCGGTCGCGACCTCGCGCCACCGCTCCGCCATCTCCGCGTCGACGGCGTTCAGCGACGCGGGCCGGTTCAGCGTGATGCGGGCGAGGGCTCCCTCGCGGCTCAGCAGGACGGTGTCGGTCGCAGATGGGGTGTCGCTCATCGTGGTGCCATTCTGATCGCGCCGTCGAGACGGATCGTCTCGCCGTTGAGGTAGTCGTTGTCGACGATGTGTGCGGCGAGGGCAGCGAACTCCTCGGGTGTTCCCAGGCGCTGGGGGTACGGCACCTGCTCACCGAGGGACTGCTGCGCGGCATCCGGGAGCCCGGCCATCATCGGCGTCTGCATGATGCCCGGGGCGATGGTGCAGACGCGGATGCCGTGACGCGCGAGCTCGCGCGCGATCGGCAGGGTCATCGCGTGCACCGCACCCTTCGACGCGGCGTAGGCGGGCTGGCCGATCTGGCCGTCGAAGGCCGCGACGGAGGCCGTGTTGACGATGACGCCGCGAGCACCGGTCTTCGTCGGGTCGGTGCGAGCGATCGCCGCCGAAGCCTGCGCCACGACGTTGTAGGTGCCGACGAGGTTGATGCGGACGATGCGTTCGAAATCCGCCAGCGGGGTCGGGGCGCCCTCGCGGTCGAGCACCTTCGCGGGCGGCGCGATGCCTGCGCAGTTGACGACGATGCGCAGCGGCGCCGCCTGAGCCGCCGTCTCGACGGCGTCGGCGACCTGGTCGGGATCGGTCACATCGGCCGGCGCGAATCTCCAGCCCGCCTCAGCGGCGACCTCGTGCCCGGCCGAGCCCGGCAGATCGACGATCGTGACGTGCGCGCCGCCGGCTGCGAGGCGCCGGGCCGTGGCCGCCCCCAAGCCGCTGGCACCGCCCGTGATGAGGGCGGAGACTCCCGCGATCTGCATGTGCTCTCCTTCGAACTCGCCCCTCCACCCTAGAACGACGGCGGCTGGCCTACTATCGATCGCTGTGGAACGAGACCTGACCTGGCGCATCGTCGATGCCGCCTACGACGATCCCCGCGCACGTGACCTGCGCGGACAGCTCGACGACGACCTCGGCGCGCGCTACGACGGCTTCCACGGCGACGAGCCCGACGAGCGTCGTCGGGCTCGTGTCCGCGCCCTCGCGACGCACCCCGATGAGATCGTCGCGACGCTGATCGCCCTCGTCGATGAGACGCCCGCCGCCGAGACGCCGGCAGGTCACGTCATCCTGCGGCGACTCGGCGACGAGTGGGAGATCAAGCGCCTCATCGTCGCGCCGGCGTTCCGCGGCCTCGGCATCGCCCGCGGGCTCATGGCCGCGGCCCTCGATGCCGCCCGCGCCGACGGCGCCGACCGGGTGATCCTGCAGACGGGACTCCAGCAGCCCGAGTCGATGGCGCTGTACTCGTCGATGGGCTTCACCCGCATCCCGGTGTACGAGCCCTACGTCGAGACGATGCCGCGCTCGGTCTGCTTCGCCCTCCCGCTCTGATCCCGGCTTCAGCGGACGTCGTCGTCGACCCAGTCCATCGACTTCGTCACGGCCTTCTTCCACAGCCGCAGTTGGCGCTCGCGCTCCTCGACGTCGTCGTTCGGCGTCCAGCGCTTGTCCTCCTGCCAGTTGGCCCGCAGCTCGTCGAGGTCGTTCCAGAACCCGACCGCGAGACCGGCGGCGTAGGCGGCGCCGAGGGCGGTGGTCTCGGCGACGACCGGGCGCACGACCGGGACGCCCAGGATGTCGGCCTGGAACTGCATGAGCGTGTCGTTGGCGATCATGCCGCCGTCGACCTTGAGCTCGGCCAGGTCGACGCCCGAGTCGGCGTTGACGGCATCCAGCACCTCGCGCGTCTGGAACGCCGTCGCCTCGAGAGCCGCTCGGGAGAGGTGCCCGCGGTTGGCGTAGCGCGTGAGGCCGACGATCGCGCCGCGCGCATCCGGGCGCCAGTACGGCGCGTAGAGGCCCGAGAACGCCGGCACGAAGTACACCCCGCCGTTGTCCTCGACCGACAGCGCCAGCTGCTCGACCTCGGGCGCGGTGCTGATGATGCCGAGCTGGTCGCGCAGCCACTGGATGAGCGACCCGGTGACGGCGATCGAGCCCTCGAGCGCGTAGTGGGTGGGACCGTCGCCGAGCTTGTAGCCGATCGTCGTCAGCAGACCGTTCTCGGACTTCACGATCTCGGTGCCGGTTTGGAAGATGAGGAAGTTGCCGGTGCCGTAGGTGTTCTTGCTCTCGCCCGCGTCGAAGGCGGCCTGACCGAAGGTCGCGGCCTGCTGGTCGCCCAGGATGCCGGCGACGGGGGTCTCGCGCAGCAGCGACGTGTCGCGGGCCTCGCCGTAGACCTCGCTGGAGGAGCGGATCTCGGGCATCATCGAGCGCGGCACCCCGAAGTCGGCGAGGATGTCGTCGCGCCACTCGAGCGTCTCGAGGTCCATGAAGAGCGTGCGCGAGGCGTTCGTGACGTCGGTCGCGTGGACGCCGCCCGAGGGGCCGCCGGTGAGGTTCCACAGCACCCACGTGTCGGTCGTGCCGAAGATGAGGTCGCCGGCCTCGGCCTTCTCGCGGGCGCCCTCGACGTTCTCGAGGATCCAGACGATCTTCGTTCCCGAGAAGTACGTCGCCAGCGGCAGGCCGACGATGTCCTTGTACCGCTCGACTCCCTCGTCGCCGGCGAGGCGATTGACGATCGGCTGCGTGCGGGTGTCCTGCCAGACGATGGCGTTGTAGACCGGGATGCCGGTGTTCTTGTCCCAGACGACCGCCGTCTCGCGCTGGTTGGTGATGCCGATCGCGGCGATGTCATGACGGGTCAGGTTGGCCCGCCCGAGCGCGATGCCGATGACCTCGCGCATGTTGTCGCGGATCTCGATCGGATCGTGCTCGACCCAGCCGGCGCGCGGCATGATCTGCTCGTGCTCCTTCTGCCCGACGGAGATGATCGAGCCCTTCTTGTCGAAGATGATCGCGCGGCTCGAGGTCGTGCCCTGGTCGAGGGCGATGATGTAGTCGGTCATGATGTGACGTCCTTGTCTGTCAGCGTGTCGGTTCGGGGTGGACGGATCAGGCGAGGCCCAGCAGGGCGCCGGCAGCGAGTGCGGCGAGCGTACCGCCGATGAGGGGTCCCACAACGGGTACCCACGCGTACGACCAGTCGCTGGATCCCTTGCCCTTGATCGGGAGCACCGCGTGGGCGATGCGGGGGCCGAGGTCGCGGGCGGGATTGATGGCGTAGCCGGTGGGGCCGCCGAGCGAGGCGCCGATGCCGACCACGAGGAGAGCGACCGGCACCGCGGTGAGGGGCCCGAGCGAGCCCGGCGTGCCGATCTCGATATCGCCGTAGTCGGCGAATCCGAAGATGACGAACACCAGGACGAACGTGGCGATGATCTCGGTGACGAGGTTCCAGCCGTGGGCGCGGATGCCGGGGCCGGTCGAGAAGACGCCGAGCTTGTTGGCCGGGTCGGGCTCGGCGTCGAAGTGGTCGTGGTAGGCCAGCCAGCACAGCACCGCGCCCAGGAACGCGCCGACGAACTGGGCGGCGACCGCGACGAGGAACTGGGCGAACTCGATCTTCCCGCCCACGAGCAGTCCGATCGAGACGGCGGGGTTCAGCTGCGCTCCGGAGTACGACGACACGAGCACACCGGCGAACACCGCCAGACCCCAGCCCCAGTTGATCATGAGCGTCCCGCCGCCGAGACCCTTCGACTTGGCGAGGATGACGTTGGCGACCACACCGCCGCCGAGCAGGAGCAGCATCGCCGTCCCGACGAGCTCCGACACGAAGTAGAGCCCGAGATTGATGTCGTGCATGTCAGCGTCGACCTTTCTGCAGAATCATCGCGTGCGACATCGCCGCGCGAGAGGGGTGGCCTGAGAACGAGCCGGCGTCAGGCCGCGCCGGGTCCGGGAGGCGTCAGACGCCGAGCGGCGCCAGCTGCGAGGTCCGCACGTCGATGCGGTGATCCTCCTCGAGCGCTCGCGCGGCTTCCTCGACCTGTGCGCGCACGGCATCCGCGTCCCAGCCGAGCACCGGCGCGGCCGCCTCGGCGACCTCCGTGAGGGTCGCCATCGAGACGCCGCCGACGAAGGCGATGGAGGTGCGACGCAGCAGCAGGTCCATCAGCGAGACGACCTCTTCGCGCTGGGCGAGGAACGCGATCTCCTCGGCCGAGTAGCCGGGGGCGTGCGCGAGCTCCTGCTGGGTCACCGGAAGCGCGGTCAGCAACTCCTGAGCGTAGGTGCCGTAGCGCTCGAGCATCCGCGCGGCGAGGGCCGCCGAGTGCGCACCGCGGTGCGTCTCGATCCAGCGCCGGTGCTGCGCCTTGCTGCGCGGGTAGCCGGCGCCGCCGCCGATCGCCAGGTCGGTCGTGGCGACCCGGCGCGGCCGCCGCAGCGTCCCGAGCACGTCGGTGGCGAGGTGCTCGGCGAGCGCACGGAAGGTCGTCCACTTGCCGCCGACGAGGCTGAGCACCGGCACGTCGCCGAGGCGCTCCTTCTCGATGCGGTAGTCGCGCGAGACGAAGCCGGGCGCGAGGTCGTCGTGGCGGGGAAGGGGACGGATCCCCGAGAACGTGTAGACGATCTGCGAGCGGTCGACGGCGAGGTCGGGGAAGACCTGGGCGATCAGATCGAAGAAGTAGTCGATCTCCTCGTCGGTGCAGACGGTCGGGCGCGTGGGGTCGGCGTCGATGTCGGTCGTGCCGACCATCACCCGCCCCTTGAGCGGGTAGATGAGGACGATGCGGCCGTCCGCGGCCTCGAAGAAGATCTCGTTGCCGCCGGTCGCCTCGAGCAGCGCCGGGTTGTCGAGGACGATGTGCGAGCCCTTCGTGCCGCCCATGAACCGCGTCGGCGTGCCGAGCGCCGTGTTCGTCACGTCGGTCCAGGGCCCGCTGGTGTTCACGATGACGTCGGCCGAGAACGCGAACTCCTCCCCCGTGACGTCGTCGCGGATGATGACCGACGATCCGTCGGAACCGACCACGGGAGCGTAGTTGGCCGCGCGTGCCGCTTCTTCGCGGATGCCGTCGCGCAGCACGTCGAGCGCCAGACGCTCGGGGTCGTGCATCGAGGCGTCGTAGTAGGTCGCGGTGTACCGGAAGCGCTCGTCGAGATCGGGGAACTGCGCGCGCGAGCTCCGCCGACCGCGGAACCGGTGACGCGGAACGGCACCGCCGTCGCGCGAGAACGTGTCGTACATGACCAGGCCGACCTTGATCAGGAGCGCCCCGCGCTCGCGCTGCTTGCCGCGCCCGTGGGTGACGAGCAGTCGGAAGGGCGCGGCGAGGATGCCGGAGAAGGTGCGGTGGATCGGGATGGTGGTGGCCAGCGGCTTCACGAAGTGCGGCGCATTGCGCACGAGCCGGTTGCGCTCGGTCACCGACTCCTTCACGAGGCGGAACTCGCCGTTCTCGAGGTAGCGGACGCCACCGTGGATCATGTGGCTGGAGGCGGACGATGCACCGCTGACGTAGTCGCCGCGTTCGACGAGAGCGACGTCGATTCCCTGCAGAGCCAGGTCGCGGAAGGTCGCGATGCCGTTGATCCCCCCGCCGATCACGAGCACCTCGGCATGGGGGCGCTCGCGCAGGGCTCGGATGTTCGCTCGGGTGGTGGTCGGCGTCGACTCGGTCATCATGCATCCTTTTCCACGGCTGTCCCGATCTACACTGGGGTCCACCGCACAGATGCGCAACGCGCGTGCACGAATGTGCATTCGCGTGGCGTCGATGCACGTTCGTGCAGGACGGAAGACGATGAGCGCCGACGCCGAGGCCGAAGCCCGCACGCGCGATGCACTGCGAGCGGCCCAGCTGTACTACGTGCAGGAACGCACGATGGACCAGATCGCCGGAGAGATGACGCTGTCGCGCTCCTCGGTGTCGCGACTGCTCGCACACGCCCGAGAGATCGGGCTCGTGGAGATCACGGTGCACTCCCCGCACGAGGCCAACTCGGTGGTGGCCCGGCGGCTGTCCGAACGCTTCGGCATCTCGGTGCACGTCGTGAGCACCCCGCCGCGCACGAACGACGCCGAACGCCTCGAGCGCACCGCGCGGACGGCCGCCCACGTGCTGTCGTCGACGCTCGACCCCGACGCGAGCATCGGCATCGCGTGGGGGGCGACGGTCTCCGCCATCGCGCGTCACCTGCCCACGAAGCGGCTCCACGACTCGCAGATCGTCCAGATGAACGGTGCCGCGAACGAGTCGACCTCGGGCATCTCGTACTCCGGAGCGATCCTCGAGCGGTTCGGACAGGCGTTCGGCACGGACGTGCAGCAGTTCCCGGTGCCGGCGCTGTTCGACGATCCCCTCACGAAGCAGCTGCTCTGGCGCGAGCGGTCGATCCGGCGCGTCCTCGACGCGCAGTCGCGCGTGCAGGTCTTCGTCTTCGGGCTCGGCTCGCCCCACGCCGACGTGCCGTCGCACGTCTACGCCGGCGGCTACCTGACGGGCGAGGATCTGCGCTCGCTGCTCCGCGACGGCGTCGTCGGCGACTGCGCCACGGTGTTCTACCGCCTCGACGGCTCGGCGACCGACATCGAGCTCAATGCGCGCTCGAGCGGGCCGTCGCTGGAGTCGATCCGTCGCATCCCGCGCCGATTGTGCGCGGTGTCGAGCCTGACCAAGCTCGACGCGCTGCGCGGTGCGCTCGCGGCCGGCCTGATCACCGAGCTGGTCGTCGAGGAATCCCTCGCCCGCCGTCTGGCGGAGTCCAGCGTCGGAGCCGCCTGACGCGACCCGCGTCGACCCGGCCCGCGTCGACGCGGCCCGGGCGTCAGGCCGGACCGAAGATCGGGTGGAACGCCCCCACCGCGACCGACACCGCCAGCGCCGTGATCGAGATCGCGAGGCCGCCGGCGATCAGCGCGAGATCGGATGCCGCCAGGCGTGATTCCCGGGCCCACGTGCGGCGGACCGGAGCGCCGAACGCCCGAGCCTCCATGGCCGTCGCGAGCGACGAGCCGCGCCGGATGGCGAGCACCAGCAGCGCGAACGCCATCCCGAGCAGCCGCCGCAGCCGGCCGGCGTCGGCCACGCCTCGGGCGCGTCGCGCCAGGGCGAGCGCGCGCCAGTCCTCGGCGAGCAGCCCGAGCATCCGCATCCCGGCGAGGCCCCCGATGACGAATCGCGCGGGGAGCCGGAGGATCTGCGCGAGGCCGTCCGCCAGATCGGTCGGGTCGACCGTGACGAACAGGACGACGGCGGGTAGACCGATCGCCAGGACGCGGAGCGCGGCGGCGAGCCCCAGCGCCAGCGACCCCTCGCTGACGTGCACGAAGGCCCAGGAGAAGAGGTCGGCGCCGCTCCGCTCGCCGTAGAGCGAGATCGTGACGGCGGCAGCGGGAGCAGCGATCCACAGCGGCAGGGTCCGCAGCCAGAAGCGCCGCCAGCCGACGCCCGATGCGAGCAGCAGGGGCAGCTCGAGGACGAGCGCCACCCCCGCCGAGACCGGGTCGATCGTGACGACGAGGGGCAACGCGATAAGCAGCGCCGCCACCAGCTTCGCCACGGGATTGAGTGATGCCACCCCACCCCGGGCGGTCGGGGTCTGCGCCACCTCGGTCATGCGCGAGCTCCGGGCGCGGGGGCCAGCTCGAACCGGCGCGCCGCGAGCGCGTCGAGCACGGCCTCGTCGTGCGTGATCGTGACGACCCCGAGCGGTCCGCGGTCGTCGACCCCGTCGCGAAGGGCGGCGATGATGGCGACGAGCTCGGCCCACGTGCGTGCGTCCTGACCGTAGGTCGGCTCGTCGAGCACGACGACCCGGGGGCGGGCGGCCAGCATCGCCGCGACCGTGAGCCGGCGCTTCTCCCCGCCCGACAGCGTGTACGGGTTCGCCGCCGCGAGCGGCGCGAGCCGCAGCCGTTCGAGCAGCTCGTCGACCCGTGCGGCCGTCTCCGTCGCGTCGAGGCCGAGGGCCGACGGCCCCACCTCGAGCTCGTGACGCACCGTGGACCGCAGGATCTGGTGCTCGGGCACCTGCAGGACGGTCCCGATGCGCGTCAGCAACGCCGTCGACGTCCACGCAGCGGGATCGAGGGCGCGGTCCGCCTGATCCTGATCCCGCTCACGCTGGCGGGCCCGTCCGCGCCGCCGGGGCCGCGCGGACAGCGCCGCACCTGCCGCCAGGTCGGCTCCCGCACGCACCGTCCCGCCCTGCGCCGGCAGCAGCCCGGCCAGGGTCAGCCCGAGGGTGGACTTGCCGGCGCCGTTGGGCCCCACGATGCCGAGTGCCTCCCCCGAGCGCACCTCGAGGTCGATGGGCCCCGCCACGGGCGAGCCGGACGCGCGCCCGACGACGAGTCGCTCCGCCGACAGCAGGACCGCCCCGGGCGGTCTCGCGGGAGCCGCGGGGGCGAGCGGACGGATGCCGGGCACCCACACCCCGGCGTCGGCGAGCGCAGCCGCCTGCGCGCCGAGCACCGCCTGGGGGTCGCCGTCGGCGATGACCCCGCCGCCCGCCGCGAGCACGATGACGCGGTCGACGAGCGGGAGCCACGCCTCGATCCGGTGCTCGATCACGACGAGCGTGGCACCGGTGGCATCTAGCACCCGCGAGACGGCATCGCGGACCTCGATGACGCCCGCGGGGTCGAGGTTCGCCGTGGGCTCGTCGAGCAGCACCGCGCCCGGCCGCATCGCGACGACACCCGCGAGGGCGAGGCGCTGCTTCTGCCCTCCCGAGAGCGCCGCGGTCGACCGGTCGAGCGGAACGGCGAGCCCGACGGCATCCAGTGCCGCCCGCGCCCGATCCCAGGTCTCGTCGCGAGGCACGCCGAGGTTCTCGCACCCGAAGGCGACGTCGTCGCCGACCCGGGCGAGGATCGTCTGGCTGTCGGGATCCTGCAGCACCAGCCCCACGCGCCCGCGGGCGCCCGCCGCCGGCTGCCCGTCGACGAGCAGGCCGCCCTCCTGCTCCCCCTCGTCGGCGCCCCCGAGGACGCCCGCGAACCCCTGCAGCATCGTCGATTTGCCCGACCCGGAAGCGCCGAGCAGAAGGACGCGCTCGCCGGCCTCGATGCGCACGTCGGCGTCTCGCACCGCCCACGCGTTGCGGGTGGCGTAGCGCCAGCCCCAGCTGCGCGCCTCGAGGGTCGCCGGCCGCGTCGCCCCGGAGTCGCGCACCGTCAGACGCGCGCGGTGGCTTCGCGCCCCGCCGCGAACCGGCTGAGGGCGCCGGTGCGTGCGAGGGCCCGCGTGATGAGCCAGCCGCCGAGACCCGCGATGACGGCGCCCGACAGCGTGGTCGAGGCGATGTAGACCGACGTGAAGAGGGTGTCGGCGCCCGGGTACCAGAAGACGCGGTCGTTGATGCCGCCTGCCAGTCCTGCTCCGGCGCCCGCGAGGATCGCGACCGGCAGACGCCACGCAGCGTAGAGGAAGACCAGGAAGATCAGCTCGGCGCCGAGCCCCTGCACGAGGCCCGAGACGATCGTGAGCGGCCCCCACTGGTTGCCCACGAGCGCCGAGATCACGGCCGCGAGCAGTTCGGTGTAGAGCGCCGCGCCGGGCTTGCGGATGATGAGTCCGCCGAGCACCCCGGCGATGAGCCACGGCCCCGCCAGCAGCCCCTGCAGGCCCGGAAGCAGCGGCGTGAGCGCGGCCGAGGGACCCTGGTAGGCGACGTTCCACAGCAGGAACACGGCGGCGCAGGCGACGCCGATGACACTGGCGATGACGATGTCGACGACGCGCCAGCGGAAGCGTCCGGCGCCTCCGCCCGCTCGGCGGTCCGCGGACTCGGTGGTGATGGGCGCAGCAGCGTGCATGTTCTCTCCTCCCTGCGCCGGCATGATCCGGATCAGGTTCGACGGTCGAAGCGTGGATCGCTTCCTCTCAGCCCGGCTCACCGGACTCCCGTGGTTGTCGTTGAAGTATAACGTCGCGCCGCCGTTGTACGTTTGGCGGGTGAGCCCTCCCGACCCCGCAGCGACGCGGCGCGTGCGGCGGGATCCAGCGGCCGATCCGGGCTCGACGCGCATCGCGCTCGCGTGGGTCGACCACGACGTGGTGGCGAGCCGGGACGGCCGCCGCGACGCCGCCTCGACCGGTCCCTACACGCTGGCCCATGCCGACCTGCTCGCCGATCGGCCCGGGCGCTCGCCCGCGGTGGCGACCGCGGCACTGTCCGTGGTCGGCGCGGCCGCCCTCACCGTCGGCGGCTACACGGCATCCACGCTGCTCTGGCCTCTGGATGCGGTCGCGCCCGACATCCTGCCCGCCCCTGTGTCCGCGCCGGCAGCGTCGGCGGCTCAGCCCGCCTGGCCGGTCGAGGGCGTCGGCGCGACCGCCGTCGACGGGGTCGCCGCGGTGGCAGCCTCGTCGAGCGACCCCGAATCCATCGCGAGCATCACCAAGCTGGTCACCGCGCTCGTCATCCTCGACCGGATGCCGCTCGCCGCCGGCGAGCAGGGCCCCGAGTTCGCCTTCACCGCCGCCGACCGCCGCGAGTACTTCGCGTACCTCGCCGACGACCAGTCGGCGCTCGATGTCCCGGTCGAGGGCACGCTGACGCAGTACCAGCTGCTCCAGGGGGTGCTCATCGGGTCGGCCAACAATTACGCCGACCGCCTGGTGTTCGACCTTTGGCCCGACGAGGACGCGTACGTCGAGGCGGCGAACGCCTGGCTGCAGAGCCACGATCTCGGCGGCGTCGCCGTCGTCGACTCGAGCGGCATCGATCCCGGCAACACCGCAGATCCGGCATCCGTCGTCGCGCTGGCCGAGACCGCGATGGCCGACCCCGTCATCGCGGGGATCGTCGCGCAGCGCTCGGTGGAGCTGCCGGGCGCGGGCCTCGTCGAGAACACCAACGCGCTGCTCGCCGACCCCGCGGTCGTCGGCGTCAAGACCGGCAGCCTGTTCGGCTCGTACAACCTCGTCGCCGCGAAGGACACGGCCTTCGACGGCGTCAACGTGCGCGTGTACGCCGCAGCTCTCGACCAGCCCGACGACGAGACGCGTCACTCGGCGACGGCGGCGCTGCTCGATCGCACCGTGGCCGAGATCGCCGCTTCTCCGGCCCTGCCCTCCGGCACCCTCGTCGGCACCGCCACCACCGCGTGGGGCGCGACGTCCGACGTGGTCACCGAGTCGGACGTGCGCGTCGCACTGTGGAACGCCCAGGGGTCGCAGACGACAGCCGACTTCGACCTGGGCGACGCCCGCGACGCCGGCGACGGTGTCGGCCAACTGACCCTCACGGGGCCGCTCGGAACCGCGCAGACGGCGCTGACGCTGACCGCCGACATCCCCGACCCGGATGCCTGGTGGCGCCTCAGTCACCCCCTCCAGCTGTGGGGCCTCGCCGACTGACCTCGCGCCGGGCGACCGTGCGCCGGCGGTGCGGCTGGCTCACACGAAGCGCACGGTCTGCTGCAGGCGGGTGCGCACGTCGAACAGCTCGTTGCCGCCGATCTCGCGCGCGCCCGCGACGCCGCGGCGGAGCACGGTGGCCAGCGCCGAGCGTCCGACGACGGCCACCGCGAGCCCCCGCACCCGGCCGAGCTCCTCGATCGCCTGGACCACATCGTCGTCGGGGAGGACGACGATCGCGCCGCTGAACTTCACCCGGGCGGCGCGGCTGAGCGCACGCGCGCGCTGGACGAGCGTCGCGATCGGCGCATCGACGCCGTCACCGATGAGGTCGCCGCGACGGGTGCGGACGGACGTGCCGAAATCCTCGGACAGGACGGCGTACAACCCCGACGGTCCGAGCACGACGTGATCGAGCTTGGCCTCGGGGTCACGGGGGTCGGCGGCGACATCGTGCCAGACGGTGTACCCCATGCCGAGGTCCGCTACCACCCGCGCCGTCGCCTCCTCGGCGAGCGCGTCGGCCAGCAGGCGCCGGATCTCGTGCGGCGCGGTGCGCACGAGCGCGGGGTCGTAGGGGTCTTCCACCGGCGCCCCGCGCCCGACCCACTCGCGGATGAGGTTGAGGTAGCGCTCTCGTCGCCAGCCGCCGGGCTGACCGAACGACCGGGCGCGCGGGCGCGTGTCGGCGGCGCGCTGCGGCGGACGCCACGTCGGGGCGTCGGGCGAGAACGACGGCGCGTCGGAGAAGCCGTGCCCGCGGTCGTACGCGGCCCGGGTCTCGGCCGTGCCGACGAGGTCCCAGGCGCGCTGCACCTGGACGAACTGCACGGCGTCGCCGCCGGTGTCGGGGTGCGTCTGCCGCAGCCGCAGCCGGTAGGCGCGGCGAAGCTCCTCGTCGTCGACGTCGGGGGCGACCCCGAGCACGTCGTACGCCGAGGCGGACAGCGGACTGTCGAACACGAACCCTCCCTCGTGCGCGCGCCCCCGCTCAGGAGCCGGGGCGCACAGCATCCCGAGACTATTACGTCGCGGGACGCCCGAGCCGGGCCCGCGGTCGGGACTCAGTCATTCCATAACCGGGCAACCGCTGTCAGCGGGAAGGATCGCCTGCCCACAGGGCCGGCTCGGGCACGAACGCGAACGCCTGCTCGACGATGTCGGGCGCCAGCGCGTCCCGGGACGACGGAGACCACGACGGCGCACCGTCCTTGTCGACCAGGCGCGCGCGGATGCCCTCCACGAGGTCGGGCTGCGTCGTGGCGAACCACAGCACCAGCCCGTACTCCTGGGCCAGCACCGCGCGGAGATCGTTCCGCTCGCGGGCCGCGCGGACGGCGGCGAGCGTGACCGCGAGGGCCGTCGGCGGCAGCGTGTCGAGCAGGTCGGCGGTGGCGTGCGCCTCCGGCTCGGCGCGGCCGCGCAGACGCCGGAGGATCTCCTCGACCGTGCCGGCGCTGAACGTCTCGTCGATCCACGGGCGGGCCGACTCCAGGCGTGAGGGTCCCGCGGTCTCGTCGAAGAGGAGCACGAGCTCGGTCGCCGTCTGCGGGTCGGCTCGGCTGACGAGCGCCTCCCGCAGATCGCCCAGCCGGTCCGCGGGCACGAGGTGATCGGCGAACCCGGCGTAGATCGCGTCGGCGGCGTCCATCGACTCCCCCGTCAGCGCGAGGTACTCGCCCGTCCGTCCCGGCGCGCGGGCCAGAAGCAGGCTGCCGCCGACGTCGGGGGTGAAGCCGATGCGCACCTCGGGCATCGCCAGGCGCGACCGTTCGGTCACCACCCGCACGGCCGCGTGGCCGGCGAGGCCGATGCCCCCGCCCATCGTCACACCGTCGGCGAACACGACGATGGGCTTCGGATACGAGGCGATGCGCGCGTTCAGCGCGTACTCGGCACGGAAGAAGTGCGCCGTCTCGGCGACGTCTCCGGTCACGATCTGGTCGTACAGGCCGCGGACGTCGCCCCCCGCGCACAGCCCGCGCTCGCCCGCGCCGTCGAGCAGCACGGCATCGACGCCCGGGTCGTGCTCCCACGCGTCGAGCGCTTCGGCGAGGCGCTCGATCATGCCGACGTCGAGGGCGTTGATCGCCTGCGGCCGATCGAGGGTGAGGTGTCCGAGCGCGCGATCGAGACGGGCCCGGACGCGCGGGTCGGATGCAGCGGCGTCGGTCACCCTCGCCACGCTACCGCCCCCGCGGCGGCATCCGAGAGGCCGGCCGCGGGCCGTGCCGGCAGCCCGGAGTTCGCGGTGAACGCGGCGTGTCGGGCAGGATGGGAGCCGGATCACCCGGCGAGAGGGGGCGCGATGGCAGACGGACAGGTGCTGGAGTTCACCGACGTAGCGAAGCGCTTCGGCCCGGTCGCGGCGGTCGACGGCCTGACGGCACGGGTCGAACCCGGAGCGGTCACCGGCTTCCTCGGGCCCAACGGCGCGGGCAAGACCACGACGCTGCGCATCCTCCTCGGACTCATCTCCGCCACCTCCGGCTCGGCCACCATCGGCGGTCAGCGCTACCGCGATCTGAAGCATCCGCTGCAGACGGTGGGCGCCGTCCTCGAGTCGTCGAGCTTCCACCCCGGCCGATCGGCCGCCGCGCACCTCCGCGTCTACGCGCACGCGGCGGGCATCGCCGCCTCCCGCGTCGACGATGCCCTCGGCATCGTCGGGCTCGGCGACGTGGCGGGTCGCAAGGTCGGCGGGTTCTCGCTCGGGATGCGGCAGCGCCTGGGCCTCGCCTACGCCCTCCTCGGCGACCCCGGCGTTCTCGTGCTCGACGAGCCGACGAACGGCCTCGACCCCGAGGGCATCCGCTGGATCCGCCGCTTCCTTCGCGACCTCGCCGCCGAGGGCCGCACGGTGCTGGTGTCATCGCACCTGCTCGCCGAGGTGCAGCAGTCGGTCGATTCGCTCATGATCATCACGCGCGGACGCCTCGTCTACCAGGGCGGCATCGAGCACGTCGTCCCGCAGGACGAGATCGCCACCGTCGTCGACGCCGACGACCGGGAGGCGCTGCGCAGCGCGCTCGAAGCGGCCGGCTACGAGAGCGACGAACGGCGCACCGGCCTCGCGGTCCGCGGCGCCGACGCCCCGACCGTCGGGCGCATCGCCGCAGCCGCCGGCATCCCGCTGACCGCCCTGCAGCGGAAGGGTCCGGCGTTCGAGGAGGTCTTCCTCGACCTCGTCAGCGGCGCCCGCGTCCACCCGTCCGCCGCGGAGTCCCCCGCCCGTCCCGCCGAGAGCGAGGAGACGCGATGAACCTCCTGAACGCGACCCGCTCGGAGCTGACCAAGCAGTTCTCCACGTCGGTGTGGTGGATCCTCCTCGTCGTCCTCGTCCTGTACATCGGGGGAACCGCCGGCGGCATGGCCGCCGTCTTCGCCGCCGGTGAGAGCGGGTCGCTTCCCGGCGCCACGATGCCGACCGGGCTCGGCGAGCGGCTTCCGAGCCTCATCTACGGTCTGGCCACGGCGATGGGCTACGTCTTCCCCCTCATCGTCGGGTCACTGCTGGTCACGGGTGAGTATCGCCACAAGACCCTCACCCCGACCTTCCTCGCGACGCCCCGCCGCGGCGTCGCGCTGACGGCGAAGATGCTCGCGGGCGTCGTCATGGGTCTGGTCTTCGGGGTCGCCGCAGTGGCCTCGACCGTCGCGGCGGGCGGCGGGATGCTGGCCGTGTTCGGCGTCGACCCGCAGCTCGGCCGCGCCGAGACCGGGGCCTTCCTCGCCCGCATGCTGCTCGCGCTCGTGCTGTGGGTGCTCGTGGGCATCGCGCTCGGCACACTGATCCGCAACCAGATCGCCGCCGTGGTCGGCATCCTCGCCTTCACGCAGTTCGTCGAGCCGATCGCCCGGGTGGGCGCCGGCCTCCTCGACGGGCTCGCGGATGTCGTACGGTTCCTGCCCGGTGCCGCCTCAGACGCGCTGGCGGGAGATAGCATCTACGCCGTCATGGGCGGCGGCACGGCCCAGCCGCTGGACTGGTGGGCGGGCGGACTCGTGCTCGCGGGCTACGCGATCGCGTTCGCCGTCATCGGCTACGCGGTGTCGTGGCGGCGCGACGTCGTCTGATCCACCAGATCGACCACGTCGACCGGGTCATCGGCCTCTTCGACCTCGAGGCGCAGGGCGCGCACGAGCGCGAGGCCGTGCCGGGTGGTGAGGATCAGCCGCTGGAACTCGTCGTCGCCGTCGAGATCGATCACGACCGAGGGGCGGCGGCGCCGGACGAGGACGAAATCGGTTCCGCCCGCCGACTCGAACGAGCCCGAGGCGATCACCCCGGGCACCGATAGGCCGGGGCTCGGCACGCCGCGAAGCCACGACCAGGCGTCGTCGGTCAGCTGCACCTTCGTGATGTGCTCGCGGGCCACCGCGACATTCCTCCGACGGAATGCCGCAGCCCGCTCGGTCGCCGAGAGGACGACTTCGAGCTGCGCCGAGTCGAGCAGCAGGGTCACCATGCGTCTCAGTCTGCCAGGCGCGCGCTCGCCATTTGCTCACAGAGCGGCAACGATCGCGGCGCGCGGTCTCGTCAGGATGCGGCGGCGTCGGAGGCCGGGGCGGGCTGACGCGCGATCGCCTCGACGAGCGAGGAGATCGTGGTCTCGGCGGCGACCACGTCGACGGCGAGCCCCAGCTTGCGGGCGTCGCGAGCGGTGCGCGGGCCGATGGCTGCGACCAAGGTGGATTCCGGCAGCTCCGGGAACTGCTCGCTGACCTGCTCGGCCACGGATCCGCTCGTCACGAGCACCGCGTTGATACGGCCGCTCGCGACGTCGGCGGCGATGCGTTCGGTCACGGGGACGCCGATGGTCCGGTACGCCACGACGCTGCGCACATCGTGGCCGGCCTCGATGAGCGTGCGGGTGAGCACCGGCTTCGCGGTCTCGCTCCGCAGCGCCAGGACGCGGGTCGGTTCGGGCTCGATCGCGATGATCCGCTCGGCCAGGCCCGCCGCCGAGTCGTCTTCGTCAGGGACGAGGTCGACGCGATAGCCGACCGCCGTCAGCGCCGCCGCCGTCGTCTCGCCCACCGCCGCGACGCGCGTGCTGGCGGGGATCTGCGCGCGATACGCGTACAGGACGTCGACCGTGGTCGCGCTCGTCAGCGTGATCCAGTCGAACGCACCGGCGGCCAGCTCGGACAGCGCGCCCTCGAGCTCGGCGGCGTCCGTCGTGGGCGCGAAGTTCACCAGCGGCGCGATGACCGGCGTCGCTCCGTGCGAGCGGAGGAAAGCCGCGACCTGGTCGCCCCACGGGCCGCCGCGGGGAACGAGCACGCGCCAGCCCCGAAGGGGCTTCTGCGGCTCAGCTGAACCGGGCTCAAGGTGCATATGGTGGCTCTCATGAGGCGCCGCCGCCCCAGAAGAGCGGCCGACGCGCGTTCCTTCTCCGGGTGACGCTGACCCGGATGCGCAACATCGGCAGCACCCGCTCCATCGCCGCTGCCTCGATTCCGAGCATACCCCGCTGCGAGCGTGGGGCCTCGGCGCCAGGTATCGATCCGGACTCGGTTGCACCGAGATCGGACCGCGCGGCGGCGAAGTGGAACGGGTGTGCCGGTGTCAGCGTGCGATCAGTCGGGCGATGCCCCACACGACGGCACCGACGGCCACCGCGACGCCCACGGCTGCCGCGGCAGCTCCGGCGGGGTTGCGCTGCGCGTAGGCGCGAGCCTCGCGGCTCGCCCGGTCGGTGGCGATGACGGCGCGCTTGGGCAGGTTCGCCTTGTGCTCGATCGCGGCCAGCGCGGCCTTCAGCTCGGCGCGTGCCTTCTCGACCGGGTCGGTGATACCCAGCGGCACCGCGGTGTCGGGGAGCTCAGAACTCATCGGCCACTTCCTTCACGATCTTGACGTCGGTGGAGATCGACTGTGCGGGGCTCTGGCGCGAGCTCAGCTTCTTGAAGCGCAGCAGACCGAGCACCGCGAAGACGGCGGCGATCACCAGCAGGATGCCGATGACGATGAGCGACGAGGCCCACGCCGGCAGCCACGACGACAGGCCGATGATCGCGAAAGCGCCGATCGCGGGGATCGTCCAGAACAGGAAGAACAGGGCGACGATGAACCAGACACCGCCGAGGCCGGCATCCTTCCCCGTCTTCTTCGCCCACGCCTTCGCCGAATCGATCTCCGCGACGACGAGGTTGCGGACGAGCTCGGGGATTTCACCGATCAGGGTGAACAGGCTCTCATCGGCTCGATCGCGGAATCCGCGGGGTGTGCTCATCTCAGCTGTCCGCCACGGCGCTCGCGTCGGCGACCTTGCGCGCATCGCGCTCGGCTGCCTTGCGCACGTCGCCGGCGGCCTTCTCGCCCTCCGCGACGGCCGCGTCGAGCTTGTCGCCCGCCGATCCCTTCTTGCCGGCGGCCTGGGCCACCTTCTTGGCGCTGTCCCACACGACGCTGGGAACGGCGAAGGCTGCCGACTTGCCGAGCTCGGTCACCTTGCCGACCTGCTTCTGGACGGGCTCGAGCTGCCAGAGCTCCTGGGCCTTGTCCTTGATCTGCTCGTAGCGCTCACGCCCGGCGCGGGCGCCGAGCACGTAGCCCGCGGCGAGTCCGACGGCGATGCCAATCTTGCCCCTCATGGGGTCTCCTCACGTTCGACGTTGCTGCGTGGTCCCAGGCTATCGCCGTATGCCCTCTCAGGTATCCACTCCCGTAACCTGCCGGACCCGGCTATCATGCCGTGCCCGGTCCTCGCCAGAGCACGGCCGTGCGCGCCGCGTCCGCCTCGGTGCGGGCGTCGGCGGCGACCCGCTCGAGGCTGTTGCCCGAGAGCCAGCCGCCCACGAGCGCCAGCCCGGGGAGCTCGCGCGCTCGTTGGCGGATGGCGGAGACCGCCTCGTGATGACCGAGCAGCGAGCCGGGCGCGGCACGCTGATAGACGACGCGGACGGCCGCGCGCACGGCCTCCGGCGCGATCTCGACCTCGAGCAGATCGGATGCCGCCGCGCGGGCGGCGGCGATGACCTCCGCGTCGGCCGATGCGGTGTGAGCGAGCGTCACCCGCAGCACCTCATCGCCGGCGGGGAGCGCATCGCGAAGCGACGGCCACGTCTGCGACACCGGTCTCACCGTCGCCGGGGCGGCCCCTCCCCCGATCACGAGCGAGCCGCGGTCGGGCAGGCTCACCCCCGAGATGTGGAGCATCACGACGTCGAGGGGTTCCGGTCGCGGTCCCGCACTCTCGGGGAGGACCAGGTGCGGCGCGAGGAGGTCGCGCGCCGCATCCTCGTCGGTCGCGAGGATGAGCAGATCCGCGGTCAGCGGGCCGACCGCCGTGTCGTCGCCGGTGCCGGTGCCGGTGCCGGTGCCGGTCTCGGTGCCGGTGCTGGTGCCGGTCTCGATCGTCCACGCGTCGCCGTCGCGGCGGAGCGCCGACACGGGCGTGTCGGTGCGGATGTCGACGTCGAAGTCGCGCAGCCGATCGGCGAGCGCGTCGACGAGTCGGTGCAGTCCGCCCCGCGGCGCCGACCGCTGCGGTGTGCCGCTGCGCATCGTCTGAGAGACGGCACCGCTGAGCGACCCGGTGCGGGTGAGCGCCGGGTTCAGCGAGGGCGCCGCGACGTCGACGTCGACGAACTCCGGCGCGACACCGTGGACGGCGAGGATGTAGGGCGCGACGAGCCGATCGCGCACCCGGGCGCCCATGCGCGACTCGACCAGTTCGCCGAGGCTCCGTCGACGTCCGACGGTCAGAGGCGGACGCAGTCGGTCGAGGTAGGCCCGCCAGGCGCCGCGCGTCTCGATGTGACGGCGCACATCCTCGGCCCAGGGATTGGCCGGGATGCCGAGCACGGTCTCGACGGGGGCCGGCGCCGCGCCCCTCGGTCCCGCGGCGAGCCACAGCCGATCGTCGCGCGGCGCTTCGAGCTCGCCCGCGAGCCCGACCTCGTCGATCAGGGCCGAGAGGGTCTTCGCGGCCGCGGGAACGCCGTCGGCTGCGGCATCCACCACGACGTCACCGAGGGCGATGCGGTCGAGCGAGCCGCCGAGGTGCGGCCGGGCATCGACGAGGGTGACCCGCATCCCCAGCCGAGCGCATTCGAGCGCTGCCACGATGCCCGCGATGCCACCGCCGACCACGACGACGCGGGTGTCGTGGGCGTGCGTCACGAGATCCGTCATCCCCCCATCCTGCCGCGTCGGCGATGAGAACATGGAGAACATGAGCCTGCACATCACCGACGACGCCGCCGCCGATCAGCTGCTGACGGAGAGCCCGCTCGCGCTGCTCATCGGGATGCTGCTCGACCAGCAGATCGCGATGGAGACGGCGTTCACGGGTCCGCTGAAGATCCGCGAGCGCGCCGGCTCGGTCGATGCGGCGACGATCGCCGGCTACGACCCCGAGGCGTTCGTCGAGGTGTTCCGTCAGACGCCCGCCGTGCACCGGTACCCCGGTTCCATGGCCGGCCGCGTGCAGACCCTCTGCCAGACCGTCGTCGACGACTGGGGCGGCGACGCGTCGGCCATCTGGACCTCGGGCGATCCCGACGGCCCGACGGTGCTCAAGCGGCTCAAGGCACTGCCGGGCTTCGGCGAGCAGAAGGCGAAGATCTTCCTCGCGCTCCTCGGCAAGCAGTACGGCTTCACCGGCGAGGGATGGCGGAAGGCCGCCGGCTCGTACGGCGACGAGGGCTCGTTCCGCTCGGTCGCCGACATCGTCTCGCCCGAGTCGCTCACGAAGGTCCGCGAGTTCAAGCGCGCCGCCAAGGCCGCCGCGAAGGACGCTGCAAAGTCTTAGCCCCTCCCCCGGAGGTCGAGCGAGCGAAGCGAGACGAAACCCCCACGCCCACGCCCCGCCCCTCCCGGAGGTTGAGCGAGCGAAGCGAGACGAAACCCCCACCCCCGCGCCCACGCCCCCTCGCCCCCTCGCCCCCTCCCGGAGGTTGAGCGAGCGAAGCGAGACGAAACCCCCACGCCCACGCCCCTCCCGGAGGTTGAGCGAGCGAAGCGAGACGAAACCCCAGCGCCCCGGCCCTCACTCCCCGCGGCGACGCTGTCGTTCCCGAGAACTCCATCCCCGAATGGCGTCCACGCCACCCTCGGCGAAGGCCACACGCTTGGCGTGGCTCCAGCCCTGGATGCGCTTCTCCCAACCGAAGGCGTCGTCGACGCGCTCGAATTCCTCTGCCCAGAACAACCGGACGGGAAGACGGGCACGCGTGTAGGCCGCCCCGTTGCCCGCCTGATGTTCGCTGAGGCGTCGTTCGAGGTCAACCGTGCTGCCCACGTAGAGGGTGTCGTCGGCGCAGAGGAGCATGTACACGTGCGGCATCCGCCGACGGTACCGAGCTGCGTGAGCGTCGCGGTTCCACTCTGCACAACCCAAACCCCCCGGACGTTGAGCGAGGAGCGCAGCGACGAGACGAAACGCACCCACCGGCCGACACGGTTTCGACTCGCTCCGCTCACTCAACCCCCGGAGAACGCGAGAACAAACCCCCCGGACGTTGAGCGACGAGCGCAGCGACGAGACGAAACGCACCCACCGACCGACACGATTCCGACTCGCTCCGCTCGCTCAACCCCCGGAGGACGCGAGAGCAAACCCGCCCCGGGCGTGGAGCGAGGAGCGGAGCGACGAGACGAAACGCACCCACCAGCCGGCCCGGTTTCGACTCGCTCCGCTCGCTCAACCCCTGGAGGCGCGAGAGCAAACCCCCCGGACGTTGAGCGAGGAGCACAGCGACGAGACGAAACGCACCCACCGGCCGGCCCGGGTTTCGACTCGCTCCGCCCGCTCAACCCCCGGAAACCGCGACACCAACGAGACGAAACGCACCCACCGACCGACACGGTTCCGACTCGCTCCGCTCGCTCAACCCCCGGAAACCGCGACACCGACGAGAGGAAACGCACCCACCGGCCGACACGGTTTCGACTCGCTCCGCTCGCTCAACCCCCGGAAGGGGACCTGTCAGGCGCCGCGCAGGCGCTCGGCGAGATAGCCCTCGAGAGCGTCGAGCGGGATGCGCTCCTGCGCCATCGTGTCGCGATCGCGCACCGTGACGGCGCGGTCGTCGAGCGAGTCGAAGTCGACGGTGACGCAGAACGGCGTGCCCACCTCGTCCTGACGGCGGTAGCGGCGCCCGATGGCGCCGGCGTCGTCGAAGTCGATGTTCCAGCCGCGGCCGCGGAGGGTGTCGGCGACCTCACGCGCCAGCGGCGACAGGCGCTCGTTGCGGCTGAGGGGCAGCACGGCCACCTTCACCGGAGCCAGGCGCGGGTCGAGGCGCAGCACCGTGCGGGTGTCGACACCGCCCTTGGCGTTGGGCACCTCTTCTTCGTCGTAGGCGTCGACGAGGAAGGCCATCATCGCGCGCGTCAGTCCGAACGACGGCTCGATGACGTACGGCGTGTACTTCTCGCCGGATGCCTGGTCGAAGTAGGTCAGCGACTGACCGGATGCCTCGCTGTGGCTGCCCAGGTCGTAGTCGGTGCGGTTCGCGACGCCCATGAGCTCGCCCCACTCCTTGCCCGGGAAGCCGAAGCGGTACTCCACGTCGATCGTCCCGGCGGAGTAGTGCGCGCGGTCGTCTTCGGGCACGTCGAAGCGGCGCATGTTGTCGGCGTCGATGCCGAGCTCGATGAACCAGTTCCAGCAGGCCTCGACCCAGTGGTCGAACCACTCCTGCGCCTCCGCGGGCGGGGTGAAGAACTCGATCTCCATCTGCTCGAACTCGCGCGTGCGGAAGATGAAGTTCCCCGGCGTGATCTCGTTGCGGAACGCCTTGCCGACCTGCCCGATGCCGAACGGCGGCTTCTTGCGGCTGGCGGTGAGCACGTTCGAGAAGTTCACGAAGATGCCCTGAGCCGTCTCGGGGCGCAGGAAGTACAGGCCCGACTCGTCGTCGACGACGCCGAGGTAGGTCTTCACCAGACCCGAGAACGACTTCGGCTCGGTGTACTGACCCTTCGTGCCGCAGTTCGGGCACGGGACGTCGGCGAGGCCGTTCTCGGCCGTGCGGCCCTTCCGCGCCTCGAAGTCCTCGATGAGCGTGTCCTCGCGGAAGCGCTTGTGGCACTGCAGGCATTCGACGAGCGGGTCGGTGAAGGTCGCGACGTGACCCGACGCCTCCCACACGCGCTTGGGCAGGATGATCGACGAGTCGAGTCCGACCATGTCGCCGCGACCGCGGACGAAGGTCTGCCACCACTGGCGCCGGATGTTCTCCTTGAGCTCCGTGCCGAGGGGACCGTAGTCCCACGCCGAGCGCGAACCGCCGTAGATCTCCCCCGCCTGGAAGACGAACCCGCGATGACGGGCGAGGGCGATGACTTTGTCGAGGCGGGACTGCTCGGCCACAGGTGGCTCCAAATGGTCGTTTTCGGGATGCGCCGATCGGCGCAGACGCCGTAGGCACGGCATCCCGATTCTAGTCGCGCCGCGCACACCGACCCCGATACGGTCGAAGGACACGTCGATACGCACGGGAAAGGTCAGCATGGAAGCTCTATTCGCCGGAGGCGCGCTCGTGATCGGCGGCATCGCCGTGGTCGCCGTCATCATCCTTCTGATCTTCCTGCTGATCATGGTGCGGGCCTGGTACAAGGTCGCTAAGGCCGACCAGGCGCTCGTGATCGTCGGTCGCAACCAGAAGAACGCTGCCGGAGACTCCTCGCGCATCTCGATCATCACCGGCGGCGGCGCCCTGGTGAACCCGCTCACGCAGCGGGCCGAGATGATCTCGCTGCGCGCACGCCAGATCAAGATGGAGCCCACGGCCCAGGCATCCAACGGCGTCACGGTCAGCGTCGCCGGCGTGGCGCTCGTGAAGATCGGATCCGACCCGGAGTTCGTCCGGCGCGCGGCCGAGCGCTTCCTCTCGCAGGACGGCGCGATCGAGCAGTTCACCACCGAGCAGCTCGAGGGCGCGCTCCGCGGCGTCGTGGCGACGCTGACCGTCGAGCAGCTGATGAAGGACCGGCAGAAGCTGTCGGACCAGATCGCCGAGGGCATCAAGAGCGACCTGCTCGCTCAGGGCCTCATCCTCGACTCCTTCCAGATCCAGGGCATCACCGACAAGAACGGCTACATCGACGCCCTCGGTGCGACCGAGGTCGAGCGCGTCCGCCGCGAAGCGGACGTGGCCCGCATCAACGCCGCCCGCGAGGTGCGCGCGCGTCAGCTCGCCACCGACGAGGCGAACCTCATCGAGCAGACCGCGTACGACAAGAACTCCGCCGCCGCATCCGCCGAGGTCGGTCGCGCCCGCGCCGAGGCCGAGCAGGCCGAGGCCCTCGCCCGCGCGCAGCGCGAGCAGGACGTGCTGCTGCAGGCCGCCGAGAACCGGCAGGCCCAGCTCGACGCCGACATCAAGAAGGTCGCCGACGCGGCACTCTACGAGCGCCAGCGCAAGGCCGACGCCGACGCGTACGCCGAGGTGAAGGCCGCCGAGGCACGTGCCCAGATCGCCGCGCAGGAGGCGGAGGCCACGCGCCTGCGCGCCCAGGCCGAGGCCGACGCGGTGCGCCTGGCCGGTGAGGCCCGCGCCGAGGCGATCGAGGCCGAGGCCGCCGCCATCGCGCAGAACCAGGAGGCGCTACTCGCCCAGCGCGCCATCGAGGCGCTCGTGCCGCTGATGACCGAGTTCGCCCGCGGCTTCGACAAGGTCGGCTCGATCACCGTCCTCGGCGGCGACGGCGCGTCCAGCCACATCGCCTCGGAGAGCGCGTCGAGCATGCGCGCGACCTTCGACGCCGTGCAGGCCACGACCGGCATCGACCTCCGCCAGATCATCCAGGGTCAGGCCACCGGCCGCGGCGTCGCCCAGGGCCTGCGCGCGGACGACGAGGCCGCGCCCGCGGCATCCGCCCGCACCCGGCCCGCCGGCGACAGCCCGGCATCGGAGTGAGCGCGCCGTAACCCCTCACGATCGTCGACGCCCCGCCTCACGTTCCGCGTGACGGCGGGGCGTCGTCGTCTCGGGCTGCCCGCATCCGAGGAGTCGCCGCGCACGGCCTCACTGCACCGCCCCGGATTGTCAACCGGGTGCGTGACGGGCGGGGCCGTTCGTAGCGTCGAGGCATGACGTTCACTCCTCGCCGTGCCATCGTGACCGCTTCCGACTCGGGGATCGGTCGCGCGACCGCCCTCGCCCTCGCCGACGCCGGAATGGACGTCGGCGTCACCTGGCACTCGGATGAAGAGGGCGCGAACGAGACCGCGGAGGGCGTTCGGGCCCGGGGCCAGAAGGCCGTCGTCGCGCAGTTCGACGCGACGGAGTTCGACAAGGTCCCCGGGGTCATCGAGCATCTGGCCGCCGAGCTCGGCGGGCTCGACGTCTTCGTCAACAACGCCGGCGGCGGCACGGGCGGCCCCGTTCTCGACCTCGACCTCGACGGCTGGCGCACGGTCGTCGCACTCAACCTCGACGGCGCCTTCCTCGGGATGCAGACCGCGGCGAAGCTCATGGCGGATGCCGGCGACGGCGGCCGCATCATCGCCGTGACGAGCGTCCACGGCTCGCAGCCGCGCGTCGGCTCGGCCGCCTACGTCGCCTCCAAGCACGGCCTCGAGGGCCTGGTGAAGACGATGGCGCAGGAGCTCGGCCCGCGGGACATCACGGTCAACTCCGTCGCTCCCGGCGAGATCGCCACCCCCATCAACGACATGGAGGGCGACGAGGCCGAGAAGACCCACCGCCCCGGCATCCCCATCCCCCGCCCGGGCAAGCCCGAGGAGATCGCGTCGGTCGTCGCGTTCCTGGCCTCGCCCGCATCCTCATACGTCACCGGTGCGACCTGGGTCGTCGACGGCGGGATGCTGCAGATGGGGCCGCAGGCGGGCTCGCACCTGCAGTCGGACGACTGGCGCGACGCCGGGTCGGAGTAACAGCCCCGCGAGGCCCGGGGCCTCAGCGGACGATGCCGAGCATGTGCCCGATCTCACGGCGGCTCGAGATGCCGAGACGGCGCATGATGTTCGCCACGTGGTAGTCGACCGTGCGCTTGGAGAGGTGCAGGATGCCGGCGATCTCGCCGCTCGTGTAGCCCTGGCCCACCGCCTGCGCGATCGTGCGCTGCTGATCGGTCAGCTGCGCGGCGGGGTCGGCGCGGTCCGACTCGAGCAGCTCCGCCGTCGTCTGCGCGACGACGTCGTCGTACCGGCGTGAGAGGTTGACCGCGCCGAGCTCGGTCAGCTCGGCGCTCGGCCCTTCGTAGAGGGCGAGAGCGCGCGCGGGGTCGGGCCTCCCCCGGGTGCCGAATCGGCTGTAGTAGATGCCGGCGACGATCCGCACCCACGCACGCCCGAGCGGGTCGTCATCCGGTGAGAGCAGGTCGAGGGCCCGGGCGATGGCGGCCGCCGCCTCGGGGTGCCGCTCGTCGTGCTCGGCGAGCATGGAGACGTTCGCCCAGTAGTACGCCGTGGCGGTCGCTCCGTCTTCGTGGCTCCACTCGACGATGCCGCGACGGAACTCGTCGATGCGCCCGAGGTGCCAGGCGGCGAGCTGGGTGAGCATCCGCCACTCCTCGGGCCGGTAGGGCTGGCGATACCCCGACTCGGCGGCTTCGTCGAGCGCGCGCCGCAGCCCTGTCCAGTCCTCGCGCGTGATCTCGACGATGAAGCGAGCGTGCGTGAGCACCATGCGCGCCAGGAATACCGGGGTTTCACGGCACAGCCGTTCTGCGCGCTCGAGGATCGGTCTGCTGGCCTCGAGGTCGCCGCGCAGCGCGAGCAGCAGCCCGTGCACCGAGAGCGCCTGCGGCTCGAGCCAGTCGTGTTCGATCGAGTCGGCGGGAGCCGTCGTGGACCGCACGACCTCCGCGGCATCCTGCCACCGCCCCTGCCGGATGCGGACGAAGGCGAGCTCGACGTCACCGTGGATGCGCACCCCGTGCCGCCACGACGGGGCGAGCCGCGCGCCGCGGGCGAGGTTGATGGCCGCCTCGGCGAGCCTGCCGGTGACGTGGTCGATGCTGCCGAGGCAGATGAGGGCGAGCGCGTGGTCGGCGGAGAGGTTGTTGCGGACGCGAAGCGGCGCCAGTGCCGCCGCGAGAGCTCGGCGGGCCTCGGTGCCGGCACCCGTGTGCAGCTCGACGAAGGCCTCGAGACCGAGCAGGTCGAACGGGATGTGCGCGGGCACGACGACCGCGCCGGAGGGTCGGGATGCCTCGGACGCGGCCGCGATGGCGCGACGCGCGGCGTCGATGCAGCGGCGGGCCCGCGCCCACGCACCCGATGCCGCAGCACCCGTCGCGAGGTAGGAGTAGAGCATGGGCAGGAGGAGACCCTCGTCGGCGAGCGGATCGGATGCCGCCGGGTCGGCGAGGTCACCGGCGCCGTTGCCGGTACCGTCGGCGGCGGCGATCGCGTCGATCCGCTCCATCGCCCCGTCGAGGTCGCGGATCCCGATCTGCAGCATCGCCAACACCCCGTCGCGGAGCACTCCCGGGCCCAGGGCCGCGATCTCGTCGCGATGTCCGCAGAGAAGATCGGCGCGATAACCGCGCAGCGCGATGGAGCACGCGAGCGGCAGTCCGCGCTCGTCGGCCCGCTCGTGGGCCGCGAGCGCGCTGCGCACGGCGACCTCCGTCTCGCGACGCCGCCATGCCGCGCGCGCTTCGTCGATGAACTGGTCAGCCGACATTCGGTTCCTCCGGTCGCGCTGAGTATCCCAGCGCACGACGACGCAGGCCCGAGGCTTGCGGTCGCCGCTCCGGTAGGCAAGCCGTCGCGCGACCGGCCGCGTGAGACGGTCAGCCGCGTGAGACGGCCAGCGGTCGGCGGTTAGGCTGACGGGGTCGACCAGCCCCGACGGAAAGAGCTCCTGATGTTCGAGATCATGACCGTCTGCACCGGCAACGTGTGCCGTTCTCCCCTAGCCGAGCAGCTGCTGCGCACGCGCCTGGCCGGCCTGCCGGGCACCGTCACCAGCGGTGGGACCTACGACATGGGCGGCGCGCCGATGCCCGCCGAAGCCCAGCGTCTCGCCGTCGAGAACGGCGTCGCCGCCGACATGGCGGACGCCCACCGCTCGCAGCTCATCTCGCCGGCACGGCTCGGGTCGCCCGACCTGATCCTCGCGATGGCCCGCGAGCACCGCCGCAGCATCGTCGAGCTCGCGCCGAGCCGCCTGCGCGTGGCGTTCACCCTGCGCGAGTTCGCCCGGCTCGCTGCCGATGCGAGCGACGACGAGCTCCGCACCGCCGCGGATGCCGCCGGGGATGACCCTTCGGCGCGACTGCGGGCGTCGGTCGCGGCGGTCGCTTCGCACCGCGGCATGGCGCTTCCCCCGGAGTCGCCCGACGATGACGACGTCATCGACCCGTACCGCCGGTCGTGGAACACCTACCAGCTCTCGGGCTCGCAGCTCGTGCCGGCGATCGACGAGGTCGTGCGCGTCGTCCGGCTCGCCGTCGCCCCCGCCTGAGACCGAGCCGGAGCCTGCCGACTCGCGTCAAACTGCGAGGTTCTATATGGCCCGCATCCGGACATCCTCACCAGTCCAATCGAGAACGGAGCGGACGGCGCGGCCGTGCTGGGGCTACGGGTTAGGGACCTCACCGACGGGAGGAAGGCTGCCCTCCCCGATGCTCTCGCCCGACCCGTCGCCGCTCCCCGAGCCGTCACCGCTCCCCGAACCGTCACCCACGGCTCCTCCGCCGCCGGTGTCTCCGTCGCTTGTGGCGGGAACACTCGGCGTTGGTTCCGGCGTGACCGCCCCGCCCGAGTCACCGCCCGTGCCGGGGTTCGTGAACCCGCCGCCATTGTTGTTGGCGTTCTCGCGCTCGGCCTCGCGCTCGGCGAGGATCTCGGCGATCGCGAGCTCGTGGTTATCGCGCAGCGCATCGACCAGCGGCGGGTAGGCGACCATCTCGGCGACACCGAAGCCTCCGGCCGCCTGCGCGGCGGGCACCGCGGCAGCGGCGGAGGTCACCGCGTCGCGGAACGACTGCAGCGCTTGCCCGTACTCCTCGACCTCCGCCTCGGCGGAGGCCGGGAAGCTGGCGCCGAGCGCGGCGATCGACGCGGCGAACGCGTCACGCAGTGCGACGACCTGCGCGCGGACGGTTCGCGTCTGCTCGGTGAGCCCGGTGAGAGCGTCCGAGCGCTCGCGCACCGCGTCGATCTGCGCGCCGACCTCGCCGAGGTCGTCGGTGTCGATGGCTGGGCGGGTGTACGAGGCGGGCACCTCGGGCGCCGCGATCGCGTCGAGCCCCGCCCGCAGATCAGCCACCGCCTGTACGGCCGCGGCACGCGCCGGCTCATCGACGTATCCCTCGATCGTCGCGAGCGCAGGCTCGACGGTGTCGGCGTCGCTGCGGCCCTCGGCGACGAGGGTCTCGATGCGCGCGACGCCCGACTGCACGGCCTGCTCACCGTTGGCGAGCGACGCCTCATCGACCGAGAGCGCGCGAAGAGCGGATGCCGCGGGGCTGGCGTTCGCGAGCTGGATGCCGCCGAACACGCCGACGACCGCGACGACGGCGACCGCGAGAACGGCGAACGACACGTTGAGCCAGTCGGTGCGCTTGTGTCCCCGCCTGGGCATCTTGGGAGTGCCACCGGCGCCCGCTATCTGCGCGGGCGAGGCGGAGCGGGCGGCCTCGTCGACGAGGGCGCTCAGCCGCGCCGTCTCGTCGGAGCCGGCCACGGGAGCCGCCTGCTTCACGCGCGGCGGGCCGACGAGGGCGGCGAGGCGGCGGTCGTCGATGATGCTGTCGGCGGCGCGGTCCGCGTCATCGCTCGACCGACGATCGTCGGTGAAGAGATCGGCGAGAGAGTTCATCGGAAAGGGCCTCGGACTCGGACTCGGGCGCACGGAAGGGCGCGCGGATGTCGGTGGAGCGTCTGGTCTCGTGAAAGGATACCCGGCGACACCGACGACAGGAGAACCGTGGAACTCCACGACTACATCCGCATCCTGCGCCGCAACATCGTGCTGATCATCGCGACCACGCTCATCGGCATCGCCGCGGGTGCGGCGTCGGCGCTCGTCACGCCGCCGCGGTACGACGCCACGACGCAGCTGTTCGTGGCCACGCAGTCCTCCGGCGGCGCGACGAACAACGAGCTGCGCCAGGGCACCGACTTCGCCCGGCAGGCGGTGCAGAGCTACGTCAACATCATCCCGACGGCGCTCGTGCTCGATCCGGTGATCGACGACCTCGGCCTCGATGAGAGCGCCGCCGAGCTCGCCGAACGGGTCTCGGTCTCGTCCACGCAGAACACGGTCGTCATCTCCATCACGGTCTCCGACCCCGGTCCCGAGGGCGCGGCGCGGATCGCGAACGCCATCGCGGACAGCTTCACCACCGTCGTCGCGGAGCAGCTCGAACGCTCGACCGCCGAACGCCCGAGCCCCGTTCGCATCGAGACGGTGCAGCCCGCGCAGGTCCCGGTCGATCCGGCCGCGCCGAACATGCGGCTCGCCCTCGCGCTCGGCGCGCTCGTGGGCCTCGCGGCCGGTGTGGCGATCGCCATCCTCCGCGCCGTCGCCGACACCCGCATCCGCACGGTCGAAGACGTCGAGAAGATCGTGTCGGCGCCCCTCCTCGGCGGGATCGCCCTCGACCCGGAGTCGAAGAAGCGGCCCCTGATCGTCGCGGCCTCCGCCCGCGACCCGCGCGCGGAGGCGTTCCGCGCGCTGCGCACCAACGTGCAGTTCCTCACCACCTCGGGCGGTCCGCTCGCGTTCGTCGTGACGAGCGCCAACCCGTCGGAGGGCAAGTCGACGACCGCCGCGAACCTCGCGATCGCGTTCGCCGAGACCGGCGCCAAGGTCGCACTGATCGATGCCGATCTGCGGCGCCCCAAGACGGCGGAGTACTTCGGCATCGAGGGTGCTGTGGGCCTCTCCGACGTCCTCGTCGGGCGCGTGAGCCTGCTCGACGTGCTGCAGCGCTGGGGCCAGGGCACGCTCTTCATCCTTCCGTCGGGCGCCGTCCCACCGAACCCGGCCGAGCTGCTCGGGTCGTCGGCGATGTCGAAGCTCCTCGACGAACTGCGCACCGCATTCGATGTCGTCATCATCGACGCTCCCCCGGTCCTCGCCGTCACGGATGCCGCGGTCGTCGGTCGCGCCGTCGACGGCGTGATCCTCGTCGCGGCGGCCGGGTCGACCACCCGTGCGCGCCTGACCTCGGCGGTCAAGAACATCGAGACCGCCGGTTCCCGTATCGCTGGAAGCGTCGTGACGATGCTGCCGACCGCCGGCGCCGATAAGACGTCGTACGGCGTTTACGCATACGTGGCAAAAGGCGACTGACCAGCGATAACCAGCACGTGGCGAGGCCGCCCTAAGGCGTGTGGAACAATGACAGAGCCGTCGACCCGGACACCTATAGGGGGAATTACCACGTGGAACTCCGCGATTACCTGCGCATCCTGCACAGGAACTGGATCCTCCTTCTCGCGCTCCTGATCGTGGGCACCGGCGCCGGGGCGGCGTACGCGCTGCTGCAGACGCCGCGCTACGAGGCATCTACGAGCCTGTACGTCTCGGTGCGCACCGAGGGAGCCGCCACCGGAGAGCTCGTGCAGGGCACGACGTTCGCCCGCCAGATGGTGACGAGCTACGTCGACGTCATCCCCACTTCGCTCGTCCTCGAGCCGGTGATCGAGGAACTCGATCTGGATCAGACGGTCGCGCAGCTGGCTGAACGGATCAGCGCGAGCACTCCGCTGAACACCGTGCTCATCAACATCAGCGTCAACGATGCCGACCCCGAGCTCGCCGCGCGCATCGCGAATGCGACCGCCGAGAGCTTCACCACAGCAGTCCAGAACACGATCGAGCGCCCGGCCGACGGTCAGGGCACTAGCCCCGTCCAGGTGACCGTCACGCAGCTCGCGACCGCCCCCGAAGCTCCCTCGAGCCCGAACATCCCCCTCTACATCGCGATCGGCGCACTGCTGGGCCTCGCCCTCGGTGTCGGCTTCGCCGTGCTGCGGTCGGTGCTCGACACCCGCATCCACACGCTGCACGACCTCGAGCAGCTCACCGACAAGCCCATGCTCGGCGGCATCGCCTTCGACAACGAGGCGTCGAAGCGTCCGCTCATCGTGCACGCCGATCCGCGCAGCCCGCGCGCCGAGTCGTTCCGCACGCTGCGCACCAATCTGCAGTTCTTGAACGTCGAAGACGGCCCGCGCAGCTTCGTCGTCTCCAGCGCCGGCCCCGGTGAGGGCAAGTCGACCACGACCGCGAACCTCGCCATCGCCCTCGCCGAGACGGGCGCGCGCGTCGCTCTGGTCGACGGCGACCTCCGCCTCCCCCGCGTCGCCGACTACATGGGCGTCGAGGGCGGTGTCGGCCTGACCGACGTCATCATCGGTCGCGTGCCGCTCGTCGACGCGCTGCAGAAGTGGGGCCAGAACCAGCTGTTCGTGCTGCCCAGCGGCCCGGTTCCGCCGAACCCCAGCGAGCTGCTCGGCTCGAGCTCGATGGACAACGTGCTCGCCGCTCTCACCGAGCACTTCGACTACGTGCTGATCGATGCGCCGCCGCTGCTGCTCGTGACCGACGCCGCCGTGCTCAGCAAGAAGACCCGCGGTGTCATCATGGTCGCCGCATCGGGCCGCACAAAAAAGCAGGAGCTGCAGGGCGCGTTCCGCACCCTCGACACCGCCGGCGGCACGCTGCTCGGTGTCGTCGTGACGATGCTCCCGACCAAGGGCCCCGACAGCTACGGCTACGGCGCGTACACCTACGGCTCGACCCACGTGGTCGACCAGGCCCCCGTGCAGCTGAGCCGCGCCGAGGCGAAGGAGAAGCGTCGCGCCGAGCGAAGCGAGTCGACGGGCGCACGTCGCAGCTGATCCTCTTCTGACCCGGTCGCATCAGACCGGCCACGAGCCCGCGGAGCCCCGAGCTTTGCGGGCTCGTTCGTTTCCGGCGGCGGGCGCCGGTGTCCGGCGGCGGGCGAGGTCAGTTCGTGGGGCAGACGACGACGCCCGGGGCCTCGGCCAGCGACGCCGCCTCTCCGCACAGGTCGGCCCCGCCGGGCTCGAGCCGCGGGAAGCCGGCGATGTTCTCGGGCGGGGCGTCGAGGAGCGCCACGTGTGAGCCCGACATCACAACGACGCCGACGAGGACGCCCCAGTGCGTCGCGACCCACTCGGCATCCACCGATGCCACGGCCGACGCCTGCTCGCGCTGCTGCTCGAGCTCTGCACCGTCGCGAGCGGCAGCAGTAGCGGCGGCGCTGACGGCCGGCACCGCGAGGCATCCTACGAGCGCGGCGGATACGACGACGGATGCCGCACGCGCGGCCGTTCCCGATCGCCAGAGCTGACGCAGTGCCGGCACGAGCGCGGCGACGAGCACGGGCGCGAAGGCGAGGATGCCGGGGGCGGGATGCCGCACCCACAGCGGCAGATGCCCCGCGGTGGACCACCAGCCGACGAAGGCGCCGAAGCCGAGCACGGCGGCCACGGCGAGGTGTGTGCGGGGCTCGGCGGCGAGCGTCGCCCAGAAGCGGTCGGTGCGGCGGGGCGGGAACCGCAGCAGCAGCCCCACGACGAGCACGGCGACGGCCACCACGACCGCGACGATGACCAAGGCCGGCGGCAGGTACCACGATGATGCGAGCGTCGTCAGCTTCTCCGCGAAGGTCGTGTGCGCGACCTGACCGCCGCTCCGGATGAAATCACGCGTGGCCCGCAGATGGTCGACGAAGCCGGCGGGTCCGAGCGCGATGAACGCGATGACCTCCACGAGCAACGTCGGCACGGCCAAGGCCACTGCCGGCACGATGAGAGCGCGGAAGCGCTGCAGCCACGGGCGTCCGTGCTGCAGCAGCAGCAGCAGCACCGCGACGATGAAGGCCGGCAGCGACAGCAGCGCGATGTACTTCGCCTGGATCGCGAGCCCGACGAGCAAGCCCGCGAGCCACGGTCGCCTGCGCAGCGCGACGAGTGCCCACGCCAGCAGCGCCGCAGCCGGCACCTCGCCCAGCACATCGGCGGGGCCCTGGATCGGCGAGGGCAGCGCCGCAGCGGTGAAGGCGAGGGGCACCGTGACGGCCACGAGGGCGGCCCAGCGCCCGCCCATGCGGTTCCCCAGAATGCCGACGGCCACGAGCAGGGCCACGAAGTACGCGGCGGGAACCAGACGCGCGCCGACGACCAGGTCCGCCCCGGTGGCCAGCACCGCGGCAATGGGGAGCAGCACGGCGGGGCCCGTCGAGATCCGCGCGTCGTAGGGCGTCAGCTCGCTGCCCGAGAGTGTGCCGTCGCTGGTGTAGCCGAGCCCCCGCAGGAGGTTGACCGGAACGGTCAGGTTGAAGGCCTCGTCCTCCCAGAGCCTCGTCGCGGTGAGGCTCTGCCACAGCACGATCGCGTGGGCGACCGCGAGGAGCGCCGCGACGATCCAGAATGCGGCGGTCCGGAACGTGCGGGGCATCTCAGGCCTCCTGTCGCGCCGGCTCGCGCAGGGCGCGCATCGGGGCGGCGGGACGCAGCGACAGCTGCCACAGCTCGACTAGGGCGTCGCGCGCGAAGGCGCGCAGGCGCGGGGGCGGCAGCATCGGCTGACCGCTCGTCCCCCACATGGTGCCCGTCGTCTCCGAGCCGCGGCGAGGCAGGCTGCGGACGGCGACGTAGCGCACCCGCATCCGGCGACGAGCCTCGGCGAGCGAGAAGTGCACATGCGGCACCAGCGCATCGGGCCCGACGGCATCCAGCAGCGTCGCGATGACCTCGGGACGGTACGCACGAAGCGGAGTGTTGATGTCGGGCACTCCGCGACCGGCGAACGGGCGGATAACCAGGCGCAGCCCCGCGCTCAGCACGCGGCGGTACCAGGGGTCTTCGCGGCCGCGGCGCACACCGTGCACGACGTCGGCGTTCTCGGCCTCGAGCGCCGCGATGACGCGAGCGATGTCCTCGCCGGTGAACTGCCCGTCGCCGTCGACGTGCACGACCAGATCGGCCGACGTCGCGAGCCCGGCTCGGTAGGCGGCGAGCGCGGTGGGACCGTGCCCCCGGTTCGCAGCTTGTGTCTGCACCTCGACACCGGGCAGCTCGAGCTGCGCGATGACGGATGCCGTCGCATCCGTCGACCGGTCGTCGGCCACGATCACGCTGAGCCGGCCGCAACGCGGCGCGACGTGCTCGACGATCTCCTGCAGGAACCCGGCGATACCGTCGGCCTCGTTGTAGGCGGGCATGACGATAGCGATGTGCTCGAAACTCACGTGGCTCCCCGTGCTTACCGGTGATGTCCCGGGCGCGGACAACGCCTGTAGCCTAGTCGAGCCATGTCACTGACCCCCCGCGTGAAGCGCGCTGCCGCTCTGAGTGTGCGCTTCCTCACCGTCGGAGGCATCAGCACCCTCATCGAGATCGTCACCTTCAACATCCTGTTGCTCGGAATCGGATGGGATGTCGTCGCCGCGAAGATCGTCGCGTCGCTCGTGGCCCTCATCAACGCGTACTTCGGCAACCGGCAGTGGACGTTCAAAGACCGCGCACGCCGCCGCCGCTGGGTCGAGATCACGCTGTTCGTGATCGTCAACGCCGTCTGCACCGCGCTCGGCGCACTGCTCGTGTGGGGCGGAGTCGAGGCCGCGTCGGCGCTGCTCGGCCGCCCGGCCGGGCCGTTCGTCGTCAACGTCGTCAACCTCGTGAGCATCGTCATCGTCGTGCTTGCCCGCTTCGGCTTCTACCATGGGCTGGTCTTCCGCGCGGGTCCAGCTGACCGGACCGGTACGGCGCGCGCCTGACCGGGCCTACGCGTCGCGGCGGATGCGTCAGCCGGCGCAGCCCGGCGCCTCGATGGTGACCGGGGTGTCACGCACCATCGGGGTGTGCCAAACATCCAACGGTCCGTATTCGCCACCCGGCGTGCCGGTGAACGTAGCTGTCACCGTGTGCGAAGACGCGGGCTCGTTCTCGACGTTGACCTTCACTGCGGGACGACCGAGGTGGTCGACGGGAGTCGCGCCGACCGGGTTGCCATCCACCGAGGCCGAGACGAAGGTCGAGCCGACCGGTCCGTAGAGGACGAGATCGGTGCTCGTCACGCCCTTCGGGAAGAACCGGGCTGGTGACACGTAGCGGGGCAGCCCTCGTACGTCGTCCGGCTGCAGGCTGTAGTTCAACGACGACGTGACTGTGAAGGTCGGCGCCGTCGCAGCGTCGACGGAGCAGACGTCGGACGCCACGGTGACCGCGGTGTCCATGTAGTAGTCGAGCTTGCCCTCGGTGATGTCGTTGACGTACGACCCGATCATGGTGATCCCCGAGTTGTCGGCCGGGAGTCGCCCCGTCATCCGACTCCCAGCGATCATCTCGGCCTCGGCCTGCGACGTCGGCACGTAGAGTACGCGTCCTTCCTCGGCCGCGCGCGCCACCTGGTCGACGAGCGCTCGCGGGTTCGAGACCGAGGTGATCGAGTCGAATACCGCGCCGGCGGCCACGGCGAAGAACGCGTCCTGCCGCGTGTTGTCGAACACCGGGTCACCGCTGTTGAAGCGCTCGTACACACCGTTCAGGAGAGTCGGCACGACGTTTCCCGCGTCGAGGGTGTCTCCCGTGGGCAGCGTTACCGGGCCCGTCGCTTCCATGAGGTAACTGAGGGCCACCGGGTCGATGGAGACGGTTCCGTCGATCGGGGTGCCGAACTGCTCTTGCCAGAAGGCCGCCATGACGCGCGCCGAGTCCGGGAAGTCCGGCGTCGTGGTCACGTCTTGCATATAACGGCCGATCTTGTCGCCGTAGAGGGCGACAGCCGCCGGATCGAGGTCGACGATCGGGTCCGGACGGCCGTTGTCGAAGTCGGTGCTGGAGGCCTGCTGCGTGATCGAGATCGCCCCGTTGTCGGCCGTGATCATCACCAGCGAAGCGGGGTTGCCGCCGGTTCCCCGCGATTCCGCGTTGTTCTGGACAAGCACGAGGTAGTTGCGTGGGCCCTCGGCGCCGAGGATCCCCGGAAGGATCGCGAGCGTCTTCTGCGCGGGCCCGACCACCGGCTCAATCTGCGCGAGCGCTTCATCGAGCTGAGTGACTCCGGACGCGACCTGATCGATCAGCGCCGACCGATCGATGCCGTCGACGGTCGAACGCGCGTCGGTGAGCGCGACGGAGGCGCGGTCGAGGATGTCGGAGGCGACATCGAGCTGCGCAACGTCGATACGACCGTCGACCGGGGCCAGACTCGAGAGACTGAGTTCCGTCGCAGGTTCGAGCGCGTTGACGACGAGGTCGTCGATCGTCTGCGCGACCTCGCGCACGGCGGTGAGGTTGGCACCCACCACCGGTATGGCCTCTCCGAACCGCCAGAGGTCGCCATCGGCCTGCTCCTTCGCATCCGTGGTGAGGCTGCGCAGTTGCGCAACCGTCGCGCGTGCTCCCTCGGTGTCGCTCGCGAGCACCTGTTCTTTCGCCGTCGACGCGAGAGGAATCGCGCTCTGCAGCGAATCACGGGCGGCAAAGGCCCGGTCGGCAATTGCCTTCGCCACCAGCGCGCCGCCAATACCCACCGCGACGATGAGGAGCAGGATGACGATGGGCACCCAGAAACGGAAGCTCTTGAGCAGCGGGCGCTTCACCTTGCGGGAACGGCGGGTCTCTTCGGGCACCAGCACATCCTAGAAGGGGCTATCTGCGTATCCGCCCGCTTCAAGGACACCACTCGACACGTCTGCTCCCAGCGCCGGATCTGAGACCCGTTTACACACTGGACACACGCTGAAGGTAGCCTGAGCATCTGCGATGTACCGAACGAGGGGTGCGGTGTGACGTCGGAGGCAGGTTACGCGATCAGACCGGGCGGAACGCCGCCCGGTACTGAAGCGAGCGCGAGCGAAATCAGCCCGCCCACCTCCACTTCGCCTACGCCGACGATTGTCACGCCGCGTGATTGGCGCCCTGCGTACGCTCGCCGGCTGCGGATCACCGATTTCTTCGTGCTGGTGGCGGTCGTGTTCGGCGCCCAGATCATCTGGTTCGGCACCGGCAATGCGGCAGTCGACATCAGGGCCGACGTTCGGATCACCGAGCTGTCGTACTGGTACTTCTCGACTGGCCTCGTCCTCATCTGGATGATGGTCCTCCACCTCATCGACTCGCGAAGCCACCGCATCGTCGGCACCGGAATGGCCGAATACCGGCGGGTCGTCGACGCGAGTTTCCGGCTCTTCGGCTTCATTGCGATCTTCGCGTTCCTCTTCAAGGTCGACGTCGCTCGCGGCTTTCTCTTGATCAGCCTTCCCGCCGGGATATTGGCACTGGTTGTCGAGCGCTGGCTGTGGCGCCAGTGGCTCATCCGCAAGCGGCGGCACGGGGACTACACGGCCCGCGTCCTGCTCGTCGGGTCGGAGCAATCGGTCGCACATATCGCATTCGAGCTCCAGCGCACGCCGGAGGCCGGATACGCGGTCGTCGGAGCTTGTGTTCCCACCGGTCGGATCGCCGACACGATCCGCGGAACGACCATCCCGATCATGGGCAACGTCAATACGATCGAACGGGCGCTGCGAGTCACCGGAGCTGACACCGTCGCGGTCACGAGCACGGACGACCTTCCTCCGATGAAGGTTAAGCAGATCTCCTGGCAGCTCGAGTCCGGGCGGCAGCACCTCGTTCTCGCGCCGAGCATTGTCGACATTGCCGGCCCCCGGCTTCATACGCGACCGGTCGCAGGTCTCCCCCTCATCCATGTCGAGACACCACGGTTCAGCGGTGGTCAACGATTGGTGAAGCGAATGGTCGATCTTCTCGTCAGCGTGGTGGGGGTGATCATCATCAGCCCGCTGCTCGTTTTTCTTGCCATCACAGTCCGGCTGACGTCCAGCGGTCCGGTCCTCTTCCGCCAGAAGCGAGTCGGACTCCGCGGCCGCGAGTTCACCATGCTCAAGTTCCGCTCCATGGTCGTCAACGCCGAAGAGATCCTGCCCGAGCTGCTCGCGAAGCAGCGAGATGTGGGCAACGAAGTGCTGTTCAAGATGAAGGACGACCCGCGCGTTACGCCCATCGGGCGCATCATGCGGAAGTTCAGTCTCGACGAGCTGCCGCAGCTCTTCAACGTGATCGCCGGCTCAATGTCGCTGGTGGGACCGCGCCCGCCGTTGCCCTCCGAGGTCGAGCAGTATGCGGACCATGTTCACCGCCGGTTCCTCGCGAAGCCCGGTATCACTGGCCTCTGGCAGGTCAGCGGGCGCTCAACACTTTCGTGGGAAGAATCTGTGCGGCTCGATCTTTCGTACGTCGAGAACTGGAGTCTGATGGGCGACCTCGTGATCGTCCTGAAGACAGCTCGAGCGGTGCTCGCGCCGGGGGCGACGGCACTGTGAAAGCGGCGGCGTGCACGCATCAGAGGGCGCGCACAGAGCTATGAAACGCACGACGATGGAGGCCCTTTTATGCTGATTGTCGCCGTCCACAGTTCCTCCGAACTGTACGGGTCCGACCGTTCATTCCTAGCGATCTGCCTCGCCGGTGTTCGCGCTGGCCATCGGGTCATCGCCCTTCTCCCCGAAGAAGGGCCGCTGGCCGACCGCCTCCGACCCCAGGGAGTCGACGTGCGGGTGACGGACGTCGCGGTGCTACGCAGGACCGCCATCGGGACCGTTGCGGGCTGGCGAGGGCTCTGGCGCGGACTGTTGCGCAGCGTGTCGGTGGCGAGAAAATTGCGTAGACCGCCAGCCGGTCAACAGACGGTGATCGTCTCGAACACGTCGGCAGTGATGTCCGGACGACTCATCGCGGCCCTGAGCAAGACGCCTCATGTGCAAATTGTCCGCGAGATTTACACAAGCTCCCTTGAACGCAAATTGTTCGAGATGTTGGTCAAGCGTTCTGCCGCCGTCATCTGTGTTTCTGAAGCAGTCCGCGATCAGTTCAAGAGCGCTGAGGCGTGGGGCACGCGTGTCGAAGTCGTCTACTCAGGGGCCGAGCTCGCTCATTCCGACCTGACGGCCCGCGAAGAGCACGACGGCCCGCTTCGAGTCGTCTGTGTGGGGCGGTTGAGTAGCTGGAAGGGACAATCTACGCTCATTCGCGCCGCGGCCAGGCTCGCGGAAGGCGGTATAGCGACACACGTCAAACTCGTCGGCGGCGAGTACGGAGGATCCACAACCGTTACTCGCGAGCTGGCGGGACTCGCGAGTGACCTGGGCATGTCCGAATCGGTCGAGTTCGTGGGGGAGGTCGACGACCCCAGTGACTACTATCAGTGGGCCGACGTGGTGGTCGTTCCGTCTGAGCGCCCGGAACCCTTCGGCAAGGTGGTGATCGAAGCTATGAACACCTCTAGACCCGTAGTAGCGTCCGACCAAGGAGGCCCGGCGGAAGTCATCAGAGGCTCGGGGGCAGGGAGGCTCTTCGCGCCGGGCGACTCGGAATCTCTCGCCCGCGAACTCGCAAAGATCGAGCCAGGCACCGCTGAGTGGCAGGCCATGTCGCATGCCGCATTCCAGCGAAGCCAGACGTATTCCGTGCACACAAACGCAAATACCGTACTGAGCATCGTGCAGGCGGCGGAAACGGGCGGGCGATGACCGGCGGGCCGATCCTGGTAACAGTCTGCACTTACGGCAGGCTAGACGGGCTCAGCAAGCTGCTGACAAGTATCGAGACGGAGCTGGGCGAGGGCGATTGCGTCTTGGTTGTCGACAACAACGCTACGCCTTCGGCAGAAGCACAGCTCTCCGAGCGGTTCGGTGATGTGCGGTTCGTACATGAGCCCGAGCCGGGGATCCCGGCCGCTCGTAACCGGGCGGTCGCGGAGGTGTCGGACGAGTGGGCGCTCATCTTCATTGACGACGACGAGTTCGTACCGTCGGGCTGGCTCGAAGCTCACCGGCGTTTCGCCGCAGAATCGACCGCGGACGTCTTTTTCGGACCGGTGATCTCCTCCTACGATGATGGAGCGGACGACCGAATCTTGAGGGGCGACATCCTCGACCGCCCTCGTCGTTCGAGCGGCACATCGATGCCATACGGGCCGACCAACAACACGCTAGTGAAGTCGGAGTGCCTCCGCCGCTTCGCGGATCTCCGATTCGACGGGCGCTTTACTCGCTCCGGCGGGAGCGATGTTGACTTCTTCGCGCGAATGCGCGAGCGCGGCGCATCTCTCGTATGGAACGACGACGCGGTCGTGTACGAGACGGTCCCCGCAGAGCGGGCATCTGTCGCTTGGGCAAAGGCGCGTTACCGACGAGTCGGCCATAACCGCGTCGCGCTCGCTGCACCATCGCGGTCGCGATTCCGGCTATGGGCATCCGCTCTGGCGCGAACAGCGCTAGGTGCGCCCTTCATGCTGCACGAGCGGGTCACGAGACGTACGACAAGAGCCGGTAGCGGGCGCGTGTGGACTGCGCAAGGGATGCTGGAAGCGCTTCGGGGCCAGAGTATCCATGAGTACCAACGCTGAGCGGACGTCCGATTGGTCTCGGTCATCCGAGACCTGGAAACCGCACTTGAGGTTGATTGACTACCCCCTGTTGATCTGCCCGTCACTCGCCTATGTTTCTCCGCACGTTGCAACGACTTGCAGTTGGCCGGCTTTCCGGTCAGCGCCACCGATCCCCGCGTAGCGGGGAGGGAGGGTAGTTCCTGATGAGAGCACTCACCACTATTCTGCTCGCCGCAAGCTTGATCGCCGCACCTGGCTCCACGTCGGCACATGCGACCGCCGCGTACGGTATCTCTTCACCAATGGCCGGGGCGGTCGCTGCGGGTAGATCTCACCTCGCCGAGATGGGCGATGAGAAGTTCGCCGCGGTGGGGACGACAGCAGCGACGCAAGTGGCTTCGTTCGAGAAAGTTGGCAACGTATCAACTGCGCACCCAAGAATTCTCTTGACGAGCGCAGACGTTACTCGGATCCGCGCGCAGGTCACGAGCAATACTGCTCAAAAGCAACAGTTCGACCTCGTACGTCAGCGCGCGGATGCCGCGCTGGGGCAGCCGCTCGCGACGTATCCCGCTGGGAAGCGCATGCTGGAAACAAGTCGGACGGTGCTGGACCGAGCGCTGAATCTCGGCATGGCTTATCTCGTCACCGCCGACACGAAGTACGCGGAGCGGCTACGTCGTGAGGTTGTAGGAGTCGCAGCGTTCAAGGATTGGGGGCCTTCGTCGTTCATCGACACGGCAGAAATGGCCACTGCCGTAGCCATTTCGCTTGATTGGTTGTGGCCCTACTTGACCACCGCGGACCGCGCAACCCTGTCTCGATCGCTGGTCGAGAAAGCTATCACGCCCGCCCTGACAGTGTACAAGTCGGGATTCAGTTCATCCGGTTCGTCGGAGTCCAAAGAAACAAACTGGTCAGCTCTCACCAGCAACTGGAACGTGGTCATCAACTCTGGCATCGCCATGTCATCGTTGGCCATCTGGGATCAAGATCGAGCGACTGCTACAGAAGCGCTCACTCTGAGTCTCGATAACCTGAACCTGGGCCTTGCGGCTTATGGTCCGGACGGAGGTTACGCGGAGGGCCCGACCTACTGGGACTATGCAACGCGATACCTGACGAGCTTGGTGACATCGCTGCGCTCCGCGACGGGCGGAAGCGCAGGGATCACGGACACCCCCGGACTTCGGCAAACGGGTTACTTTCCGATACGAATGTCGAGCTCCGGCGGGACGCGCTTCGCTTTCGGAGACAGCGACGCGGGCAGTTTCAGATCTGCGGCATTGGTCGGATTGGGCCGAATCTTCAATGACGGCCACCTCACGCATGAAGGGGTCAACAATTCCGATGGGAGCTACCCGGCGCTTCGCGTTGCCTGGTTCGATCCCGCTACAACGCCCGCGGCCGCGTCCTATGCGAACATTCCTTTTGACGGCGCGTTCGAGGGGGCAGCCGCGACAACGCTTCGTTCCGCCTGGACGGGCGGGCGAGAGATCTTCGCGGGCCTACGAACCGGAGTTCGGCAGTCATCCGCTCACCAGAACCGCGACGCCGGCACCTTCGTTCTCGGAGCGCTGGGGCAGACCTGGGCTACCGAGTTGGGACAGGAAGACTACAACCTTCCTGGCTACTTCGAAGATGCGCCAACTGGCGCCCGTTGGAATTACTATCGCGAACGCGCCGAAGGGCAGAACACGCTCGTCATCAATCCTCGGGACGCGAGCAAACCCAGCCATTCGAGCGACAAGAACGAGAAGCGGGTTAGCTCAACCAGTCGCGATGGACTCGTAGTTGCGAATCTAGACGGGGTCTACGACAACGTCTCATGGAGCCGTGGCCTTCGGCTGAGCGGGGATCGCCGCGAGGTTTTCCTCCAGGATGAAGTGTCGGTGCCTGCGGGCGAGTTCGACGCAATGTGGACCATGCACACTGCGGCGCGGGTGCAGCTGAGCGCGGACGGGCGCACAGCGCGACTCTACCTGGGAGGTCGCGAACTCATGGCGCGCCTTACATCACCGGGTGACTTGAAATTCGCCGTCATGGCGGCGGAACCTCTCCCCACTTCGCCTCGCCCGCCGCAAACTGCGAACTCCGAACTGCAGAAGCTCGTTGTGATGGCTTCTGGCCGGAAGTCCTTGACGATCACCGTACAGTTCACGCCGGTCATGGGAGAGTCGCTCGGCGTAGCGAAGGCAGTAGTCCCGCTCGGATCGTGGTCAGCGTCGTCCGACTCCGGCGAGTCTCGCCTCACCTCGATCAGCATCGCCGGCAAACCTATCTCTAGCTTCGACGGGCGCAACTTCTCCTACTCAACCGAAGTCGATCCCACGGAGCCGGTACCGCCCGTAACTGCTACCGCGCCGCCCGGCAGCTCGATATCGATCTCACCAGCATCAACTTTGCCCGGGCGTACCAATATCTCCGTGAAAAGCTCGAGTGGCGCTGTGCGAACCTATGTGGTCGCGTTCGAGCGCGCGGCTACGCGACCGCGCTCCGTATCAGCTACTCGCACGACGGAGAACGCACCAGCCGACACGGTCGATGGCAATTCAGGAACATACTGGGCCACATGGGGCGATCAAGCGATCACCTGGGATCTCGGTAGCGTCAAAGCGCTGAAGTCAATGGCTGTCGACTGGCGACAGAACTCCGCGGGTCGGACGAAGTACGAAGTGGAGACGTCTACTGATGGATCCACTTGGCGCAAAGTTCAGGACTTAACGCTGGACGGCAAATCCGCAACGCGAACCTTCACTCTGGGCTCGGGCTCCATGCGTTACGTGCGGCTACTCGTGCATGGCGACGAGACGAGCGATCGTTGGTCCGCGATCAGCGAGGTCAGGTTCTACGCATGGAACAACTCAGCCGTTGTGCCGTCGTCCGCGCTGTGGGCACCGGACGCTGGCAGTTTCCAAATCAGCGGCATTCCCGCTCAGATGAGCAAGGGAGAGTCGGCTCAGGCTACCTTCTCCCTGCCAGCTAGCCAGTGGGGCGCCGTCTCATTCTCATCGGGTAACCAGGCCGTGATTCGCGTGGGCACTGATCGAAGAGTCACAGCTGTCGGAGAAGGCGTGACGGAAGTGGGCGGCCTCATAGAGTCCGGCGGTGTCCTCCGCTCCGCGAGCACACGAGTCAAGGTTTCTGACGCCACCAGATATGAGGCACGTCCGTTGGCGGATTCGTATGTACAGGGAGGCGCGACAGCGAACCAGAATTATGGCGCTGGGTCGGGCGGCATGCTCGTGAAGCCGACCTCCCCCGGTTCATCCGATGGAGCCACAACCCGATACGCGTACGCGAAATTTGACGTCGCCTCTCTCCGCGGGCAGGAGATACGGTCCGCGGTACTCTCGATGTCGGGGACGGTCATTGACTCGGCCGATGTCCCTCGGGCGCGCGTGGACGCGCACACAACAAGTGCGGCGTGGACAGAGGGCGGCCTGACCTTCGCGAACAGGCCAGCTTTCGGCCCTACCGTTGCGAGCGCCTTCTTCACCAAGACGAGATCGGTTCAGAAGCTCGACGTCACGGAAGCGTTGCGGGCTCAACTGAAAAGCGGCGCCACCACACTGGATCTGGGCTTCACGCAGGACGACCCAGAGGGAGGCCGCCCCATCCTCGTCTCGCTGGACTCCCGGGAGAGCCAAAACTCTCCAGTACTGCAGGTCGTCATTCAGCCTCCGAAGCTGCCGGTCCTCAGCTCGAAGGCGACCCTGAGCCAGGGCGCCGCTCCGTCCACAACACACGACGGCAATCTGACTTCGTACTGGAACACCTGGGGGCGGCAGTCCATCACCTGGGAACTCGAAGAATCAGCACCCGTCAAATCTGTAGCGGTGCGGTGGCGCGCAAACTCATCTCAGCGGACAGTGTGGAGTATCGAAACGTCCGCCGATGGAGTTCAATGGAGGCGTCAGGCAGACAGTGTTGCCACGGGGCCGTCCGCAGTTCAGCAACTCGCGCTGCCGACCGCTGAGCAGGCGAAATTCGTCCGGTTCGTCGTCAACGGCGACGGGACCAAAGATCTCTATACCGGAATCAACGAGGTTTGGTTCTACGACTTCGACGTAACCGCACCGATCCCCGAGGCACCCCCCCGCATCCTCGGAACAGTCGAAGTCAGTTCGTCGCCTGCCAATCTCAACATCGGAAACTCAGCGCCCCTCACGGTGCGTGCGCTCGACACAACAGGCGCGGAAATCGAGGGCGCAAGGGTCGAGGTTCAGAGCAGTGCGCCCGAGATCGTGTCTATCGAGGATGATCGCATGCGTGCTGTGTCTGCTGGGTCCGCTACCGTCACCGCGACCGCTGAGTGGAACGGGGAAGAGCGCGCGAAGTCGGTTCAGGTTATTTCTGCGGATCCTTCCAGGGCGACTCTCGCCCCCTCGGGCGACGCGTATGTCCAAGGGGGTCAGGCGCTCAACCAGAACTTTGGCACTCAGTCCGGCGGCATGCTCGTCAAGCCAACAGAAGTCGGCGCGCAAGACAGCCAGCTCAGCAGATACGCTTTCGCGTCTTATGACATCGCTTCGCTGGCTGGCCGACAGGTGGAATCCGCGGTACTCACTGTGAGCGGGGCACTCATCGACTCTGCACCGACTCCCAGCTCGCGTATCGATGTTCACACCACTCGTGGGAGCTGGAACGAGCTGGAAGTCAACTTCGCGACTAAACCCTCATTCGGGCCGACCATCGCGAGCGCCACGTTCACCAAAGAGCGGTCCGCACAGCCAATGGATGTGACCGCGGCCGTCCGCGAGCATCTCGCTCAGGGTGCAAGCAGATTCGACGTCGGCTTTACCCGCGACCTCACCGCGGGCGAACGGGCATTACTTGTGAGCATCGAACCGCGCGAGAGTCGATACCCTCCGTCGCTGGAGATCAAGTTCAGCGACTGAAGATCCTCACAGGCGTGGCGACGCGGAGAGCGCAACAAGGGACTTCGCCGTCGCGCCGCGGCCCCGGCCCCACGCCGGTCTGACCCTGAGAAACTCTGGTCGGCCCTGACGGGCACTAGGGTGCGTTTGCTAAAACGTGTCCCCACCGGGGATCGGCGTGCCGGGGAGCCAGCCTGCTGATTGGAGAATCTCGGCAGCGATGTCGGTGAGGGGGCGGTCGTCGGTCCGCACTCTGTATGCCGTGCTGGCGGCGTCGAGTCTCGCGGCGGCGAGTTTGCTGCGTCCGATGTGTTCGTCCAGCGCCGTCCCGACTTCGCGCTGAGTCAGACGCTGTGACGCCGTCTCGTCGGTCGCGGTCAGCAAGACGCCGAACGAACGGACCTGTCCGCCGAGCGCGGCGCTGAGCGAAGGTATCTCGAGCACGCTCACGGTGTTGGTGAAGATCAGGCGCGAGTAGCCGATCGAGCGGTAGTTGCGCCAGATCGCAGCGAGGTTTCGTCCGGCGAGGTCGATTCCTTCATGCCACGGCTGGGGGTGCGCCTGATCGAGGTTGTCGCCTTCTATGACCGCATGACGGATGTCCGCGCGCGCCAGCAGGTGCGACGCTTCGGTAGCGACTGAGGACTTCCCCACGCCGGAGCGACCACCGATGAAGATGACCTCTGTGGGAAGTTGCAGGGCCATTCCCCCATCTTGCTACGAGGTGAGCCAGTGCAGAGTCGCTGCGAGGCAGAGTCCGGCGTGGTGGTTGCGGGCGGCCTTGTCCGATCGCAACGCGATCCCGCGCCACTGCTTGAGCTTGTTGAAGCAGCGTTCGACGATGTTGCGCCCTTCGTAGCGTTTCCGCTGCTGGTCACCGAAGTCGATCGGCCGTCCTGGCTTCTTTCGGCGGTGGGCGATCTGATCGTCGCGTTCGGGAAACGTCGCGGCGATGCCTCGTTCCCGCAGCCACGCCCGATTGGCCTTGGAGGGGTAACCCTTGTCGGCCAGCAGCGGATCTGGTCGTGTGCGCGGTCTGCCGCGGACGCCGGCGACGCGGATCTCGCTCATCGTGGCCATGAGCATGCTGGTGTCGGCGGCCTGCCCAGGGGTGAGGATGAAAGCCAGGGCCCGCGCCTTGCCGTCGCAGACCAGATGGCTCTTGGTCGTCAACCCGCCCCGGGAGCGGCCGATCGCGTGATTAGGCGGCTCGTCGCCGAACTTCTTGTAGTTCGACGCCGCCCCTGTGGCGCGCGGCAGGGTGGCGCCATGCTGGTGCACACGGACGATTGTGGAGTCGATCGACGCGACCCAATCTAGGTCGCCGCTCTGCCGCTCTGGTGCGCGAGGGACTGCTCCTTCTCCAGCAGCCGTGCCCAGACGCCTTGCTCGGCCCACCGGTTGAAGTTCTTGTAGATCGTGTTCCAATTCCCGAACCGTTCCGGCACGTCCCGCCACGGCACACCGGTACGGAACCGCCACGCCGTCGCCTCGACCACGACCCGCCGATCGACCGGCGGCCGACCCGTCGACTTCACATTCGGGAACAGCGGCCCGCTCACGGCCCACGCCTCATCCGAGATCACGTCACGCTGCACGCCTTCAAGACTCGCCCGAGCCCTGCCGAAACAGGTTTAGCAATAGGGCCTAGGGCGAGGGCTACTCGCTGTCTCCTCGCACCGAGGTGTCAATCATCGCGAGCAGCATCGGGTAGATCACGAACGACTGCGGTCCCAACGCGAGGGCGCGGAGCGGGTCCTCGGCGACGCACAGGACCAACAGTATGGAGAGGAAAAGCAGCTGCAGACGATCGGCGTTGAACACGCGTCTGGCGTTCATATAGGCCGTGACCATGACCATCAGGATGAGGAGAACTGTGACGATCCCCCCAGTGGTGAAGAACGTCACAAAGAGGTTGTGCCCGGTAGTCGACACGAACCCTATCGCCGTGGTCAGCTCGTTCACTTCTCGATACGAAGATCCGCCGCCACCGATCAACCACGCACCATCCAGTGTCTGACGAAGCGACGTCATCCAAATGAGGCCCCGGTTCGTGAAGAAAGTGGGGTTGGTTGTGAGGAGCGGCAGAAAGACGATCACAAAAGCTAGCCCGACGATCGCCGCGGACAACAGGCGACGAGCCACCGGTTCAGAGGCCTTGATGGCGATGATGCTCGCGCAGAGGGCGAATACAGCGGCGGCGGTAGACAAGCGGGAGGCGGACCACAGCAGCGCTCCGGCTACGAGTACAACGGCCGCCAGGCGGAATGTTCTCCTGAAGTTCAGAGCAACAAAGGGAAGAGTCAATGCGAGGGAGAGTCCGAGAGCATTCGAGTGACTATAAGGCCCCGCGAGGATATCGTTACCGAAAAGGGCCTTATCAGCGTTCGCCGCCCAGTCGCTTGACATGAACGCGAGAGGCGACACTAATGCGAACCCCACGGAAATGACCGCGGTCGCCACCCCAACCCAGGCAAGGAGGCGATAGATGTAGCGAGCCGGTGGTCGCACTAGCATCCATGCGAATACGAATACGGGGAGCGTCACGCTCGTGAGGGACACATCGGCGCCACTGAGCAAGTTGATAACGCCCCACGCGACAAGCAATAGAACGTACGGCCCGGGCCGGGCGGCCGCCACACGTGGCAAGGAGAAGAGGATAGCAATTAGGAGCAGGCCGAAGGCCCCGTACGAAAGCAGGTTCGAGGCTCTAACCGCCAGCTCGGTGGCTTCAACCGTCGCGGACAGTCCGCTGATCTGACCGCGTCCCGCTGTCAGCAGAGTGAGCAGGTTCGGAAGCCAACCCAACAGCCATACACAAACGATCGCAAGCAAGACTGCAGCAAGTGAGGTTCGTTCAAGAGCGGATGCCGGTGCGATCGCTCCTCGCTGCTGCTTCCGGCTCAGCACTCTTTCTGCGGTCATGAGCGCCATCCTACGGGGGCGGCGGGTTGAGGCCCAGCCAGCACGTTGTGCTCAGCGGCGCCGCAGGTTCGAAACGAGTTCCCACAGACGGCGGGTGTCGCTCGCCCTGGGGCGGAGAACCTTCGATGGAGGGATCTCAAACACGCGCCACGCGATAACCACCACCATTAGCCCAGTCAGCGCATTTGCCACCGCAGCAGCTGTCGCAGCTCCGACTGCGCCGAGCACGGGGACCAAGAGAAGGAGCAGCACGACATTCACGGCCACGCCCGTCATGATAGCTATGCTTCTCAGCCAGGGCCGCCCCCGTGCCGAAATGCCCGCGGCAAGGACCGACCCTGGGTTTCCGAGCACCGTGCCTAGCAAGATGATGCTGACGACGAGCGGGACGGACGCGAACTCGACGCCGAAAAGAGGGACAACGACCAAGAACGAAGCGCCGGCCACAGCTCCGGCCATGGCTACGGTGATCAAGGTTGACAACCTCGACGCGAGGGCGAGCGCTTCGTCGTCCCGAGAGGCGGACTCTCGAGCGAAAATCACGTCTCGAACCGCGATATTGAAGACACGGGCACTATCGGCAATGCTGACGGCAACTGCGTAAACGCCAAGCGCTGCGGCACTGGACAGCGGCAGGATGAGGGTTTGATCGAGTCGGGACAGCACCACTCCCGCGAGTACGCCCGGCCAGACCGAGAGCCCGAAACCCACAATCCTTCGGTGGGGCTCCAACGGCGCCCCTGGATGGAGCAGCGGGATGATCACGAGATACGTGAGGCCGCCGACCGACAGCGCGGCGCTGAGGAGTATTGATGCCGACAAGGCGCTGAGATTCCCGGTTGCGAGCAAAGCGACCACTCCCACCAGCTTGACCGTCGAGCTGACGATCTGCTCGGCGACGACGAGGGACCACCGCTGTAGCCCGCGTGCGAATCCTCTGCCTATTCCGACCCACAGTGCGGGTGTGAGAGCCGTCCCACAGATGCGTATCAAGTCCCGGAGCTCGTCGGACCCGCCGGAAAGCGGCGGCGCCAGCAGAAAGACCAGCACCGTCCCTGCCACCCCGACGACGGTGAGCAATGCCCAGTTCGCGAGAAATGAACGTCGTGCGTACCGACTGAACCGAGCTGTGAAGTGTGTCACCGCGTCCGGCAAACCGAGAGTCAGGGCCGCGGCGGCGAGAAACAGGGGCGCTGTAGCCGCTGCGAGCTCCCCCCTCGCAACAACTCCCAGCCCTTGAGCCAGTAGGGGCGCGGTGACGAGCGCAACGATCGGGGACGAGAGATTACCGAGCGTCACGAGGGCAATGTGCCAGGAGCTGCCCCGCTGCCTCATGAAGCAAGTTCCTCTTGCATTGCCGCATTGAGGAGATCCAGGTCAGCATCCGAGTATGTTCGGCGGATCTGTTCGTCGTTCGCGCCAGCGGTCACGTTCGAGTGCTTCAAAGCCCCCCGCTGGGTGCCCGAGAGGGTATCGAAAGCGACCGAGCGTCGGCGGACCAGGCTCACCCGGATGCCCTCGCGCAGCGCGGTGTTGTGCAGCCAGACATCGTCCGCGCGAGGGCAGACGGGCACGAAGGCCTCACCCCGGTCACGTAGGGCCTTCTGCATCGCTGAGGGGTAAAGCACACCCGAGTGGCCAGTCCCGAAATTCAGGACCGAAGGACGTGGCTCCGCACTGAATGGCCATGCGTCGTACGGCGTGATCGCTCCGTCCCGATCGACGCTGATTCTGCGAGCACGGTACGCGACGACGCACGCCGGCATTCTTCCACTTGCTTCTACGAGATCGGACAGCCAGCGAGGCGGATAGATCACGTCATCATCCGCGGTGACCAGGGGCGTCTCGAGGTCCTCCATCGAGGACACGAATGGGTAGTACTTGGTGTGCGGACCATAGTTCGACGTCAGCCTGACCTCCAATCCGCGACGCTGAAGGCGGACGAGGGCGGGAGGAAGCGACTCGAAGATTGCAGGATCATCGATCCACAGCAGCAGCCGAGACGGACGACTGTCGCCTCGTCCAATGCTCTCAATTGTGATGTGGCATCGACGTAAACGAGAGCCATGACTGGTCAGCGATACCACCGGGCCTGCAGTCGATACGAGGCGCTTCCGGCCATATCGCGCGAGCGCCCGCAGCGCGAGCGCCCACACCAGTACCTGGCAACGCCGAAGGCGATATCGCACGGACCGGACAACTCTGCTCATTTCGTTCGCTGCCCGCTCTGACGAGAACGGGCGGCCCCGAAACCGCGCACAAGGTCACGCAATGCCGCGTCGTATGAAGAGTTGACCAGCGGCCATGTGTAGGACGCCAGTGATCTTTCCAGGGACGATTCGGACGATGCAGTCTGCGCCGTCCGATCGCTCATCAGCTCAACGACGGACGCGGCGATGGCGGTCGGCTCCGGAGGACAGAGGCGAGCTCCAGAGCCGAGGACTTCACGGTTGTAGACCGTATCCCGAGCGACGATCGGCGTGCCGGTCGCCATCGCCTGAACCAGTGTCGGATTGGTTCCTCCCACGCTGTGCCCGTGGAAGTAGACGCCCGCATGCTGCCACAGCGACAGTAGACGGGCATCGTCGCTGATATGGCCGAGGGCATGCACATTGGGGTTCTTCGCGGCGAGCGCGTGGGCCTGCTCATCGAGGGGGCCGCCGTATCCGGATGAACCGACAATCACCACGGGATACTTTTCTGCGATGAGCTCGGCGGCGTCGAGGAATTCTGGGATGGTGTTCTCTGGTACGAAGCGAGCCACCACGAGCACGTAACCGCGGTGTTCGAGGCCGGGCTCGATCGGCAGCTCCGCCGGCACGTCACCGCCGTACGGGATGAAGACACCTTCGCGCCCAAATTCGGTGTTCCAGCGTCGTTCGATCTCACGCGAGTCAAACACCAGGTTGTCAGCGAACCTAGCCGTGAACTTCGCGCCCATCTTGAACACGAATTTCGCCAGGCGCCCCCACTTGGCGCGGTCCCACTCGATGCCGTCCACGTTGACGAGGGTCTTGATGCCGCGCATCTTGAGAAGCGGTAGGAAGTAGCCATTGGCGACGTTCATCACCAGAGCGACGTCGGGCTTGTCCTTCAGCGCGTGCAGTGACGCTGTAAGCCCGTATGACAGGGTGCTGAGCGACTTGCTCTCGACACCGCCGGTCACCACCGTGCGAATGCGGACGTCGCGTTCCGGGTCATCGTCCTTCGTCGCGCCCTTCCGGCCGTACACGATGACATCCCAGCCTTCGTCGGCGAGATACGGTGACAGCTTTCGAACAGCGGTCTCGAAGCCGCCGTAATAGCTGGGGTACCCGCGTGTACCGATGATTGCGACAGATGAAGCCATGCCGTTTGCTGCTCCCACTCATGCTCGGATGAATTGCACCGCTGCCGTCGGGATGCCCGCCTACCCTATCGCGACCCGGTTGAGCCCATGCGGCAGCTCACAAGGGGGGGACAATCCCCGGGGCCTCCTCGGCATGCCTGGATGCGTCCCCAGTTGCTAGCCTGCCGCGCAGGAGGCATCCCCATGACTGATGAACTCGACCATGAGCTACTCCAGGCCGTCTCGGCGTACTTGAAGCGGGTGGCGGCATCCGATCGAGACGAACAGGCCGTGCGGCGTACGCCGCTCGGTGACGCGGTCTCGGAACACCTGGGGGCGGATGCCTCGCAGATCGCGGTCGTCTCCGAAACCGTCGCCGACCATCGGCTGGTCGACGCCGACATCGCACTCGAGACCCTGGCCGGGCCGGACGGTTCGCTGATCGGCATCGGCGGCGGCGAGCAGCGTCTGCATCAGAGCTTTGCCGAGCTGATCGCCAATCCGTACGCGAGGTTCCAGCCGGGACCGGTCGACTACAGCGAGCGTGCCACCGGCCCGGCCAGCACCCGCCGCGTGGTCGCGATGGGCGTATGGCTGCTCAGCTTCGACGGAGCGCCGCTCGCCGTCCTGCAGCGCGCGGCGTCTCCTCGCTCGGGCCGCGACACGGCGGTGCTTGAAGTCATGGCGAACGACCACGAGGTCACCGGGGCGTTCTTGGAGCGGCTCCGCGAAGTGATGATCGAGAAGAGCGTCCTGCGCGGGCAGGTGCTCTCGTTCCAGCCGACGCAGTTCGGCCATGAGGCCGGCGCGACGTTCCTGCCCCGCCCGGCCGTTTCGGCCGACGACATCGTCCTCGCCGACGGCGTGCTTGACGAGGTCGTCCGCCACGTCATCGGCATCGGTGCCCACCGAGACGAGCTGCTGCGCTCCGGGCAGCACCTCAAGCGTGGCGTTCTGCTCTACGGCCCTCCGGGAACCGGCAAGACCCTCACCATCCGGCACCTCGCAAGCCGCGCGACGGAGGCGACCGTCGTGATGCTGACCGGCGACAGCATCCGGTTCATCCCCTACGCGACCGAGATCGCGCGCACGTTCCAGCCGTCGATCGTGGTGCTCGAAGACATCGACCTGGTCGCGATGGAACGGCACATGACCCCGCAGCCCCTGCTCTTCGAAGTACTCGAAGCACTCGACGGGCTCACCGGCGACGCCGACGTCACCTTCGTGATGACCACGAACCGTGTCGAAGTGCTCGAGCCGGCTCTCGCCGAACGTCCCGGACGCGTCGACCTCGCTGTCGAGATCCCCCGCCCCGGACACCGCGAGCGCGAGCAGCTGCTGCGCCGCTATGCCGGCGGTCTCCCCTTCTCCGACGCCGCGATCAGCGCCGCCGCCTCCGCGACCGACGGCGTGACGGGTTCGTTCGCGAAGGAACTCATCCGTCGCGCCGTGCTAGCGGCCGCGATCGAGCAGCAGCCCGTGTCCGACGCCCACCTCTCCCGGATGCTCGACGAGATCATGGACTCGCGGCAGCACCTCACCAGACGGATGCTGGGAGCCAGCGAGACCGAGTGACGGACACACGCCGCGGCGCCGAGACCGACGCCGGCCCAAGATCCCCCTCGCGGGGGACGCGCCGCCCCTGCTGCACTTCGTACGCTCGAGGGAAATCCCCCAGACAGGAGCGACCGGTGTCCGAAACGAACGAGCGCGAAGAGGCCTCGACCTCTGTCTGGTACTTCGTCGGCGCGACCTTCATCCTCACGATTCCGGGCCTCATGTTCCCCGAGCTGCCGTGGTGGGCGCGCATCGGGCTCATCCTGCTCGGCTTCGGGGTCATGATCGCGGGCTTCACGCGGTTGCGGCGAGAGCTCGGCGCCGCCCGGCGCCCCGCGACCGACGAGAAGCCGGACGACGGAGCAGCATCCGATTCGCCCCCACCTCCCCCGACGAACTGAGCGCGGCGTGGGAGTCGACATCTGGAAGCGTCTGCTGCGTTGCGGGCACAAGCAAGCCTCAGCTGTCGCCGATCCGCCGCCGGGCCAACGCGGCGGACCGCCCCGAGATCCGCCGCCGTTCTGACGTCACCGCCGGTCCAACGCGGCGGACCGCCCGACGAGCCACCGCCGTTCTGACGTCCGCGCTGTGCCGCATCACGGGGTGACTGCTCCTTCACCGTGGGTTCGGACAGTCGCGCCATCTCGTTGCGATGCGGGTCGGATGAGTCAGCGCACCGGCGCGACCCGCCGTCTCGTCATCACGGTATCGGGGTCGAAGAACCCGCCGACCGCTCGCGGTGATATGAGGCGATCGACGAAAGGGAGGCGTTGCGTCGGAACCGGCAACCGACTGCGAAGGGTCGCGATACCGATCAGAGCGATGAACGCCGAGAGCATTTTGTCGATCACCGACGTGAGCAGGTTCGCCGAGAACGCGGCGAGCACCACCGGCAGGCCGAGCCCCGCGATCGACGAGGTGACTCCGTCGGAGCCGTGCCCGGAGTACCCGCCGAACATCAACAATCCGAGGGGGGTTCCGATGAGCGAGCACGCTACGGCGACCAGCAGAGTCAGGTTCACATAGCCGAACAGATTCGCACCCATGCCGAACCGGCGGATGCCGTAGGCCCAGACCAGTGCTCCCGCGACGTTCACCAGCGCGAACGGCGCGGCCCCCGGGGACCCGATGACGAAGCCGAACACGTTCGTCGACAGGCCCACGAGAACACCGGGCCCGGGCCCGAAGAGCATCGCTGCCACCGCAGTGCCGGCCATGTCGAGGTAGATCGGCAAGTGCAGAGCCTGAACCGTCGCCATCCCGGCGAAGTTCGCCGCGAGACAGGCGAGCAGGATCATCGCGACAGTGCGGCGTCGCAGGTCAGGGCGGACGGCGACGAGCCTCTCCGCATCCCGCGCCGACGTCGGCAACGCGTCCGCGGCGGCGGGCGACGACTGGCGCACGAGGTCGCGCGTCCGGCGCGCCCGCCGATACCGGGCGACCCACCTCTCGGCCTCGGCCTCGTCCGCACCGAGCGCCACCACGATGTCGCGCAGAAGCATGACGTCGATCCGGGCGCGGCCCGGCCGGAATGCGTCGTACACGGTGGTTCGGGGAGGTTGAGCGGCCGCAGGGCTCACACCCCGCTCGATGCGCTGACGTGTGATCCGCCGGACGAGCTCGGCATACGAGACGGGACCCGTCCGCTCCTTCAACGCGAGCAGATCACGGGCGATGCCATCGAGCGAATCGTGCTCCACGGCACCCGGATCGTTATGGTCATGCATCGGTGTTCCCCTAGCGGGCGTCATCTATGTCGTTCGTCGCATATGGCTGGTGAACCCCATCACGATGCGGCGCTCAACTGTAGCGAGGTCGGGGCGGGCTGTGTTCGGACTTGTTCGGAAACCGTCGAACACGCCCCGGCGAGCAAAACACGCTCTCGCTCCCTGCCAACGTGTTCATCGCGGCCCGTCATCGCTCAGCGGGTCGTCGACGAAACCCGGCCGGCGGAAGTCCCCGAGCCCGAGTTCGCGTCGGTGGCGCCAACTGTTGGGGGGTGGCGCCACCGACAGCTCGAGCGTCCGAGCGGTCCCTACAGATGCCCGCAGCGGACGACCGTCGTGGCAGTTCCCCCGCCGCGTCCCCGCGCGCCTCTCCAACGTCGATACTGAGAGGAACACCTTCCCTGAATCAACGGAGAGTCATGCGTAGCGTCCCCCTCGGTCGGAGCAACATCCAGGTCCCCAACGTCGTGGCGGGGATGATGCGCATCGAAGACCTGAGCGACGACGCCATTCGCGCCCTGTACGACCGCTCGCGCGAGGTCGGCGTCAACTTCTTCGACCACGCCGACATCTACGGATCCAGCCGTCATGGCTGCGAGCGTCGTTTCGCTCAGGCGCTCCAGCTCAGCCCGAGCGAGCGCGACGAGATCACACTGCAGACCAAGACCGGCATCGTGCCGGAGGAATGGCACTTCGACCATTCCTACGAGCACATCGTCTCGTCGGCGGAAGCGTCGCTCGAGGCACTCGGCACCGACCACATCGACGTACTTCTGCTCCACCGCCCCGACGCGCTCGTCGAGCCCGACGAGGTCGCCCGCGCGTTCGATCACCTCGAATCGACGGGCAAGGTCCGCGCCTTCGGGGTCTCGAACCACACCCCGCGCCAGATCGATCTGCTCAAGACCGCGGTCACGCAGCCGCTCGTCGCCAACCAGGTGCAGCTGTCGATCACGCACTCGACGATCGTCGCGCAGGGGCTCGCGTCGAACATGGCCGGTGAAGACGACTCGATCACCCGCGACGGCGGCGGGCTCGTCGATTACTCCCGCATCAACGGCATCACCCTCCAGGCCTGGTCGCCGTTCCAGAAGGGCTTTTTCGACGGTGTCATCTTCGGGGCCGAGGAGTACCCCGAACTCAACGCCAAGCTCGATGAGCTCGCCACGAAGTACGGCGTCACCCCGACCGCGATCGCGACGGCCTGGATCACCCGCCACCCGGCCGGGATGCAGGTCGTCCTGGGCACCACGAACCCGCAGCGCGTCGCGGATGCCGCCGATGGCAGCGACATCCCGCTCACGCGCGCCGAGTGGTACGGCCTCATCCAGGCCGCCGGACACAAGGTGCCCTGAGCCGCGGTTCTGCGAACGGCAGCGATTCCTCCACAGCGGGGAGCGCCGACGATCATTGCAGAATCGTAGAAATGTTCTAGTTTTGGGGGCGCTCTGGCTGCGATAATGGGAACATGGCATCGACGAGCAGGGCAGGAGCCGGGGACACGCACCCCGATCCGTTGCCGCTCGCATCGCCGCACGCGCTCGCTTTCGCGGGCTACGCGCACGCGCTCGATCTCGCGCACGCGAGCGACATCGCCTCGACCCTGGCGCTGGCTGAGCTGGGCCGATCAGCGCTGCGTGAAGCGCGGAGCACCGGCATCCGAGGCATGGCCTCCGACATGGAACTGCGCTCCGTCGCCGCGGAAGCCGCGGGGATGGCGCGTTTGACCGACCGGCGGCTGCAGGCCGAGATCGACCACGCCATGACCATCGTCGACGACTATCCGCTCGTGTTCGCGGCGTGGCAGCAGCGCCGCATCGAGCGCGGCCACGTCGACGTGGTTGTGAAGGTCGGCGCGATCGTGCCCGAAGAAGCGCGGCCCGAGTTCGAACGGGCCGCCATCGACGTCTGCGAGCGCGACATCCCGTCACGGGTACGCACGTCGCTGCAAGCGCTCGCGGAGCAGGTCCACCCTCTGTCGTTCAGCGAACGGCACCGCGCGGCGGCGGCGTGCCGAGGCGTCCGGCTCGTGCACGGCTCCGACGGCATGTCGGAGGTGATCGCGAACCTGCCCTCGGTGATCGCGACGGGAATGCTCGATCGCCTGACCCAGATGGGGCAATCGGTCAAGGATGCCCGAGCGGATGTCGCCGAGCCCGAGCCCGACACTCGCACCATGGATCAGCTTCGCGCCGACGCCCTGGCCGACCTCGTCCTCGGGGGCGCGCCGGTGGTCGACCCGACCCACGGCACCGACCGCTCCGGCCCGCTGGGGGCGATCCGCGCTCACGTGCAGGTCGCCGTCACCGCCGAGACGCTGATGGGCAAAGACGAGCACCCCGCCGAAGCCGCGGGAGCGACGCTGGTCGACGCCGACACGGTTCGGCAGCTCGCCGCGCAGACCACGACGTGGGACCGGCTCTTCATCGACCCCGTCACCCGTACTCCGGTCGAGATCGACACGTACCGGCCGGCACCGGCGATGCGACGACTCCTCGCCGCCCGCGACCAGCACTGCCGATTCCCCGGATGCCGCAGAGCCGCGATCCGGTGCGAGATCGACCACACCATCGATTACGCCAAAGGCGGCCACACCCACATCTTCAACCTCGCCCACCTCTGCCAAAGACACCACTCCATGAAGCAATTCACGAAATGGGAAGTCCGGCAGGTCGGGGCCGGGGTGCTGATCTGGACCTCACCGCTCGGGCGGGTCTACCGCGAAGACGTACCGGTACCCGCCGTCTGTTTCACCCCGGCGATCACCCCACCACCGGGTGGGCTCGGCGCACCACCCCGCGCCGACGCTCCGCCGGATGCCCCGCCGTTCTGATCCGTCGCTGGTCCTAACCCCCAGAGACGTCGCCCGCGCTCGCGAGCTGCCGGCCCGCTTCGTCGCGGGAAGTCCGCGTGAGGCGGCATGGAGCTTCCCACCCGCCGCCTGTCTAACCTCAGGCGCCGCGGCATTCGGCCGCCCGCTACGGTCGGGGGCCTCTCCCCCACAATCCGTTCAACCGGTCGACGGTGCGCGCGACGTTCTGCTCCCCGACGACACCCGACAGCGATTCGCCGAACCAGCGATGCCATATGGCATCCAGCCCGTCGCGAGAGACCTCGCCGTCGCGTCGCAGAAGCTCGGCGACCGGACCGGCCTCGAGCGCGTACTCATCCGCGGGCGGACCATCGGGGCTCCCGGGTTCGAGCTCGTATGGGTCGAGCTCCGACAGCACAGCGAGCACGGCCGCCACGAGCTCGCGCGCATCCGCGGGCTGATCACTCGCGCCGGGGATGCCCGGCGAACCGGTCACCGACCGAAGAAATCGCCGAGGTTCGGGAGCTCGAAGTTCGAGAGCTGATCACCGAAACCCGACACCTGGTCGCCGAGACCGGCCGCCTGCTCGCCGAGCCCTCCGGCGATCGACTCCGCGTCGAAGCCGGAGACGAGGCTCTCGGGGTCGATACCCGACGCGATCGCGTCGAAGTCGACGAGGCCGGCCGCCTGCTCGAGCATCGGCGCCGCAACAGCACTGACGATCGCGCCGCCGGCGACGGCGGCGAACAGACCGCCCGCCGCGGCCACTCCGGCGCCCGCCAGCATCCCGGCACCCGCTGACCGCGCACCGCCCGCGCCGGACCCGCCGCGGACGCGCGTCAGCATCCCGCGTAGCGATCCGGGCGTGAGCATCTCGGCACGCGTGGCCGCGCGCGCCAGCACACCCGGCTCGGACGATGCGGGCCGCTCGTGAAGAGGCAGGCTCCCCGACAGCCGCGCCTCGACCTCGGCCCGCTGCGCCGGACTCAGCCGCGCGAAGGCGTCACGGTGGATCTGTTCGAGCTGCGCCGGATCAGCGGTCTGCACGAGGTAGTCGTACCGCGCGATCGCCTGGCGATCCGCGCCGGTGAGGGCACCTGACGACGGCGGTGTCAGCCCCACCCGCCCGTGCGCACCAGGCCCGGCGGCCGTCGTGGCGTCCGGAGTCGCTCCGCGCGGCGCTTGCGGCTGCCCGGCACCGCGGCCCTCCCCGGTCAGCGCGTCAGCGGCGCCGCGGACGATCGACCGCCAGTCTCCGCCGCCCGCGCCCGCGGCTCCTGTACCCGCGCCCGGTGCAGCCTTGTCACCGAGCGCCTTCGAGGCCATGCCGATCAGGCGATTGAGCTTGCTCATGCCCAGCACGGTAGGCCAACAGCTGATGAGACCTCTGAGAACGGACTCCGCCATCGCCAGCCCATATGGCGATCTCGTACCGAATTCGTTCAATTGAGTGAATTCGAGAAAAGTGTCTGGTCTCGGGTGTTCACGCACTGCTATGTTTCGCGGAACGCGCTGATGTCTTTGGGGGGCATGCGTGTTCTCGGCCCCACCCGTGCTGTCGGGGCGGCCGGAGCTGTTCGGCCGACCCATCCGTGCGGGCTTCTCGCCACACGATCATGAGGTCTCAATGCCTGTTCACACGTCCCTGCGCCGGAGAGCCGTCGCTTTTCCTGTCGCGCTCGTCGTCGCATTCGGCGCGGCCGGGTTCGCCGCCGCGCCCGCATACGCCGCGACCGCGGATTCCGCCGCCGAGTCCACTCCCATCGAGGTGACGATCGAAACGGATGCCGTCGACGAGGGCGCCTCCAACGACATCGCCCCCGCAGAGGGTGCCGCCGAAGAGGGCGCCGCCGAAGAGGGCGCCGCCGAAGAGGTTGTTCCCGGAGAAGGCGCCGCCGAAGAGGGCGTCACTCGAGAAGGTGCCGTCCAAGAAGGTGCGGCCGAAGAAGGCGGCGCCGAAGAAAGCGCCGCCGACGGAAGCGCCACCGAAGAAGGGGCGGCTGAAGAAGGGGCGGCTGAAGAAGGGGCGGCTGAAGAAGGGGCCGCCGAAGAAGTCATTCCCGGCGCCGCGCCGGACGCCGAAGTCCTCCCGTTCGCGGTGCTGAGCCCGGAGCCCGACGCCAGGACCTTGACCCGGACCGTGCTGTTCGCGGGCACGGGAGCCGACGGCGCGATCGTCACGTTCACCGACGACGAGGGCACCCCGCTCTCCGGCACGGTTCCCGTCACCGTCACCGTCACCGACGGCGCGTGGACGACGACGGTCACCTTCCCCGACGACGCCGACGCGGCACAGAGTGTCGTGATCGTCCTGGCCGCCGAGGGCGCCGAACCCGAGAGCCGCACCGTCTCGTTCACCCTGCCCGAGCCGGGCGCCGAGGTCCCGTTCGAGATCGTCACCCCATTGCCCGGCGAGACGCTGCCGACCCGCACCGTCCTGTTCTCGGGCACGGGCGACGAAGGCGCCGTCGTCACGGTCCTCGGTGTCGACGGCCAGCCGCTTCCGGGAACGCAGCCCGTCACCGTGGTCGCCGGCATGTGGCTGGTGCCCACGACGTATGCCGACGACGCGCCGGTGTCGCAGACCGCGACCGTCGCGCTGAGCGTCGCGGGCGAGACCCCGCGCACCCTCGACGTGTCGTTCGAGCTGCCTGCCACGCCCGCCCTTCCGGCTCCCGTCATCACGAGCCCGGCAGCGGGCGAGATCGTCACCGGCGACCGGGTCACCTTCCGGGGCACGGGGCAGCCCGGCGCCTTCGTCGGACTCCTGGTCGTCCCGACAGCTCTGGCTCAGGATGCCGCCCTCGGCGGCGATCCCGCAGACGGCGAGATGTCGCTCCTGGCAGCCGAACCGGCCGCTCCGCCGGCGCCCGCCAACCCCGCCGACCCCATCCCGGTCGCCTCCGACGGCACCTGGTCGGTCACCGTCGCACTGGCCCCGGAGGACTACACGGTCGTCGTGGTTCAGGCATCCGATGCCGCCGGCATCACCGGCCTCTCCGACCCGTCGGCGCCGGTCGCGTTCAGCCTGCGCGCGGCGCCCGCCGTCGTGCCGGTGCTCGCCGGCAGCGGCTCGAACCCGAGCTCGAACGTCAACGCGAACTCGAACGGCGAACGCCTCGCCGCCACCGGTGGAGACGACATCACGGGCCTGTTCGGCATCAGCATCCTCGTAATGCTCGCCGGCGCAGCGACCGTCGTCGCCACCCGCCGCCGCGCCACGCAGGGATAACCCGCACCGCAGCACCACAGCACCACAGCACCACAGCACCACAGCACGAAGGGCGCCCGTCCGTCATCGCCGGCGGGCGCCCTTCTGCGTGGCGGGCAGCGAAACTCAGGTGCCGCAGAATGTCCGGTAGTCGGCCGCGAAGTCATCGCCTGCGGGCTCGGCGTAGCGCTCGGCGCCGGAACGCTCGACGAACGGCGTCGAGAGCACCGTCGTCAACCACCCGAGCGGCTCGAGGTCGCCATCCGTGGCGGCGGCGAGCGCCTCCTCGACGAGGTGGTTCCGCGGGATGTAGACGGGGTTCGCGGCATCCATCACGACGGGATCGGGAGCGTGACCGCGCCAGCGTTCAAGCCACGGCCCAAGGGCGACATCGGCACCGAGCGCCCGTTCCAGCGCCGTCGCGTCACCCCGGGCGGCATCCGACAGCGACCGGAAGGTCGAGGTGTAGTCGGCGCGCGCCCGCTCGAGCATCTCGTGGAAATCTCCGGCGAGCGCCTCGACCGCGTCGTCCGATACGGCGGCGTCGACGAGGCCGAGCTTGCGACGCATGCCGGCCGTCCGCGCCTCCGCGAACCGCGGCCGGAACTCCGCGAGCAAGCTCTGAGCCTTCTCGACGGCGCGCTCGAGCTCGTCGTCGAAGAGCGGCAGCATCGCCTCGGCCAGGCGCGCGAGGTTCCACTCCGCGATGTACGGCTGATTGCCGTACGCGTATCGCCCGCCGGTGTCGATCGAGCTGTAGACCGTCGCCGGGTCGTACGCGTCGAGGAACGCGCACGGGCCGTAGTCGATCGTCTCGCCCGAGAGCGTCATGTTGTCGGTGTTCATGACGCCGTGGATGAAGCCGACGAGCATCCACCGGGCGACCAGATCCGCCTGCGCGGCCACGACGGAGCGGAACAGTCCGAGCGCCGGCACGTCATCCGCCGCAGCTTCGGGGTGGTGGCGGGCGATCGCGTAGTCGACGACGGAGCGCAGCACCGCGATGTCGCCCGTCCCGCGGGCGAACTCCACGCTCCCGACACGCAGATGGCTCGCGGCCGTCCGCACGAGCAGCGCACCGGGCAACGGCGTCTCGCGCAGCACCTCGCGACCGGTCGCCACGACGGCGAGCGAACGAGTGGTCGGGATGCCGAGGGCGTGCATCGCCTCGCTCATCACGTACTCGCGCAGCATCGGCCCGACGGCCGCGAGCCCGTCGCCGGCTCGCGCGAACGGCGTCGCACCCGAGCCCTTGAGATGCAGGTCGCGGAGCGACCCGTCCGGCGCCGTCACCTCGCCGAGCAGCAGAGCCCGCCCGTCGCCGAGGCGCGGCGAGAATCCGCCGAACTGGTGACCCGCATACGCCTGCGCGACCGGCTGCGCCCCGTCCGGCAGCGCCCGACCGACGAGGAGATCGATCCCCTCGGCGCTGCGCAGGAACGGGGCGTCGAGGCCGAGCTCGTCCGCGAGCGCCTCGTTCAGCACGAGGAGCCGCGCGTCGGGCGCCGGGTCGGCCGACCAGGGGCGGGCGAGTGCGGGCAGGGCATCGGCGAAGTCGTGCGACAGCGTCAGCGTGACCGAGGACATGCTCCGAGGCTACGCGCGCGGTGAGCTCCGAGGGTCGGTGCGTTTACACATCCGTCATGCGTTCTTGATAGGAATGTGTGGCGGTCCGCTCGGGTCCGCGGAGAGAGAGCACCATGCGTCTGTCGGTCATCGGTTGCGGTTACCTCGGAGCGGTCCACGCCGCGGCTATGGCATCCATCGGTCACGACGTCGTCGGGATCGACGTCGACGAGCGCAAGATCGCCTCGCTGTCGAAGGGCGAGGCCCCCTTCTTCGAGCCGGGCCTGCAGGAGATCCTGAGCGACGGCCTCGCATCGGGCCGTCTGCGCTTCTCGACCGACATGGCGGATGCCGCCGGCGCGGCCGTGCACTTCGTCGGCGTCGGCACCCCGCAGCAGAAGGACGGCTACGCGGCCGACATGACCTATGTCAACGCCGCCGTCGACGCGCTCATCCCCCACCTCGCCGAGGGCGACATCGTCGCGGGCAAGTCGACCGTCCCCGTCGGCACCGCCGCCACACTGGCCGAGCGCGTGACGCCCACGGGTGCCACCCTCGTCTGGAACCCCGAGTTCCTGCGCGAGGGCTGGGCCGTGCAGGACACCGTCGACCCCGACCGCCTCGTCGCCGGCGTCCCCGCCGGGCCCACGGGCGAGCGCGCCGCCGACATCCTCCGCGAGGTCTACCACCCCCCGGTCGCGAAGGGCACGCCCTTCATCGTCACCGACCTCGCCACCGCCGAGCTCGTCAAGGTCGCCGCGAACGCGTTCCTCGCGACCAAGATCAGCTTCATCAACGCGATGGCCGAGATCGCCGAGGTCACCGGCGCCGACGTCACGACCCTCGCCGACGCGATCGGACACGACGCGCGCATCGGACGCCGCTTCCTCGGAGCCGGCATCGGCTTCGGCGGCGGCTGCCTCCCGAAGGACATCCGCGCCTTCTCCGCCCGCGCCGAAGAGCTCGGCCGCGGCGAGTCGGTCGCGTTCCTGCGCGAGATCGACGCGATCAACATGCGTCGCCGCGACCGCGCCGTCGACATGGTCGTCGCCGCGTTCGACGGCTCGGTCTACAAGAAGAACATCACCGTCCTCGGCGCGGCCTTCAAGCCCCACAGCGACGACATCCGCGACTCCCCCGCCCTCGACGTCGCCGTGCGCCTGCACGGTCTCGGCGCCTGGGTCACCGTCACCGACCCCGAGGCGATCGAGAACGCCCGCCGCGTGCACCCGCAGCTGAATTACGTCGAAGACCGCGACGAGGCCCTCCGCGCCGCCGACGCCGTCATCGTCGTGACCGAGTGGGACGAGTACCGCCGCCAGCTCGACCCCGCCCACGCCGCGAGCCTGGCGACGGGCCGGATCGTCATCGACGGCCGCAACTGCCTCGACGCCGACGCCTGGCGCGCGGCCGGCTGGGACTACCGCGGCATGGGCCGCCCCTGACGTGTCGGGAGCCCGTCCGCGACCCGCGCGACCGTGAGCGCACGCGATGATGGGGCAGTGGCAGAACCTCACGAAGCGCGAGCCGTCCTGACGCTTTCCGATCGATCGGCGACATCGCCCGGCGGCGACAGCGATGCGGTGCGGACCGCGGTGGAGACGGCGACGCGCGTCGCGGGTTTCGGCACCGACGTGGACGCCACCCTCGCCTGGGCTGTGTCGGTCGGCGCGAGACGCGCCGTCGACCGTCGGCTCGTCGACGACTGGGAACTGCTCGCCTCGATCGCCGCGCGCGACGTCGCCGCGGCTCGCGTGCTCGAACCGCACCTCGATGCGCTCGACATCCTCGACCAAGCGCGGCGCGACGGGATCGACATCGATCTCGACGCGATCGGAGTGGATGCCGGCTCCTCGTGGGGCGTCTTCGCCGCCGAAGGCCCCGGAGTCCGCCTCGACGCTCATCGCGGGCCGCGTGGCTGGCGACTCACGGGCACCAAGCCGTGGTGTTCCCTCGCCCAGCACCTCAGCCACGCCCTCGTGACCGCGTGGGTCGGCGACGAGCGCCGCCTCTTCGCCGTCGCGCTGCGCACCGCCGAGGTGTCCGCCCGGAGCGGACCGTGGCACGCACGGGGCCTCACCCAGGTGGTCAGCGCCCCCGTGGACTTCGCGGCGGCGGCCGCGGTTCCGGTCGGCGAACCGGGCTGGTACCTGCGCCGGCCGGGCTTCGCCCGGGGAGGCGTCGGCGTCGCGGCGTGCTGGTGGGGCGGCGCGATCCCCCTCCGCACGGACCTCCTCGACGCCGCGCGGCGACCGAACGCGGACCAGCTGTCGCGGGTGCATCTCGGCCGCGTCGACACCGCGCTGTGGAACGCCCGGCTGGCGCTCGGCTCTGCGGCCCGCGAGATGGACGGCCCCGGCTCGCTCGTCGCCGACCCGGGAACGCTCGCGGCGCGCACCCGCGCCGTCGTGGCCGATGCCGTCGAGGTGACGTTGAGTGAGTCGGCGCGCGCGCTCGGCCCTCTCCCCCTCGTCGCCGACGAGGCCTACGCGCGGCGGGTCGCCGACCTGCAGGTCTACGTGCGCCAGCACCATGCCGACCGCGACCTCGCGCGCATCGGTGCGAGCGTGAGCGAGGGGCGCGGCGCGTGGTGAGCTTCGACCACCGCGACGCCGGCACCCCCGAGACGGTGTGGACCGCGGCCTTCGGTGAACGCTCGCTGCCGCCGCTGGCGGACCCGATCGAGCATCTCATCGTCGTGGCCGCGCATCCCGACGACGAGACCCTCGGGGCTGCGGGTCTCATGGCGCGCACCGCCCGGGCCGGGGGCGCCGTGACCGTGATCATCGCGACCGACGGGGAAGGGTCGCATCCGGATTCCCCCACCCACACCACTGCCGGCCTCGCCGCAGTGCGGCGCGACGAGGCGACCCGTGCGCTCACGAGCCTGTCCCCGGCGATCCGCGTCCGCTTCCTCGGCATCCCCGACGGCGACACCGACGCGCACCGCGACGAGATCGCTGCCGCGCTGCGCGCCGAGATCGAGTCGGCCCCGCAGTCACGAAGCCTCGTCGTGGCCCCCTGGGCCGGCGACGGGCACCGCGACCACCGCGTCGCCGGAGAGGTGGCCGACGAGGTGTGCGGCGATCTCGGCCTGCCCTGGCGCACCTACCCCATCTGGCTCTGGCACTGGGGGTCGCCCGCCGACGTCCCGTGGACGGACCTCGAGCTCGTCGAGCTCGACCACGAGCTCGCGGCGGCCAAACGCCGCGCCCTCGACCTCCACCGCAGTCAGACCCGGCCCCTCTCGCCGTCGCCCGGTGATGAGGTGATGCTCCACGCGGGGATGCAGCAGCACTTCGAGCGGCCGTTCGAGGTCTTCATCCGGCCCCACGGTCAGCCGACCAGTCTCGGCCGGAGCTTCTTCGACGCGTTCTACGACCGCAACGGCGACGACCCGTGGGGCTTCGACACCCGGTGGTACGAGCAGCGTAAGCGCGCGATCACGATAGCGACCCTGCCCCGCGCCCGGTACCGGTCGGCGCTCGAGCTGGGCTGCTCGACCGGAGCGCTCACCGCGCTCCTCGCCGACCGCTGCGACGACGTCCTCGCCCTCGACATCGCAGAAGCACCGCTCGCCTCGGCGCGGCGCCGCGTCGGCGACCGCGACGACGTCCGCTTCGCTCGCGCCGTGCTGCCGGACGAGTGGCCCGACGGATCGTTCGATCTGATCGTCCTGTCCGAGGTCGGCTACTACTGGAGCGAGCCCGACCTCGCCGCCGCGATCGTTCGGATGCGGGAATCGCTGACCCCCGACGGGCACCTCGTCGCCTGCCACTGGCGTCACCCGGTCGCCGAATACCCGCTGTCGGGCGACCAGGTCCATGCCGCGTTGCGCGCCGACGACCGGCTGATCCGCCTGGCTCACCACGACGAGACCGATTTCCTGCTCGAGGTCTATGCCCGCCCGGATGCACGGTCGGTGGCAGCCGAGACGGGCCTCGTTCCGTGACGCCCACCGCGGTGGCCGTCGTCGTCCCGGTGCACGACGAGGCCGAGCTCCTCGATCGCTGCCTCGCGGCGATCTCCGCCGCCGTGAAGCACGCACGCCGGACGCATCCCGCCGTCGTCGTCGCCACGGTCGTAGTCCTCGATGCGTGCTCCGACGAGTCGGAGGACATCGCCCGCTCGCACCCGGTCAGCGTCCGGCGGATCGACGCGGGCCGCGTCGGGACCGCGCGCCGCGTCGGCGTCGACGCGGCGCTGGCCGAGCTCGGCGACCCGCCACGGCCTCGCACCTGGATCAGCACGACCGACGGCGACTCCGCCGTGCCCCCGACCTGGATCAGCCATCAACTGGACCTGGTCGCGGCCGGTGCCGATATCGTCCTCGGAACCGTGCAGCCCGACTTCGCCGATCTCACCGCCGAGCACGCGGCGCACTGGATCGAGACCCATCCGCGCGGACGCCCGGCCGGCAACATCCACGGGGCGAACCTCGGGCTTCGCGCCGACGTCTACACCGCCGCCGGGGGCTTCTCCGATCTCGACGAGCACGAGGATGTCGTCCTCGTACGGTCCGCCGTCGCCGCCGGCGCCCGCGTCATCGTGACGGACGAGCACGAGGTCGTCACCTCGGGCAGGTTCGTGGGACGAACACCCGGAGGGTATGCCGCATTCGTCCGCCAGACGCACGACCGCGTGCACGGCGGAGCCGCCTGATCCTCACAGATCCGAGGAGGAGCTCCGCGATCTCCGAGGTGTAACCCGCCCGACATCTGCCGGAGCCCGCACGGGCGTACCGTTGCCGCCATGAAGCGATCGCGGCGTTACGACTACGGCGAACAGTCATGGTGGACGCAGGACCACGGCGGGCTGCCCGGATGGGCGATCATCGTCGTCCTGATCGTCATCGTGATCCTCGGGGCGTTCGTCGCCACCCTCCTCCTCACCCCCCGGTAACCGCGGGCCGGCGCAAGCTGTCGCCTCAGCGCCGGTGCCGGACCCGATCGTGTCGCCGAGACGCTGAAGCGAAGGCGCGGGATGTCGACATAATGGGCTTGATCACCGACCTGAGAACCGCATGCCCCCTCACGAACCAGCGCTGGCCCTCGCACTCCGCAGCGGCGTCGAGCTCGCGCATGCCTGGGTCCAGGACGTGGCCGACGGTCTCGGCATCCGCGTGCTCTTCATCAAAGGACCGACGCTCTCTCGGCAGGGGCTCCGCGCGGAGCGCACATCGTCCGACGTCGACGTCCTCGTCGAACCGGCGGGGTTCGACCGCCTGTGCAACGAGCTCCAGTCGCGCGGCTGGCGCGAGCGCCCCGCACCGCTGATCGGACGGCTGACGAGCGTCCACTCCCGCGCGTTCCTCCACGACCGGTGGCCCTGCGACCTCGACGTGCACCGTCACTACCCGGGCATGCTCGCCGACCCCGGTGCCGCGTTCGACGCGCTGTGGGCCGAGCGCGAGAGCGGCGAGTTCGCCCATCGCCCCTGCGCCGTGCCCTCACGGATCGCGAACATCATCGTGCTCGCTCTGCACTCCCTTCGCGGCACCGAACGGCAGGCGCGTCACGCCGACGAGCTCGCGGCGCTCGAGACCATCCCCCTCACCCCCGCCGAGCGAGCGGGCCTGGCCGACATGGCCATGCGGACCGGAACGACCGTCACACTCGCCGAGGTGTTCCAGCGCATGGGCGTCGCTGTCCCCGTCGATCCGCAGCAGAACGCCTCGACGGCCGCGAACCGGTGGCGCGAGCGCGTGAACTCGGGATCGTTCGGGTCATACTTCTGGTTCGCGGCCCTGCGCGACGCCCGCGGGGCGGAGCGCGCGCGCATCGCGGCGCGGGCGGTCTGGCCGAGTCGTTCCGATCTGCTCCTCAGCCGGCCCGAGACCGTCGACACCACCGTCGGTCGCGCCGCCGCACGCCTGCGACGGTGGGGCCGCGGAGCCCGCTCGCTGCCGCGCGCGCTTCGGGCGATGAGGGCGCGGACGCGAATCGATAGCATCGGATCAGGGGGTTCACCGTGGAGCTGAGAGATTACCTGCGCATCCTGCGCGCGCACTGGATCGCGCTGTCGCTGTGCGTGATCCTCGGCGTCGTCGTCGCCTTCGCGTGGACGCTCGTGCAGCCGAAGGTGTACACCGCCGACGCGAGCGGATACGTCACGCCCGTCAAGGCCGAGGGGCAGACCGACAGCAGCTCGGAGTACGTCAGCGACAACCTCGCGAAGTCGAAGGTCAAGTCGTACGTCGACGTCGGCACGTGGCGCGCCGTCGGCGAGCACGCCCGCGAGGAGCTCGGGCTGGACGTCAGCCCCGAGAGCCTCGTGCGCCGGGTGTCGGTGTCGAATCCCCTCGACACCGTGGTCATCAAGGTCGACGCGACCGGTCCGACGCCCGAGGCAGCGCGCGACCTCGCCGGCGCCTGGATCCGCGGGATGCAGATCGAGATCGAGAACATCGAGTCGGGCGGCACCGGGGTGAACCCCGGCATCACCCTCGTCACCGCCGACTCGGCCCGGCTGCCGACCAGTCCGAGTTCGCCGAACGTGCGCCTCGCACTCGCGATCGGCGGTCTCGTCGGGCTCGTCGTGGGTGTCGGCTACGCGCTGCTGCGCTTCACCCTCGATCGCCGCATCCGCTCTGCCGAGGGCGTCGAGCGCGAAACGGGTCTGAACGTCGTCGGCGCGATCCCCGAAGAGAAGTCGTTCACCGCCGACAACCGCCTTATCCCGTTCGACGGCGCCAACACGTCCTCGAGCAAGAACGTCCACCTGTACGCCGTGTCCGAGGCGATGCGCGAGCTGCGCACCAACATCCAGTTCATGGATGTCGACAGCCCGCCGCGCATCCTCGTGATCACCAGCCCCCTCCCCGGGGAAGGCAAGTCGACGACGGCGGCGAACCTCGCCATCACCCTGTCGGCGAGCGGCCAGCCCGTCGTCCTCATCGACGGCGACCTGCGCCGCCCCATGGTCGCGACGATCTTCCATCTGATCGGCGATGCCGGACTCACCGACATCCTCGCCGGCCGGGCCACCGTCGACGACGTCGCGCAGCCGGTCGGCCGCACCGGCGCCCTCCGTGTCATCGCCGCGGGGAAGATCCCGCCGAACCCCAGCGAGATCCTCGGCTCGCAGCGCATGCGCGACCTCCTGCACACCCTCAGCCAAGACGCCGTCGTCATCATCGACGCGCCGCCGCTGATCCCGGTGACGGATGCCGCCGTGCTGAGCAACCGGACCGACGGAGCCATCATCGTCACCACGGTCGGCCGCACGACCTTCGATGCGCTGAAGAAGGCGCAGCAGAACCTCGAGCGCGCCGGCGGACGGGCCCTCGGCGTCGTCCTCAACCGCGTCCCGCGCAAGGGAAGCGGCGCGGCGTACTACGGCTACCAGTACACCGGCGCCTACTACCGCACCGACGACGAGGCTGCGGCCGATCTGGTGCCCGCCCCCGCCGCTGCGCTGCCGGACGGACGGCGCGCCCGCCGCACGCGACGCTGACTCGTGACGGCCGCGCCCGACACCGCTCCGGAGCGTGAGCGCGATGCACCCACGCCGCGGCCCCGCTGGCGGCGCGTCGCCGGACACCCGCTGACGCATCTCGCCGCGGCGCTCCTCGTGGTCGCGCTCGTCCAGTCGTTCGTCGTCAAGGTCTATCAGGTGCCGTCCGCTTCCATGGAGCAGACGCTGACGCCGGGCGACCGCATCCTCGTCGACCGCCTCGGGATCTCGGGTGAGCCCGGGCGCGGCGATGTCGTCGTGTTCGACCGCCCGGAGTCATGGCGCGACGCTCCTCCGCCCGACGCGCCACCGTGGCGCGTGGTCGCCGGCTGGTTCGGCGACGTCTTCGGATTCGGCCCGAGCAACGGCGACGCACTCGTCAAGCGCATCGTCGCCGGCCCGGGTGAGACGGTCGCCTGCTGCGACGCGGCCGGCCGCTTGACGGTCGACGGCGAGGCGATCGTCGAGGACTACGTGACCCACGACCTGCCCTTCGAAGCGGGAACGCTCGACTGCGCCAGCATCCCGCAGTCGCCGCGCTGCTTCGCACCCGTGCCGCTCGGCTCCGACGAGTTCCTGCTCCTGGGCGACAACCGCTCGAACTCGGCGGACTCGCTCGCAGCGTGCCGCAGCCAAGCGGCAACCGCGACGGCAACGGCGCCGGACACGTGCGCTCGGCCGGTGGGCCGCGAACACATCGTCGGCGAGGTGTTCTTCCGCTTCTGGCCGCTCGACCGTCTGGGTACGCCATGAGCGCTCCGCGGGTGTCTTCGCGCCTCCTTCGGCTCGGTCACGGTGTCGATGCACGAGCGAGCACTTCGTTCACGCAGGCGCCGTAGTCGGCATCAGGGCGGGCAGGGCGTGCAGGCCGCGCCGCTCTGCTCGCCCTGCCCGTCCAGGATGCCGCTGGGAGCGCACCCGCGTGGGCGACAGCTCGCCCTGCAGCCGGAACGCCCGACGCAGGTCGTCGGCGCTTGCGAATCCGGCGTAGCGCGACACCTCCTCGATCGAGAGCACGTCGTAGCGCGCCTCGGTGAGCAGCTGCACGGCGAGCTCGACGCGCAGGCGGCGGATCTCCTCGGTCGGCGAGGTGTTCTGCTCCGAGAAGGCCCGCTGCAGGTGGCGCGGTGACACGGCGAGCTCCGCGGCCAGCGATGGCACCGTCAGGTCGGGGTCGGCTCGACGCGAGGCGATGAGGGCGAGCGCGCGTCGATACAGCGACGGCTGCACCTTCACCGGTTCCGCGCCCACGCTCGCGCGTTCGAGGAACAGGCTGCCGATCATCTCCTCGGCCAGCCGCGACAGCGCGTACGTGGCCACGCGCCCGGGCCGGGCCGCTCCCGACAGCAGCGAGCGGAAATAGGCGGTCGCGGGCGTCACCAGAGCCGAGTCGCCGGCGAAGAGGGGCCCGTCGTTCTCGTCGATCGGGGCGCCGAAGGCGGCGACGACCTCTTCGGCCGCCGAGACGACGATCACTTCGGCGTCGTCCGACCAGGCCACCAGGTGGTCCGAGCGCGACCGCAGGAACAGTCCCCGGCCGGCATCGACGCGGTGCCGGCGGCGCGCATCGAGGGTCGGGGCGATGCTCACCGTCCCCGAAGCGACCAGCATGCTGTGCACGAGCGGTGTCCCGCCGGCCGGTACGACCCGCTCGACTCCCGCGGCGAGCTGGTAGCGCTTCAGGACGACCGATTCGAGCGTCAGCGTCTGCGCGGGCCGGCCGGCGAAGGGCTCGCCCGGCCGGCGCGATGAAGGGGGCGACACTGCCGGCCCACTCGGGTAGCGCTCGTAGCTCACGGCGCGCCTCCCCCCTCGATCGCCTCACAGCGTAGGAGCGGCCGCGCCGCCGCCCCGTACCGGATCCGCGGGTGCCGACTACGCATTCGGGGCGCAGTCGACACCCGCGGACACCACGGTCACGACTACTTAGAGAATCCCCGCGCCCACCGGGACGACGACGCTCGACGTGGCCGTACGCGTCAGACCGTTGCCGAAGTCGACGACGATCGTGACGGGGAAGGTGGCCAGGGCCGACACCGCGACACCGGTGGAGGTGCCCGCGAGCCCCAGGACCAGCGGGACGCTCTGCGTCCCGTTCGACGGGACGTTCACCGGAAGAGTGGTGGTGAAGGTCGTCAGCGGGAAGCCGAATTGACCGACGACCGGGGCGCTCTGGTAGACGGCGGTGCGCTGTCCGGCCGTGGACGGCACGCCGTTCAGGCTGAAGACGCCGAACCCACGCGCACGGCCGACGGGGAGGTTGATGCCGGCCGGCCGGCCGACGGTCACGGTGACGGTCGCGGTCTGATTGATCGCGCCGGCGCCGTTCGTGATGGTGAACTCGGTGGGCACCGTCGTCAGCGCCGTCGCGGTGAGGGTTCCGCCTCCGTCGAGCAGGTTGAGCGCGAGCAGACCGGTGTTCGTTCCCGTCACCGCCAGGCCGGAGTTGTTGACCGATGCTGCGGCGAGCGGTGCCGCGACGGCCACCGCCATGACGGGAACGGCCCACGCCGCGCCCTTGATGATGGTGCGGCGGTCGATGCCGTCGGACTCGCGGCGGGTGGGAACGACGTCGGTCACGGGAACTCCTCGGGTCGGAATGAGAGGTTTTCCCGTACTTTTTCGCCGCCACGAAGCGCCGTCGATGGCCGAGGCGGCATCCGTCGCTCACATCACGATCGGTGTCGCGAAGTGTCGGATTCGAGGCCTGCACCAGCGCAGGCGACAGCCCTGATCAGGGCAGGTAGGACTCCGCGAGATCGCGCTCCGCGAGCTCGTGAAGGAACGCGCGGACGTCGCCGTCGATCTCGGAGGCGTCGGCCCCGCTGCGCGCGGCGATCGCATCCACGAGCGCCTCCAGGGTCGCGCCGCGCGCCGTCGTCAACACCGCCCAGACGATCGCGGCCGTGCCCTCCAGGGCCACCGGCTCGGGCGATCCGCCGCGCGAGAGAGGCAGCACGACGAAACCGTCGTCGCTCGTGGTCCACGCGACGTCCCGGCGTGCCCGCCACGAATGCTCTCGCGCGAGCACGCCGTCTGCGCGGAGTGCGTCGAGGGCCGCGCTCACGACCGCCTCGGGGTCGCCCGTCGGCGGCGCGCCGTGGACGGCGACCGCCGCGTCGACGAGGTCCTCCACCGATCGCCCGTCGGCCGCGCGCCACAGCGTCGGTCCGATGCCGTCGAGGACGCGCAGAGTCGCACCGCCCGACACCTCGGGTTGCAGCAGGGCGATCCGTTCCCTCGGGTCGCCCGGGGCGGAGAGCGCGATCGCGTCGAGGTACGATCCCCGCCGCCAGCCCCTCTCGGACCGGTGCCCCCGCTTCTCGTCGGCGATCTCCGCGACCGGGGCGGCGTCGGCGTCGCCGACCGGGGCGGGGGTACGGAACAGCGGGGCGAGGGCCGACGCGAGCGTCTCGGCCTCGCTGTAGACCACGCGGTGGACGCCGCCGACAGCCGTCACGTGTGCCGCGACCTGACGCAGCGGCGCAGGCAGGTCGGCGAGGTAGCTCGTCTGCTCGACCAGCTCGGGAAGCGCGTCGGCGAGGTCGCACGACTCGAGCACGGGACGTTCCGGTCCGCCCGGCACCCGGTCCAGCAGCACGATCGCGCTCAGCCGGAGGGGAACGTCCGGCAGGGGCCCCAGCCCGAGCTCCGATGCGGAGCGCTGCGCTTTGTCGGATGCCGCGCCCTCGATGATCGACAGCGGCTTCCGATAGGGCAGCACGGTGCCGTCGGGGGCGATCGCGACCGTCTCGTCGGTGACGTACCCGTAGTGCGCAGCGAGCGCCCGCGTCGCTGTCGTCTTGCCACGCCCCGACGGGCCGACGATCGCCACGACGTTGCCCTCGTCATCGGCCAGGCCGCCGGCGTGCAGCATCCAGAGGTGTCCGCGCCGCGCCTCGATCGCCGCCAATGTCACCTTCTGCGACAGCTCTGACAATTCGCGCCCGAGCGCCGCATCCGACACGGCGACCCTCAGGTGGGCAGCCGGGATGCTGTCGGCCGAAGTCACCTCGGCATCACCCCATGCCCGAGCGATCGCGGCCACGTCGTCGGGCGAGCGGTCTCCCCCATCGATCTGCACCGCGCACCCGAGCGCGGAGACGAGGGGAAGCTGCAGCACCCTCGTAGCCTAGGGTCAGCGCCTTCGACCCTGACACCCCCGCGGGTCAGGGCAGGCGCACCGAGTCGGTGCGGGGATGCTCGCGCGGCATCCGATCACGGTCGTAGGTGATGGCGGAGTAACCGTGCGGAATCGGCTGGCCCGCCTCGTCGACGCTCACGAACACGAGCCGCTCGATCGAGAGGATGCGCTTGCGAGTGATCATGTTGCGCACGACAGCGCGCATGGTCAACGAGGTCCGCCCGAAGTGGGTCGCGGTGAGCCCCATCTCGATGAGGTCGCCCTGCAGCGCCGACGACTCGAAGTTGATCTCGGAGATGAGCTTGGTGACGACGCGGTAGTTGCCGAGCTGGATGATCGCGTAGATCGCGGCTTCCTCGTCGATCCAGCGGAGCAGGCTTCCTCCGAAGAGGGTGCCGTTGGCGTTGAGGTCCTCCGGACGCACCCATTTGCGCGTATGGAAGTTGATGCCGTCCTCCGACCAGTACCACTCGGATTTCGCTCTGTCGGAGGCCGCCCCCTCGGGGCTCGTTTCATCGGTCACGTTCATCCAGCGTAGCCGCGCGGATGATCGCACGCCGGAGCCGTCCGCGCGATGGCTTCCCCGGCACGGCGGACCGGCCGAGGATGAGGCCATGGACAAGCCCACGAGAGACTTCGACCCCGCCGAGCTGGTCGAGGAGGTCACCGATCGCGTCAGCAGGCGGATGCCCGGCGTCGACGACGACGTCATCCGCCGCGAGGCCGAGGCCTCGGTCGAGAGTCACGCCGACGCGCGCGTCACCGACTTCCTCGGCATCATCGCCGAGCGCGAGACGCGCGAGCGCCTGTCGGGTCTCGCCGAAGGGAGCGGCGAGACCGACGCCAGCGTTCCGCCCCCGAGCTGACCGCGCCCCGGTCCGGGGCTACCGGCGGTCGTCGGTGGTCTGTCCGTAAACGTTCTGATACCGGTCGTAGAGCCTGTCGATCGCGTCCTG